>NZ_CP032760.1:2017880-2690506 GCF_003953885.1 Halocella sp. SP3-1 | reverse complement strand
AAGTAAATATATCATAATATTAACCTTTACTACTGAGGCCCTGGGGGCTTTGCTTCTTTTTCTTTACTTTAAAAAGATAATGCCTTCTGCCCGGGCTGTTTATTTTGCAGTATTTCATGCTATTTCAGCCTTTAACAATGCTGGTTTTGATCTTTTCGGCAATAGTTTGCTTGATTTTGTTAATATACCATATATAAATATAGTTATTACTTTTTTGTTTATTATAGGTGGGATTGGTTTTATTGTTATTGATGAGGTCTTTAGTAAAGGGCTAAAGAATCTTTCTTTACATAGTAGGCTTGTCTTAAACACCTCATTGATTTTAATTATTCTTGGTACATTTTCTTTCTTTTTTCTGGAATATACTAACCCTGCTACAATAGGTAATTTAAGTCTTAAGGGTAAATTATTAGGTTCATATTTTCAGGGGGTAACACCTAGAACAGCTGGTTTTAATACGATTCCAATTGAAAGATTAAGAGATGTGACACTTTTTATAATAATATTATTCATGTTTATTGGTGCTTCACCTGGTTCCACTGGTGGGGGTGTTAAAACAACCACTATAGTCACCCTACTTATTGTAATCTATAATATGTCAGTTGGTAAAGAGGATATAGAGGCTTTTGGGCGAAGATTTAGAGATAAGGATATCTATAAAGCCTTAACAGTTGTTGTTATCTCACTTTTATTAATTACTGTGGTAACAATTGTGCTGTCATCAACAGAAAAGTTTTCTTTTATTCAGATAATTTTTGAGGTTTTTTCAGCTTTTGGGACAGTGGGGTTATCTACTGGAATTACTGCTCGTTTGAGTAATATTGGCAAGTTATTTATAATATTTACTATGTTTGTTGGTAGGGTTGGTCCTGTAACCCTGGCTGTAGCTCTTGGTAGAAGGGAATATAAGAAAATTAGATATCCAGCGGAAGATATCTTAATCGGATAATTATTATATCTGGGATGAGGGGGATTTTCATGAAACAGTTTATTGTAGTTGGTTTAGGAAGGTTTGGTTTAAGTGTTGCCAAAACACTGGCTGAAAATGATTATAATGTACTGGCTATTGATTCAAATGGAGAAAGGGTTCAGGAGATAGCTAATGAGGTTACCCATGCTGTTGAAGCAGATGCTACAGATGAAGAGGCTTTAAGAACACTGGGGGTCCGCAATTTTGATGTTGCTGTAATAAGTATAGGTGATAATATACATGCTAATATTCTATCCACACTTATTCTTAAGGAACTAGGTGTTCCCTATGTAGTTGTTAAGGCACAGGATGCCCTCCATGGAAAGGTTTTAAGTAAAGTTGGTGCAGACCGGGTGGTTTATCCTGAACGAGATATGGGAGTAAGAATTGCCCATAATCTAATATCTTCTAATGTACTTGACTATATAGAGTTTGCTCCTGATTATAGTGTAATAGAAATAATAGCTACCCCTAATATGTTGGGGAATACACTAGCTGAATTAAAATTAAGGAGTCAATTTAATATTAATGTTATGGCTATAAAACGTGGAGAAGAGTTGAATATTACCCCTGGTGCCAATGACAAAGTCTTAGAGGGGGATGTATTAGTTGTAATGGGTAAAAATGATGACCTTGATAAGTTGAAACATTATTAGCTATAATCTATATAATAAATATTATTTATTGAAAGACCATAATTAATATATTATGGCCTTTTTCTTACCTGTAATAACTATAAAATTGCATAAAGTAAGTAATAATGGTAGAATAATAAGTAGTAATTGTAAGATACAGGAGGAATATGATGAAGGAAATGAAAGAAACAAAGACTTATTTTATCATAACATATGGCTGCCAGATGAATGTTCATGACTCCGAACTCCTGGGTGGTATGCTGGAAGAGATTGGTTATCATCAGGCAGAGGAAATGGAAGAGGCTGACCTTATAATTTTAAATACCTGTGTAATAAGGGAAAATGCTGAATTAAAGGTATATGGAAAGATTGGTTCACTAAAACGGCTTAAAGATAAAGACCCCGATCTTATTATTGCTGTAGGGGGGTGTATGATGCAGTCTAATGAGGCTGTTGAGGAATTATATAAAAAATACCCCCAGGTTGATTTAATCTTTGGGACACATAATATTCATCACCTCCCTGATCTAATTAGTACTATTGAGAAGGAACGGGGACGTATTGTTGAAGTCTGGGATAAAGAAGAAGGTCTAATTCCAGACCTGCCGTCTAGCAGAGAGGATGATAAAAAAGCCTGGGTTTCAATTATTCAGGGCTGCAATAATTTTTGTACGTACTGTATTGTACCCTATGTCAGGGGTCGGGAGAGAAGCAGACCACTAAAGGACATAGTAAAGGAAGTTACTCAATTAGCAGAAGATGGGGTTATCGAAATAACCCTTTTAGGTCAAAATGTGAATTCATATGGTAAGGACCTGGCTGGGAACATAGATTTTGCTTCCCTACTTGAAGAAATAGATAAAGTAACTGGTATTGAGCGTATTCGTTATATGACTTCACACCCCAGGGATTTTAATGCAGAATTAATTGAAGTTATCAATAGCTCAGATAAGGTATGTGAACATTTCCATTTGCCCATTCAATCGGGGAGCAACCAGATTTTAAAGAAGATGAACAGGGGATATACCAGGGAGGAATATCTGGACCTGATCAAGATGATCCGGCAGACCATACCTGAGGCCAGTATTACTACCGATTTTATTGTTGGTTTCCCCGGTGAAAGTGAAGAGGATTTTCAGGATACACTCGATATGGTTGAGGAAGTACGTTTTGATAGTGCTTTTACTTTTATATATTCCAGTCGTACAGGTACCCCTGCTGCTAAAATGGAAGATCAGATAGCTGAAGAGATAAAAAAAGAACGTCTGGCAAGGCTAATGGAACTGCAGAATGAAATTAGTTTAGAAATAAACAGGGATTTACTTAACCAGGAAGTTGAAGTTCTGGTTGAAGGTGAAAGCAAGAATAATTCAGAGGTGTTTTGTGGTAGAGATAGGAAAAATAAATTAGTATTATTTCCCAAGAGAAAAGACATTATTGGTAAAGTTATTAGGGTAAGGATAACTGATGTAAAGAGTTTTAATCTATATGGTGAAATTATTAGTGTTTAGTTTTATTTTTATATGAGGTGATTAAATTTGGCGGAATTAACCCCTATGATGAAACAATATAAATCTATTAAAAAGAAATATCAGGATTCAATACTTTTTTATCGACTGGGTGATTTTTACGAAATGTTTTTTGAGGATGCCGAAATTGCTGCCCGGATACTGGATCTTGCTTTAACAGCCAGGAATAAGGGTGGTGGAGAAAAAGCAGCTATGGCTGGTGTCCCTTATCACTCAGCAGATACTTATATTGCTAAGCTAATTAAGAATGGTTATAAAGTTGCTATCTGTGAGCAGATAGAAGACCCTGATGAAGCCAGTGGTATAGTTGAGAGGGATGTTATACGTGTTATCACACCTGGGACAGTTATTGAAAATGATATGTTGGAAGACAAAAACAACAATTTCCTGGCTGCGGCTGTTTATTATGAAGATATTATTGGCTTTTCTTATATTGATATATCAACTGGTGATTTTTATGTAACAGAGCTTTTTAAAACACAGAGCAGTAAGCTGTGGGATGAAATTGACCGGATAAGGCCGACTGAGATCATAGTAGAAGAAGATCTGGCAGATGGGGAATTTCTGAATAACTATCAACAGGTAAACAAAATTTTGATAAATAAAAGGGAAATATTTAATCTCAAAAAATCGTATGAAATCTTGCAAAAACACTTTAAAATTCAGTCACTGATTGGTTTTGGAATAGAAGACATGCCGGCTGCAGTTGCTGCCGCCGGGGAAATACTTCATTTTATTAATAATACTCAGAAGAGAAGTCTTAAACACCTTGATAAAATATCATTGTATACTCTGAATAATTATATGGTATTGGATACTGCTACTAGAAAAAATCTGGAACTTACTTCCACTATTAGAAGTCACCGTAAAAACGGTAGTCTGCTGGATGTACTTGATAAAACAGTAACTTCTATGGGAGGGAGGTTGATCAGGAAATGGATCAATCAACCCTTGATAAATAAAGAAGAAATTGATAGGAGATTAGAGGCGGTAGAGGAACTAAAGGATAATTTTATCTTCCTTCAAAAATTAAGGGATGCCCTGGATGGTGTCTATGATTTAGAACGTATCTTAACAAAGGTTACCTATGGTTCAGCAAATGCCAGGGATCTGACTGCCTTAAGGTACTCCTTAACAAAACTACCATTTATTTTTGAGGCCTTATCGCTATTTGAGGATTCCCATCTATTATCAGGTTTATGTGATGAAATTGATACCCTGGATGACCTTGGTGAATTATTAACAAAGGCCCTGGTAGAAGAACCACCTACTACAGTCCGTGAAGGTGGGATCATTGAAAAAGGTTTTAATGAGGAACTTGACCAATTAAGAACTATGTGTGGTGAAGGTAAAGATTGGATTACTAATCTACAGAAATCAGAGAGGGAAAGAACTGGTATTTCTTCACTTAAGGTTGGTTTTAATAAGGTTTTCGGTTATTATCTTGAGGTTACTAAAGCAAATTTGGACAAAGTGCCTGATGATTATACTCGCAAACAGACCCTGGCCAATAGTGAGAGATATATTACCCCTGAATTAAAAGAGAAGGAAGCAATGATTCTGGGGGCAGAAGATAAGATTAATGACCTGGAATACAGGCTTTTTGTTTCAGTACGGGATAAGGTTGCTGATAATATCCAGCGCATTAAAAAAAGTGCAGGAATTATTGCAACTGCAGATGTATTAAGCTCTTTTGCCCTGAGCGCTATCGAGAATGATTATGTTTCTCCGGTCATAAATGATAGTAATGAAATAAACATAGAACAGGGGCGGCATCCAGTAGTAGAGAAAATGCTTAACGAGAATTTTGTTCCCAATGATACTATCCTTGATAATGAAGAAAATAGGTTTTTGATAATTACAGGTCCCAACATGTCAGGTAAGTCTACTTATATGAGACAGGTTGCTTTAATTGTCCTTATGGCTCAGATAGGGAGTTTTGTGCCTGCCAGTAAGGCAGTAATAGGTCTGGTAGATAGGATATTTACCAGAGTAGGGGCCAGTGATGACCTGACAACTGGCCAGAGCACCTTTATGGTAGAGATGAATGAAGTTGCCAATATAGTTAATAATGCCTCACAGAAAAGCCTGATTATTTTAGATGAGGTCGGCAGGGGAACCAGTACTTATGACGGCCTTAGTATTGCCTGGGCAGTCAGTCAGTATATCAATGACCCCCGGGAAATAGGTGCCCGTTCACTATTTGCCACCCATTACCATGAATTAACAAGGCTTGAAGAGGAATTTAACGGGATTAAAAATTATAGTGTTCTTGTGGAGGAAGACAATAATGGTGTTCATTTCCTCCATAAGATTGTTCAGGGTAAGGCTAATGAAAGTTATGGGATAGAGGTAGCTAGACTGGCAGGATTACCTGATGAATTAATTAATAATGCCCGGCAGATATTAAAACAGCTGGAACAGAATGATAATGAAATAAAGGAAGTTGCTGTCAGTGGTGAAGATTTGACTAAAACTAATAAAGAAAATATGCTTATTTCAAATAATACAGTTCAAGAGATAGATAGAAAACAACTCTCTTTATTTGAAAGTAATAAATTGATTTGTAAAAAAATAAAAGAAAAAGACATTATCAATTTAACTCCCTTAGAGGCATTGAATTTTCTTTATGAGTTACAACAGGAGGTCAAGGAGATAAATGACCAAAATTAAACAATTGCCTGAATCAGTTGCTAATCAAATTTCAGCTGGAGAAGTAGTGGAACGTCCGGCATCAGTAGTTAAAGAACTACTTGAAAATTCCATTGACGCTGGTAGTAAAAATATTTTAATAGAGATTGAAGAAGGCGGCAGGGAAAAAATACGTGTCAAAGATGACGGCAGTGGTATTCCAGCTGATGAAATGGAGCTGGCCTTTTCTCGTTATGCTACCAGTAAGATAGAAGAAATAAATGATCTCTATTCGATTAAGACACTTGGGTTCAGGGGAGAGGCCCTGGCCAGTATCTCATCGGTTAGTAATGTTGTAATAAAATCAAGGACTGCTGGTGAATTGCAGGGTATCAAAATGGAATTAAAGGGTGGTTCAGTTCTTGGGCAGGTACCAGTAGGTATTCCAGCTGGAACAGATATAGAGGTAACAGGGCTTTTTTATAATACACCAGCCAGATACAAATATCTTAAAAAGGTTAATACAGAGTTTGCTCATATAAGTAAGATAGTAACCCGTGAAGCACTGGCTTATCCAGATATTAAGTTTACATTAATACATAATCATAAAGAAGTGTATAAAACACCTGGTACTGGTAAATTAATTGATGCTGTTTATACACTTTACGGTAGTGAAATTGCCAGTAATCTTACCCCTATTGATTATGAGGATAGATATATCAGGTTAACTGGTCTGATAGGTAATCAGACAATCTCCCGTTCTTCACGTATCTATGAGGTTTTTTTTGTTAATAAGAGGGTAGTAAATAGTAGAACCCTTAGCCAGGGTGTTGAAGAAGCCTATCATGGAGTTTTACCAGCTAGGAAATACCCAGTAGTATTTTTAAATGTAGTTTTAAATCAAATATTGATTGATGTGAATGTTCATCCTACTAAACGAGAGGTTAAATTTAGTCGTGACGGGATAATTAAGGATGTGCTAAAAAAAGGTATATCAAAGACCTTGCAAACAAAAGACCTAATACCTAAAATCAAGAAAAAGCATTTAAGTCCTAAAAAAGAAAGACTATCACTAATAAATGATAATAAACTTAAACAGGGTATTGAAGATAGTGAATCTAAAGAATATCAAGAAAATTTTAAAGGGGATTTTATTAGGAATAATTATAAAGAAAAAACTGCTGACATGCCCCCCAGGTTAAACAAGTATAGAAAACAAACTGCAGTAAAGGAAAATCTAAAACTATGTAAAGTAAGTGAAGAAAAAGATAGTTTAGAAAATAATAAGCCTTTTAATAAAAATATAGATAAAGATAATAATAATGATTTAGTAATAAATAATTTTCTGGGACAGCTCTATAATACATACCTGGTAACAGAAGGTAGTGATGGTTTGATCATAATTGATCAACATAATGCCCATGAACGTATTCTTTATGAAAAGATAAGAAATAAATTTGCTGATGAACAAATAAATACCCAGGCCTTATTACTGCCTGTCAGGATTGATTTTACTGCAGAAGAGATTGAACTTGTTAAAAAATATTTAACAGATTTAAAACGCTTAGGGTTTAATATTGATTTTTTTGGTGGTAACAGTATACTTGTTCAGGGAGTTCCTTCCTTTCTAAAGAATAGACCTATTAAAGTGATTGTCGAAGAAATAGTAGATAGTATTTTAAAAAAGGGAAAGACGGGTAATAAATCAGACTTACTGGATCAAGTTATTAAATATATGTCCTGCCGTGGGGCTATTAAGGCCGGTAAACATCTGGCAGAAAAAGAAATTGATGAATTAATTAAGGGATTAATTAAGGCCAGTAACCCTTACCGCTGCCCACATGGTAGACCTATTATAGTGAATATAAGTTTAGATGATATAAAAAGGGGTCTGGGGCGTAAATAGGAGTTGATTTGATGGAAAGTTGTAAGAGGTATCCCTTACTTGTTTTACTTGGCCCTACAGGTGTTGGTAAGACAGGTCTTTCTCTGAAAATAGCCAGAAGAATGAAATTTGAAATTATATCAGCTGATTCTATGCAGATTTATCGAGGGATGGATATTGGTACTGCTAAAGTAAGTAATGAGGACAGAAAAGTTGTAAGACACCATATGATAGATATTATTGAACCTGATGATGATTTTTCAGTTGCTGATTATAAGACATTGGTAGATAAATTAATTCCAGAGATAGTTAAACGGGGAACAAGACCAATGCTGGTAGGTGGAACAGGTCTATATATTAAATCAGTTATGCGGGGTTTTTTATTTCCGGAGATGAAGATAAATAAAAAATTGCGTAGTCAACTCTTTCAAGAAGCTGAGGATAAGGGTAATATATATATTCATAACAAATTAAAAGAGATAGACCCTGAGCTGGCAGATAAATTACATCCTAACGACCTTAGAAGGGTTATCAGGGGAATTGAGGTATATGAAGAAACAGGTAAAACTACTAGCTATTTTAAGAAAAAACAGACTGAAACACCTGATAGGTATAAATCATTAAAGATCGGTCTACATAGGGAACGCAGTGAATTATATAAGCGGATAAATCAACGCGTTGATAAAATGATAGAAGATGGCTTAATTGAAGAAGTGGAAAGATTATTAGAGGATGGTTTTAAGATAAGTGGTACTGCTCTACAGGGTTTAGGATATAAAGAAATTATTAGTTATCTAAAGGGGGAATATGACCTTGCTGAAGCTGTCAGGGTATTAAAACGTGATACCAGACACTATGCTAAAAGGCAGTTAACCTGGTTTAGAAGGGATAAAAGCATAAAATGGATCAACCTATCACTACTTGATTCTGAAGAGGCTTTAAAGGAGATAATTAATTATATCAATGAGAGCGAATTATTTTTTTAGCAATTCGATAATTATAATCGGATTGTTTTTTTATTTCATATTAACACATTTTGTTATTAATGCATATAATGTAGATGTATCCTTAAAAATGGGGTGATAAAAATGTATCATCCTCAAGATAATTTAAACCACAATATAATAATTGACCGTTTTAAAAAAGGTGAAATAAGTATTTCCAGGGCATTTTCATTATTGATGGGTAGTTCTGAAGAACTTAATAATAAAAACAACATAGAAACTCACATCTCATATCAGAAAATAGACAGACAGATAACTGAGGTAAAAGAAAATAAGCTTGAGCAAGTATTAGATGAAATGGATGCCCTGATAGGCTTAAATGAAGTAAAAAAACTTGTTCGTGAATATCTGGCCTTTCTGCAGGTTCAAAAATTAAGGGAAAGCTATCAACTTAATAGTCACGCAATTGTGATGCATATGATCTTTAAAGGTAACCCAGGCACTGGTAAAACCACTATGGCAAGGTTAATAGGTAGGATATTTAAAGAAGTAGGTTTTCTTAAAAATGGTGATTTACTGGAAGTTGAGAGGTCTGATTTAGTAGGCGAGTATATTGGGCATACTGCCCAGAAAACAAAAAAATTAATTCAGAAGGCCTTAGGTGGAGTACTTTTTATTGATGAAGCATATTCCCTTGCCAGGGGTGGTGAAAAGGATTTTGGTAAAGAGGCTATTGATACAATGGTTAAGATGATGGAAGACCATAAAGATGAATTAATTATCATTCTGGCAGGTTATTGTCATGAAATGGATTTTTTCCTTGATACAAATCCTGGTTTGAAATCCAGGTTTGCCCTCCAACTGGATTTTCCAGATTATTCGGTGGATGAATTAGTAAAGATTGCAGAAATAATGTATAAGCAGCGCGAATATATATTAGATAAAGAAAGCAAACATTTTATTTACCGGGTTTTGACAGAGATACTTAATAATGAAGGAGAAATAAGTGGTAATGCTAGAACAGTCAGAAACCTTGTGGAGAAATCTATTAGACAACAGGCTTTAAGAATAATCAAGGCAAACAAAATAAACCGTAGGGAGCTAATATACATTAGAAAAGAAGATCTGGCCTGGGGGGAGGGCAAACATGAGTGAATGTCTTGTTACAGGTTTGCCTAATGTGGGGAAGACCTGTTTTGTTATTAATTTTGCAGAATATATGGGTTTAAAGGAATTGAAATTTAATGTTCGACAGACAGCTGGTTATACCTCGATAACAACTTTTTCACCTGTTGAAGCCAGAAGAAAATTAATCTCAGTAGATAGTAATTATACAAGAGAAATTCAGTCAATAAAGATGGAAATACCTGTGGGTAAATCTTTTAAAGAGTTGAATATCATTGACAGCTGTGGTTTGAGCAGTGGAATAAATCCAGATGAAGAGGTGAGATTAGCTATGGCTAAAACGATAAGACTTTTAAGAGAGAGTAAAATGGTTTTACATATTATTGATATTACTAATATAAGAACTACAGCTGACAGGGTTCTTTTTCCTGTTGATAAATTGATCATGGATTATGCCTCTCTGGAGAAAAATTATGCTGTCTTAGTTAATAAAATGGATTTATCATCTTCCTACACTAATTTGGAAGTATTACGGGAAAAGATAAGGGATAAAATAATTATACCGATATCAGCATTATATCAGACTGGTTTTAAAGAAGTAAAGAAATTGGTGTTAAGCTATGTTTGAAAGGTTGGCTGGTGTAATTTTAATTGGCTTTGTGATCAAGATGATGGATGACTTTTTAGACCGGGAGATTGATATTTTACAGGAGGATTGGAACCTTACATCTGTCCTGAAGAAAGGAATTTTACCATATTCATTAGTTATAATGATTTTTGCCCTTCATCTTAATTTTGCTGAATCAGTAAGTTATTTTTCAGCAAGTTATCTCTTAGGGATGTCCTCAACAGCTGCTGATAAACTACCTTCCAGGCTCAGGGGATGGCAGGAGGGACTAATTCTTATTGTCATAGCAATCTATCTTACAAGTTTAAGAGAGGTAATTACCTCAATAATATTAGTCTTAATTCTGCAGTTTGTTGATGATTACCTGGATTATAAAAAGGAAATTTATATCAAAAAAGATAATTTGATAAATAAACTTGGTCATCTCAATGGATTGATCATCTTTATAATTTTATTTATTTTAGTTTTTAATTTCTGTTTGCTAAAAATGATTTATTTTTCACTTGCCTCCTGTATTATTTATCTAAGTCTCTGGCTTTTAAAAAAATATCAAATAGGTAGGTTAATATGATATATTTTATTATATTTTTTCTGGCTGCTATTTTAGTTGCTTATAATCTTGGGGTACGTAATGGTAGAAAACAGGGGAAAGAATTAGGTATCAGGGAAGCAGAACTGGTAATATTAGAAAATAGTATGGAAGAAGGTAAATGCATTATTTGTGATAGAAGTAATTGATATTATTTAACAAAAGTTAAAAATTAATATTATAAGCAGGATTTTTCATTAAATTGTAGAAAGTAAATATAACAGGGGTAAAGGAGGTATTAGTTTTATGAAACAACAACTAAATCTACAGGATAATATTTTAAATGCTGTGAGGAAGAAAAAGATAGGGGTTACCATTTTTCTAATGAATGGCTATCAACTTAATGGTATGGTTGCTGGTTTTGATAACTTCACTATTATATTAAAAAATGACAAAAAAACACAAATGGTATATAAGCATGCAATTTCAACTATTATTCCTCAAGAAGAAATTGAAGACATATTTAAAGTAGAATAAGAAGGTTGGCGAAAATATGAAGATCAAATTTTTAAAAGCACATGGTGCAGGTAATGACTTTGTGATGGTAAAGGGATTTGAATCTGCTCAAATTGATTATAATAAACTGGCTGTTAAACTTTGTGATAGACATTTTGGGATTGGTGGAGATGGGTTAATAGTAATCCTCCCCCCTGAAAGTAATAAGTATGATTTCAGGATGAGAATCTTTAACTCAGATGGTAGTGAACCAGAGATGTGTGGTAATGGTATCCGTTGTTTTGCTCATTACCTCCATCAATATGGTTTAACAGCTGAAAAGCTATTAAAAATCGAAACCCTGGCTGGTATAATTACACCTGAAATACTGAAAATTGATAATAAGACAAGCCAGGTCAGGGTTAATATGGGCAGACCACATTTTAAAACAGAGGAAATACCAGTTAAAATTGATAATACCTCTGATTATATTAAGGAATATCCTCTGCTTGTTGATGGGGAGGAGCTATTAATTAATTGTGTTTCAATGGGTAATCCACATACTATTATTTTTGAAGAAGAACTGGATAAATTTCCACTTGAAATATGGGGTCCGAAACTGGAAAATCATAAAATCTTCCCTGAGAAAAGCAATGTGGAGTTTATTAAGATAGTTAATAGGTCTGAGATTATAATGAAGGTATGGGAAAGAGGTGCTGGAATTACGCTGGCCTGTGGAACTGGTGCCTCTGCTGCGGTTGTAGCTGGTATAAAAAATGCTTATCTTGATAATGAAGTCCTGGTTCATTTACCAGGTGGAGACCTAGTAATTGAGTGGTCAAATCAGGGTAGTGATGTTTATATGACAGGACCAGCTGAAACAGTATTTGAAGGAGAAATAGAATTATAGGAGGGAAATTATAATGGAAAATTCAGATAGGATAAGAAATTTACCACCATATTTGTTTGCAGAAATTGATAAAATGATTGCTAAGGCTAAGAGTAAAGGTAAAGATGTAATCAGTTTTGGTATTGGTGATCCAGATCTGCCAACACCAGATAATATTGTTAATAAAATGATAGAGAGTGTTAAAGACCCATCAACACATAGTTATCCTTCATATGAGGGTTTATATGATTATAGAAAAGCAGTAGCTGACTGGTATCAAGATAATTATGAAGTTGACCTTGATCCTGATAAAGAGGTTGTTTCATTAATTGGTTCAAAGGAAGGTATAGCACACTTGCCTTTCTGTTATATCAATCCTGGTGACCTAGCTCTGGTTCCTGACCCTGGGTATCCAGTATATAAAACAGCTGTTTTGTTGGCTGGTGGAGAACCGGTTATGATGCCACTGTTGGAGGAAAATGATTTTTTACCAGACCTTGATAAGATTAGTAAAGAGACTGCTGATAAGGCAAAATTACTTTATATAAATTACCCTAACAACCCTACTGGGGCAGTGGCCAGTGAAGAATTTTATAAAAAAATAATAGAATTTGCCCGTCAACATGATATTATTATTGCCCATGACGCCGCCTATAGTGAAATAGGACTGGCTGGTTATAATCCACCCAGTTTTATTCAGTTTGAAGGTGCTAAAGAAGTAGGTATTGAATTTAACTCTCTTTCCAAGCCTTTTAATATGACTGGTTGGAGGGTCGGCTGGGCAGTTGGTAATGAAGATGTAATAGAAGCCCTGGGAAGGATTAAAACCAATATCGACTCTGGGATTTTTGAAGCAGTACAGTATGCTGGAATAGAGGCCTTGAAAAATTCTAAAGAGAATATTGCCAGGATGAATGAAATATATACCAGAAGGCGTGATCTGCTGACTAAGGGTTTAAATGACCTGGGTTGGAAAATAAAAGCCAATAAGGCCAGTTTTTATATCTGGGCAAAAGTCCCTCAGGGATATAGTGCTGCCGATTTTTCTACATATGTCTTTGAAAACACCGGAATATTCTTTACACCTGGTAATGGATATGGTGAATATGGAGAAGGCTATGTAAGAATTGCTTTAACTGTCAAAGAAGAAAGGATAAAAGAGGCTTTACAGAGACTTAAAGACAGCAAGATAGAATTTTAATATTAAGCACAGTTTAGTTGTAGCATCAGGGGGTGGCATTAATTAAAAAAACTATTTTTCTTCTATTATTTTGTTTTATGATAACTTTGCCTATTAACAAAATCTATGCAGTAGAAAAAGTAGACTGGAATAGACTCAAAGAAGATAGTCTGCAATTGGTAGAGAAAGAACCTGATAATATCATGGCCAAATTTCGCTATAGTATTGCCTTAGCAAATCTGGGGATGATTGAAGAGGCCTTAGATACCTTTGAAGAGATAGAGGATACTGTTTCAATAGATGAATTTAATCAGGTGGTTTCTCCTTATTTAGAGGGGATTACTCTACAGAGTGAGGATATATTATCATTAAATTATGCTGCCTTCGGTGCTTCGATTAACAAAGAATATACTATTTCAATAGATTATTTTAAACGTATTATTGAGCTTGAACCAGATAATATCTGGATACGGAATTATCTTGCTCTGGTATATAAGGAAATTGATAATAATGAACTTGCTATTGAAACCTGTGAAAAAGCCCTGGAAGTGAAAGAGAATGAGCATTCACGACTAATTTTGGCGGTTATATATTATGATACCGGTCATTATATCAAGGCTTTTTTCCAGGCGAACAGGGCTGGTAGTCTTGTGAAGAAACTATTAAGGGATGATTGATTAAAAAAAGCTGTCTCATATTTTAAATGAGACAGCTTTTTTAGAATTTAGAATTAAATTAAATTTTATATTTCAAGGAAGGTTAATTCATTTAAGTTGAGTTCATCTTTGATCTGGGACATTATTTCATCACTTGGTTTGGTATCTGTTTGGATTAACATAATTGCTTGCCCTTGTTCTTTTTTGCGGCCGACCTGCATGCTGGCGATATTGATATTTTTATCACCTAAAATAGTACCTACCTTACCAATAATACCTGGTCTATCCTGATAATTTGCAACCAGGAATTTTCCATTTAGATTAAGGTCAACCCTGAACCCATTAATCTCTATAACCCTATGTCCGATAGAAAGAGATGTTCCAGCAATACTATATTCATCTTGAGCAGTAGTAATTTTAATCTTGATTATATTATTTAAACCATCTGGTTTATCAATATAACTTTCTTTTACAGAAATATTCCTTTCCTTTGCTACTAGATAGGCATTAACCAGATTAACTCTGTGGTCCAGGATAGGGTCAAGGATATCTTTAAGCAGAGAAGTTGTAAAAGGCTTTAATTGCTGTTCAGTTATTTCACCACCATATTCGACTTCAATATTTTTAATCCTTTCATGTCCCTTCCAGTGGGCCAGAAAATTACCTAATTTATTAATTAACTTTAGATATGGTTTAGCTTTATTCATATCTTTGGAATTAATAGCAAAGATATTTAACGGTGATTCTGGTAATCCACCGTTTTTAAGTACAGATAAGACCTGTTCAGCAGCTGCAATAGAAACATTGTCCATTGCTTCTGTAGTAGTACCGCCAAGATGGCAGGTAACAACTACCTTATCACTATATTTAAAATAAGGATGATTTTCATCAATTGGTTCCTCTTCAAATACATCAATGCCAGCGCCGGCGACCTTGCCAGATTTCAGTGCAGCAACAAGTGCTTCTGTATCAAGATTTTTCCCGCGTGCTACATTTAATACTCTGACATCATCCTGCATTGTAGCAAATTCCTTATGACTTAAAATATGGAAGGTTTCATCAGTAAGGGGAGTATGGAGTGATATATAATCAGATTTTTGTAATACTTCCTCAAAATCTAATAAAGGTACATTTAGGTTTTCTGCTTTTTCAGGTGCTAGGTAGGGGTCATTGGCTATTACCTTCATACCGAGTCCCTGAGCAAACTGAGCGACATAACTCCCAATCCTACCAAGGCCTATAATACCCAGGGTTTTATCCCTGACTTCTGTTCCATTATATTTTTTTCTATCCCAGATACCATTATGTAAAGCATTATTGGCCTGAGGGATATTTCTTGATAGTGATAGTAATAAAGCAATAGTATGTTCTGCAGCTGAAATTGTATTACCAGTAGGTGTATTAAAAACAACTACACCCTTTTTGCTAGCTTCTTCAAGATCAATATTATCATAACCTGTACCAGCCCTGCCGATTACTTTTAGTTTTTCAGCTTTGTTAAGTGCTTCTTTATCCAATCTGGTGAAACTCCTGATAATAATTCCATCATAATCACCTACTATATCCAGAAATTCTTCTCTAGATAATTGATGATTAAAATATACTTCAGCTTCTTTTTCGAGTATTTCAATGCCTGCTTCAGAGATATAGTCACTAACTAAAACCTTAAACATTAACTATTCAACTCCTTAATTTTTACTTGGAAAATAAGAAAAAACTTTCAAATAAATTAAATTATTTACTTAATATTTGAAGAAAGAGTATTAAATTCAGTTTACTCCATTAGACAGCTCCTTCCTGTTCACTACTTTATTTTATAATTATATAAAAATATGTTACTAAATGCAAGTAGAGTGTTATTATTCAGAATATTTTAATGCAAGGTATTTCAAGCTGAGAACCTAGAGATAATTTTTGTTTAACTCTAGATTTTAATATGGTATACTCTGTATATAAATGAATAAAGGGGTTGAAAAATGTTTTTAGTAGATTATCATACACATCCTTATGGACATGGGGAACAGGAAATCAGAGATAAATACTCTTATAAATATTTAAAGGAATTTTTATTAATGGCCCAAGAAAAGGGTATTGCCCAGTTAGGCTTTACCGACCATGATGATTATATTGATGCTATCTCCTGGGATATATTAGAGGATTTATCTGCTGAATATCCAGATAAAATAAGGCTTGGTATAGAATTTGATTATAAAATAAATAATGAAGAATGGATTAAGCAGGTAAAAAACAGGTTTCCCTTAGACTATTCGATCGGTTCTGTACATAGGGTAGGAAACTGGGAAATAGACCATCCAGCATATGTTAGTGAGTATAAAGAATGGGATATTGATGAACTATATATTGCTTATTTTGACCTGGTAGAAAAGGCAGTTTCTTCAGGATTGTTTGAGATTATAGGACATATGGATTTAATAAAGATATTTAATAACCGTCCAGTAGATTTAAATCTCCTGGAGATTGTTGAACCGGTTCTGCAGGCTATCAAGGAAAACAGAACTGTTATTGAAATTAATACCAATGGTTGTAATAAACCAGTAAATGAATTTTATCCTTCAACAGATATTCTCAAAAGAGCTTATGAATTAAAAATACCAATAACAATTGGTTCAGATGCCCACTCCCCGGGTAGAGTAGGTGAGGGTATAAAAAGAGCAGCCAGTTTAGCCCAGAAAATTGGTTATAAAGAAATAACAATTTTTAAAAACGGTGAAAGTTATTCTGTTCCATACTAGGATACCTTAACTCAGACAAATATATTTACTGGACGACTCTAGAAATTGTCTGGAGGTAGGACACCGGAAGACAATTTCTCGACAGCAAGCAGAGGCAGGACGCCACAGTGCGCGGCAAGGAAAGTAAATATATTTGTCGGCCTTTAGAGTTATCCATAATCTCAAAAAATATTCTTCTTAAAAGACCTGTTGTAACAGGTCTTTTTTCACATATCTGGCTTTTATTACATAGAATATTCTTGACAGATAAATAAAGGGGGTATCTATGTGATAAAGAAAATTTCTGTTTTTTTTCTTGTTTTATTGTTACTGTCTGTTTTTCATTGTCAAGTATTATCTGCAGAAAATGATCTTAAACTTGTTAGACTTATTGAAGTTGTTCATTCAATCTTTTATGCACCACAATATATAGCAATGGAGAAGGGATTTTTTCAGGATGAGGGGTTAGATATTGAGTTGTTTACTGCCTGGGGTGGTGATAAGGCCGCTGCTTCACTTATGGCAGGTAGTGGTGATATTGCCCTAATTGGTCCAGAACCTTCCATCTATGTCTTTGAACAGGGTGCCAAAGATTTTATTGTTAATTTTGCCCAGCTAACCAGTACAGCAGGTTCATTTCTTGTAGCTAGAGAACCTATGCCTGATTTTAAATGGGAAGATGTAATCAACAAAAAGATTATTGGCAACAGGCCTGGTGGAGCACCACAAATGGTCTTAGAATACTCTCTGAAGGAAAGGGGGATTATCCCTGGTGAAGATGTTGAAATAATTACTAATCTTGATTTTACTGCTAATGCAGGGGCTTTTCTAAGTGGGAGGGGAGATTTTGTACAGTTATTTGAACCAGCAGCTTCTACCCTTGAAGCCGCAGGACAGGGCTATGTGGTAGCATCTTTTGGTAAGGCCGGTGGAAATGTCCCTTATACTGTATATATGGCTAAAGCCAGTTTTCTTAAAGATAATCCAGAGATAATTCAAAGATTTACTAATGCAATCTATAGGGCTCAATTATGGGTTTTGAAACATAATCCTGAAGAAATTGCTGAACTAATTGGATCCTATTTTGAAGAAACTTCTTTAGATATATTAATCAGGGTAATTCAACGCTACCAGGAACAGGGTAGCTGGAGTAATAATCCACTAATAGAAAAAGAAATCTTTGAACACTATGAAGAGATTATAATTATGGCCGGAGAATTAGCTGAAAAGGTAGATTATAAGATGGTGGTTAATACTGAATTTGCCAGAAAAGCTATAGAAACTATAAAATAAAACAAAATAAAAACAGGGGGGATTTATCTTGGATTATATAATTAGACTTGATGGTATTACCAAAAAATATCTCTCTATAAAAGGAGAAACCCTGGCAATAAAAGAAATTAATCTTGCAATAAAAGAAAATGAATTCATCAGTATTGTTGGGCCAAGTGGTTGTGGGAAAACTACATTATTATCAATTATTAGTGGTTTAATTCCTCCTGATAATGGTAGTGTTTATATTAATCAAGGTGAAGTTAAGGATATATGCCCCCTCGTTGGCTATATGTTACAGGAAGACTATTTGTTTGAATGGCGTACTGTCTTTGCCAATGTTAGTCTAGGATTGGAGATAAAAAATATGGTTAATAAAAACACAGATGATATGATAATGAATTTACTGAAAACTTATGGTTTGGAGGATTTTGCTAGACATTATCCAGCTGAATTATCAGGTGGGATGAGACAGAGGGTAGCCCTGGCAAGAACACTTGCCCCGGAACCAGATATTTTATTACTTGATGAACCGTTTTCATCACTTGACTATCAAACAAAACTTACTATGGAAGAAGAGATGGCCAGTATCCTAAAAGATAATAAGAAGACTGTAATATTGGTAACTCATGATATTGCAGAAGCTATTTCATTAGGTGATCGTGTTGTTATATTATCTAATAGACCTGCAGTCATAAAAAAAGAGATTAATATAGAATTTGACAGCAAATTAACTCCAATTCAAAAGAGAAATGTAAAAAAATTCCAGGAATATTTTAATAATATCTGGAAGGAGTTAGACATTTATGTTTAAAAAAATACTATATAAAATATTTGCCATTAAGGCTAAAACCGAAGCCCATGGAGATTATCTTTTTAATCTCCGTAAAAAAAGATTTGTTATTCGTTTACTTCAGATATCAATTCTATTAATTTTTTTTATAAGCTGGGAATTATTGGCCCATTATGAATTAATTAATACCTTTCTGATGAGCCGGCCTGCTAAAATATTGACTCTGTTTATTAATATGTGTCAGAATGGAAAAATGTTTTTGCATATAAAAGTAACCTTGATAGAGGTTTTTATTGGTTTTTTATCAGGGACTATTCTGGGTCTAATCACTGCAGTAATACTCTGGTGGTCAGAATTCTTATATAATCTCTTTGAACCCTATTTAGTTATCTTAAATAGTATCCCTAAAGTAGCTCTAGGTCCAGTAATAATAGTCTGGTTAGGAAATGATTCTACTTCAATTATTATGATGGCACTTCTGGTGTCTATTGTAATTACAATAATAATGCTTATAAATGGTTTTCATGAAGTAGAGGGTAATAAGATTAAACTATTGAAAACACTTGGGGCATCTAAGAAACAAGTCTTATTGAAAGTGGTTTTGCCGGCCAGTATACCAACCATTTTTTCTACAATCAAGGTCAGTACTGGATTATCTCTGGTAGGTACAATAGTTGGGGAATTCCTGGTCTCGCAAGCTGGTTTGGGATATTTGATAGTTTATGGAGGTCAGGTGTTTAATTTACATATGGTAATGCTGAGTATTATTATCTTAAGTATTATTGCTGGTTTAATGTATTACCTTATTTTTATCTTAGAGAAGGCAATTATTAAATGGAGGTAAATTATAAGTAATGTAAAATAAAAACAACCCTGGAAATTAAGTGGTTCCAGGGTTGTTTTTATTTTATTAACTTACAAACCTGCGGTAAAGGCCTATTACTTTACCAAGTATGTATACATCTGGAACTATAATTGGTTCCATTGTCTTGTTTTCAGGTTGTAAACGTATATAATTTTTTTCTTTAAAAAAACGTTTGACAGTAGCACCTTCTTCAAGTAAAGCAATGATAATATCTTTATTATTGGCATAGTTCTGACGTTGAGCAATAACATAATCACCATCATAGATGCCTGCTTCAATCATACTTTCTCCACTTATCTCTAACATAAAAAGGTCTTTAGCAGAACTGCTTAGAAACTGTACTGGTACAGGGAAAAAGTCTTCAATATTTTCTTCAGCCAGTATTGGGGCCCCTGCAGTAACTGTACCTACTAATGGTATATCAATCATTTCTTTATTCACATTTTCAATACCATCCTTATTATAAAGGACCTCAATTGCTCGCGGTTTAGAGGGATCCCTCCTTATGTAATCATATTTTTCAAGAGTTTTAAGGTGACTGTGAACTGAGGCGGGTGATTTTAAACCAACTGCATCTCCAATCTCCCGAACAGAAGGGGGATAACCCTTATTTTGAATTTCCTCCTGAATAAAGGAAAGGATAGATTTCTGCCTGTTTGTTAATTCCTCCATAGAATGTTTACCTCCTTGATTATCATTAAAACAATTATAAAGTATAAAAAAATAAGCTATTTATATTTTCTATATAGTATTATAGCATAGAGGGCAAGAAATAGCAAACAGTCGTTCAAGAAAAATCCGGCACACCCTTGACAAAAAAACAAATGTTCTGTTATAATATGAATATAAAGGAACATTTGTTTAGTACACAAGTTTGTTTGGGGGGATGAAGATGAAAATGTACGGGTTTTTGACAGTTGCATAAGATAAAAATCTCCGAAAGCCTTGATATAGGCTTATTTTTATGTCAAATTTTCCACTTTTCTATTGCGTAATTTACCGTAATGTGGTATGATATAAGGATAAGGGGGAATTTTTATGCGATTGAATATTAGTAAATCCAAAAATGCGTCTTCTCTCTATGTCATTAAGGATATAAACGTAAGAGGAAAACGCACAACCAAAATTGTAGAGAAACTTGGTACATATGATGAGTTATTAGAGAAGTTAAACGGAGAAGACCCTATCCAATGGGCAAAAGAATATATTAAGGAATTGAATGAAAAAGAACGGCAGAAAAAACAGAAAGTTATTGTTAAATATTCTCCTGTTAAAAAAATCAAAAAAGACCAACAACGGGTTTTTAATGGTGGTTATCTCTTTCTTCAAAAAATATATTATGAACTTGCTCTTGATAAACTTTGTGATAGATTATCTAATAAATATAAATTTACGTTTGATCTTAATAATATCTTATCTCGACTGGTTTATGGACGTATTTTATTTCCCTCATCTAAGTTAACAACGCATCGTCAGGCAGCTACTTTTATTGAGCCACCAAACTTTGATCTTCAACACGTTTATCGAGCTCTTGATATTTTGGCAAAAGAGTCTAATTTTATTCAAAGCACTCTATATAAAAACAGCTTAAAAGTTTCCAAACGTAATACAGGTATTCTTTACTATGATTGTACCAATTACTTTTTTGAAATTGAGCAGGAAGAAGGATTGAAACAGTATGGAGTTTCAAAGGAACACCGTCCTAATCCCATTGTACAAATGGGCCTTTTCATGGATGGAGATGGTATTCCTCTTGCCTTTTCTATTCACAAAGGAAATACCAATGAACAAACAACTTTAAAACCTCTAGAGAAAAAAATCATTGATGATTTTAAATTATCAAAGTTTGTTGTTTGTACGGATGCTGGTCTTGCCTCCTATAATAATCGACGCTTTAATGATATTGGTAATCGTGCCTTTATCACAACTCAATCGGTTAAAAAATTAAGGAAACACCTTAAAGAGTGGGCCCTTAACCCAAGGGGTTGGTCTTTATCAGATAGCCAAAAATTGTATAACCTTTCTGAATTGGAAGAAAAAATTAACGCTATAAAGGACAACCATAAAAAAGAACGTTGGCTTTCTAAAGTCTTTTATAAAGAACGGTGGATTAAAGAAAATGGCTTAGAGCAAAAAATGATTGTTACTTTTAGTTTTAAATATCGTAATTATCAGCGACGTATCCGACAGGAACAAATTTTACGGGCTCAAAAGAAAATTGATTCCAATCCATCCAAAATAGGTAAAGCAAGCCAAAACGATTATCGCCGTTTTATTAAAACAACGACTTGTACAGATGACGGCGAAATCGCCAACAAAAAAATCTATCATATCAACACGGATGTAATTGATAAGGAAAAGATATACGATGGATTTTATGGTATTTGTACCAACTTAGAGGCTAATATTTCAGAGATTATAAAGGTCAACAAAGGTCGTTGGCAAATCGAAGAATGTTTCCGAATTATAAAAACGGAATTCAAAGCAAGACCGGTTTACTTAAGTAAAGATGAACGCATTGAAGCTCATTTTATAACCTGTTTTATTTCATTGTTGATTTACCGACTTCTTGAAAAACGACTGAACAGTGAATTTACTTGTCCAACAATCATCCGAAATTTGAAAAACATGAATTTTCTAGAAGCCAGAGGCGAAGGCTATATCCCTGCTTATACCAGAAATAATTTTACTGATAATTTACATGAGATTTTTGGTTTTAGAACAGACTATCAGATTATCACTAACAAAAAAATTAAAAAAATAATTAGAGACACAAAAAATTAAAAAAATACGCACTTTTTTACATAAAGAAAGCCGTAAGAAACCTTTTATTTATAAGGTTTATACGGCTTTTTGCTTTTTCAACTGTCAAATATGGGATTATAGCATAGAGGGCAAGAAATAGCAAACAGTCGTTCAAGAAAAATCCGGCACACCCTTGACAAAAAAACAAATGTTCTGTTATAATATGAATATAAAGGAACATTTGTTTAGTACACAAGTTTGTTTGGGGGGATGAAGATGAAAATGTACTATCTAAAGACTAAAAATACATATAAGAGGTCTTTACCTAAGAAAAAACATTTTAAAAAAGCTCTGTTTATTTCAGCAGTTATTTTCTTATTACTATTTATTAACCTTGTTTCATATGGTAGTAAAACCCTTGTTATGGAAAAGGTAATTGTCAAGAAAGGGGATACATTATGGAGTATTGCCAGAAACTACAATGATAAGAATGATGATTTAAGGAAAATTGTAAATAAAATTAAGAAGGCGAATTCTTTAGAAAGTGTAATATTACAACCTGGACAAGAAATTAAAGTGCCGCAATAAAATCAAATAATAAATCAGAGAAAATAATCCTTATAGTAAGATAAAATAGTAAGATAAAGGATTATTTTCTCTTTATTTTTAGAGAAAAGAGAGATAATTATCCACAGGAGTTTATATCTTAAGATTTGACAACAGAAAAAGCTTAATTAATATATAAACTACTATAATATATACCTTATGACAATTAAAAGACAAAATATTTTATTGTTTTGCACAATAAAAAAGATAATCCCTGTCGAATATTCTCTCAATAAAACTTCGCAAAATACTTATTTTGCGAAAATAACATTAAACTGTGGATATCTCACGGAAAAATGTGGATAATTTCAAATGATTGTGGATAATTTATTATATTTAGAAAATAAAGAAAATATAACAAAGGAAAACCAAACCACAAATAATTTTTATCGGCTGCGGGCTTGGTTTAGCGTAATCAGTAGATAATATCTTTAATTTTGAGTGAACGCAGGCGGTTTAAGGCGCCACCTACTTCATATGGTCGTGGCAAAACGTAAGCCCCAGCGGGACTATTAAAAGGAGAAATAATCTTAAGGCCCTTCTGTTGGAGGTGCTCATATATTCTATCTAGTATCTCCCTAATAGTTCTTTGCCCATCTATAATATCATTTGTAATGGCATAAGTTAAGATATCGGCAATAGTTTTGCTTTGTTCCTGATTGACTAGTTGTTCCAAGTAAGAAAGATCAATATTTTCTCTCCCGAATTGGATTGTATCCATACCATAGGTTTTAACTTTTATCCGTCCCTTTCTCCGTGGATTAATGCTTGCTGGTTCTGGAATACGTTGACATATCTGGCCGAAAGAAGTATTAAGCTTACTTTCACGTTTAGTAGGTAATTTACTGGCTATATCTTTAACCTCTTCAGTTACGGCAATAGGTCTGTATTTATTCATCATTATAACCCGATCTGCAACATCAAAATAATCCCCGGCTCCACCGACAACCAGGATAGTAGAAACATTGTGTTCATTATAGAGTGGTTTAACTTTATCAATAAATGGTGTAATCGGTTCATTCTTATCTGCAACAAGTTTCTGCATCCTGGCATCACGGATCATAAAGTTAGTAGCACAGGTATCTTCGTCTATTAATAAAACACCTGCACCTAATTCCAGAGCCTCTATTATATTGGCAGCCTGTGATGTACTACCACTGGCATTATCTGTTGAGAAGTCTTTAGTTGTCTCTCCCTGGGGTAGATTATTTATAAATGGACTGATATCAACCCGTTCTACTCTGCGGCCGTCTTCAGCCCTTATTTTAAAGGCACTATGGCGGGTAACCACATATTCCCGTCCATCACCTGGGATATGATTATAAACCCCTCTTTCAATGGCATTTAAAAGTGTTGATTTGCCGTGATAACCTCCACCGACTATCAGGGTAATACCTTCTTTAATACCCATACCTTTGATTTCACCTTTGTGGGGTAGTTTAAAGCTTAATTCATATTCTGCAGGCGATTGAAAGGGAACGACTTTATTACTGCTTAACGGCCGATCATCAACACCACTTCTCCGGGGTAAGATAGAACCATCAGCAATAAAGGCCAGCAAGCCCTGTGAAGACAATAATTCCCTTAAGACATGTTGATCTTCAACAACCCTCACATGATTTTCTAAGGCTTGCTGATTTATATTGGCTAAAAAGAGGCTATTTTCAGTAATCTTAGATATTTCTTTAAAAAAGAGATCCTGTGCCTGGTGTCCAAGTACTCGTCTGCCTTTAGCTGGTAGACCGACTGTTAAGCGGGCTTCTATGTAATCTCTGCTAAATTCTACTGATGTCCTTTTTATAACTTCCTGCCCGGTATGGACAATATTTATCCTTCCACTTTTTCCTGATCCTCTATTACCACGGGCATATTTTTTTATATTATTTGTAATAACCCTGGTCAGGTAATCTTCAACAGCTTGAAGCCTAATTTCATTTTCAAAGAGCCACTCCGGAAAATCTTTTATTTTCCCCTTGGTTTTTATAATTACACTGGATGGACTTGCATAGGGGTCACCCTGGACATAAGGAATTCCGATTATAAATTTGCCAAAGTCATAGTAGTTGTTTTGAATCTGCCTATAGGCCTTATAACCCCTTCCATCAATATTGTTTAATTCTTTATAAAGATGTTCTTTGTTCATCATTTTAAATCTAACCTCCGTATAAATACAAAATATATAATTGGGATATTTTATTAATTATTATAACAGGATTAAAATAATATTTCAAAGATTATCATAACTGATATTGGTAGGATATATTGAAACATGGCAGTTTTTACTTAATTTAATTATTTAATTATTTAATTATTTAATATCTCTTTTATATCTGCTAGCTTGTTTGTAGGTAATTTACAGGAATAATCTTTACAAAGGTATATGGTTGTCTGTCCATTCTTTTTTTCATATTCTTTAATAAATGGAGCAAATTCATTTATTTTATCCCTGTTGGATTCTTTCAGGATAATCTGTAGGTTAGGAAAGTAATTATTTCTAAAATAGTCGAGTATTTCCTGTGTATTCCTGTCTTTCTTCTCTCCGACAATTACTAGATCAAAATAAGATTCCTGTAATGAATTGAAAGCAATTAAAAATTGGCAGTAAGCAGCAGGATTTTCTTCTACTTTTTCTGCAAAACAATTTATTAAACTATAAGCCTTTTTTTCATAGTCTTTATTACCAGTTATATGGCTTAGTCTTATTAAATTCCAGAGTGCTATAGAATTACCTGAAGGAACTGCTCCATCATATATTTCCTTACTCCTTAGTATTAAATCCTGATTATTTTCTACAGTAAAGAAAAATCCTCCATCTTGATTATCCCAAAATAATTTAATCATCTTTTTATTTAACTTTAAAGTAGATTCAAGATATTGACTATCAAAAGTACTATTATATAATTCAATCAATCCCCAGATCAAAAAAGCATAATCATCGATATTAGCTCTTAATGAAGAATCCCCACTACGGTATCTATGTAGTAATTCTTCATCTTGATATAATTTTTCTAAAATAAAATCAGCAGCCCCCTTTGCCAGATTAATATATTCCACCCGCTTTAAGACAAAACCTGCTCTGGCCAGGGCAGCAATTATTAGCCCATTACAGTCAGTTAGTATTTTGTCATCCTTTTCCGGTGGAACCCTTTCCTCTCTGCTGGAAAGTAATTTTTCTCTTTCCTCCGTAAATTTATCAATTTCCTTAAATACAGAATCATTAGTTAGCGGGTTTGCCAGGTGCAGAATATTTCTACCTGTTTTTAGACCAGTGCTTTCTTCATGAAAATTACCATCAGTTTTTATTTGGTATATATCCAGAAATTCACTTGAATTTTCACCTAAAATATCCTTGAGTTCTTCTTCAAACCACAGATAATATTTCCCCTCTTCTCCTTCACTATCAGCATCTTCTGCTGAATAGAAAGCACCTTCAGCTGCTAACATTTTACCCTTTAAATAATCAATTATTTCCTTAATAGTTCTGGCATAAATATTACTACTATTTATCTGATATAATTCAACCAGGGTATAAACAATCATAGCTTGGTCATAGAGCATTTTTTCAAAGTGTGGTAATAACCACTTTCTATCTGTAGCATATCTATGAAAACCATATCCAAGGTGGTCATAGATCCCCCCGGCTCTCATTGCTAACAAGCTTTTTTCTGATATTTCTAGGGCCCTTTCTTTATTTGTACTATACCAGTATCTTAATAAATAAGAATATTGCTGAGGTGTTGGAAATTTAGGCTTTATTCCAATACCACCGTATTCTTCATCAAAATGACTCTCTAAAATTTGATAGGTTTTAGCAAGAATATTGGAATTTAGTTCTTTTTTTATTCCTATTTTATTTTTTTCTACTAAAATCCCACTTACTTTATCAGCTGAATTTAATAATTCATTCTTTTTGTTTTTCCACAATTCCTTTATCTTTGGTATTAATTCCAGGAGTCCTATCCGATTATAATGGCTATCTTTAGGGAGGTAGGTAGCAGCATAAAAGGGTTTTTTATCTGCTGTCATAAAAATTGTTAAAGGCCAGCCACCACTCCCGGTTATTAACTGACAGACATCCATATAAATATTATCAATATCTGGTCGTTCTTCACGGTCAACTTTAATAGCAAGAAATGTATCATTTATTAAACGTGCTACTTCAAAGTCTTCAAAGGATTCATGGGCCATTACATGACACCAGTGGCAGGTACTATATCCAATACTGAGGAAAATAGGTTTATCTTTGTTTTTGGCCTTTTTAAAAACCTCTTTATTCCAGGGATACCAATTAACTGGATTAAAAGCATGTTGTAATAAATATGGAGATTTTTCATTTATTAAGTGATTTGCATTTCTTTTAGTTTTTGTAGTCATAAAAAAACACCCCCTATCAGTATTATCCTTCAATAGGAGGTTTAATATACCTTGATGTAATTTTAAAAACTAATTCTAAATAATATTAATTCTTGTCAAGATAACTGCCGATAATTTCAGCAAAATATAGTGTATGATAATCATTATCAGCATACCATGAATCCTGAAAACTATTGATTAGATTTGCAGGAGCCATCTCTTGTTTATAGCAGATCTGGCACTCATAATGAAGTTGACAACCGGCAATTAGTGGGGTATTAGTTTTAGTACCTTTTAACAATTCAAGATTACACTCTGCTATCTTATCATAGTCTTTACCTGATTTTGTTCCACAGAATGTTAATTCTTTTTTCATCTTACCCTCAAAAGGAATACTTACTGAAAATTCATTAGTGTTTTCTATAAGCTGAAAGGTGTAACGGGATTTTCGCACCATTACCATAAGAACAGGTTTGCCCCAGATATAAGCTAGACTCCCCCAACCGATTGTCATTGTATTAACTTTATTTTCATTAGCAACAGTAAGAAAGCCTCCTTTTTCCAGGTTATCTAACATTTCTTCTGCATAATCATTATACCCAACTTCTACTAACATATAAAAACCCCCTATTATCTATTGTTTTGCTCTATTAAATATTTTAACATAGCTCTTATAGGATAGTAAAGCAGGATAATTAATTATAATAGTTAAACAGGGAGGATATATATCCTCCCTGTTTCTTTATAAAGTTAATTTTCAATTGTAAAAAGTGGACTGTCTATACCAGCAGGAATATAAAAGAGGTCAATCTTCAGGCCGTTTATATCTTTATCAACTATTAACTCTTTTTCTGTTTTACCAAAATAATCTCCACTATCAATTATATGATCATTATTTATATCCAGCCAGGCAAAGACAAAGTTCTTGCCTTCCTGGACTTCTTCTAATCTAAAAGACCTGTCATAATTTATTTTTTTTACCTCACTTTTAGTTTTTATCATTTTGCCGTCAATAGTCCCGGTAAAAACTACTGCTTGGTTATTTTTTTTTTCTAACAGTGCACTATGGGCATCCACCAGGCCATAACCGAAGGTATTATCCTTACCTTCTTCCCCAAGGTCCTTTGCTGTACTGATTAAGCGTTCTTTAATTTCATTGGGGTCATTAATACCATATGCCTTTAAAAGGGCTGCTATACCACTAACATACGGTGTGGCCATTGAAGTACCTATCATACCAGTATAACTTGCTACAGTTTTACCCTCTTTATAGTACCCCCAGGTACTATAGATTGGATTTCCATAATCACCACCAGGTGCTACCAGATCAACCTCTGGGCCATAATTTGAGTAAGAGGCCTTTCGATTGTTTTCATTTATAGCACCTACTGCTATTGTTTCCGGAAAGGCGGCAGGATAATAAACAGAACTATTTTCATTTCCTGCAGCAGCAATAACAGTAATACCTTTATTTACTGCAGTTTTTACAGCTTCATGTTGTAGGCTGCTCTGGTGATTACTACCTAGACTTAAATTTATAATGTCTACATTTTTATCTATTGCATAATAAATTCCTTCAGCGATATCCCAGCTAGTACCACCTTTTCTGGTTAAAGCCCTTATCGGGAGTATACTAACCTGCCAGTTAACACCAGCAATACCTTTATTATTATTAGTAACTGCACCGATTATTCCAGCAACATGTGTTCCATGACTACCACCATCAACTAATTTAGTCTCATCTGTAGGGTCATAATCTGTTATATCATAGTCTTCAATAGGATATGTTTTTTTACCACCTACAAAATCTACACCAGGAAGCAGATTTTCTGTTAAATCAGGGTGAGTAGTGATAACACCTGTATCAATGACAGCTACAGTTACATTTTCACTCCCTTTTTCTATATCCCAGGCTGCCTCAAGATTTACATTAATGTGTCCCCATTGATAATTATAATAACTGTCAGAGGGTACTGCTGTTGTATAAAAGATATAGTTTGGTTCAACCCAGGCAACATTATCTAATTCTCTATATTTACTTATAAATTCATTAATGTCTTCACCCTCTGGTACCCGATAGTGAACAATTTTACCTTCTTTGGTATCCAGACTATTAATAGTAATTAATCCACTATTGTCTGTGGATTCTTGATTATTCTCTTCAACAGATACCGGTTTATACTTAACAATAATTTCATCTTCAGTATATCTAGGTAAATTAGGATTAATTTTTAAGGGCAGTATTTCATTGATTACTGTATGATCCTCTGATATAACTTGTGTACCTAAAGATTTATTGTTAAAATTAACCTGTCCACTTATACTGTGTAAATTGTCTTTCTCTCTAATTAATAAGCTCTGTCCAATATAAATAATATCTGAACTAAGATTATTTATATTTTTTAAAGTACTTATAGAGATATTGAACATCTGTGATATTTTATAAAGACTATCCCCGGCTTGAACAATATAGTAATCATTAGTATTATCATTATTCTTTAAGGAAACCTTAATTCTTTGTCCAGGATATATTAAATCTGTATAAATATTATTTAATTCTCGAATAATGTTAACTGTTGTGTGATACTCTATAGCTATTTTATAGAGACTATCACCGGGTTTGACTATATGATAATTATAATCAATTGTTTGAGCATTCTGGAAAAACAATAATGGTGATAATACTATAAAAATAAATAAAAGCAAAATATATTTTCTTTTCAATATGATTCCTCCCTATAGAACTAGTAGCTAAATTCCTTAGACAGCAAAGTAATGCTCACCTATCTTTACAATAACTGTACGATAAAAAACCCATCTTGAGGAAGCAGTATCAGGATTATAATAATAAATAGCACCATTACTAGGGTCCCATCCCTCCAGAGCCAGTTCTACTGCATTATAAGCAGCTCTATTTGGTGTTAACCAGAATTGACCATCATGAACTGCAGTAAACTGCCATGGTTGAAAGATTACTTTTTCAACTGTATCCGGAAATAGTGGATGGAGTACTCTATTAAGTACAACAGCTGCAATAGCAACCTGCCCTTCAAACGGCTCCCCTCTAGCTTCAGAATAAACTGCTCGGGCTAGCAATTCTTTTTCATAATCTGTAACATCAACCTTCTGATAGCCTTTATCTGGTTGGCTTACAGGAATGTGTAATCTTTGTCCAATAAATAAATAATCAGATATCAAATTATTGATGGCCTTAATTTCGGCTATTGTAGTATAAAATTTTCTAGCAATTTTATAAAGGGTATCCCCTGCTCTAACTTCATAGGTATAATTTTTATCGATATCATTTACAGGGATGGTTAATTGCTGTCCAATTAAAAGATAATCATTTTTAAGATTATTGTGTTCTTTAATTTCTTTGACAGATATATCATATCGTCTGCCAATTTGATAAAGAGTATCGCCTGGTTTTACAGTATAACTAACATAAGTTTTTTCTGAAGGTATTTTTAATTTCTGTCCAATGATTAAATAATCATGTGTGAGATTATTTATCTTTTTAAGTTCATCAATTGTGGTATCAAACCTATTGGCAATCTTATATAAGCTGTCACCGGATTCAACATAATACAAGGTATAATTCTCATTGCTTGTTTCAACATACCCCATAATCTCAACCAAAGGGTGTTCTGCTAACTTGTTAATTAAGTCTTCCTCTGTTATACTATCATTTAAGATTGTTCTAAGTATCTCACCTGCCTCTTCTATACTTAAATTATCATAGCTTTCTGCCTGTCCATTAACATTAAACACTAGTATTAATAATAAAATAATAAATAAGACCTGATATTTCCTTTTTCCCAAGATCTTCCCCTCCTTATATTTAGATACGACATTATTATACAGGATGTATGATGATAACACAAAAGAAACTTTTGTTATTTTATAATATCTTACATAAGGCTTATTTTATTAAACATTTTTTATTAAAGAGTCTGTTCGAAAAGCCCCTGCTTATATCCCGATGATTATACACCCCTTCACTCACTGCCCTCTTCTATTATAAACGCATTGTTGAGGCCAGTACTAACGAATCGACTTGTGTCGCAATGGTAGTACCTTAACTCGACTTCCGGGATATATAATCACCTAAAACAATTCTTTTTGAACACACACTTAAAATAAAAATAGAAAATTATATTTACTAGCAGATAATTATTATATATAATAAAACATATCATTTTAAAGATATTAAGTTATAGAAAGGATCTGATACGATGGTGGGTATAAAACGAAGGTCGATTCAGGAGGTATATATCGAAGAGATAAATTATCCAGGGATTGGTGTAGGGTATTTAGATAATAAAAAAATTCGGATAAAACATGCCCTTCCCGGCCAAAAGGTTAAGGTTAAAATCCACAAAAAGAAAAAAGATTATTATATAGGCAGATTACTTGAGGTGATTAAGAGATCAAGTAAAGAAATTAAAGAAAAATGTAATCATTTTAAATCCTGCGGTGGCTGTAATCAGCAGACCCTCCCCTATGATATCCAGCTTATTGAAAAAGAGAAACAAATGAAAAAACTATTTAAAGCTAAAGGGATAGATAATTTTCAAGGCCTATTACCCAGTCCCCGTATTTTTGAATATAGAAATAAAATGGAGTTTAGTTTTGGAGATTTAGAGAAAGACGGTTTATTACAACTTGGTCTTCACCCCAGGGGAAGAAGATTTGATGTTATTACAGTAGATAGTTGTGTTCTGGTAGATAGTGATTTCAGGGCAATCCTGTCATTAATAATTGAATATATGAGAAAACATAAGTTGAAGAGGTATCATGTAAAAAACCGCCAAGGATTTCTACGTAATTTAGTAATTAGAAAGGGATTAAAAACTGGTGAAATACTGGTTAATCTTATAACCACCTCTCAGCTCAAACATGATTTTAGTCAACTTAGTAAAGAGCTTAAAATGTTGCCGCTTCAGGGGGAATTAGTTGGTTTTTTACAGACCATCAATGATGACTATGCTGATGCAGTCAAATGTGATAGACTAATAATCCATTATGGTAGGGATTTTTATTTTGAGGAATTATTAAATTTGAGATTTAAAATAAAACCATTTTCCTTTTTTCAACCAAATACCTATGCGGCAGAGGTCCTTTATAAGGTAGTGAAAGATTTTTTAGGAGATGGTAAAAATAAATTTGTTTTTGACCTTTACTGTGGTACAGGAAGTATTTCCCAGGTGATAGCTGAAGATGTTAATAAAGTAATAGGGATTGAAATAATAGAAGAGGCTGTTGAAATGGCTAGAGAGAATTTGAAAATTAATAAGATAAAAAACTGCAGTTTTATAAATGGTGATGTTCAGGAAAAACTATTTGAATTAAAAGAAGTACCTGATTTGATTATTGTTGACCCCCCAAGACCAGGTATACACCCTGCTGCCCTAAATAAAATAATAGAATATGGCTGTCATGAACTGATTTATGTTTCCTGTAATCCCAGGACACTTGTCAGGGATTTAAATATAATGCAGGACAGTGGTTATACGGTTAATAGATTTAAGTGTGTAGATATGTTTCCACATACTAACCATATAGAATCAGTTGCCTATCTTAGCAAGTAGGATTTTCATCAAGTTCTTCTTCTCCAGCAGCTGATTTGATTTCTTCCAGCTGGAATATACTAAGTTTCTCTTCCATATCCTGGAGGTGCTTTATTAGTTTATTATTAATACTTTCATCAATTGTTACCGTGTTTTTTTTAATTGCCTTAATTAAACCTAAAAATAAGTTTTTTTCAGGTGAGGAATTATTTGTGTCAATATTATTTAATAAATAGTCTATTAATACACTTTTAAATATATCTAATCGATAATCTAGATTCCAGAAACGCAGTATGATATTGCTTAATAAAGCGAAAATAATACTAAGGGTCATTATTATTAAGGCTGGTTTTAAAGAAAATAGTAGAGTGCTTAGACTAGTAAAAAGGTCATTTAAACCAGTCACCCCCTCCAGGTTAAGATTGGTAATTCCAAATAAAATTATTATAAAACTACTAAATAACCCTGTTAGAATAAAAATATAATCACTCTGTTTAAGTATCTCCTTGCTATGTAATAAACAACTTTTTTTACGTGCCAAGAATGAATCAACATAAGCCTCCGGATTTATTAGCTGATAATCTTTATTATGAACAGTACTTTTATAATCATTTATTAAATTTAATAAAAACTTGTCTTCTGTTAATTTATCTTCCTCCATTTTTTTGACCATAAGCTTTAACCTGCGGCTAATCCTGAGGCTAAGGATAAATTCGAGGAAAAAAAACAAAAGCATAATAGATGTTATAATAATCAGACAGGGGTGATTGCTGTAATAGCTATAAATTGATTTTAATAATTCTAAACCAGTCATAAAATTTCTCCCTTTTCACAGTATATTTATTATTTCTGTATATTTTAAGATATTCCTGCCTGAAAGGGATTAGTAGTAAGCCAGGTTTTATAAATAGTGACTTTTTAACCATGTGATGATATCATTAGATTCATAGAGTGGTTTGTTATCGATAAACAGACAGGGAACCTGGTCTTTCCTTCCAATCTCCAGGAGTTCTTTCTTTGCGTTGTCATCCTGCCTGGTGTTTTTAAACTCAATCTTATCATTCAAACCATTTTTTTCAATAAATTTCAACACCTTTCTACAAAATGGACAACTTGGAAAGTAATAAAGTGTTAAATTTTCCATGATATATTCTCCTTTCTTTTTTGACAATTCCAAAGGTCGACAAATATATTTACTTCCAAGAAAACTATGTGATTTAGAAATTGTGGATAACTTTAAAGGCAGACAAATATATTTGTCTGGCTAATAGTTTATTATTAACTATGTGTAATAAATAGTTGACTTAAGAAAGCTGATATATTTGATTAAGTCTGGGTGGCGAAGCCATTTTGTTCATAAAAGGATTAATTTGTTTTTTGTTGAATATATAATAAAGAACTAAATAAAGGTGGACTGATAATGAGATACTTACAGGCAGTTAAGGCTTTTGAAAAATATCTCCATGTTGAAAAAGGATATTCTAAATTAACAATTAAAGAATATATTGGAGATTTAAAACTTTTTTATAAGTATTTACTTGATAAAATGGATTTTGATAAAGAAATATTACTAAAAGACATATCAAAATATGAAATCTCCGAATTCCTTGGAGATATTATACTACTTAATAATAATGCACCATCTACCAGGAATAGAAAACTATATTCAATACGTTCATTTTATAAATTTCTTCATAAATATGAGTATGTTAATAATAATCCGGCAGTCGATATTGAATCAAGCAGGACTGCAACCCGGGCTGAACCCATCTATATGAAACTAGATGATGCTCGTAAATATGTTGAGGCAATAAAAAATTATAATAGCATTAATCAAAAAAGGGATCTGGCCATAGTGAAATTATTCCTCTATGCTGGTTTAAGGGTCTCAGAACTGGTAAACCTTAATCTGGCCAACATTGATTTTGAAAATGAATCAATTAAATTTTTTGGTAAGGGGAATAAAGAACGAAATCTTCCCCTACATAATGATATAATAATGGCCATAGATAATTATCTACCTGAAAGGAATAAAATAAAAATTAAAGATCAAACAGCTATTAATGCCTTGTTTATCTCCCGTCATGGCAAACGAATTAGTGTCAGGACGATACAACTACTGGTAAAAAAATATGCAAAACTGGCTGGTGTAAAAAACTATAAAAAGATAACCCCACATAAATTACGGCATACCTTTGCTTCGATTTTATATTATCAGACTAAAGATATCAAGATAGTTCAAGATTTACTGGGACATTCTGATATATCAACAACCCAGATATATACCCATACAGATATAGAGGAAAAGAAAAAGGCCATTGATGAGCTGCCAGATTTCTAAATGGTACTTTCTTTATCAGCTGATTGATAGTCTATCTCTTCTTTCTCTATAAGTTTGTAATTTCCTGCTAATACCTCCTGATTCACAGTCTTAATCCTATGTCGATAAATCTGTTGATACGCAGTAATTATGATTTTATTTTTTCAACAGTAAACTTAAAAAAAGCCTTTCGGCTTAAGTATGATCAAGTAATATATATCTGTATTAATCTAGAAATAAAGATGGTGGTGAGAGACAGAATCGAACTGTCGACACGTGGATTTTCAGTCCACTGCTCTACCAACTGAGCTATCTCACCATTTTGGAAGTAAGGGGTCAGAGGTCGGATGTAAGAAACCAAAGACTAATACTTCTAAAGATTATTACAAAATGAAGAGGATTTGAAAGTTGTTAGTAAGTAAGGTTGTGCAAAATGTATTTGCATACAATCTTATCTCCGACTTCCTACATCCTACTTCTGTTTTGGTTGCACCATAGGCACTACGTATCTAAATAAACCATACAAGAACATTATGGTTGCACCACAGGCACTCCATATTTAACTAAAATCATACAAGAAAATAATGGTTGCGGGGGCCGGATTTGAACCGACGGCCTCCAGGTTATGAGCCTGACGAGCTACCAGACTGCTCTACCCCGCGCTATTATATTGGTGAGCCATGGAGGAATCGAACCTCCGACACCCTGATTAAAAGTCAGGTGCTCTACCGACTGAGCTAATGGCCCTGCTTTATTACAACGATTACTATCTTACCATCTTTGTTTTTTTTTGTCAAGGCTTTTTAAGTAATTATATCAATTTTCCCTTCAAAAAGTTCTGCAATTGACTGTAATTCCTTTTCTGAAGCCTTTTTAATATTTTTCAAGGTACCGATTCTATCCAGACTATTGAGCTGTACCCGGTCAGGCTTAATCTTCTTTATTACCTCTTTAAATTTTACAAGTTCATCATTATTATCGTTTATTCCAGGAATAATAAAGATTTCTAGCCAGATCTGATTACTAAAATTACTGCGCAATTTAATTAAACCATCAATGACATCATCTATAAAAATGTTTTTAAGGGGTCTATTTATTTTTATAAAGGTCTCCTGTGTTACTCCATCAAGAGATGGTATGATTAAATCCACTCTTTCAACTTCTTCTATTACACTCCTGTCTATAAAATGAATCCCGTTTGTTAATAAGGCTATTTTATAATCATAATTATCTTTAAGATAATTAATGATTCTTTTTATTCCATTATGTAAAAGGGGTTCACCTGAACCAGAAAATGTGATATAATCAATTTCCGGTTTATTAATAAGATATCTATCCAGTTCATTAATTACATCCTTTGTTGGTACATACTCCTCTCTTCGGGCTGTCAGATTATTGGTCTTACCACATTCACAATAAATGCAGTCAAGTGAACAGGTTTTATAGGGAACAAGGTCTATTCCCAGGGAATTTCCTAATCTTCTTGATAAAACAGGCCCAAAAATATATTTTAACTTCATTAACATATCCCTTCCTTCTGCTATAATCTCTTATGCTCTATAATTTGCTCATATTAAGTATTATATCAAAATAACACCGTTTTTCATATTTAAAACAAAAAATAATTTTATAAAAGCAGGATTTTTTTAAAAAAAGTAGAATAATACAATATATAGTATCATTAATTTTAAATAACACAATATATTGTTTTGGGAGGTTTTTTATGATTGAATTTATTAAGAAACGTGATGGTCGGAAGGTTGATTTTGATGAAAAAAAGATTGAAAATGCAGTATTAAAAGCAACAAAAGCTGTTGGGCAGGATAATAAAGAAATAAGCAGAGAAATAACCCAGGAAGTACTCTCATATTTAAACATATTTTACAAAGATGGTGGTATACCAAATGTTGAACAAATACAGGATTTAGTCGAAAAGATACTTATTGAAAAAGGCTATGCTGATATTGCCAAGGCATATATTTTATACAGGGAACAGCATGCAGAATTAAGGGATACCAAAAAATTATTTAGTGATGCTATGAATGTAATCAGCAGTTATCTGGATAAAAGCAACTGGAAGGTAAATGAAAATAGTAATATGGGTTTTTCCTTACAGGGGCTTAATAACCATATTTCCTCTGAAATAACTAGTCAATACTGGTTAAACAAAATATATCCAAAGGAAATACGTGATCTACATAGTAATGGGGATCTACATATACATGACCTGAGTAATTTATCAGTCTATTGTTGTGGTTGGGACTTACATGATTTATTATTAACCGGTTTTGGTGGGGTGGCTACCAAAGTAGAGAGTAAACCCCCTCGCCATTTCAGGACTGCTCTGGGACAGATTGTTAATTTCTTTTATACCTTACAGGGAGAAGCTGCTGGCGCCCAGGCATTTGCTAATTTTGATACTTATCTAGCCCCTTTTATTTATTATGATAATTTAGCTTATAATGAAGTAAAGCAGTGTATTCAGGAATTTATATATAATATGAATGTACCGACAAGGGTTGGTTTTCAAACTCCTTTTACCAATATAACTATGGATCTTCAACCCTCACCTGCTATTGCTGATCAACCGGCAATTATTGGAGGTAAGCCTGTTGATAAGACTCTAGGAGATTTTCAGGATGAAATGGATATGCTTAATAAGGCCTTTGCAGAAGTAATGCTGGAAGGTGATGCCAAAGGGAGGGTGTTTTCTTTTCCAATTCCAACTTATAATATTACAGCTGATTTTAACTGGGATAATGAACTCTATGAACCAATCTGGGAAATGACAGCGAAATATGGTATCCCCTATTTTTCAAACTTCATTAATTCCGACATGAGCCCTGAAGATGCCCGTTCTATGTGCTGTCGATTAAGGTTGGATAACCGTGAATTAAGAAAACGTGGTGGTGGTCTCTTCGGTGCTAATCCAATGACCGGGAGTATTGGTGTTGTTACCTTAAATCTACCCAGGATTGGCTATCTTGCTAGTAGTGAAAAAGATTTTATTGATAGGGTAGCCCATTTAATGGATGTAGCACGTGATAGCCTGGAGATAAAGAGAAAAATCCTGGAGAGATTTACACAAACAGGGTTGTATCCATACTCACAATTTTACTTAAGGGATATAAAACAGCGTTTTGGTGATTACTGGCAAAATCATTTTAATACAATTGGTATCAATGGAATGAATGAAGCCCTGATTAATTTTATGGATAAAGATATTGGAAGTACTGCTGGTCTGGAATTTGCCTCCAGGGTAATGGCCTATATGAGGGAAAGAATGGTAAGTTATCAGGAAGACACAGGGAATATGTACAATTTAGAAGCAACCCCTGCTGAAGGAACTTCATATAGGTTTGCTAAACTTGATAAAGAGAGGTTTGGCAGTAGTATTATAGCCGCTAATGAAGATAGGGTATCCAGTGAAGGGGCAAACCCTTATTATACAAATTCTACCCATTTACCTGTTGCTTATACAGATGATATTTTTACAGCCCTAGAACTACAGGATGAATTACAGACAAAATATACTGGTGGAACTGTTTTACACGGCTTTTTAGGAGAACACCTGCCATCAACTGGAAGTACTAAATTGCTAGTTAAAAGAATTGCCGAAAACTTTAAGTTACCTTATTATACTATTACACCAACCTTTAGTATATGTCCTGTTCATGGTTATCTGCCTGGTGAACATGAATACTGTCCAAAATGTGATGCTGAACAGGGTTATTCTAAAGCAGAAACCAGGGTTTCTGTATGAAAATCAGCGGGATACAGAAAACAAGTTTAATTGACTACCCGGGTTATATAAGTACTATCATCTTCACACAGGGATGTAATTACCGCTGTCCTTATTGTCATAACCCATCATTAATTGCCCCTGATAGTAATGAAGAAAGTTATTTGTCTGTTAATAAAGTCATGTCTTTTCTTAAAAAAAGAAAGGGTCTGATTGATGCTCTCAGCATAACTGGTGGTGAACCGACTATTCAAGCTGATTTAAAAGAATTTATCACTGAGATAAGGACACTGGGGCTTAAAATAAAACTGGATACAAATGGTAGCAAACCAGGGATATTAGAAACCTTAATTCAAGCAGGTATATTAGATTATATTGCTATGGATATTAAGTCATCACTTGATAAGTATCCTAAGACTACTGGTAGTAAGTTTGATTTTCTTAGCAGTATAAGAAAAAGCATTAATATTATTCAAAAAAGCGGGCTTGACTATGAGTTCAGAACAACAGTTGTCCCTGGTTTCCATGAAAATGAAGATTTTAAGGATATTGGTCTGTTAATTGAAGGTGCTGAAAAATATTATATACAAAACTTCAAGGCTGATATATGCTATAATTCTAAATTAATGGGAATAACAAGCTTTCCCTTATATAAATTAGAGGATTTTCAAAAAACAATAGCACCTTATGTTCAAAAGGTATATATCAGAGAATAAAAAATATTTTAGACGTCCTATGTCAAGTGAAAGTCAAGTGAAAATTAAAAAAAATAGGGAGGTGATTAATAATGCAGAGACAAAAATGTGAAATATATTCCAGAGTTGTTGGATTTCTGACCCCTATTTCTCAATGGAATAAAGGTAAAAAAGAAGAATTTAAGGATCGTAGGACATATGATAAAATATTAGACCAAAATAATTAAATAAAAAAGAGCCGATCGGCTCTTTTTTTATTTAAGGTAAGAAATTTAATGGATTAACTGTTTTTTCATTATTATATATTCGAAAATCAAGATGTGGTCCTGTACTGGTCCCGGTACTACCAGATAGAGCAATAACCTGTCCGACTGTTACTTTAGCACCTGTTCTTACCAATAATCTTGAATTATGGGCATAAAGTGTTCTAATATTATTACCATGGTCAATAATAATAGTCTTACCAAAGCCGTTATAATAACCACTCTGTACTATTTTTCCACCGGCAGCTGCATATATTTTAGTGCCTAGTGGTATAGCTATATCAATACCACCATGGAAGTGTCTTGTTTTTCTGATAGGATGAATTCTATATCCATATCCAGAAGATATTCTGCCTAAAACAGGCCAGATTAAAGCACCCTTTGTTAATTTAAAGGGTTCATTATTATTTGCTTTGTTATATGGTATAACAATAGTCTGGCCAATTACTATCAGGTCTGTTGTTAATTTATTGGCCAATTTAATTGTTTGTATATCAACACCATACCTTTTAGATATGGTATACAGGCTGTCCCCCCGTTCTACCACATGGTAGATCGTAGAATAAAGTTTATTATCATCTCCACCACCTATACCGGTCTTGGGAATAATTAATTCCTGATTTATAGTTATTAAATCAGATTTTAAGTTGTTGATTCTCTTAATATCAGCTATAGATACATTATAGTTAACAGCAATTGTTGATAAAGTATCACCTTTTTTTACTGTATAGTTTATATTTTTGCATACTTCTTTTAATAATTTAAAGGTATTATCACCGACAACACCATCTACCTTAAGTCCGTTATTATACTGAAAATCCTTAACAATAATTTTAGTCTGATTTCCATATATTCCATCAACACTGACATCATAACCAAGGTTAAATAAATACTGCTGTACTTCCTTGACCCCTGTCCCCCTGTCCCCTAATTCTGTTTTAAAGGCATGAACATGAAAAAAAATTGCTGATTGTAAAGTTAAAAATATAAGTAATATAAAGACCAATGACCTCTTTTTCATAACTTTCCTCCCAGAATAAATAATCTAATCATAATAGAGTTCTACATGATAAGCTAAAAGTCCTCCTTATATAATAAAATTATATAATTTTATTTCTTAAAAAGCCTATATTTTCATTAATTATTTCTCAATAAACCGTTATTTACTAAAGATGGGAAATTGAGTTGGCGCAACCCTTCATATAATATAATAGCCACAGAGTTTGCTAGATTAAGTGAACGAAGCTCATTTCCCATCGGTATACGAATAGTATAATCAAGATATTTTTTTAACAAAGACTCCGGTAGACCAGCTGTTTCTTTACCAAATACTAGAAAATCATTATTTTTATAGATAACCTGATCATAGCTTTGAGGTGCTTTGGTACTGGCAAAATAAAAGGAGCTATCATTATAATCAGCGATTAAATCAAAAATAGAATCATAGTAATATACATCTACTTTGTCCCAGTAATCCAGACCAGCCCTTTTAAGGTATTTATCCTCTGTTGAGAAACCCAGGGGCTTTACCAGATATAAACTACTATTAGTAACTGCACATGTTCTGGCTATATTACCAGTATTCTGTGGTATTTCAGGTTCTACAAGTACAATATTCATTACTATTCCTCCCTTTCCTCCTCTATTCAACCTCTACTATTAAACCATCATAAGCAAGAAATATATTCTCAGGTAGTTCTCTGGATACCTTATTATGTTCAATTTCATGTGAAAGATGTGTCAGATAGGCTCTGGATACATTGAGTTTTTTAATAGTCTTAATTGCCTGTTCAATATTCATATGTGTAGAATGAGGTCGGTATCTTAAGGCACCCAGTATGATAAGGTCAATCCCTTTAAGCTGCTTAAAGGTTGCTTCTGGAATAAAACTACAATCAGTTATATAAGCCATGTTTTCAATCCTGTAGCCGTAGATATCCAGTTTGCCATGCTTTACTGGTAGTGGATAAACCTCTTTATCTTTAATTAAAAAATTAGAGTTAATTGTAATAAGCCTTACATCAGGTATACCCCCACCTTGCTGTATATTGTGATTAATATAAGGAAAAACAGTTTTTATTTCTTTAATAGTATAATTGTTGCCATAACAGGGCATTGTTTTATTATTAATCATGTTTAAAGCACGAATATCATCAAAGCCCATCAGATGGTCAGCATGTGGATGAGTATATAATACTGCATCAACCTGAGAAATATTATTTTTAAGTAGTCCAAGGCGTAATTCAGGTGGTGTGTCAATAAGTAGGTTCAAATCATCAAATTGTATATAAACAGAAGAACGATTTCTCTTATTTTTTGGATCATCTGACAGACAGATATCACAATTACAACCAATTAGAGGAACCCCATGTGAGGTCCCTGTTCCTAAAAAAGTGATTTTCAAAAAATCAACCCCACTCTTTATTATATATAAGAAATTTTATAAGAGTGAGATATATTTGTCAAATTTTTATTTAACCAGGTAATAACAAAAGTCTATCTCATCATTTCCCTTTTCCTGTAAGATATTTTTCAATTCAAAACTAATCTCCGTACTGGTTTCAAATTTGTTTTTATTAATTAAAAAACGTCTCATTATGGCCTGACTGGCTGTGGACTCTGGGTGTAATCTAATAAAATTAATTATTTCATCTATTTTTTTTTCAGTCTTCATCTTAACCCCTTTCAAATTTTGAATCCATTATTAAGATATCTTTTATTGAGGTATTGCAGTGGATTGCAGTGTTTATTATTAATCCTTATTTCAAAATGGAGGTGTGGACCTGTAGAAGTACCACTATTACCACTTAAGGCAATTACTTTACCCTGCTTTACCCGATCACCTTTATTAACTTTAAGAAGCAGATTGTGACCATAGTATGTCTTGCTATTGTCTTGATGTCTAATAATAACAAGTTTTCCATAACCACCTGCCTGACTGCTGAATTCAACAATACCATCTTCAGCTGCATAAACTGGTGTCCCATATGGGACAGCTATATCTAAACCTGTATGGAATTCTCTTTTTTTCCTTATAGGGTGAATCCGCCAGCCATATTCAGAGGATATCCTACCTTGTACAGGCCAGATATAATTGATACTCTTTGCACGTGAAGCAAGTTGATACCTTGTCCTATCATTTGTAACCGGAATGATTAATTTCTGTCCAGTATAGATTATACCTGGTTTAGTAATACGGTTTAGATTAATTATTTGTTGGAGTTTAACTTTGAAAGATTGGGCTATTTTCCAGAGTGAATCACCTGATTTTACTGTATATTTTATCCCTTCTGACGGAATACGTATTTTTTCTCCCACTAATATCAAATCTGGATTTTTTATATTGTTTATTTTGATTATTTCTTCTGTTTTAATATTAAAGCTATTAGCAATAAGTGATAAGGTATCCCCCTTTTTTATGGTATATGTAGTATAGGTATTTGCCAGAACAAGTGTAGACATTAAGCAGATCAAAAGCAAAATCATTATAATGTGTAGCTTATAGTCCATAATTATAACCCCCATCACAAAATATGTTACACTCTGTATTTTTACCAGTTTATAATATTATATACAAAAAGTCCGGTTTTTACACCGGACTTTTTCCTGGATGAAGAACAAAATGGCTTCGCCACCCAGACTTAATCACTAATTATTAATTTTTTCTTAGAACCACTTTTCACTCAAAGTTAACTACTTATCATAAACCAGACCAATATATTTACTGGACGACTCTAGAAATTGGCTGGAGGCATGGAACTTGGCCTCGATGGCCTGATACTGACTCGACCATGCGTTATAAAAAGAAGAGTCAGTGAGCCGGAAGACAATTTCTCGACAGTAAACGAAGGCAGGACGCCATAGTGCACGACAAGGTAAGTAAATATATTGGTCGGCCTTTAAAATTATCCACAATCTTAAAATCATATAATTCTTGGCTGATTAAGAAAAATTAAACTTTAATTGTATTATCAATCCTTAATAAACCTGTTCTCCTTAGAAAATCAGCAATCCTTTTATAAACCAGAAATGTTACCATAGAATTTGTCAGGGCTTTTATAAGATTAAATGGTAGTATAAAGGGTAAGATCATTGATAAAACCTGTTTATAATCAACCCCCATAAAGATAGGTGTTATAACTAGATTGGCAGGCACCATAATAGCTACCATAGCTAGTGTGCCAGCAATTAGCCCCTTAACAGCACCTTTTTTATTATGACTTTTATGATAGATATAAGCTGCGACTCCAACTAATGCCCCAGTAGATAAAAAGTGCATCAATGCCCCATAAATTCCATCACCTACAAAGGCTGCCATTATAATTGAATTTATTAAAGTTGATATTAAGGCAGCAACAGGACCGAAAAGAAAACCAATGATTAGAATTGGAATATCGCCTGGATCATATAGTAAAAAAGGCATTGGAGGGTAAGGAATTTTAATTAACAGCATAAGGATCAATGATAAAGCAGTCAACACTCCAACATTAGCAATTTTTTTTACATCCATATTATCTTCCTCCTGAATTAAATTTTCTTCAGAGCAGATAATTTAAAGCTCAAAGATAAAAAATACCCTGGTTCCCCAGGGCATAAAAATATTCTTCTTTCATCCGGACTATACCGTCGGTACTGGAATTTCACCAGTTCAGCATCTGCTCGTGGACTATAACCACCGGTCAGGAATTGGGATAAGTTTTATCCTTCACCTTGCCCTGAAGATAATATATAAGTTTACTAATATTATAAACCACTGCAAGATAATTTGCAAGTAAAATTAATATTTCTTTATTACCTTAGTGTTTTTATAAAAATGTTTAAGAATATTTTCATAAGAATAACTTTGCTCGGCCATACCTGCTGCAGCAGTTTGATCCATACCTACATTATGCCCCCAGCCACCACCAAAAAAGAGAACAGCTGTAATTACTCCATTTTCATCATAAATTTTATCAATAAAAAATCTATTGCTTTTCAAACCACCGAAACTCCCCCTGATGCTGTCCTTTTTTACTCTAATTTCTTTATCATTATCTCCAATGATTAATATACTCTGTATACTGCCTCCTATACTTCTGCCTTCTGGAATTATATTAATTAATTCTGTTAAATTATACCTTTCCTTAAAATAGTCAACCGGCATATATTTGACCCAGCGGTAAACATTGCTGCCTATATATTTAGCTACCCCGGAGAAGGAAGAAGGATTATCAATTAACCACTCTTCTAATTGATAGGGTTCCAATGGAAATGAATAGTTTTCTTCCATCATATTATTAGCCCCCTTGAGATAGGGCAAACTGTTACCCCAGACATCAGCACTACTCTCAGAATAACCACCACTATTACTACTGAAAACAGCGTCAACAATTTGGTTATTATAGTTTATAACCTCTCCTTTAGTAGTAAGGACTGCTTCAGTAGTCCTAGTATTCTCACTCTTGACACCATTGTAAGCAGCACAGTGAACAGTAGCACAGAGGTCATATCCCTGTCGACTGTGCCTGCCCAGATGAACCAGGGCATAGCTCCTTGCTGCTATAGCCTGGGCCTTTAAAGCCTCCATAGGCCAGCTAGCAGGCATTTCTGCTGGAACTACTGATAAGAGATATTCCTCTAAATTAATATTATTAATTACTGTGAGTAAATCATTATCTTTAGATAAAATTTCTAGTTCCCCACGATACTGTCTATCTTCATTACCAGCCCAGAAATATCCTTTTCCAAAACTAATGTCATATAAATCAAAAGTATAATGGTCATCACTTAATTTTAACAATAATTTATCTGTCTTAAAATTACTAAGAATCTCTCCATCACTATAAATTTCAAATTTATCATTTTTATGTTTTAGGGTATATTCCTTTTTAGCCTGACCATTAAAAACGGCCTGATCATTATTAAATACTTTAAAATTAGTTCCAGCCTGGAAGGTAATATTTTCAGCCTTTTCAATTAAACCAACCCTTATGAGTGGAATATCTGCTGTATCAGTAATGGGTTCAACAATAGACCAGTTTATACTTGTACGTGTCCTGTTTTTTTCTTCCTTTTCTAATTCAATTAATTCTGGATGTATTTCCTCTAATTTATCAATTTTATCACTGGCCAGAGTAGGTTTATTATTAGTGGATAAACTACGCTTCCAGTAATAGTAAGAGTTACTGACTTCACTTAATTGCTCATAGAGCTCAGCCAGTTCTGGATAGATATAAGACAAACTATAATCATAACGCAGGGCCTTTTTATACATTGTAATGGCATCATGATATTGTCCCTTTTCTTTATGTATACCAGCTAATTCCACATAATTAATCGTAGTTTTAGGAGATACATTAATCCCCTTTTCAAAAAAATCTTTCGCTAATTCCAGGTCTTTATTTTTTACTGAGATTAAACCAAGATAATAATTAATAATTGCTAATTCTTTTTCAGAAAAGACTTCTTGATATTCACTGGCCAGTTTATTTAAGATATCAGCAGCCTGTTCATAATTGCCTACTTGAAAATAACTTAAACCAAGTCTATAGTTCCATTTCTTATCATCACTGAGATTAACTATTTTTTCTAAACTAGTTATACTTTCCTTAAGATTACCTAATTCCTTATTTATAAAATAAATATTCTTTAAAGCAGTAAGATTATTACTTTCCTTCAAATTAATAGCCTGATACAGCTCTTCTGCCTTAATAATTTTTCCTGCATAGTAGGCATCTCTGGCCTGAGCAAATAAAATATCTGTGTCTATTTCTTTAAACCCAGTTTTTTTTTGAATCTCTGTGGTAACCTGACCTGCATTAATAACATAATAGTGTATTGTTGAAAAAGAAATACTTGCTAAAACACCTATAACAAAAAGTATTAGATATGTTTTTTTATTCATTAATTAGTCTCCTCCTGTATAAGAATACCTAGTATATTAATTCTATAGTCAGACAGTATAATCCTCTTTCTTTAAAATGGTATCTTTTTATTATTTATGCAGGAATTTTTCTCTCGATCCAGAATTATTAAACTAATGTAAATTTTAACCTTGCCTTGTCTATTCTCACTAAGGAAGGGGGTATAAAATGGATAAGGAAAGGTATACCACATCAGAAGCAGCCAGTATTTTAAATGTAGCACCTTCAACACTCAGATACTGGGAATCAGAACTAGAAAACTTTTTAGATATACCAAGAAACAATAATGGATATCGGCAATATACAGAAAATAATATTGCTACCCTACAAAAAATCAGGACTTACCTTTATGAACAGAAATATTCAATCAAACAGGTGCGTGAAATATTAAATTTAGAGGAAAGCAAACAGGATATTGCTGCTGCCCTTGTTGGTGAAACCGATGAAAGGCTTAGTTCCCTTGTTTCAGTTCTACTGGATAGAATTACAGACGTTGAAGATGGTATTAAGGAACTAAAAAAAGGACAAAATACTCTAAAACAGGAATACCTGCAGGCAGTTAAACTTTTGAATATAACATCAGAAAGACGTGACCGGGAACTTATTCAGGAGATCAGAAAACGCTTAGACCAGAAGAAAGAACAGCACAATAGTCTCTTAAAAAGACTACTCCCCTGGACTAAAAATAATGACTGAATAAAAGGGCTCCCTTATTGTAATTTACAATCCGGGAGCCTTGTCGTTAACTTGACCAGTAATTACAGCAGCTCACTAGCTATTCTGGCCAGTTCAGAGCGTTCTCCCTTGACCAATGTAATATGTCCTGCAATAGATTCATTATGGAATTTATGGGCCAGGAGTGTTAAGCCATTAGTGTGTTTGTCAAGATAGGGATTATCAATTTGATATGGATCACCTGTCAGAACAATCTTGGTATTCTTTCCTGCCCTGGTTATAATAGTCTTCACTTCATGTGCTGTCAGATTTTGGGCTTCATCTATAATAATAAATTGATTTGGAACCGATCTACCCCTGATATATGTTAAGGCCTCTATCTGAATCAGATTCTTTTCTACCAGGTAATCAAAAGAAAAACTACTATCATTACTCTGATTCAAAATAAAATCCAGGTTATCAAATATTGGCTGCATCCAGGGTTGTAATTTCTCTTCCTTTGTTCCAGGCAGAAAACCAATATCATTCCCCATAGGTATAACTGGTCTAGCTACCAGTAATCTTTTATAGGCCTCTTCATCAGTAACCTTTGACAGGCCGACAGCTAAAGCCAGTAATGTTTTGCCAGTACCTGCTTTACCCAGAAGGGTAACCAGTTTTATATCTTCATTTAAAAGGAGTTCCAGGGCAAATCTCTGTTCCTTATTACGGGGTTTAATCCCCCAGGGGCTGGCCTTGGAAAATAAAAACGGTACAATTTGTTCACCATTAAACCTGGCAAGGGCTGATTTCCCTTTCTGATCAACTGCAATCAAATGTACCATCTCTTGGGGATATATTTTTTTATCAATATTTTTAAATTCCTTCAGTTCCAGGGCATTATTCTGGTAGAACCTATCTATTAATTCAGCAGGAACCTTAATTTCATGGCTTCCGGTATAAATCTCATCATCATTTAGGCGGTTAGAGCGGTATTGTTCTGCTTTTAATCCAAAGGCATCTGCAATTAAACGTAAATTAATATCATTAGTCACCAGAATTACCTTTTGATCAGGATTTTCTTTCTGAATATAAAAAGCAGTACTTAAGATCCGATTATCTTTTTTGGCTGCATTTAATCCCTCAGGGGGATCAAAATCCTTACCATTAATCTCTATACGTAAATTACCCCCATTTTCTAATTTCACACCACAGTCCAGTCTTCCCTGTTCCCTGAGATTATCTAATATTCTTGAAGTCTCCCTGGCATTATGCCCAATCGATGATGTCTTTGTCTTTTGATCATCAATTTCTTCCAGGACAGCCAGTGGTAAAATTACTTGATTTTCTTCAAAGGCAAAAATTGCCCTGGGGTCGTCAAGCAGTACATTTGTATCCAGCACATATATTTTCACTTAACTCACCTGCCTACTTTTATTATAAAGCTTCTATATTTAATATTTCGCTAAGTAAAGACATATTCCTTCAAATATGTAACAAATAATCCTTTAATTCCTCTAAGATACTATAATTATTATTTTTTATTCCTCCCATAGAGATCTCAGGTTTCAGTTTGCCGTGAAAATCACTACCAGCAGTAATTATTAAGCTATTATCTTTACCTATCTGTTCAAACTCATTTATCTCATTTTGTTTATGATAACTGCTGTATGCCTCTATACCAACTAAGCCTTCAGCAATCAATTCTTTAAGTGCAGTCAGATCATTTTCATTTTGATAGTTAAATGAATAGCCAGGATGAGCCAGGACAGGTATTCCTCCTAATCCTTTGATGAGTTTAATAACCTGCTTACTACTAATACTTTTAAAATGAACATAGGCTGCTTTACCCCTACTAAAAAAATCAAGATGAAAATTGAAATATGGCTGTTTGCTTTTTTCCCCAGTTAAATATGGTTTTAGTAGTGGATGATTAAAATTTTTCTTGTTTTTTAGTAATGCCTCAGCTATCACAACACCAACAGGAAGGTCTACAGCATAGTCTAATACCTGCTGGTAATCAATATCAAATCCCAGTTCAGTTAATTTCGTTACACGTTTCTGGGCTAACCCATAATAAAGACTATTTAGTTCTGTCAGTAAATTATTTAATTTATCATCATTAATATCAAAATAATAACCCAAAATATGGATAGAATACTTTCTGAATTGACTGTCTATTTCTATCCCAGGTACAACCTCGATTCCCAGGTGTTTTCCAGCAGCTATTGCCTCACTTATTCCAGCTACAGTATTATGATCAGTCAAGGCTACTGCTGTAAGGTTATTTTCTTTGGCGATTTCTAGTAATTTACAGGGGTGAAACTCACCATCACTACTGTAGATTGAGTGCATATGTAGATCAATTTTTTTGTTTTTTTTCATACTAATAACACCCCTTATTTAGATGAATTATAATACTCACAATAGTCCTGTAAAAAACATTTGTTACAATGGGGATTTCTGGCTTTACAAATCCTACGGCCGAGGAATATTAACCAGTGATGCAGATCACTCCATTTTTCTTCAGGTATTATATTCATTAATTGTTTTTCAACTTCCACTACTTTATCTGTCTTAACAAGTCCTAACCGATTTGCTACCCTAAAGACATGTGTATCAACCGCAATTGCATTTTTTTGAAAGGCAGAGGCCAAGATTACATTGGCAGTTTTACGTCCAACCCCTGGCAATCTCATTAATTCCTTTCTTGTATCTGGTACCTTACCTTTAAATTCTTTCAGGATCAGCTGGCTGCTTTCAATAATAAATTTACTTTTATTGCGATATAAACCAATACTATTGATTTCCTGAGCCAGTTCATCCTTTTTCATTTCCGCAAAATCCCCTGGCTGATTATACTTTTTAAAGAGTCTCTTTGTTACCTTATTTACCTGTTTATCAGTTGACTGAGCAGATAATATCGTAGCAAGCAGGAGTTCAAAAGGGCTTGAGTAATTTAATTCTGTTACAGGCTTCGGCCATTTCTCTTCCATTAACATAATTATTTTAGTAACTTTTCTGACATTCATTGCTATACTCCTTAATTAATTATTTTAGATTAAAATTCTAATTTTTATTGTAAAAACCATAAATTATTATAACATATAAAGTGATTCAGATACAAAAAACACACTATAATTTAATATTATGGCTAATACAAAAAAGTATAGCAATTTATCAAGACTTTAAAATGATCTTACTAACTCTATATATACATAATCTTTCTCATCAAACCCGCCATATGAACTCCCATCTTCCCCGGAAAATATATAGGCCCCCAGTGTCATTGCAAGACCATCCCTTATTTCATAGTTAAATAAGGGGTTTATCAGACTGTCTCTGTCAGCCAGGTTATATATTCCATTTAATTCAATAGTCTTAAATTCAGTAAGCTCATACTCCAGAGATACAGTTAGGTTGTCAGTCCTATCTTTCCCTTCTTCTTTTTCACCAATCAGCTGGGTAATAATATACAATTCATCTGTAGCATTAAAATCAACCCCCAAGACATACTGAGAAAAAGGATTTTTTAATTGAAAATCCTTTTTTGTTTTAAAATAAGCTAACTCACCCCTGAAAACAAAACTACCAAAGTCTCTGGCCCAATCAGTTCCAAAGACATCAACCTGATAATATTCAGGCTTGAAAACTAATTGAACGTCTTCGATTATAGACTGGTCAGGCCAGGCTGGAGTCTTACTCCAGCCTCGAAAATAACTAAAAGAAAAATCAATTGAGCCAGCCCATTTAGAAGCCCTTACCCCTATTTCAGAATTCTCCAGACTATTTTCAGGTTCCTGTGGTTCAATTTCTAGACCTGCCGGCAAAGAAGACCAGCGACTACCGGCTTCAGGTAATTCAGCTGCTGTAAACAGGGGAGCCCAGATAAGATCGAATATCCAATCATCTTGATAATGTTTAGCCCTAACTGCATTTACAGCCAATTTATTGTCTTCACTGAAGGGATCTGTTAAATCTTCAGGATTAAAGTTATCAGTTGGATTGATACCATCAGTTTTACCCCAGGCAATATACTGTTTACCTATCCTTAAATCAGTAGACTGAAAATAAAACTCTCCATAAGCCTCTTCTAAACTAACATTAGGATCATCATCATCGTCTGTAATGTCTAAACTGGCCTTAAAAGCTGACATAGAACTATTATAATTTAAATCTAAACCAAGTGAATTAAACAATATAATATCATTCTCTCCCTGGAATTCTGCCTCCAGTCTCGAGACCCATTCTCCACTAAGTTCCAGGTCACTGCCATAAACATTAGTCCAGGAAAAAAACATAAAAAACAGCCAGCTCAATAGAATAGAAAATATTTTATCTTTCAAAACTAGATCACATCCTTATAGAGGACGGGTTAATTGTCTAACAGAAAAATAATCGTCTGTTAACCCTGTATCCACTTTAATATCTTTATATTTTAGACTGGTCCTGGACCCTTTCTGGTAAGTTTCCATCTCTAAATGAACCGGCATCCATACCTCTTCAGTAATTTGTTTTATTTCCAGTACATTAAGCCTTTTCAATACCTCATCCTTTTTATCATGAAATTCTGCCTTGATTAGAACAAAATTGTCTTTTCTCACCCAGGAAATCTTTCTAGCAAATTCCACATCTTTCTCTATTTCTTTTGTACGTGGAATAGATTCAACAATATAAACCTGCTGACCATCTATTTCTTCAGTACCAATAATGGTGTAAATATAATCTTCAACAGATTCTGAAATATCTTCATAACTAAAATCAGACCCCATAAAGGAACCACCTCTCTCATCTGATGATAGCCGGCGGGGCCGTCCCATGGCAGGTAAATATAGGTATTTTTCATCTGCCCCTTGCGGATTGTCTATACTTAAAAACCCTGTGCCTTTAACATCTGCCGGACTAAGAAAACGCATTATAGATTTTTCTATATCATCACTTTTATCTTTTTTTGAATATGACATTAGTTCCCTGACCCTTTTCTGCCCTGCTTTATTGATCATTACCATCTCCATCTCTGCCTGCATATCATCAACCAAGTTCATAATATTTGTTTTATCAATAATCTCCCTACCAGTCAATTCCTCTGCCTGAACCAGAACAGGTAACAACATTACAGACACCAGTAATATGATCATTAAAGATTTACATTTCATAATTTTCTTCCTCCCTGTTTGTAATTTTAAGATTTTCCCCAAAGGGTTTTACCAGCATAACAATTGCCGGAGTAATTAGCATATCTGCTGCTAGAGCAGCGAAAATACCTGCTGCTGAGAGAACTGCCATATGTCCCAGACTTGCCATTCTCGATAAAACAAAAATAGCAAAACCTAACATTAGAACAACACAGGCTGAAATCAAAGCTTTACCAATCTTACGGAAGGTTTCCTTATTTGCTTGATGGTAAGAACCTGTCACAAGATACTCTTCCTTAAAGTGAATGAAATAATGGACTGTGTCATCAACAGCAATACCGATAATCATCGGTGCAATCAGGACTGTAATAAAATCAAGAGAGTATTGTAATAAGCCCATTAATCCTGTAATCACCAGGACTGGAATTACATTGGGAATCATTGATAACAGTCCTAACTTTATTGATTTCAAGACTATTATCATTACCAGGGTAATAACCATTAAGGCTATAAAAATAGATAGCTTCTGTCCATCGACCAGTTTTGTCAAGGTTTTGAGCAGAATTGGCATATCACCCACTACTGTTACTTTAGTCCCTGACGGAAAATGCTGCTGACCATAGGTAATTACTTTTTCAAATTCCTGCAGGATTGAGCTCTTAAAATCGTTAACCTGTACTGAAATATGGGTTTTTTGATAATTAAAATCAACCAGATCTTCCAGGTCTTCTCCACCTGATATCTCATATAATAATAAATACTGAGCGAGCAGGTCATTGGAAGCTGGAATTTGATAAAAAGTCTCCTGGTTATTATTCATGGTCATATGTAATTCCTTGATTAAGTCAATTATTGAAGTCTGGGTTACTGTTGAATCAAATCGATTGATCATATCTGTTAGACCATCTATCTCTTTAAGTACTTCACTTTTTTTCACCATCCCTTCTTCTGGAAATTCCAGCAAAACATCGTAAGAATACAGGGCTCCCAGCCTTTCTGTAATATAATTAGCATTTTTAACAAAATCCACATCTTTACCTAAAACCTGTAACATATCACTGTTAATTGGCATTTTAAAAGAATAAAAAACAACAAAAATTACCACAATTATTGACAATCCTACTGTAACTCTTATATTTCTGACTACAAAATCAGCCCATTTTTCCATAGCTTTCCGAAAAATTTTTTGATCACTTTTTTTACTATAATCTTTTTTTGGTAAAGTTCTACTCTTTCCTATAGAAAAAATTAGCGGAACAACAATCATCACTATCAGATAGGTTAAAAAAGTCCCTACTGCACAGGAAAACCCAACTATCTTGATGGGTTCCAGTGGTACAAATATAAATGAAATAAAACCAAGGGCGGTAGTTAAAGCAGTTATTAAAATAGGCCAGGTCGATTCCCGGTAAGCATATTTTATCGCCTTATAGTGAGAACCCTTTTCCAGACCATTTAAAAAATGGTTAATAACATGAATAGAATAACTAACCGAGATAACCAGAACCAATGTAGGTATAATCAAGGCCAGTATGGAAAGCTTAAGCTTTAGCCAACCCAATGTTCCAAAGAGGATTACCAGTGAAGACAAAACTACCAGAAAAATAGCAGCAACAGCTCTAAAGCTTCTGAAGAGTACGATCATTAATAGAGTTGCAGCAAGTAGTGCAATCAGGCCAAATTTAGTCCCTTCCTCAGTGACCATTCGATCAGTCTCATAATCCAATACAGGAACTCCGGTAGCAGTTGTTTTTATCTTACTATCACTATGCCGGGCTAAAATAACCTTTAAAGCTGGGGCAATCAGCTTTCTAGGGTCTGCCACTTTATTTAAACCAAGCTGATGTTTAGTATACAGGTTTTCATCCATCAATACTTCTTGAGGTGAATAATCGGCCTGGTCCAGTTGGGAAAAGTTTTTACCAACCGGGGCATAAATTATTTCCGGTATTTCCTGAAAGGTAACAATAATCCCGGTTTTTTGGCAATCTTCCGTAATTATTTTACCTACATATGTTTTTTTAGCTAAAATCTTATTTTTCAAGTCATTTAGTGTTTCTTGCTCAGTAGGTACTATTTCTTTAATCAGGTCATCAATTATTAATCTATCACCTTCTGTTTCGATATAATCCAGATTAGCTAGTGAAGTAACTTCATCTACAAAGGGTAAGTTATCTTCCAGGTCTTCGGTTAGTTCTTTAATATACTGCAAAACATTATGACTAAAAATTTCATCACTTTCTACCAGAATGAAAACAAACTCATCATTACCAAAAATTTCTTTAAACTTATCGTTTTTTATAACTACCGGGTCATTTTCAGGTAAAAAAGCATCATTTGATGAATCAAATTCAAGTTTCTGCATTCCCAAAAAACCCAGTATTGTTAAGCCGAATAAAAGCAATAATATTAAATATTTATACTTAATGATAATATTAAAGCCAAAATCAGCAAAAAAATCTTTTAATTGTTTTTTTCTCATATCTTTCAACTCCAATCCACCTTCCAATTTAATTTTTAACTAACCAGATAGTTATTGTTATAAAAAAAATTTCTTTTATTTTAGTACTATTAGTTTTATCACCCCTCTTTTTAACTAACCATTTGGTTAAATATATTTAAAAAAACACTTTACCTCTTCAGGTGATAGGCAAAGTGGGTTTGCTTAAAGGCTTTAATGAAATATTCTCTGTATTCCTTTTCATCCATATTAAAATGATGGGTAAACTCATCTTCAAATATAACATAGTTTAATACAGGTAAAGTACCAGTGAAAAATTCTGCCACAAGTATTTCCTTAATATTACCGGGAGATTTTATCCCTTTCTCAAGCAAAGACTGCCTCACCTCTTCAATTTCAGCACTTATTAGCATTTCACCGATTTTGATTATTATTGATTGTTCAGATACTGCTTTCATAGATTCTACCATAGCGACACGTAATATATCCTTCTTGGTCAAAATATAATCTAATATACTATTCATTACTATATCAAGATTATCTTCACTAAATATATTAATTCCTATCATATTGTTTTTTATTAAATTTTTAAAATCATCAATTAGAATTGTAAATAATGTTTCAAGAATATCTTCTTTACTGTTAAAATAGTAATATATAAGGGCTTTATTTACCCCGGCTTCACTGGCAATTTCACTTACCCGGGCACCATCAAAGCCTTTTTCAGCAAAGAGTTTCTCTGCTACATTTAAAATTTTTTGTTTTGACTCAACTGCATTTCCCATAATTTTTTACTCCTTACGTTTTTAACTAACCGGTTAAATAAATAATATTACAAGATAGATTATTTGTCAAGAGATTTTTTTAATTCCTTGCTCAAATTAAACCTTAAAGCCCTTTTACTTCCATGTATTTCAAATCTCAAGTTGTCCTCCGTGCCAGTAGCTAAACGCCAGGCTTCAATTGTTCCCATTGCTCCATCTTTCATCCTGACCATTCCTATGGTAATATCATCTACTTTAACCTCTCCCTTTTCTGTACTGCTTTTCTTTAAAACCCCTTCCACCTGTGCAATTGTATATCCCATTATTAAAACCCCCTAACTGTTTATCATAATGATATCATATAACTTAGAGTATACTCTAAGTCAATAGTTTATATAAATAAATTACACTGGGCCTTCTTTTTAAGTACTGCCCTGCTCTCTCTGCCCTGGTATTTATTCCAGGGCCTTATTCTTTTATATAGCAAATCAAAGAAAGGGTGAATATTATGACTAAAGAAAAGAGTACATGGAAGGTTAAAAAAGGATTAGCCGAGATGTTAAGAATAAAAAAAGTTTTACTTAGAATTTCTTAATTCTGACTCCTGACTTCTGACTACCCGAGCAGAAACAATATGATTTAAAATAATTTAATATGAGGGGTCTCCAATAATTGGGAACATCCTATAAATAGACATTATTCATTAACTCTGCAAATTCATTAATTTTTTTCTCTGAAATATTTGATACGTCTTTTTCTACTTTGGAGACTTTCTTAACAATCAGCCTTTCCAAAAAATTCATCTTTTTAAAGATAAATTCTCCACCAAAAACTCCTCTAGCAGTTGCCTTAGCATATAACTCTACAGGAAAAGAATCCTTTAACTCTTTCTCGGCGGTTTCTCCCTCTCCCATACCACAGATAAAGAGTCCTACCTCTTTTTCTTTTAATTGATTCAGTTTTGTTGAACTAAACTCTCTTACTACTTTTTGAATTTTACCCATGTAGATTGAACCACCGATAATCACTTTATCATATTTTGAGATATCTATATTTTTTATTTCTTTAAGATTATATAAATCAACCTCTCCAGTAAGTTTTTCTGATAAAATTGATGCACATTTTTCAACACAACCATATTTGGTAGCATAAGCTATTAAAGTATTCATTTTTATTTCACCCTCTTTAATGCATTTTCAATGGATTTCAAATAAGCCTTAGAAGTAACTGGCGCCCCTGTAATAACATCAAATTAATAATACCAGTAGTTAACCACCTAATAAATAATTTATTTCAACTCCTATTAACTTCAATATTTCTTTTTTAGAATTTGAACTTCTTCCTTTTATAAAAAATAATAAGATACCATGGAGAGAACTCTCAATTAAGTTTTCGATAATAGTAACCCTGTTTTCTGGAATTATGCCAGCTATAGCACGTTCTTTTTAAGATCTTCCGTAATAATAGAGGTTATCTCTGAATCAGCAACTCTCTCCTCTAATTTCTCCAAGATATCACCTAAATCTTCAAGAAATATCAACTGAAATACATTAGAATTTTCAATAAAATATTCACAATAAGCCTGCAATATTTAATAATTTTTTCTTTTATTCCAATGTTTTTTATCTCTTCTTTTAATACTTCATTCTTACATTAATATCATTCTTCACTTCCGTGCCGTAATGATTTTTTATTTCTTTCAAAAATTCCTGAAACCCCTTCCATATTTGAAATTATTACTAATTGTTTATGCATCTTTGAAAACTCCTTTCTTAATAAGAATTATAGAATAGTCCTTTAATTAAAATCCCATTATTTCTCTTATTTTATCAGAATCATTTCTGCTTCTAAGCATTTCTAAAAGCTTAAAGGCTACTTCTACTGCAGTCGATGGACACCAGGAGGTTATAATATTATCTTCAACTATAACAGGTTCATTTTCAACTTTAACCCTAAATTCTTCTAGTTGTTTTTGTCTTCTCCCGCCCATCAAATGATAAGTAGTACCTCTTTTCCCTTTTAAAATCCCACTTTTACCAATAGGAAGCGCTCCAACACATATTGAAGCTATAGGCTTATCCTGATTCTTGAATTCTCTTATTAAATTTAAAAACTTTTCATTATATGCTTCTTCGTAAAAACCATAATCTGCAAAACCCCCCGGTATTGCTAGAGCATTGTAATCATCTGTTTTAACTTCTTCTATTAACAAATCCACTCTTATAGGAATATTAAATGTGCTTTTAATTTCCTTAGAAAAGCCACAAGTAACAATATTAATGTTACCATTATTATAATGCCTATCCCAACCAAAGACATCTATAAATGCACTTAATTCAATCATTTCTGCTCCATTAGCAAGAAATAACAATACCTTCATATATAATCTCCTTTCAACGTTCACTCAAATATACTTTATTTTCTTATTCATTATATACCTTAAAACATATAATAATTGCCTAATTTTGTACATTACTATATTCTACAACCCCAAGCAATAATCCTTTTTAACTCATATTAAAAACTTTATGATTATATTCCAGACTTTATTAATTAATATTCCTGGTCTTTACAACATTGTCATTCCGTAAAGCTGGTGATATATAAACTAGTAAAATGAAAAACATGAAACCAGCACTAATTATAAAAGCCCATCTTATATTTAAATTTGCAACAATTATTCCCATGAAAATCACAGGAAAAAGCTCTCCTATGGAACCTGCTAAATTAATAAAACTTTTATTACTGGAATAAATAGCCTTACTATTAGCAGCCCCAATAGTCCCACTTATCGCCTCACTTTGATCACAGGTCATAGTAAAATCCCTGCTTTCATTGAAGATTCCACCCTGACTGGGTTCATGGATATAAATATTCTCTATATTATCTAGCTCTAAATATTTATCATCACCCATATAGACAATGAATAACTTTACTCCTCTCTTTTGCGCTAGCAGTAAGCTATCTTTTATCAAGGGAAAATCTTCTGCCCATAGGTCAAGTAATATTTTCTCCCTGTCAATACCTTTTTCTAATAATCATCATCCATTTGGTTAATGCTATTAAAAGCATTATTTGGGAGGTAATAAGTTTTATATGCAAAAGGCAAAAAAAGAAAGATTAAGGCTACAGTATGATGCTAAAATATTGTTAATTATAGCTGCTCTCTTTACAATAGCAATCGGTTTATCGAATACTTTTGTTAATGTGTTTATCTGGAGAATAAAAAAAGACTTTGCTGCTATTGGTGTTTTTAATTTATTTATTCATATTGCTACCCCACTAACCTTTATTTTGGCAGGTTTTATATCAAAAAAACATGATGGCACTATTGCTATAAGAACCGGTGTAATAATACATACCATTTATTTTTTAACCATTCTCCTTTTTAAAGAAAAAGCAGCAGAATATTTAATCCCCCTGGGAATTTTTCTGGGAATAGCAGCTGGTTTCTACTGGTTAGGTTTTCATGTTCTTTCCTTTGATTTAACAAATGATATGAACCGGGATACTTTTTATTCCTATAATGGTCTAATTAACGCTCTTGCTGGTATGTTTGCCCCTTTAACAGCGGGAATTATTATCAGTAGTATGGTCCAGTTAAGAGGATATTATCTAATCTTTGGTTTATCCTTTACTATTTTTCTGGTGATAATCTATATAAGTTTTTTACTACATACCCATAAAACAAGTAACAAATTTAGACTTATTGATGCTATTAAAACCAGTAGTTCCAGTTATAATTCTATAATTATTGGCACTTTCTTTTTCGGGATTAGAAATGGAGTTATTATGTTTCTAATAAACCTTCTTATATTTATCACATTACAAAGTGAGTTGAGTATTGGTAAAATAACTCTGCTTGGTGCTTTAATTTTAGCTATATCTTTTCAAATAACAGAAAAGGTAATGAAACCTGTTAGAAGGAAATTATTTATCTGGCTGGGAACTATCATGATGTTCATTTCAGTAGCTGTCCTTATTTTTGAAATAAACCTGCAAACCCTAATTATTTTTACTGTAATTAATTCGCTTTTTTATCCTTTCTTTATAGTGCCTTTTAGCGCAGCAGGTTACAATCTGATAGATAGTTCAAATAAGTCAGCAGAACGGATTGAATATATAATCTATAAAGAACTGGCTCTAAATGTGGGGAGAATTATCGGGATTATTGTTTTTGTTTTTTTTGTCAACAATAAAACCAGCTTATCCAGTCTAAAATATCTCCTAGTAATTATTGGTAGTGTCCAGCTAGCAGTTCCCTTGTTAATTAAATCTATTAATAAAGATGGGCAAGTAATATAATAGTGACCAGTACTATTCACTCTTTATTTCCATAGGGACATATATATAGACACATACCACAAACAGATACCGTTTCTTTCTCCTTCATTGATTCAAAGTATTTTTCACATTTGCGGGCATTATATCTTAACGCACGTGGTTCATCTTCCTTAAATAATCTATTGGTAAAAGCTTTGACTGGACATATAGTTACACATTTATTACAAGCACCACATTTTTCCTCCATTGGTTTCCCAGTAGGTATTAAAGGTGCATTTGTTAAGATAGATATCCATCTTACTCTAGGTCCATGGTCTGGAGTGACAAGCAAACAGCTTTTTCCTATCCAACCTAAACCAGCTAAGTGGGCACCTAATTTATGTGAAAAAGATGCACAAATTTTTTCATCATCATACCTTTCTGATGCCGGAATAGGTAATACATTATACCCTTTTTCCTGTATAAAGCTGCTTATCACTGAAGCTGTTATATCTAACCTCTGGTTTATAATATCATAAGCATGATGTTCATAATTAACCGCAACATCTCTTCTTGAACGGTTTGGTAGCTGATCTACAATATCATTAATTAAAGCTATACCTAATGATATAGCATATGGATATTTTGCAATATCAGCTCCACCTTGTTCCAGAATAGTGTCATAGGCGTAAGATAAATCAGCAACACCGAAATATGATATTCCATATTGTTTGGCTAATTTATTAATACTTTCATTTAATGACACATAATTCACCACCTTGATAAAGAATTTATATTTTACTTGCAAAAAATACCTTTTTTATTTAGTTCTACTTTTTTAAATATTAGCATAATCAAAAATTCTTCTAGAGCTGATATTATAGAAGTAATTGTTGTTACTAATATTAGTATATTGGAATTGAGTAAAAATATATATATTGGAATACAATAAATCATTAATCCAGTTATTTTATTTGCTACAGTATGTATAAAAACAATATTTTTATACTTAACTATCCCGATAATAATAGTACTTATTCTAATTGTTATTGTAATAATAATTAACCATTTATATTCTATCAGAATGTTTCTAAACCAGACGAAAAAAATTATTAATAAAACAGTATAGAAAGCAATGTCAGCTATTGAATCTAGTTTAGCACCTAGTTTAGTTTCTATATTATATTTCCTGGCGATAAAGCCATCTAATACATCTGTTAATCCAGATAAAAGATATATTAGAATAAAAATGGTTTTATACGGAAAAGAGACTATTAATAATCCTGAGAATAATATTCTAAATATAGATAATGTATTTGGAATGATTTTAATCATACTCTTTTCCTTTCAAGTATTATTTATCCCATGGTATTTTTGTCTTTGGAAAAAGATTCTAAAGTCTGGTATCCATACTTTAAAGCAACATCTATTTACATTAAATTCATTTCAAAAGATGAGTTTTTTTGATATAATATTGAATATCTGTTAAACATGTTGTTTAATGCTTGGTACTTTCAAGAGATGAAATTTAAAGGAGTGAAAACATGAAGAAAATTATTGGATTTGATATAGATGGGGTAATTACAGACGAAGAACATGAAAATGACAATATATGGCATGATGCTATCTGTAATTTTCTTGGTTATGATATTGTTAGAAAAAGTGATTCTTATTTATTCGATCAAGCATATGATATTTCAAGTGATGTAATAAATAAGTTTCTAGATAAAAATTTAACAGATATATACAGTCAGGTTAAACCAGTACCATTAGCCCGGGAAACAATAAGAAAATTATATAATTATAACTTTGAAGTGAATTTAATTACTGCCCGGGATCAAGGATTTAAAGGTTTAACTACAAAATGGTTAAAAAAACATCAAATACCCTTTACAAAGCTGATACATAATGGTGATAAAGTACCTCATGCCCTGGCCGCTGGAATAGAATTGTTTGTAGAAGATAATGCAGAAAACGCCAGGGCCTTTGCCAGGAATAATATACCAGTTATACTTATTAATAAATACCATAATAAATTTTTAGAGACTAAAGGTAAAAGTATTTATAGGGTTGACAACTGGCAGGGGGTCTGTCAGATCATCAATGATTTCTTTAAAATAAATTTTTTATAGTTTTAATTGAAGGGAGAACCACCAATAAACTCTTTGATAATAGAGGTATCAGGAATATCACCTTCAGGGATTGTTTTAAAGCATTTTAGAATACCAAGTAATCTCCTGGCTTGGTAATAACTCTTATCATCTGCTGTGATCTCTTCCAGTAGTGGTTTAGCATATTTCTTTAAAACTGGTAGTTCATAAACCAAAGCAGAATTAAACATCAGGTCTGCATTTTCCTGATAAGGAAAAATATTCCTTTCTTCTCCTCTCCTTACACCAGGCCACCAGTTTATTGTCATAGCTGCTGTCTGGTTGCGGAATTTGTGATCTCTTACTATTCTCCTTATAATCCTTGTATCAGTGGTAGGTATTCTGTTATGCTGGTCTATATTTAGTTGTGTCAGGGCACTGATATATATCTTGTATTTAACATCCTGTGGAATAAACTCTGTTAAGCTATCATTTAGACTATGAATACCTTCAATTATAATAGGTTGTCTTTCCTCTATCTTCATTTTTTTACCACTGGATTCGCGTCTACCTGTTGTAAAATTATAAATAGGTAGTTCTACTTCTTTACCCTGGATAAGTTCAAGCAATTGTTTATTAAATAATTCAAGGTCAATTGCTTCAATAGACTCAAAATCATAATTTCCATTCTCATCTTTTGGGGTGTCTTCACGGTTAATAAAATAATCATCAGTTGAAATTGCCACAGGTTTTAAACCATTAACCCGTAGATGGATCGCTAACCTCTGGGCAAAGGTAGTTTTTCCAGAAGAGGATGGTCCTGCAATTAAGATTACACGCTTTTGTTCAATATCCTGGCTTATCTGGTCAGCTATATTGGCAATTTTCTTTTCATGTAATGCCTCACTTACCCTTATTAAATCACCATATTTTTTTTCCTCTATTACTTTATTTAAATCACTAACATTTTGTACCCCTATTATTTGACCCCATTTTTCATATTCATGAAAAATATTGGCTAATTTAGGCTGTTCTATAAAATCAGGTACATGTAAAGGATTACCCCGCTGTGGATACAAAAGAATAAACCCAGGAAGTCTATAATGCAGTTCAAAGCGGTCTAAATATCCTGTATGTGGAATCATATTGTAGAAAAAATAATTATAATAACCATCTAATTCGTAAATATTAGAGCCAACAGTATCCATCTGTTTTATTAACTCTACCCTTTCACTAAATCCCTGTTTAAGAAACACATTAATTAATTCATCTTTCTTAAAATATACTTTTTTAATAGGTATTTTTCTTTTTATTAATTCTTTCATTCCCTTCTGTATCTTAGAGAGACTCTTTTGAGTAAGGGGGCTATCCTTATGGAGTTCACAATATATCCCATTACTTAAGGAGTGTTCAATTGACAGGATTCCTTCAGGGAACAAATCATAGATAGCCTTGGCCATGACCAGAAAAAGACTTCTTCGGTATATTCTATTCCCAATCTCATCATTAATGGTCAAAAATTCAAGAGAACAATTTTTTTCTAATCTGTTGTTTAAATTATAAAGTTCATTATCAACAACAGCAGCAACAATAATCTTATTATCAGGGTATAGTTTTTTTACTATATCTTCTATAATAATACCTTCTTTAAATTCATGGATCTGTCCATCTATATTGATACTAATCATCCTAAATCCTCCTCTTTATCCTATTAATTGCTTTTTTTAATTCATTTCTAACATCCTTATCTTTTTCTTCTAAAAGCCTGTTATTCAGAGTTTTAATATATTCTTTGCTGGCAATTTTGCCCACTGCCCAGGCAGTATAGAACCTGATTATTGGTGAAGGGTCATCTATTTTTTGGATTAAATCTGAGAGATAACATCTGTCACCATTATTAGCTATATTAATAATTGCGTTTCTTTTAAGTATTCTTGGTCCCCGCCAGTATAGGGCAGAATTAGTCCACAAGTCTCTTTCAGCTAAATTATCTATTCTTAAAATCTCTGAAAGCTCCGCCTTTAATAATGGGGTAAATTCTTCATGAAGGTCAGTAGGAACATTTTTATTATAAGGACAAAAATCCTGACAATTATCACATCCCCAGAGGTGATTATTAATTACTTCCCTTTCTTCTTCGGGAATAATACCCTTCTTCTGTGTTAAATAACTTATACATCTATCAGCCTTAAGGTGATATGCTTCCATTAAAGCAGATGAAGGACAATTTTTTATACATAGATTACAATCACAGCATTGATTATTTAGGGGTTGATTATGCTCCAACTCAAGATTAGTTAATATTTCACCTAAAAATAAATATGAACCATAAACAGGGTTAATTAAATTGTTATTTTTACCGATCCAACCTAGTCCAGCTCTGCTGGCAATCATTCTATCCAGTAGTGGTCCTGTGTCACTATATGCTAGCATATCTACTCCTGGAACAATTTCCCTGATAAAACCCATTAGTTTTTCTAATTTGTTTTTCATAACATGATGGTAGTCCCTGCCCCTGGCATAGATTGAAATATAACAATCACCATTATATTTTTGTGAACTGGCATATGATAAGGCAACAGCAATTATAGACCTGGCTGAAGGCAAGTGTAATCTAGGTTTAGTCAGTAATTCAATGTCATTCTTAATAAAACTGGATAATTTTCTATTATTTAATCTTTTAGCAGTATCCTCAAAGGGTTCTGCAGAGGTTATACCAACAAGGTCAAAGCCAATATTAATTGCCTTTTTTTTAATTATCTTTGCTAGATTTGGCATAATATCAACCCTCTCCCCTGCTAAAATCCACAATTAAAAACATCAAAGTAAACCTGTAAACCCCTCTAATAATATTTCTCTGATGGTATCTTCTAATACACTAAGCCCAGACCTTGAAGCCTGGGCTTTTAAATATTTTATCTATTTATCTTTATCCTTAGAAGACTTTACTGCCTTATTAACAGTAATATAAAGACCACCATAAAGAACAACAACACCAAAAATCAACATAATTATTGCAGATGGTGTCATACTATCTTATCCCTCCTCAATTAATAATTACTGGTTTCTGCATTAAGACTATCTATTTCCCTACTTCTTATATTAGCAAAGACAACAGAAATTATTAGCATAACAATTAATAAACCCCAGCCACCTAACCATTGATAGATATTATCATATCCTCCATATGGTTCTTTGCCAAAGGTGTTTACATAGAATTTACTTGCTACCAGGTAAAGAAGGACAGCAGGTGTAAGTATTTTTACCATAAAATCCCACCATGGACCAACTTGATATTCAGAAATAGGATTGAAGTAATCACGAAGTTTTGTGGGACTAAAGAACCAGCCGATAGCTATACATTCCAATAATCCCCCTAATAATAAGGCATAGTTATTCATATAATAGTCCACTATATCAAGCCAGTACAAACCAGCCTTACTTGCAAAAATCAGGCTAAATAGGCCCATTACTATTATTGTCCAGAGAGTAATTTTTCTTTTATTTAACTGGAGCTTATCGGTAAAGGCAGTAACATTTGCTTCTACCAGTGAAAAGGCTGAATCAATTCCCAGGGTTAATAATGTTAAGAAAAAGATCAGACCAAAGATGGTAGCAACAATTGGCCCCCCTGGTAACATATTTATTGCATTAGGATAAACAACAAAAGCCAGACCGACTCCACTGGCTGCAACTTCAGAGATAGGAACACCCTGGGTCTGTGCCATATAACCAAGTGTTCCAAAAATACCAAAACCAGCTAGAAAACTCACCCCAGAATTGGCGAATACTGTTATTAAGGCATTATTAACAATATCCGAATCTTTAGGCATATAACTGGAATAGGCTATCATAATTCCCATACCTATACTGAGGGTAAAGAATATCTGTGAGTAAGCAGCAATCCACACCTGTGGGTCCAGAAGTTTACTAAAATCAGGTTGTAAGTAATAATTCAAACCCTGTACAGCACCAGGAAGTGTTACAGCCCTTAACATTAGAATTATTAATAAGGCAATCGGCAGAGTTACTGTAACCCAGACAACCTTACCTACACTTTCAGTACCTTTCCTTAAGATTAAATAAATAGCAATCCAGGTAATTATAACACCGATCAGGACCGGTATACTAAAACCACCCAGTTCACCAGGGCCTGAACTAAGTTGGAGTACATTATTATAGAAATACCCCCCGGCATCATTACCCCAGGCAACAGTAAATGAACCCCAGATATAATCCCAGATCCAGGCCATAACACCAGCATAATAAATTACAATAAAAAAGGCAGTTAATGTTGTCCACCAGCCGATAATCGAAAATTTCTTCCGTATTTTACCCAGTGCTTCCGGGGCTCCCAGTTGGTATTTTTGACCCAATGAAAACTCCATAATAAGCAGTGGAATACCTGCAGTCAGTAAGGCAACAAAGTATGGGATTAAAAAAGCCCCTCCACCATATTTATAAACAATATACGGAAAACGCCATGCATTACCTAACCCAGCAGCAGAACCAACAGCAGCAAGAATAAATGCCGCCCTATTCCCCCAACGATCTCTTTTCATGCTCGATTTCTCCCTCCTTAAAAATTATACACATTACAAAAATACTATAAAAGCCTGTACCTACTGACTACTCGCTTAATCACCCCCAATTTACTATGGAATTTCCCAGCTGATTTAATAAATTAAAATATTCGAAGAAGAACCTTATTTCCTCAAATATTGGCTGAGCTTACTTGGCTCAGGGTAGTGATATTATATATTATTATATATATTTTTCAAATCTATTGCAAGTTATGAGAACAAAGCCTAGGTATATTAATGTTCAACAATTGATCTAACAGCCTTTTCTTCCCTGAAAAGGCTATCATAAAACCCAATTACATAATCTAATTCAATATCATTAATAATATCTAATAAGTCTAAATAGTTAATACCTTTAAATATATAATTAATAAACTCTGAAGCTGTCCTGGCAAAGGAATTAAAACTCTTTATATAATTACCCAGGTTCTTTTTATAAATAGTCTGATAGTCCTTGATAGTAATTTTATTTAAACTATCTGGTAAATCTTTAATTATTCGCTGGTATAATTTATCCGGGTCTTTGCTTTTACCGCCCATTAAGGCATAACCATAACCTTTTTCTAAAACATAGTATTGGTGAAAATGATTATCTACTAAACCCTCATTATAAAGGGATTGATACAACTTTGTTCCTTTACCAATTAACAGGTCAATTAAAATATTAACCGCTAATTCCTGTTTAACTAATTCATAGCCGTTATCAGGAATTTTTACTTCTTTAAAACCAAGATTAAAGAGGGGTTCTGATACATCCATTTCCTTTTTAATTATTTCTTGATTAATGCTGGCATTTTCAACAGGAAAAACCTTTTTAACCCTCTTTATTTCTCCAATAATTTTCTCTGACTGATTATCCACTATTAATTTAAGTGTTTTATTAAGATCAAAATCCCCCAGAAGAAAAAGCACCATGTTCTCTGGTCTATAAAAACTGTTATAACAAAGATAAAGTCTGTCCTTATCAATCTTATTAATACTTTCAATACTACCTGCAATATTCTTTCTAAGGGGGTGATTATTATACAAGCCCTGTAGGAGATTTAAATAAACCTGATATTCCGGGTCATCCTCATACATTAATATCTCCTGAGCAATAATACCCTTTTCTTTTTCAACATTCTCATCAGTAAAATAGGGTTTTTGAACAAAATCAAGGAGATTGAGTAGTGAGGTTGCGAAATTATCAGTAGAACTAAAGAGATAGGCAGTAGTTGTATAATTTGTATAGGCATTGGCTGAGGCACCAGTACTGGCAAATTTGGCAAAACTATCCCCATCTTCATTTTCAAATAATTTATGTTCTAAAAAATGAGCTATACCATCAGGCAACTTCATTTCCCCTTTATCTTCCAACAGCAGGGTAGTGTCATTGGCACCATAATCACAGGCAAAAATAGCATACTGTTTATTGAAATTTTTCCTGGGCATTAGATATACATTAAGACCATTATCCAGTACTTCATGGTAAAGACATTCATTAATTATTTTATTCTCCAATTTATTCACTACCGTTCACCTTCCTGTCTGTCAAGGAAATAGATTGTATCTAGTTTGATCTGTTTCGCTATATTAATTACATCTTCCCGTTTGACTGCTGAGATTGAATCAAGGGACTTATCAATTGATTCAGGGTTATTATTAATTAAACCCAGTAAATAATGACCTGCAAGTCCATCTATTCTATCTGCTATATTTTTAAAACGGTTCTGTAAGGACATTTTAGCCCAGTCCAATTCCTGAACAGTAAAATTACCTTTTTTTATCTCCTCTACCTGCTGTAGAATGATTTCTCTGGCCTTTTGATAAACATTAAAATCTATTCCTGAACTTATTAACAATAATCCCTTGGTTGTTTCAAGACCAGAATTAGCAAAATAGGCCAGACTGGACCTTTCCCTTACATTTTGAAAAAGCTTGGAATGTGGGAAGGCTCCGAGAATTCCATTATAAACAATAAGTGGATAATAAGACTTACTTCCTCTGGTAATTCCGGTTCTAAAACCCATAATTAACTTACCCTGTTTTACCTTCATTTTATCTTTGATCTCTTTTACATCACTTACCTGACTGATTAGCTCAGTTTTATTAATCCCTTTAGATTGTTTATGTTTAAAATCAAATACAGTATTTATATCACTAAGAACCCTGTTATCCTCTACATCACCTACTACAAAAAAGAGGATTACACTATTATTAATTATTGAGTTGTAACGCTTAAGTAATTGCTCTTTGGTAATGACTTCCAGATCTTTCTTTTTCCCTAATTTATACAAGCCATAGGTTTCATTAGCACACATCTCCTGATAACATCGTTCTACAGCATAACTATATTTATCATTAATCAAAGCACCTATCTTTCTTTGTAGATTATCCTTTTCCTGTTCAATATACTCCTCTTTCATAGCTGGATTTAAAACCAGTTCATAGAGAAGTTTAAGTCCTTCCCGAAATAATGGTGTTTGCTCAGGCAAAAAATTCTCATTGGGGAGTTCCAGGGAGAAAATCAGCAATTGATTTTCTCCCCTCTTTAAGACAGAAATACTCAGTTCAGCACCATATAATTCATTTAACCTAATTTTAAACTCCCGTGTAGTAGGGTACTTGTTTGAACCTCTGTAGAAAACATAGGGTAACAGGGCATTAGCACTTACTGTTTCAGCAGCTAGTTTTTCGATAATAACCATCTGGATTAGATTAGTCTTAAATTTATTGCTGTTAAAGATATGTAAATCACAACTATTATTTAATTTATAGTGATTAAATGCATTTGTCTTATTCATAACCCACCTTCTTTCCTTGATTATTAGTCTAAAAATTACTATAGTTACATGTTTTCATCTGTCAGATTACTAATCTCATTTAAGCGCTCCAGTAATTCACTAAGTCTTTCTATTTGCTCACCATAATCTGCCCAGTTGCCTTCTTTAAGACTCTGTTGGGCCTCTTGATATACCTCCAGTGCCCTGCTACTTAGTTCCTGTATATCACTGGATATTATTTCAACCATACCTGGTCTTTGACCTTCTATTTCCTCTTTTTCATCTTCAATCTCTTCAACACCAAATATCACATTAAGTGCCTGCCTGAATGTTTCCCTCATAACTACCCTATCTTTATAGGCCACAACCACCCTTTTTAGTTCAGGTAATTCACTGGTTTCGGCTTGCAAATAAACTGGTTCAACATATAGTATGGCTTCACCGATAGGTATTACCAGGAGATTACCCCTGATTACCCTTGAGCCGCGCTGTCCCCATAAGCTCAGTAGTTGAGATATATCGGCATTCTGGTCAATTCGTGATTCAACCTGCATAGGACCATAAACCAGTTTATCTTTAGGAAAACTATAAACCAGTAATTCACCATACTTATCTCCATCTGAACGGGCTGCTATCCAGGCTACCATATTATTTTTATTTATTGGGGTAAAGGGAAGCATCAAGACAAATTCGCTATTTTCATTATCAGGCAATTTCACAATATTATAATAGGGTTCCATCTGAATACTGTTTCCAGCATATTTTTCTGTAGGTATATTCCACCTGTCTTCCTTGTTATAAAAGACAGTAGGGTTTTTCATATGATAGGTACTATATAATTCTGTTTGGATTAAGAATAAATCCTGGGGATATCTTAAATGGGCTCTGATATCATCTGGCATCTGTTCTCCGGAAACAAATAAATCGGGGAAAATCTTCTGATAGGTCACTGCCAGGGGGTCATCTTCATCAATAAGATAGAATTTCATAGAACCATTATAGGTATCAATAACAACCTTGATAGAGTTTCTAATATAGTTACCAATCCGACTTGTTTGTGAATAAGGGAATCTATCAGTTGTAGTATAGGCATCCTGGATCCAAAATAATCTACCCTCACTTACAACAAGATATGGATCAGCATCATAGCTTAAAAATGGAGCAGTTTTTCTTACCCTGGTTTTAATGTTACGGTAGTACATTATACGGCTCTCTGGAGTAATATCTTGATTTAATAATAATTTTATATTACTATAACGAATCGCATACAAAACCTTTTTAAAATAATTATTTAATTGTACACCACCAGTTCCATCATAATCTGTATAGGCATTTTCAGAACCAAGGGGGTAATCAAATTCGCCTTCTTTTGTATTAGCTATTATGTAATCAGAATTGGTTTTTTCACCATAATAAATAGCAGGGTTATCCACCTCTATATCACTAAATGTTTTAGGGGGAATATCTTTGATCAAAAACGTTGGTAGTCCATCACTAGTGACTGTATTTACTGGACTCATGGTAACTCCATAACCATGGGTGTATTTTAATTTTTGATTTATCCAAGTCCTGGCCTGACTTGCTAACCTATTCTGGTCCAGTTCCCTGGCAGCTAACATTACCTGTCTGTACTCACCATCAACCATATATCTATCTATATCTATATTAGGAAATGTATAGTATTGTCTTAATCCCTGTAATTGATTATAGGTTGACAGTAAAGGCCGTGGATCCAACAGACGAATATTATTTACTGTTTCTTCATTATCTGCCAGTATTTCATTTGTTAGATTATCAGTAAGTCTAAATTCCTCTTCTTTAATATCATTAAGACCGTAAGCCTTGAGTGTCATATCAATATTATAACTAATATATTTTCTTTCCCTATCTATCTCATTTGGCTCTACCTGAAATCGTTGAATAAAAGAAGGGTAGAGGGAACCAAAAATAATCGAAGCTATTAACCACAGACCTAGACTCCAGAGTAATACCCGGTAATTTTTTTTGAATAGATTGATTAAGAGGATAATTGCAGTTAAAAAGGCAATAATGGTTAATACCCTTAAACCAAGCATATTGGCATTTACATCAGTATAGCCAGCACCAAAAACAACTCCTCTTGCAGAATATAGCAGATCATACATACGCAGCCGATAGCTAAGGGCTTTCAAAAATAAAAACAAGGTAATTAATACTGTGATATGGGTTTTGGCCCTGCTGCTTAATTTAAATTTTACATCTTTAAATGAATTAATACCTGCAGACAGTGTATAAATTATAGCAATCGTAATCAGAGTTAAGACTGTTAAGACCATCCCCATGTCCTTTAAAAAATTATAAAAAGGGAGTGAAAAAACATAAAAACTGATATCCTGTGAAAAAATTGGATCGACTATCCCAAACTTTGTTTGATTAAAATATTTTAAAACAATTTTCCAAAGCTCCTGATTGATAGAACTGAATAAAAATCCGAGAATTATACTGCTGAGTAAAAATAAATAATTCAAGCGTTTTTTATTTAACCAAGCTATAAAATCATTGTTGCTGCCACGGAAAAGGGATTCTACGTTATCATCCCCTTTAACACTTAAATACTCTAGCAGTAGTTTTTTAGTAAAAGATAGGTTTATATAAAGAAAGATAGTAAATAAAAGTCCTACTATTATTCGCAACCAGAAATTAGTGAAAAACATGGTAATAAAGGTCCGCTGATAATTAAGGTTTTTAAACCATAACCATTCAGTATAAAATTGACTTCCAGAAAAAATAAGTATCATTAAGGCAAATAATGCTAAAATAATTATCGTTAATAAAACTTTAAAGGTTTTACTCATTTTTTATCACTCTCCATGTTTTTTAATCATATATATTATTCCCTAAAATTAAGAAATATCCTCTTTTTTACTAAAAAAAAAGGGCCTGACGGCCTTATTGTTTAAAAGTTGGAATTACTTCCCTGTGATTATGATAGGTATAATAGTTGCCTCCAGTCAAAGAAACCATTTCCTTTAATCTGGTTTTTATCTTATCATTTTCCAGTTCTCCAATATGTACTACATGTAACATAATATTATTATCTTTTAGTTCTTTTACAACTTCTTTTGGAGGAATAGCACCATTATCTATTCCATCACTTACCAGCATAATGTATTTTTGTCCATTAACAGCAGTTAAATCCTCTGCCGCTTTTTTTAGTGAATAGGCAATAGGTGATTTGCCCAGTGGCTTCACATTTGCTATAAAGTTTATTACTGCTTCTGTATTATTTTGATTAAATGGTAAGGCTAAGAATGAATCTTCAAGGTCACCCACCCTTCTTGCACCAAAAATCCTTAATCCTAGATTAATATCATGATCAATTTCAGCAGCAAAAGTTTTTAAAACTTCTTTAGATTTAATAATTTTCTCAATCCCATAGTCCCGTCCCCACATACTTCCTGAGGCATCCCAGATAATTTCAAGATAAACCTCATTGGATTCCCTGTTAAGACTAAGTTCATTACTGGTAACCTTCTTTGCCCCCTGACGCCAGACACTTTCATATGCCCCAAGAAACAAACCAAATATTAACAGACATAATACTAATATTTTGATCGACTTATCATTCACAACTACCCCTCCTTAATAAAAATTATATTAAAAAAGGGTGAAAATAAGAACAGACCTACCAATATGGTAAGCCTGTTTTTTTTTAGATATAATTTAATTGATCAAAACTATGATAGCCGTTTTCTTCTATAATTATATGGTCAAGGAACTCTACCCCCAGTATTTTACCTGCCTTTAAAAGCCGCTTGGTAAGTAAAATATCTTTTTGAGTAGGTTGAGTAAAGTGTTTATTGGTATTCTGGGCAATAATAACTGATACCTGATCATTTAAAAGGAATGGAGTATGAAAAATTATCTTGGGATCAAAACTGATAGGTTTACTTAAACCCTCACCCAGTAATTCCCAGGATATCAAATAATTATCTTTATTCATAGTTAAGATCATCAGTCTTTTCATATTGGCAGAATTCAATTCATAAAAGAGATTATAGACATCAAGAGGTTGTAAAATCGGTTTTTTAATCTCGGTACTAATGGTCTTTTGAGAACTTTCACATTTCTCCAGAAAAGCATTTATTGTGCTAATCTCCTGCAATTGACCGTAGAAATCAATAACCTGATCTATATTAATAAAATCTGAAGAGGATTCATTTATACTATTTTTAATTTGATTTTGAATTGAAATAGAATCAATAACCTGATAGCGGGTTTTTTTACAATCAGGGCAGTTAAAGGCAACAAATCCCTTTCCTTTATATTTGCCTAAATTCTGATCGAAATGCCCTAAGCCTAGTATATTATCTTCATTAATCTTGCTTCCGCATTTCCAGCAATATATATTTAACATTGTTTCCCTCTCCTTTCCGGGGTACTATTATAATACATTATATTTAAGAACAGAAAGTTTAATTCATTTTTCTTTAATAATTCTTTCTACTTCATAATATATCTTTTCAACGTCAATTGTTAATATATTCTTCTTATTCATAACTATTTTACCATTAATAATAACTGTATCGACATCACGACCACTGCCAGCGTAAAAGAGATTAGATAAATTATTATGATGGGGATAATAAAAACTGTTATTAGATATATTTACTAAGATTATATCTGCTAAATTTCCCTGAGCAATAATTCCTAAATTATCTCCTAATTGTAAGACCCTTGACCCCGAAAGCGTTAACATTTTCAATAAAGAATGAACATCCATTACAGTAGGATTAAGTTTATCAACCTTCTGTAGATATGAACCTAGTCGAGCCTCTTCGATCAGATCAAGGTTATTATTACTTGAGACACCATCAGAACCAATACCTACTTTAATATCTCTGTCAATTATTTTACAGATAGGGGCAATTCCACTACCCAGTTTCATATTACTGGCCGGATTATAGACAACACCAACCTGATTTGAAGCCATTATATCAATATCTTCATCATCAAGATAAACACAATGAGCAGCTACTACTGGTCTACTGAATAAGCCAATATTGTTTAAATATTTGACAGGTGATAGCCCATATTCTTTTTCTATCTCGGCATATTCCCCCTTTGTTTCTGCCAGGTGAATATTAACCGGCAGGTTATGTTCATTAGACAAATCAATAATCTCTCTCAGATATCCCTCTGAACATGTATAGGGTGCATGTGGTCCTAACATCGTTGTTATTCTGCCATTTGCTCCCCCCATCCACTTTCGGCTAAATTCAAGTGATTCTATTAGACCTTTCCTGCCGTCATTTGCTTCAATCAGTCCGCTTGAAAGTACGGCTCTAATGCCTGATTCCTGGACAGCCTTTGCTACCAAATCCATTGAAAAATACATGTCAGCAAAGAGGGTTGTCCCTGTCCTGATCATTTCAATAATTGCTAGCATTGTTCCCCAATAAATATCATCAGAATTTAAACCTGCTTCATAAGGCCAAATCTTATCATTTAACCATTTATTTAACGGGAGGTCATCTGCATATCCACGTAATAACGTCATACCGGCATGTGTATGACAGTTTACTAATCCAGGCAGAGCAATTTTCCCTCTACCATCAATAACCTGGTCATATTTATTGTGTTCCTGATCCTCATGATAGCCAGAACCAACTTCTGTAATTAACTTATCTTTAATTATTATATAGCCGTTATTGATCATCTCTTGATTAGCAGAATAAATCACATCAATATTTTTAATTAAAATTTCCATTTACAGTCAACACCTTTTATTCTATCTTTTAAGAAATAATTCTACAGAAAGAGCAAGAATTCCTGCTATTTTATTAAATTAATAATTATATCATCCATAATAATGTTTTCCATTCCACCCATTTTATTCTTTATAATGATTTTCAGGCCTTTTTCCAGGTCTTCTCTTAATAAATCAAGCTGATTTACAGGATAACTAGCATCAAGATAAGAAGCAATCTCTTCCAGGGATACCTTTAAGGGGTAAGTACTACTCAAGGCTTCATTTATCTCTTTAATTAATTCTTTATTTATTTTATTAATTGAGCCGTTTAAATTTGCAGGGTTTATCTCTAATAGTTCAATTAAAAATGAATTATTATTATATGTTAAATAGTTTTCAAATAAACCTTTAAACCGTTTATTCTGTAATTGTGAGAGATATTCCTTGATACCTTTTCTCAACATAGGTTTAATCTTCTTTAAGGAGGGAATAGTAATCCTTTCTCCGAGATTAAACCCACAATTACATTTTACTTTTTTTTCCAATATTTCATTTAAGTTAATTACCTCACATTGGTCCGGGAAAAAGGTTTCAATATATTTTTTAATAGGTTTCATATTGTAAGCGACCTTAATAATCCTTATACTAGAAAGATTATCAAGGGCATTATATTCTGGAAGTGAATATAAATTACCATAAAAATCACTTAATTTTTGATGATAATATTCATGTTCCTTTGTATATTGGACCTTGTAACAGTTGATAAATTCATTTATCTCTTCCCTGAGTTTTTCCTGGGCCTGAGGGTTAGAGACAATAATATGAAGCTCAGTAAATTTTTTTAGTATTGTAAGTAAAGCCATTCTCATTTTTTCATAACCACGTAAAGGCAGAGAAATTTCTTTTAAATAATTATATTTTTCTATTAATTCCTGGTCAATCCTTTTTCTAACAAAAGACAAATTTTCTTTAACAATTTTTAGTTCACTAAGAAAATTATTTATATTACCATAACTTGAGATGATTAATTTATGAAAATTTTTTAAACCTTTATAAGGGTCATTATCAAATCTATAGAAATCCTGTTCCAGGATATGATTAAGACGAAATAAAGGGGCATTTATATCCTTGATCTGCTCACTCTCCTCCAGGAGATAACATAACTGCATATTTACCCTGATTGATTGTTCTAGTTCATCCTGCATATTTTCTTTTATATTAATAATTATTTCCCATAGAAATTTCTGGTTTTCCAGGTTATTAGTAGAACCATTTAATTCATAGCCAAAATCCTTTAATATTCTCAAAAGATTAATCCAGCATTCCGTATTTAATAACATTATAAAATACCTCCTTCTTTTGACTTCTAATATAAACAATTCTATAATAGCCATATTATTCCTTTGTAGATAATGTCTTACTTTGTCAGGAGGTCAATTTTTTTTCTTTCAAGAATAAACAAATAAAGACAGCCTTTATCAGCTGTCTGGTGATTATGTTTTATTATGTATTTTATTAATTTACATTGGAAGAAAGTTTGTTCAGAGTTGTTTTTATGTAATCCAATCCAGAAACTATATTTAAAGGAATGACTACATAAAAAAGAAATAAACCAATAAATTTTACATTTAATAATCTTAAGGCAATGGCCAGATATAATAAAAAAATGGAGATTTTACCAAGCAAACTGGGGTTAATCATATCATAGCCAAGCAAATAAGTAATACCTGAACTTATAAAGATAAACAACTCCCTGATCAAAAGAATTACCGGAATATAATGTGGGATTATATCTGAAATAATCAGGGCAATTAAAATACTGATTATACTGAGCTTATCTGCAGTTGGGTCAAGTATCCTGCCCAGATCACTTGTTAATTGATATTTCCTGGCAAAATAACCATCGAGAAAATCTGTTAATGCTGAAAAAGAAAAAATAATTGCAGCAGTAATATAATTGCCGGCTAAAAAATAATATAGATAAACTGGAATCAAGAGAATTCTAAGTAGACTCAATAAATTAGGTAAACCCATTATAAAACCACACCCATTTCATAATTTTAGTCTATTCACTGTTATATTCTTCTTCACTAATAACTTTTCCCCCATCTATTTCCTGATTAACAATATTATATCTCTTATCAAAATCAATTCTCAGATTTATTTTGTGGTAACAGTTATTACATATTACACCCTTATTTACTCGAAAACAAACTGACTTATCATTATAAACACGGCTAATATCATAACTTTTCCTTAAAAGAATTTTAATTTTATGGCCACATTTATTATCCTGGATAAATATAAACATTAAATTTCTTTTATTATTACTTTTAAACAAATCTCTAAAAAAATCTAATAAACTCAAAAAAATACCCCCTTATCCTAACATTTAAAACAATTATATATCAAATTTTTTACTAATTCAAGCTATCTCCAGTCCATAAAAATAAAAACAAGAATTGTATATATCTCTAATCTACCCATTAACATACAACAGGAAAGAATAAGTTTAGCAAATTGCGGTAGTGGCATAAAAGAATTAAGGGGACCTACCAGCTCTAAGCCAGGTCCTATATTGCCCAAGGTTGCTGCTACAGCTGATATAGAACTTAAGATATCTATCCCAAAATAGCTTAATGAAATTGTAGCAAGGACAAAAACGGTTATATACATAAAGAAAAAACCCAGGATACTTGTTGATATTCTCTCTGAAACAGACTGCTTATTAACCTTAATTTTCTTTATAGCCCGGGGATGTAAAAGTCTGTATAATTCCTGTAGTCCCTTTTTAAATAAGACCTGTATTCTTATTACCTTTATTCCTCCAGCAGTAGAACCTGCACTACCACCTATAAACATCAAAATAAGTAATATCCATCTGCTAAAAGGTGGCCAGGTATCATAGTCTACTGTTGCAAATCCGGTAGTACTGGCAATAGATACAACCTGAAATCCTGCATATCTTATTGAAGTGCTTATATCTCCATAAACATTAAAAAATAGGTTAAAAGTAATTAATGTGATAGCACTTAGTAAGAGAAGCAGATAAAACCTAAACTCCTCATCATTATATATCTCATTAATCCTTCCCTTAAAAATGCTATATATGAGATTAAAATTGGTCCCAGCTAAAAACATAAATAAAATTATTATATATTCAAAAACAATATTATTATAGGCGCGAACACTGAGTGCACGGGAGGAAAAACCACCTGAAGAAATAGTTCCAAAAGAATATATTACTGCTTCAAAAAGAGGGAGCCCATTAACTTTAAGAAGTATTATTTCTAAAGCAGTTAATAGAATATAAATAAACCACAATGTCTTGGCTGTTTCCTGAATTCTTGGTTTAATACGGTTATCTAACGGTCCTGGTACCTCTGCCCTGAAAAGATGCATATTTCCGGCTAGCTGCGGTAAAACTGCCATTGTCATTACTATAATACCCATCCCCCCCAACCAGTGTGTTAAACTCCTCCAAAAGAGTATTGTATGACTTAAACTTTCCAGAGACATAATTACTGATGAACCAGTTGTTGTAAAACCTGAAACACTTTCAAAGAAGGCATCTATTGGGGTTTTAAGTATACCGGACAAGAAAAATGGAATTGCTCCATATATAGAGACAAGAAGCCATCCCAGGGTAACTATAACAAATCCATCTTTATATTTAAGACCATTCTTATTAAATCTAAATTTCCTTAAAATACTACCACTTATAAAAGCAAGTCCCATGGTAATAATAAAAACAAAGGCATCTTCTTCATGATAATAAAACCCTACTAGTATTGGTAGTAACATTGATAAGGCTACAAATATCAAAAGACTACCTAAAATATATAAGATAGAATTTATATTCATAATACACATGCACCCCATTTCCTTCCTGTTCAATATATAAATATGTTAAAGCCTGATTAGTAGAAGTTAAATATTTTTTTATATATTTATACAAAAATGGGTAATCCTATAAATGGAAAGGGTGTGTATCAATGAAAAAAATTCTTGTAGAAAGCCAGTGGAATGGAAGCCAGGAGATGATGATTAATATACCTGATTTTCCACACCTTCATTCAAGTCTTACTTATAATGTGGAAGCCTGTAAACGATATCCTCACCCCTATGAATATCTCCTAACTGCACTATCGGGAATTATTACCCTTATTATCAAGAATTATTCCAATAAACATTGTCTGCTTATTACTAATCTTTATATAAGTATACACAGCAGTCTTAATTCAAAAGACAATATGCCTAAAATTTCTATTGATATCAATCTTGATTCCAGTGCAAGTCCAGAGGAATTTAATGACCTTCAAAAAGAGATACATAATAATGATCTTTTTTTAAAACTACTTAGTAATAACAATCTTCTTCAGATAAATTGGAACTAATTAAGGCCCCAAAACATGGGGCCTTAATTACTTAGCTCTTTTTCTCTTTCTTTTTTATTAACTCATTACTGGTTAAATCATCACCTATTTCTATATCGTCAGGATTTAAGTCATTAGGATTATCAGAAACAATACCCATCCCATCCTTTTTATTTTTTTCTTTTTTATCTGTTTTCTTTTTACGAATCTTCATCATCTCACTCCTTTTAATAATAGTATTTGTTTTATTAAAGGAATTTATTATGTAACTTTATTTCATTTTTTTTATTAAAGAAAATAATTAATCTATCGTCTTTTTTCAATAAAGATTCTCCATCAGGAATAATATATTCATTATCCCTGATTATAAGACCAATAATGATACCAGAAGGGAGTTTGTAATCTTTAACTTTCTTATTATGTTTATTATTAATCCTTAATTCGGTAGTATAAACCTCATCTCCAAGGAAATATTTATTAATCCTTTGTGAAGAATTAATAAAATCACTTAGGTAATCTTTAATTACCTCTGGTACAGATATGGTATTTTCTAAGTTAAGTAATTCAGCTATTTTACAGTGTTTATGGTTATTTATTATAGTATACACATTTTGACAAGCATATTTTTTGCTAGAATAACTCCCTAATAAATTAGCAAAATCATTATCACTAAGGTTTATTAAGATTGATTTTGTATTTAAACCCTCTTCACTCAACAATTGTGTATCAGTCCCCTCACCATGTAAGATAAGGATATTATCAAATTCATCAGCAAATTTATTGCATTTTGCCAGGTCTGGATCAATTATTATTATTGGCTCAAAGAGTTTTTTCCAGCCCTTAATCAATAACCTAGCTAATTGATTAGCCCCAATAATAAATAGCCTTCTCTTTTTTTTATATCTGTTGAATAAACCAAACAAATTATTTATAATTGATTTTTTAAATAATATATATATAAGGTCATCAGGGTAGATTTTTGTTTCTGGTTGGGGAACAAAGGTCCTGTGCTGTCTTTTGATTGCAATAATCAAGGTGTCTATCAGTTCAATATCTTTAACTCTGATATAAGAAAAAGAGTCATCATTAACAACCTTTATGCTACTTATATTTATCTTTCCAGGAATTAGATTCATAATATTGACCAATCGTGTCTCCTTTAAAAGATAACTCAAATAATCGATTATAACTTGATAAGGATTAATTATTAAATCAATATTACTTTTTATTTCTAAATAACAGCTATTGCTTGTAAGACATATAGTTTTATCAGCCCCCATATTTTTAGCCAGTTCAGCTGCAAAGAGATTATATTCATTATTATCAGTCATGGCAATAAAACTGTAAACATCAGCAATATTATGTTTTTTTAAGATCTCTACTAAACCATTATCAAAATTATCGAAAAATACATCGATATCCGGATATTTACTATAATTTTTATCAAGTATAATTATATCATTTTTCTTACTTAAATAATCAGCCAGAATCTGCGAATTTTTATCTATCCCCAGAATTATAATTTTATTAGATTTTGTTTTAAATAGCATACACTATAACCTCCCAGCTAAAGTATATGTTAGCTAATAAAACTATATGAAAAGGAAGCTATTTAATTAAATTAAAAAAAAAGAAAGGATTTTTAAAATCCTTTCCAAAAAAAATCATTATGTATAATACCTATCCTTCCACAGAGTCCTTAAATGATTTACCAGCTCTGAAGACAGGTACTGTTCTAGCGGGAATAGTAATCTCCTCACCAGTCTGTGGATTCCTTCCCTTCCGTGAACTACGGTCTCTTACTTCAAAAGTACCAAAACCAATTATCTGGACATTATCACGGTCGTCAGCCTGTTTAGCGGCTTCACTGCTAAGGTAATCAACAATAGTATCAAATACTGCATTAACACTTTCTCCTGAATCCTTTTTGGTTAAACCAGTTTTTTCTGCCACAGCATCGATTAAATCAGTTTTAGTCATATTACCTTCACCTCCTTAATTTGACTGTATACTTTACACATTACTTATTATTCGCTATATATCACTAATCTCCTGCATAATTGGCATTTTTTTTAAGCAAAAAAAAGGCTCAAGGTTATTTTACCTCAAGCCAGGTAATTAATACATCTTTTTGGGTATTAAAGGATAATACATATTAACCCTCCACTACCTTCATTAACTATCTTTTGAATGGTATCCTGAATTTTACGCTGGGCAGTATCGGGCATACGATAGAGTTTATTAGCAATTCCTTCTTTCATGATATCATGTAATGACCTTCCTAGAAATTGTGTTTCCCATATATCTGACGGATTTTCTTCAAAATCCTTCTGCAAAAATAAAATTAGTTCTTCCGATTGTTTTTCTGTACCTACTACTGGTGATACTTCTGCCTGTATATCAGCCCTGATCATGTGGATTGAAGGGGCACAGGCAGTTAATTTAACTCCAAATTGATTACCCCGTTTAATTATTTCTGGTTCATTGAAATTCATATCTGATAGTTGTGGTGTTACTATGCCATATCCCTTTTCTTCAACATCCTGTAAGGCCTGAGAAATTTTATCATATTTCATTTTAGCAAAACTAAGGTCTTTTATTAAGCTTAATAATTCTTGTTCATCTTCAACTTCATAACCACTGAGTTCATTAATGATTTTAAAAAACAGATTATCTAATAATCCTATTGATATTCTGGCAACACCTTCACCTAGATTTACCCTTTCCAGAAATACCTCCTGAGTATATTCATTATCCGCCAATAATCTTACTACTTCATCAACATCTCTTATCTTCTCCACATTATTTATTGATAGTCTAACTGATTCATCAATACTTTTTTTCAACCAGTTATTAGCCGGTAATTCATTGGTCCATACTGGTAAATCTATATATAACTCTTTGACTGGAAATTCGTATAAGACTGTTTTAAGAATTTTATCTATATCATTTCTATTCATATTTAAACAGTTTATAGCTAAAACAGGGACATCATATTTTTCAGATAATTTCTCACTTAATTGTCTTGTTTCTTCATCATCTGGATGAGCAGAATTTAAGGCGATGACAAAGGGTTTGCCAATTTCCTTTAATTCATTAATAACCCTCTCCTCTGCCATCACAAAATTATGTCTCGGCAAATCTGTAAAACTGCTATCTGTTGTAATTACCAGGCCAATAGTAGAGTGGTCAGTAATCACTTTATTAGTCCCTACCTCTGCAGCCTCCTGGAATGGTATATCATGTTCATACCAGGGGGTTGAGACCATTCTAGGTCCTTCTTCATCTTCATAGCCAAGTGCTCCAGGGACTGTATAACCTACACAGTCTATCATCCTTACTCTAAAATTTAATTTATCCCCTAATCTAATATCTACTGCCTCTTCCGGCACAAATTTCGGTTCTGTTGTCATAATCATTTTGCCAGCAGAACTCTGCGGTAATTCGTCATTAGCCCTTTCTTTAACAAATTTATCGTCAATCATTGGTAATACCTGGTGTTCCATAAAACGTTTAATAAAAGTAGATTTACCTGTCCTTACTGGACCCACTACACCTATATATATATCACCATTGGTACGCTCCGCAATATCTTGATAGATATTGAATTTATCCACTCTTTATTTCCCCCCTTTTTTTTATAATATTCTTTGACTGTCTTTTAATCGTAATTATCTTCATCCCTCCCACATAAAATCTATTTAAAATTAAATATTATTAACAAATTAGAAAAAATAAATATCAGTATATATATATGAAGGCAAGTCTAAAATATTACATTATATAAAAAAAAAGACCCGGCAATAAAACAAGCAGAATCTTTTTTTACCAGTCCAAGTCTTGAACAACTTCTTCGATTTCATGTTTTGGGCCCCTCAGCATAAGGTCATCAACAGCCTGTAAAGGGTCTTTATTATTAAACAAGACATTATATATTTCCCTTGTTATCGGTATTTCAAAATCAAACTTTTGTTTTTTGAACCATTCGTAGACAGCCCTGGTTGTCCTGACCCCTTCAACAACCTGATTGATTGATTTGTATGCTTCACTGAGTTCTAGGCCCTCCCCAATTTTAATACCAAATCTCCTGTTTCTACTGTGCATACTGGTACAGGTGACCACTAAATCACCCATGCCAGTTAAACCAGCAAAGGTCAGTAATTTACCCCCCATAGTATATCCTAGACGGCTCATTTCATGCAGTCCCCTGGTAACCAGTGCAGCCTTAGTATTATCCCCATAGGCAAGACCATCAGCTATACCAGCAGCCAGGGCAATAATATTTTTAATAGCACCAGCAAACTCAACCCCCACAAGGTCTGGGTTTGTATATACCCTGAAACTTGCTGACATTAACAGATCCTGTACTTCAACTGCCTTATTCTGGCAGAGGGAAGCAACTACTGCTGCAGTCGGCAAGCCCTTAATTACTTCTTCTGCATGTGTGGGACCTGAAAGTACAACTACCGGCAGATCCAGTACTTCTTTTATAATCTCTGAATTCCTTAAAAAAGTATCTTCTTCGATCCCTTTAGCAGTTGAAACAATTATTTTTTTATCTGTTATAAAGGGTCTAATGGCCTGGGCAACTTTACGGGTTGCATAGGTTGGAACCGCAAAAAAAATTATCTCAGCAAGATTTACCGCCTCCTGTAAATTCAGGGTTGCAGTAATATTTTTGGACAATTCTTTCTGTGGAAAATATTTTGCATTACGCCTTCTCTGATTGATATTAAATTTCTGTTTCTTATCACGGAGATAAAGCAACACCTGATGTCCATTATCTGCTAAAAGCTGGGCAATAGCTGTTCCCCAGCTTCCTCCTCCTATAATAGTGATTTTCTTCATCAGCCATCACCTTTGTTTACTAACAATGAAAAATTGATTTTTCTTTCTTCCCCTTTAAGTAGCCTCTGAATATTGGAGTAATGCCTGGCAATAACAAAGAGGGCTATTATAATAGCAAAAACAATATATATTGCTTCTTCTGTATAGAAAAAGAAAGTCAGGGGTAAAGACATTGCTGCCATTATTGAACCAAGTGAAACATATTTGGATAATATAATAACAAATATCCAGATGAGGGCATAAATCAAAAAGGCTACCGGTAACAGTCTCAACAAAACACCAACAGTAGTAGCAACTCCTTTTCCCCCAGAAAACTTTAGAAAAACAGACCAATTATGGCCAATTATCACAGCCAGTGAAGCCAGTAAGAGATAATAAATCGGCATATCAGCCAGAAAAAAATTAGCAATCAGGACTGCTATATATCCTTTAAATATATCTAACAATGCCACCAAAACACCAAACTTAAATCCTAATAAACGCGATGCATTAGTAGCACCAACATTTCCACTACCATATTTTCTAACATCTTTACCTGTAATTAACTGGGTGGTAATAAAGGCAAAGGGTACTGCCCCTATTAGATAACAAATGAGAATAATAAATAAGACTAACAAAAGATCACCTCTATTTCCTTGACTTTAATTTTATTCTAATTGATGTGCCAATAAATCCAAAGGCCTTTCTTAAAGTATTATCTAAATATCTTTGATATGAAAAATGCATTAAGTCCGGATTGTTTACAAATAATACAAAAGTAGGGGGTTTTATTCCTACCTGTGTAGCATAGTAGAGTTTTAATCTCCTTCCTTTGACAGCAGGTGGTTCCCTTAATAAAATAGCCTCTTCCAGAACCTCATTAAGAACACCTGTCTTAATTCGCATATTATTCTGGTCTATACTATATTCTAGTAGTTTAATCACTTCATCTACCCGTTCACCTGTAAGGGCAGAAATAAAAGTTATCGGGGCATAATTAAGGAATTTTAACTGGTAATAAATCTCATCTCTATAATCTTCCATTAATTTATTATCTTTATCTACAAGATCCCATTTATTTACCCCTATCACTATAGCTTTACCACTTTCATGGGCATAGCCTACAATCTTTTTATCCTGTGAAGTAATACCCTCTGTGGCATCAATTAACATTAATGAGGCCTCAGCCCTTTCAACAGCCCTAATAGTACGCAGGACACTATAGTATTCAACTGCTTCCTTAACACGTGATTTGCGCCTGAGGCCAGCAGTATCAATTAAATTATATTTGACACCATTTTTTTCTACTATAGTATCAATAGCATCTCTGGTAGTACCGGGAATATCACTTACTATTACCCTCTCATCACCAACAATATAATTAACCAGGGATGATTTTCCTACATTAGGTTTACCAATTATTGCAATATTTAAGAGGTCATCTCTCTCATTATCATTTGGTATATGTGGTAGATTATCGACAATAATATCCAGGAGATCACCTGTATTTTTACCGTGCTCTGCAGAAATTGATACTGGTTCATCAAACCCCAGGGAATAAAAATCCCATTTTAACTGTTCTGCATTAGAAAAATCATCCACCTTATTAACCACGAGAATAACCTTCTTATTTGTCCTTCTCAGTAATTGGGCTATTTCCTGATCAGTGGTAGTAATTCCACTTTTACCATCTACTATAAATAAAATTAACTCGGCTTCATTCATAGCAATTTCAGCCTGGTATTTTATTTTGTTTTTAATCAAATCATCATTTGAAGGTTCTAATCCCCCTGTATCGACCATGATAAATGCATTGTTTAACCAGGATATATCCGCATAAACCCTATCACGGGTAATATTGGGCTCTCCTTCAACAATAGAAATTCTATTACCTGCCAAACGATTAAAGAGGGTTGATTTACCTACATTCGGTCTTCCTACAATCGCTACAACTGGTTTAGCCATCTGATACCACCTCCACTAATTCTTCAATATTTGAACAAACATAAATATTTTTATCTATATATTTTTTTCTAATATCCTCTAACTTTATATCATCCAGGAAAAAACCCTCTTCATTTAAAGCAATACCTGGAATAATAATTTCTTTAATATCTATATCCTTTAATCTTTTTATTATATCCTGTCCTGTTAATAAGCCCGTAACTGTAACACCTTGTCCAAAATAAGCATTCCTAACAGGGATTAAACTTACAGACAAATTATTTATCTGTTTAAGCCTATTAACTACTGGTTTAAGTGCCTCTGCTCCCAGTAAACCTGTTATAATACCAATTATTTTTTTGTCTGATATTTTTTCAGGTAAAGTACTGGTTAAGGATTTAAATTTCTGCCATAATTGCCTGGTTAAACCAATACCATTCTCCAGTTGTGGAAAACCATTATAATCATCATATACTGGTAACTTATAAGTACTTAAAAGGTATAATTCATCAGAGCAATAGAGAAAATTACTAGAATACCTTTTCTTAATTAACCCCTGCCAATTCTGAACCTGTTTTACTACCTCTCGGGCAGCGACATTATCATAAGAAAGAAGTTTACTCAGCTTATCCCTGTATTTTGTTAAACCAACCGGTACAATCCCAATTGATTTAACAGCTGGATAAAGGCTGATCAAATCACTAATGGTTCTGTCTAGTTCCTTACCATCATTTATACCTTTACAGAGGACTATCTGGGTATTAAATTCAATCTTAGCTGCTGCCAGCCTTTTAAGCTGCTCCATTATCTTACCAGCAGCAGGGTTTTTCATCATTTCAACCCTTAAGCTGGGATTTGTTGTATGTACAGATATATTTAGAGGGCTCAGTTTTAGTTCAATAATTCTTCCGAATTCTTTATCTGATAGATTTGTCAGGGTAATAAAACTACCCTGTAAAAAGGAAAAACGATAGTCATCATCTCTAAGCATCAATGACTCTCGCATATTGGAGGGCTGCTGTTTTACAAAACAAAAGAGACAATTATTCTGACATAATTTTAAATCATCATAGATTATCCCTGAAGGTATTATTCCCAGTTCCTCCCCGGGAGTTCTACTAATATTTAACTCCCAGTATTCACCATTCAGCTTTTTTACTAATATATCCAATCTTTCATCGGCTGTTATATATTGATAAGCAATATAATCATTAATATATTCTCCATTTATTTCTAAAATCAGGTCTCCTTTAGCTAACCCCATTTCACCAGCAATACTATCTTTTATTACATCTGCTATCTCCAGCATCCAACTGACCTCCTGTAAGGAATAATATCATATTTTGTCTTTGTAAGCAATAGATATTTCCTCTTTTACAGTCCTTACCAGTTCAATAAAATTAGGATAAGCCAGTTGTAGTCCATAAACAGTCAGCAATCTACCAGGGAAGACCATGCCGAGCCCACGAGACATAAATCCACCAATTCTGACAAGAATATTCACTTTTTTAAGTGTGTTTTGAACATATACTAAATTTTTATTTATCTTTTTTTCTTCTAAGAAGCTATCTAAAGTATTGAGCACTATTTTTTCTGCCCTACCCATGCCCTGAATATATACCTTATTATTATATTCATCCTTTCCAAAATAAAATGGTATACCAATCTCCTGACCCTCTGTTTTATCAAAATAAGGAAGTTTAAGAATTTCTTTTCTGCTAGGAACCCTGTCCACAGGCAATCTATTGGTATGTATTCCTGCGCTCAGAACAGATGAATGGGCACCTCCATAACAATGATAGATAATAATCATTTAATCACTCACTTACTAATATTAGGTCTCTAATTTCCAGCTTTGCTTTAATAGTTCAGCTGCAGAGTATTTGAGACCATAAGTAATTATTTTTTTAGATAAATAATTTAATCTAAGTTTCTTTAAAAAATAGCCGGTCTTAATCAAATAATTTTCATATTTATTTAAATTCAAAAATACAATTTTACAGTCATTAGTAAATATTTTATTATAACCAATTAGGGCCTTCCTGACTATTTCATAGTATTTTTTTACTTCCAACAGATAGGTGTTATTGGTCAACCTAATTAATTCTCCAGCAGCAGGTTTATTCATTATCGTATATTTCTCTTCTATTACAGTCATAATCTCTTCATATGAGGGCTTACGGCTCTGATGTAAATAAGCCTCTACAGCAAAATAAGACAACAAACTCATTTCCTGACAACAAAAAATTATTGACAATTTAACACTCCTCTGGAAATTAGTGTTTGATAACCAATTTAACCCCATTTCCTAGGTCATGTACCATACCAAGGGTAATACGTGCCAGTAATACACTTATCTCTTCCAGTTCATCTTTTGTATCAGTATAAAATATTGGTAAGGCACCACCAACTTTATAATCATTATCCTTTAAGGTAATAACAGCTACTATTTTATCGGTTATTCCCACTTCCATGTCCAACCCTCCAAATCAATCAGCTGCTTTCCGTCCTATTTTAGACTTTAATGGTTTTTGTTGAGAACTTTCCAGTACAGGTATCTTTTCAATGGCCTGTTTAATAAATTCCCAGTCCGGTTCCTGAGGTAGAAAAATTATATTTAAAGTACCATAGTTAAGATTAAGTCTGGCCAAGGGGGTAAACTGCTGCATGCCCTTATCTAATTTTACCCCCATTAAAACAGCCAGGTCATGTAAGATAGCTTGTCTCTGACCTAAATTTGATAGGGTAGTACGGGCATTTTCATCTTTAGGTATGATTTTAATCCCCAGGCCTTCTTGCTGCCATTTTTCAAGTGCCTCTTTTTCGCCTATGTTCATTATTATAATATCATCTACACCAATATTATAACCTTCAATTGTAAGTTCTTTTAATTCAACCCTTGCTATATCGGCAACACTTGGGCCTTTCATAAACAAATGAAGGAGATAAGCAGATAAAGAACCAGCTAAAATCCCTAAATACCAATTAAAATAAAAGTAGACCAGACTTGTTATTAAAGCAGTTACTAATGCAAGGTAATTTCTAGCCTCAAATAATTTAGCAATACCTTCAATATAGGCCTTACCACGGGGAATAAGCTCATTCTCTTCAATCTGGGCTAGACTCTCCCGCTCCATATTTCTAACATCTCTAAACTGCTGTGCAGCCAGGGTTAAGAAGGTAATGGCAATATATTCTTTCTCCAATAGTACTGGTACTACCAGAGCCCCCAGGGCAGCAGCTATCCCACCAAGGATCAAATGAATTACATAGGAATGGGGGAAACTAGGGAACTGACGATAATCAATTCTCAGCATAAAGGCACGGGCCAGGGTGCCCAGTAAAAAACTCACTACTAAAAGTTCACCATATTTAAACATTATTTTTCTCCTCTATCTATTATCTCTCTCCCCAGAAAAGATTTTATCCTGTTTACTACTCCCTGCCAGCTCCCTTCATTTATAAATAAAAAAGCAAGAATACCAACAAATAGAATAGTCACTATCCAGGCTATAGTTTTATAGGCATTTTTTGATTCAATATTCCTACCCTCCTGATTACTAATATTATCACCGTAAAGAAGATTATTTATAGAATCAGCAATCATTGTAGCACTTGAAGCAGCCTGGTCTTCAGTTGTAACATGGGTGCCAAATTCCAATAATAGGGAATGGGTTGACAATTGTTGGTTATAACTGCCACTACCATAAAATATACCCTTAATTAAACCTGGGTATTTTTCATCACAAACTGCCTTTAATTGTTTAGCAAAATTGTCATTAACACTAAGGTTGGGGTTCTGTCTCCCCACTACTAACCTTACCTGGCTTACTAACTGTCCATTAATCTTGGCCAGGTATTCATGTGCCTGGGGTATTGCATCACGGTGTAAATCAAAAATAGCATCAGGTCTATTTTTCATTAAATCTGTAGCTGATGCCCTGGACCGCTCATAGGCTGCACCATCATGGGGCAGGTGTAGATTATCTTTTACTATTACCTGTATTCCCATTTTCTCCAGGGCATTTTTTAATTGATAGCCGATACCATGTATTTCTCCTTGGCCCTCAATACTCTCAGGCCCAGGTCGATAACTCTCATCATTATGTGTAAAGTATATTCCAATTAACTTTTTTCCCTGGGCTGCCAGTGGGGTAAGTTCTGTTCTGTTTAGACCCTGAAAGAGATCAACTTTTCCTTTGTTTTGGGCAATAGCCCTTTTACCATTAATGCTTTTAACTTCAAATTCTATATTATCCTCATTAATATATCGATCTCCACTACTAACACCCATAGCAGTTGCAAAAACATAATTGCCCTGTTCATCATAAACCATTACTGTATCTTCTTCCCTATGTCCAATAAAATCATCTCCGAGCACTACTGTAGGAAAAAGAAGAAAGAATAAAAGCAGGCAGAAAATATATCCTGTATATACTTTATTATTTTTCATTGCTATCCCCCCTGTTTTTTTCTCCGGCAGGTCCGCCCTGTAATCGTTCCCTTGATTCCCCTATTATTTCTGCCAGTAAAACCGCTAGAATTCCAGAAATAATGATACTATCAAAGGCACCAGCACCACCTATACGCACCTGAGAAACAATCCTACCTGTAAAGACCCTGTAATATGTAAACAGATTAAACAATAAAAACCCCAGGGTACCTGCTATAAATGAAGCCCTTCTTGATCTACCTAAAATATAGGCTATTATACCCCCACTAACTGCATAGAGATATAAGGGGTCTATAATATCTCTACCATGTCCAAAATCCCTGAAAAAATAACTTATACCATAAATAGCTCCGGCAGTTAGAACAACTGCTACTATAGCTTTGATTAATTCCTTACTGGAATCTGCCCTATACAGGACATAAAAAGCCAGAGCAATGGGGATAAGACCACCACCTATATTAATAGTAAGTAAGGGTGAACGCCTGATAGTAAGTTCAAAATAACTACCAATAATAATTAAGGCAATAAAAAACAGTGCCATAGAATCAGTTAAATGCAAACGGTCCAGGACTCGATGGGCTGCCCCAAAGTAAATTAACAATCCTGTAATAACTAATATAATAACACCTATTGTCATATCCATACACCTCCATAAAAGTCTTTACCCTTAGCCTTCCCTTATTACTATTTCTATATTCATGAAGAATACTGTTAAACAGCAAAAACCCCATCACAGCTGTGATGGGGTTTAAAATTATTTTATATTTTTATTTATTCATTATCATCATCAAACATACTGCCAAATATATCTCCGAGTGTTACACCACTACCCTCTTCTTCAGTTGTTCCTTTTTTAGCAGATGCTTGTGGTTTTACTTCCTTTTGGGACTGGGGCTTCTCTTCTAATTCCTTAATACTTAAACCAACTCTTTTCTGTCCTTCACTAATATTAATTATTTTAACCTGTATTTCTTCCCCTACAGATACAACCTCATCAGGGGTTTTGACATGGCGGTGTGAGAGTTGGGATATATGAATTAGGCCTTCCACACCATCTTCTATCTCTACAAAAGCACCAAAATCTACTATTTTTGTAATGGTACCTTTCACAACTTCACCTTCATAATGTTTGCGGACAAATTCTTCCCAGGGATCAGGTAATAATTGCTTATAGCCAAGGGAAATTCTTTCCTCTTCTTTATTTACACCAAGTACTTTCACCTTTATCTTCTGGCCTTCTTCAAATATTTGAGAAGGGTGTTCTATTCTACCCCAGGACATCTCAGATATATGAAGTAATCCCTCTACACCACCTAAATCAACGAAAGCACCAAAATCTACCAATTTAGTGATCGTACCCTCAATCTCTTGACCTTCTTCTAGAGAATCAAGGGTCTTTTCTTTCATTTCTGCCCTTTCTTCTTCAAGTACTTTTTTGGCTGAAAGAACTACATTATTATTGTTTCTTTCAACTTCAATAACCTTTAATCTCAGGGTCTGGTCTACATATTTATTTAAATCCTCTACATACCCTATTGCTACATGAGAAGCCGGTATAAAACCCCTTAAACCAACATCGACTACTAAACCACCTTTAACTACCTTGCTAACCTTAGCCTCTATTACTTCATCATTTTCATATACTTCCATAATATTTTCCCAGGCTTTTTCATAGTCAGCACGTTTTTTGGAAAGAATCATATTACCTTCATCATCTTCAAGGGTAAGTATAATTACATTAATTTCTTCATTTAATTCTACAACTTCATTAGGGTCAGATACAGGTTTATGACTTAATTCCCTTAATGGAATAAATCCATCAGATTTATAATTGACGTCTACATAGACACCATCATCTTTAATTTGTGTTACTGTTCCTTTGACAGTCTGCCCTTTCTTTAAATCAGCAATATCATTAACACTATAATCAATTTCTTGCTGATCTTTATCCTCAACGTTATCCCCTGTTTCCTCAGTCACCTCAACATCAACACTTTCACTTGTTTCTTCCTCTAAGACAGCTGCTGTCTTATTATCTTCTTGTTCAATAGTCTCGTCAAGCTGTACATCTTTCTTTTCTTCTTCACTCATAGCCTCAATAACCTCCTTGATTAACCAATCTGGGGTCGATGCCCCTGCAGTAATACCTATTTTTTTCTCACCATCTATTAACTGTTGGTTAATTTCTTCAACAGTTTCTATGTGGAAAGTAGGGGTTCCAGTGTTCTTACAAATTTCAGCTAATCTATTTGTATTAGCACTGTTATGCCCCCCTATTACAAACATTAAATCAACCTTACGGGCTAATTTAGCAGCAGCTAGCTGCCTAGTTTCTGTTGTATTACAAATTGTATTGTAAACCTTTAATTCTTTTACCCTAATAATAATTGATGAAACTAACTCTTTAAAAGAATCAGGAGACTTTGTTGTCTGTGCTACTAGACCAACCCTGCTTTTCAAAGGTATCCTAGCCAGGTCAGCAACATTGTCTAAAATAACAGCCCTTTTATCTGTAGCACCATAGATACCAACTACTTCAGGGTGTTGATGATCTCCGTAAATAATAGTCTGATAATCTTCTTCAATGAGTAGCTGTGCATACCGCTGAGCCTTTTTTACAAAAGGACATGTTGCATCAAGTATATGTAAACCTTTCTCTTTTGCTTTAGTAATAATCTCAGGTGCTACACCATGTGACCTGATAATAATGATTCCTTCATCTATATCATCTATGGAATTAATTGGTTCAATTCCTAATCCCTTTAATTTTTCAACAACCTGTGGATTGTGAATAATGGGTCCAAGGGTATAGACAGAAAGTTTTCTTTCATCATCAGCGGCATCTTTTGCCATTTCGATTGCCCGTTTAACCCCAAAACAAAATCCTGCTTCCTCGGCAGTATAAACCTCCAGACCCTTCACCTCCTTCCAATCCAACAAGAACAAACCTTCCAACAGCAACTCAATGATACTTAAAATAGTATACCCATTATTAATTAAATATAATTCATACCAATTATATGATTTCTTCATTAATTCTTAGAATCCTGCTTTAATAATGAAAAAAATAAAAAAAAACTACGAAAGTAATAACTGCTGATTTATTTTTTCCATTATAATATCACCAGCCTCTTTTAATTCATTACGTGGTACTTTTCTATTATAGTATTTATCTAGTTCAAATAATTTACCAATAGAAACAGCTATTTCGCGCTTCTCAATTTTAATACTCATCGGCAGGATAGGCACTTTCATTTTGATAGGAATCATAACAGAGCCTGATTTAGCTCTACCAAGTTTACCCGGTTTTTGCCTACTACCTTCAGGAAAAATACCTAGAACACCTCTATTTTCAAGAATATTGAAGGCCTTTCTTATTGCCCCTTTGTCTGCCCTTCCCCTTTTTACTGGAAAGGCACCAACCTTTTTTAAGATATACCCAAATAAGGGATTCTTAAAAAGCTCCTGCTTAGCCATAAAATGCACAGTTTTTCTGCGTTCCAGGCTGCAGGCTACAATAGGTGGATCAAATAGGGTAATATGATTAGCCATTACCACAAAAGGACCGTTTTCAGGTATATTATTTTGACCATTTATTTTGAATTTATAGGCCAGCTTAAAATATAGTTTAAAAGCAGTATATCCAACACTATAAAGAAACATCCTCATCCCTCTCCACCTTTTTTTTAATTTCAATAATTTTTGCAAGAACCTCATTGATAGACATATCAGTAGTATCCAGCAAAAAGGCATCTTCTGCCTTAACTAAAGGGGATATCTTGCGTTCTTTATCCAGCTTATCCCTTTTATATATCTCTGATTTTATATCCTCATAGTCTACATCGACGTCTTTTTCTTTTAATTCAGTAAAACGTCGCTGTGCCCTTTCTTCAATAGATGCTGTTATATATAATTTTAACTCAGCATCTGGTAAAACCCTGGAACCAATATCCCTTCCATCCATAACAATATTATTATCCTCAGCAAGCCTCCGCTGTATAATCAAAAGGGCATCCCTGACACCCTTCACACGGGCGATCCTGGAGACATTCTTATCAATAATACCCCCTCTTAATTTGTCTGTTACATCCACCTTATTAAGTATTACCCGATTTATTCCATTTTGATCAGGGGGTAAAAATTCTATATTAATATTATTTGCTATTCTACTTAAGCCAATTTCATCTTCTGCTTCAATACCCTGCTCAATAGCCAGAAGGGTAATAGCCCTATATATTGCACCGCTATCTATATATTTATACCCCAGTTTTTTAGCCAGTATCCTGGCAATAGTGCTTTTACCAGCACCAGCCGGACCATCAATAGCTATTGTCCCCACCAAATCTATCACCTCTTTCGCTTATTCTATTCTATATTCTTTTTCAAAATCCTTCTTTTGATTTAATAAAAGGAATATTTATTTAAAAATAAAATTAATACCGATAAAATTATCGGTATTTAAACAACTCTTTGTAAATATATTCTATTAATTATTAAAAACTGTAAACTATGTAACAGAACACTTGTTCAATAAATCAATAAACTCTGGAAAAGAGGTTTTGATAGAATCACTATTGTTAATTAAGATTGGCTCATCAATAAGCAAACCGGCAATAGCAACTGTCATTGCTATCCGATGGTCACCTGAACTATCCACTTCAAACCCACCTTTTAATTCAACTGGACCGTTAATAATCATACCGTCTGTAAGTTCCTGAACATTTACTCCCATATTAGATAATATACTGATCATATTAGTAATTCTATCACTTTCTTTAACCCGTAATTCAGCAGCATCTTTGATAACAGTTCTACCCTCAGCCCTACTTGCCAGAATAGCAATAATAGGTAATTCATCAATTAAAGTCGGAATAAGATCACCACTGATATTTACTCCTGTTAACTTACTACTTTTAACAATTATATCAGCCACTGGTTCACCACTAACCACTCGCTTATTGATAAGCTGACAGTCCCCCCCCATATCTTTAACTACCTTTAGGAAACCACTTCTACTGGGATTAATGCCAATATTTCTTAATAATAGTTCACTATCATCTATTATTAAAGCAGCAGTAATAAAAAAGGCAGCTGATGAAATATCAGCAGGTATGACTATCTCCTGTCCCTCTAATCTATCTTTTTGCAGGTCTAATTCTATGCTCAGACCTGATTTCTTTAAATTAACCCCAAACCCTTGTAACATCCTTTCAGTATGATCCCGGGAAAGACCTGGCTCACGTAATATTGTTTTTCCATCTGTATATAGTCCTGCCAATAATAAGGACGATTTAACCTGAGCACTTGCTACAGGTAGAGTATAGTTTATAGCACTTAGCTGACTACCTTTTATACTAAGGGGGGCATAATTGTCTCTTCTTGCCCATATTTTTGCTTTCATTTCTCTTAAGGGTTTTATAATTCTATCCATTGGTCTCTTTCGCAATGAAGTATCACCACTTAGAACTGTATAAAAATCCTGTGCAGCCAATAAACCGGTCAATAATCTCATACTGGTCCCTGAATTACCACAATCAATAACCCTGTCTGCTTCTTTGAGCCCTTTGAGACCTACACCTTTGATAGTATAATTGGCTTTAGAGTTTCTCTCAATTGGTACACCCATCAATCTAAAGGCATTTAAAGTTTTAAGACAATCCTCACTTTCCAACAAACCAATAAGGTTTGAATATCCTTTAGCCAGTGAAGCAAAGATTATTGCCCGATGTGAGATGGATTTGTCACCGGGTATGGTTAAATCGCCTTTTAATTTATGACATTTTCTTGTCTTGAGATTCAATTGAATTCTCTCCTAATCATTAAAGTCATTAAACCTCTATTTTCTTCCTCTGTTCTCTGCCTTTTTTAATCAACTCATAGATATATTCTTCATCTTCTATTTTAATAGCTTCTTCAAATTCAGCTATTTTACCCTTAAGCCTGGCTATACTTCTTAAGACAGCCTTTTTATTGCTAATAAGTATATCTGTCCACATCTGGGGATCACTACCTGCAATCCTGGTAAAATCAAGAAAGCCCTGTCCAATTAAATCGATTACTTCCGGGTTTTCCCCAACTACATCATTTAAAAGATTTACTACTGCAGTAGCCAGAAATTGTGGTAGATGACTTGTAAAGGAGATAAGGTTATCATGTTTTTCAGGATTAAGGGTTATAACTTTACTCCTAATTCCTTTGATTATCTCAGCTATCTGAGCAAGATCCCCTGGGTTATTATTATTAATTAATATATAGGTTTTATCTCGAAAAAGATCAGCCAGGGCTGCTTCTGGGCCACTTACTTCCCTACCAGTCATAGGATGTCCCCCAACAAAACGCAGCAGGGGAAATCTCTGTTTTATCTCCTGACAGATGAATTTTTTGCTGCTTCCCATATCAGTAACAATAGTATTATCTAAATCAATTATATTATATAAATCAGCAATTACCTTGACAATTGAACAGACAGGTGTTGCGACAAAAATAATGGAAACATTTTGTAGATTATCTTCTAGCAAAGTATGGTCAATAAGTTTCTTTTCCTTGGCATAAATAAGGTGTTTTTGATTAGTGTCATAGCCATAGATAGTTATATCCTGCTTATATTTCTTTAAGGCCAGGGCCAGTGACCCACCCATTAAACCTAGTCCAATTATCCCTATCTTCATAATTATATCTCACGACCAACTGCATTTGCAATCTGACTTAAATCATCGATCATAGCAGTAAATTTACTAAATTTCAGAGACTGCTGCCCATCACTGAGGGCTTTAGTAGGTTCCGGATGTACCTCTACAATAAGACCATCTGCCCCCATAGCAACCGCCCCTCTGGCAGCAGGTGTTACAAGTTCCCACTGTCCTGTACCATGACTAGGGTCTATAACAACAGGGAGATGGCTGAGTTTCTTAAGTACTGGAATACCTACCAGATCAAGTGTATTTCTTGTATATGTCTCAAAAGTACGAATACCACGTTCACAAAGTATCACATTATAATTGCCCTCAGACATAATATATTCAGCAGCCATCAAAAACTCTTTATAGGTAGCACTCATACCCCTTTTTAATAAAACAGCTTTGTTTGATTTACCTACTTCTTTTAATAGGTAAAAATTTTGCATATTTCGTGCACCTATCTGGAAAATATCTGTATAATTACCAACCAATTCAACATCTCTAGGGTCAACTACCTCAGTTATCACTTTTAAGCCTGTCTCATCTGAAGCTGTTTTGAGCAGTTTCAGCCCTTCTTCCTGCATACCCTGAAAACTATAGGGAGAAGTACGGGGTTTAAAAGCACCACCCCTTAAGACCTTAGCGCCAGATTTTTTTACTGCTGCAGCAGTTTTTATGATCTGCTCTTCACTTTCAACAGCACAGGGACCAGCCATAACCAATATCTCTTTACCACCTATTGTAACCCCATCACCAAGGTCAATAATACTAGTATTGTCTTTAAAAGACCTGCCTACCAATTTATAGGGTTCCATAATCGGAACAAGTTTATCAATACCTGGATAGGCACCAAGTGAATCAATTAATTCTTCCCGGTTTAAATCACCAATAATGCCAATCAGCATTTTTTTAGCCCCGCGTGATGGATGTGGGGTATAACCTAATTCTTCTACCCTGTCGACAACCTGTTTAATCTCTTTTTCCTTAGCCTTATCTTTCATAACAATTATCATTTTCTCATCTCTCCTTATCTAATCTATTCTCTTGATTTAATAAATCAGGCCGCAATATTTTAGCCTTTTTTAGATAAACATGTTTTACTTCCTGTAAAGCACAGTCAAAATCAACAAACATTAAAACCCTAATGCACTTTTCTAGTGAATCCTTAACCTTCATTTCCTGATAACATAGTAATGGAATATCAGCAAACCCCAGTTGGCGGGCTGCAACTGCTGGGTAAACTTCATCAAGGTCATCAGTAGCAGTAAAAAAGATACTGATTATATCATTTTCTGATAATTTATTGTTGGCAATCATTTCTTTTAGGAGTAAACTGGTATTTTCAAGAATTGCAGTTCTTGTATTTTTTTCAACAGATATAGCCCCTCTAATACCCCTCATGTTAACACCTCATAATCAAATAAATATATTTTAGAAATAATATTACTTAAAAAATTAACACCTGTACTGGCAGGTGTTCTACTAATTTAAATTATTTTACCATATATTATTTTTATTATCAAGAAAGAATATAATTAAATCTTATTATAAAACTCAATAACACCCAAGCTCTTAATATCACCAGATACTCTAAACTGTTGACCAGGTTTCAGATTACTTATCGAAGCTGATAAAGAAGTAATTTCAAACCATAAGGTTTTTTTTAATAGAGTAGCATCAATACTGATAAGATCACCACTGTTTACTTCTATTCTGACAATTCCATCAGAGAAGTCAGCCACCCGCAGCCCATTCTGAACTAAATAAACCTGTGGTAGTGAGTAATCATGCAACAGGTCTATGGTAAGGTAAGCCTTCCTTTCCATTTCCTTAATAGATGTAACCTCAACAGTATTTCCTGTATTCAAAAGCCCTTTTACTGTGTACTCCAGCTTTTTAATATGCTGATAAGTTGATTCATCCCGCATAATAATCTGAAAACTAATTATAACTATTAAAGTAATTAGCAAGAGATTAACAAAAAATCTCTCCAGCTTTCTAAAAAACCTATTCATACTATCTACCTCCAGGATATTTTAATATATCTTTATGAGATATATTAAAAAAATATCCCGTAAGATTAGATAATATTCATATTTTTCAAGGCAGCCATTGCAGCATTTTGTTCTGCTTCTTTTTTACTTGAACCCTTACCAGAGCCTATTTTTTTATCCTGATAAAGTACATCTATAACAAAAGATTTGTTGTGATCAGGACCTTTTTCATCAACTACCTGATAAATAGGTCTACCAAAACCATCTTTCTGGAGTAATTCCTGTAAGATAGTTTTATAGTCCTGTATATACTTTCCTTTTTCAACATCAATAATAATCTTATTAAAATTACTAATAATAAATTTCCTGGCCATATCTATACCTAAATCAAGATAAATAGCCCCTATTAAAGCCTCCATAGTATCTGCAAGAATAGAATCCCTTTCACGACCACCTGATAATTCTTCGCCATTACCTAACAATAGATATTTTCCCAGCTGAATTTTCCTTGCCTGCATGGCAAGAATAGGCTCACTGACAATAACAGACCTCATCTTGGCCAGTTCTCCTTCTGGATAATCGGGAAAATTATCAAAAATAAAAGTACTTATTACAATACTGAGGACTGAATCACCCAAAAACTCAAGTCTTTCATTATCCCTTAAATCGAGATGACTATTTTCATTACTAAATGATTTATGGGTAATAGCCCTCTGTAATAATAATTTATCATTAAAACTCATTTTAATCTTTTTTTCTAAATCAGAAATAATATCTTCATTATATAATGATACCATTGAATTATCTCCTTTTTAAGATCTTATATGGCACCAAAAACAAGACAGGCATTTTGTCCGCCAAAGCCAAAAGAATTAGACATTATTGTCTTCAATTCCTTTACTTCCCTGGCCTCATTAGGTACATAATCAAGGTCACAATCAGGGTCTGGATATTCATAATTAATTGTTGGAGGAACTATTTTATTTTTTAACGCCAGTGCAGAGATAACTGATTCTACACCACCAGCTGCCCCTAATAAATGACCGGTCATTGATTTTGTGGAACTAATCATTAATTTGTCCGCGTCTTCCCCGAAGACCTTCCGGATAGCAATTGTTTCATTTTTATCATTTAGTGGTGTAGAGGTACCATGGGCATTAATATAATTTAGCTTATTTTTATTAAGACCTGACTTTCTAAGAGCCATTTTCATCGCCCTTGCCGCACCCTCTCCTTCAGGTGCAGGTTGAGTGATATGATAGGCATCACCTGAAGCACCATAAGCTAAGAGTTCACAATATATCTGAGCCCCTCTCTTCCGGGCATGTTCAAGTTCTTCCAGAATGACAATACCACTACCTTCACCAATAATAAACCCATCCCTTTTAGCATCAAATGGTCTACTTGCCTTAGCTGGTTCATCATTCATCGTTGTTAGTGCTTTCATATTACCAAAACCTGCTAAAGCAGATTTAGTAATAGCTGCTTCTGTACCACCTGCTATCATAACACTAGCATCACCACGTTTTATTATCTCCATTGCTTCACCAATAGCAGAGGTCCCTGAAGCACAGGCCGTTACAGCATTACTATTGGGGCCCTTAGCTCCGGTATAAATAGAAACATGACCAGCAGCCATATTAGATATCATCATTGGAATGAAAAATGGGCTTACACGCCTTGGACCTTTTTTTACCATTCTTTCAATTTGCTCTTCAAAGACTTCAATACCACCAATTCCAGAACCCATTAGGACACCTATCTGATCAGCAATTTCATCATTAATTTCTATACCTGAATCCGCTAAAGCCTCATAGGCAGCATAAATAGCATATTGAGAAAACATACCTATTCTTCGGGCTTCTTTAGGGTTAATATATTTATCTATTTTAAAATCCTTAATCTCAGCAGCAACTTTACTTGGAAATTCTTCAGTATCAAATTTACTAATCCAGGAAATACCAGACTTTCCATTAATAATATTATTCCAGAATTCATCAACTGTCATACCAAGGGATGTAACAACACCTAAACCTGTTATAACAACACGTTTGCTCATTATCCTTAACCTCCCTTATGGGTAGAATGATTTAAAAAAGTGGATTTAGGCCCCCTTTGAAACTCAGTGGGGACCAGCACCATATTATTAGGCCTATAAATTTTCCTCAATATAATCAACAGCATCCTGAACTGTTTGAATGTTTTCAGCCTCTTCATCAGGAATTTCAATATCAAATTCTTCTTCAAATGCCATTACTAATTCTACAACATCAAGGGAGTCAGCCCCAAGATCATCGATAAAAGATGCTTCAGGAGTAACCTCTTCAGAATCAACAGCCAGTTCCTCTACAACAATATCAATTACTTTCTGTAAAATATCCATTATTTCACCTCCTTTCTATTTACATTACCATACCACCATCAACATTAATAACCTGACCGTTAATATAATCTGCTGCTGATGATGCCAGAAAACAGATTATATTAGCCACATCTTCCTGACTACCAAATTTTTTAAGTGGAATAGCAGCCAGCATATTATCTTGCACTTCTTTAGAAAGATTTTCTGTCATATGTGATTTAATAAAACCAGGTGCCACAGCATTTGAGGTAATTCCCCGGGCGGCAACTTCTTTAGCAATAGTCTTAGTAAAACCAATAACTCCGGCCTTGGAAGCAGAATAATTTGCCTGACCAGGATTTCCCATAATACCTACTACAGAAGCAAGATTAATTATCTTTCCTGATTTTTGTTTCATCATAGGACGGATAACAGACTTTGTGCAATTAAAAACACCTTTAAGATTAACATTCATGACAGCATCCCAGTCTTTTTCTTTCATTCTCATTATAAGATTATCCCGGGTAATGCCCGCATTATTTACTAATATATCTATTTTACTAAATTCTTTGATAGCAGTTTTGATCATAGTCTTTACCTGTTCAATATTGGAGACATCTGCCATAATAGATATTGCTTTACGACCGAGTGAATTAACTTTATCTACTACCTTATCAGCATGTTCTTTTTCTGCTTCAAAAGGGTAGTTAATAATAATATCAGCACCTTCACTGGCCAGTTTGACTGCTGTTGCAGCACCAATACCGCGTGAACTTCCAGTAATAAGAGCAACCTTACCATCTATTCTCATTAATGAATCACCCTTTCTTTTTTATAATTTTTTAATTAATTTCTCATAATCCTTAAAACTCTCAACATTAAAGGCATCAACTGAACGGTCTATACTACGCATTAAACCCTTTAATACCCTACCTGGTCCTACCTCTATAAAAGTATTATAACCATCATCTATAAATCTCTTTATACTATCTACCCAGTAAACACTACCTGTTATCTGTTCCAGGAGCAGTTCCTTTATTTCTTTAGCATCTTTTATATAATCAGCAGTCACATTGGCAATCAGTGGATAGACTGGTTCATTAAATTTTATGTCATTAACAATCTTGGCAAATTCATCTCTGGCCGGTTTCATTAATGATGAATGAAATGGTCCACTAACATCAAGTTTAACAACTTTTTTAGCGCCTAATTTTTTTAAACTTTCTACAGCCTCATTAATGGCTTTTTCTTCGCCAGAGATAACAGTCTGTTGTGGGGAATTGTAATTAGCAACTTCACAGACCCCTTCAATATTAGTACATATCTCTGTAACCAAATTACTATTTAGTCCAATAACAGCAGCCATAGTTCCTGAACCTACAGGCATCGCTTCATCCATTAAAATTCCACGCTGCCTAACCAGTTTTAAACCATCTTCAAAAGAAAAAGATTTGGCAGCCGCTAAAGCACTATATTCACCTAAACTATGTCCTGCTACAGCAGAAGGCTTTAGAGCATTTTCCATAAGAAAATTATAGATAATATAACTAATTGTAAAAATAGCCGGTTGAGTGTTTTTAGTAATGTTTAACTGCTCTGCTGGTCCCTCCAAGCAAATTTTTTTTAGTGGAAGAGCGAGATATTCTTCGGCCTGTTCCAAAATCTGCAAACCAGCAGGGTAGTAATTTATAAGCTCAAGCCCCATACCAACATATTGTGAACCTTGTCCAGAGAAAAGAAAGGCTGTCTTACGCCCCATTATTTTTACCTCCCAGGTCTGTTAATATTCCATCAGTTTCCTCTATAATATTATTAATAATAAGTTCTACTGGTTGAATATCATTAATTAATCCAGCAATCTGTCCAGCCATAACACTTCCTTGATTAATATCACCTTCTTTAACAGCAAGACGTAATCTACCTGTTCCCAGTTCTTCTATTTCATCCTTACTCGCGCCTTTGCGTTCTAATTTTTGTATTTCACGGGTAAGGTCGTTCTTTAAATTCCTCACTGGGTGACCAGTTACCCGCCCAGTAACAACTGCATCTCTATCCCTGGCATCTATAATAGCTTTTTTAAAGTTTTCATGTGCTGTGCACTCTTTAGAACAGACAAATCTGGTACCTAATTGTACACCCTCTGCACCCAGTGCCATAGCTGCTGCCATTCCCCTACCATCTGCAATACCACCTGCAGCAATAACAGGTATATTCACTGCATCTACTATTTGGGGAATCAAAGAAATTGTTGTTAGTTCACCTATATGCCCGCCAGCCTCTGTACCTTCTGCTATAAGACAGTCAGCACCGATTTTTTCCATTCGTCTGGCCAGGGCAACTGAGGGAACAACTGGAATAACTCTAGTACCAATTTTTTTAAAACGTTCAATATATTTGCCTGGATTCCCTGCACCTGTAGTAACAACTGGTACCTTTTCTTCAATAAGCAGATCAACAATATCGTCAACAAAAGGTGAAAGGAGCATGATATTTACAGCATATGGTTTGCTGGTTTTCTCTTTTACCTTGTTGATCTCTTTTCTGATTACATCAGCAGGGGCATTACCAGCTCCTATAACACCTAACCCCCCGGCCTGACTCACAGCAGCGGCTAGTTCTCCAGTAGCTACCCAGGCCATCCCCCCCTGGATAATGGGCAGGTCTATTTCTAATATCTCAGTCAGTCTATTTCTAAAGTTCAATTTAAAGCCCTCCCTCATTCCATTCAATTACTGTAGAAGCCCAGGTTAATCCAGCACCAAAGGCTACCAAAACAATGATATCTCCTTCATTGATAAGTCCCTTTTCTTTTGCTTCAACCAGACCAAGTGGTATTGAAGCAGATGAGGTATTACCATACTTGGAAAGGTTTACAAAGACCTTATCATCAGTAAGTCTTAACCTTTTAGCTGCTGCATCAATAATCCTGGTATTGGCCTGATGGGGTATAAACAGATTAACATCTTCGGGTTTTAACCCGGCTTTATTGAGAACATCTACTGAGGATTGTTCCATTATTTTTACAGCAAATTTAAATACCTGATTACCTTCCATTTTGATATAGTGCTGCCTTTCTTTAACTGTTAGTTCTGAAGAAGGATTTAAGGAACCACCACCTGGCATGTATAGGCTCTTACCACCACTACCATCAGAACCCAGGTCAAAGGCCAGCATTCCTCCTTTGTCTGTCGCCTGCAGGATAGCTGCTCCAGCACCATCACCAAACAATACACAAGTACTTCTGTCTTCCCAGTCTGTTATCTTAGTAAGTATATCTGCCCCAACAACTAAAGCATTTTCATAAACACCTGTTTCTATAAATTGAGTAGCCACACTTAAGGCATATACAAATCCAGAACAACCTGCTTCCAGATCAAAAGCTGCAGCCTTTTCTGCACCAAGTCTCTCCTGAATTAAACATGCTGTTGCGGGAAAAGGCATATCAGGTGTTACAGTAGCTACAATAATCAAATCAAGTTTATCAGCTGTCATCCCCGAATTTTTAAGGGCTTTTTGAGCAGCTACATAAACCATATCAGAGGTTGAAACATCATCTTCAACAATGTGTCTTTCTTTTATTCCTGTTCTCGTAGTTATCCATTCATCTGAAGTATCTACCATTTTCTCAAGATCTTTATTAGTTAAAACCTTAGGGGGGATATAATTTCCTAACCCTGTTATAGTCGCCTTGCGTGCCATTTATTTTTCACCATCCCCATTAACTTTATTTTCAATTTTACTTACAATATTTTGAATGACTGTTTCCCTGGCTACTTTAACTGCATTCATAATAGCAATCTCGTCAGAACTACCATGACTGATAATTACTACCCCATTAACCCCCAATAATGGAGCACCACCATATTGTCTATAATCAGTTTTATTTATTAGCTTTGCAAGATAAGGTTTAAGCAATAAAGCCCCTAGTTTTGCCCTTAAGTTTGTAGTGAAGGCATCTTTAAGTAGACTAAACATTAAAGAAGCCACTCCTTCAGTAGTCTTTAAGACAACATTACCAACAAAACCATCACAAATTACCAGGTCACAACTACCATTATATATATCTCTACCTTCAACATTACCGACAAAATCAGAAATTTCCTGGGCATTAATAATTAAATCATAGCTTTCTTTTACCAGCTGATTTCCTTTTGCCTTTTCCTCACCAATACTTAATAAACCTGTTTTCGGATTATCAATCCCCAGAACATACTTAGCATATATCTGTCCCATAATAGCAAATTGATATAGATTGATGGGTTTACAGTCAACATTAGCACCATTGTCCATCAGGATTGTTTCACCCTTTTTTGAAGGGAAACTAACAAGAATTGATGGTCTTTTTATCCCCTTAATCCTCCCTAGTTTAAAAAGACTGCCAGCCATAACAGCCCCTGTATTACCAGCAGAAACAAAGGCATCTGCTTCTTTTTTATGTAAAAGATCTAAACCCTTTACGATTGACGAATCTTTCTTTTTCTTAATTGCTCTGGTCGGTGATTCATTCATATCAATCTTTTCAGATGTATTAATGACTGTAATATTTTTTGGAGAATGATTATTTTCTAATATTTTATTTAATATTTCCTTCCTTCCGGTTAATATTAATTCAATATCAGAATATTTACGAGAGGCTAAAACAGCACCCTCAACTATTTTTTGGGGGCATGGTCACCACCCATAGCATCAATTACTATTCTCATAGTCTATCCCTCCATTTGTGCAAACATAATAAATTCTCCAGAAAAAACAATTTCATCAGCATTATAAATGTTTACTTCAATAAAGTATTTATTATTAATTTTCTTTTTCACAACTGCCCTGGCTTTAATGTTATTACCGATCTCTACAACATTATGAAACCTGAGTTTAACACTACCAGTCAATACCGCTTTAGCATTAATAACTGCAACAGCCAGTGAATTGGCCTGAGCAAACAGATAATGCCCACGTACAATTTCACTCCTCTGTAAAGCCATCTCCTTGGTGGTAATAAGATGTGATTCAGCAGACTTATCCAGTTCAAGTGAAATTAATTCACCAATAACTTCGCCTTCATTAACAGATTTCAGTCGGGCATAAGCTGAAGCAGCTGACTTTGTCCTCTCCCTTACTTCAGGTATACCAAGCTCCAATCTATCTAATCTGACCGTCTGAATACTTACTCCAAATTTCTCAGACAATTCACGATCAGTTAATAAAGGATTAGCACTTAATGTCTTTTTTAATAATTTCTGTCTTTCTCTTTTGGATATCTTCATTTATGACCACCTATTATGACCTGGTACTAACACTGTCTCTTATATTATAAGCTATACAAGGTACTATTTCAAGAAAAAAATTATTTACTATATTATGATTACTATGAAAAAAGGTGACCACTAAACGGTCACCTTTTATAAATTCATCACAATTATTTTGCTACTACCTCTTTCCCTTTGTAATAGCCGCATTCTGGACATACCCTATGAGATAATTTTAATTCATGACATTGTGGGCATTCCACAAGATTAGGAGCATTTAATTTCCAGTGAGTACGTCTTTTGCGTTTGCGAGATTTCGAAGTTCTTCTCTTTGGTACAGCCATTTTTTACACCTCCTCATTATCTTTATCATCAAAAAGCTTTTTAAGTTTCGCCATTCTAGGGTCTATAATATCCTTTTCACAATCACATTCTCCCTCATTAAGATTTTGACCACATTGGACACAGAGGCCTTTACAGTCCTGAGAACAAATAGGTTTAATGGGGATGATTAATAATATGTGCTCTATTAAGATACTACTTATATCAAATTCACTAATATTATTTATCTCATCTTTCATTAGTTCTTCATTAATCTTAATATCTATCTTATATTCAAATCTCTCCAGACAACGTGAACATGTTAAGACAAGATTTCCTGCCAGGCTCCCTGTCAGGGTATAAGAATCTTCAGTATTATACATATCTAATTTAAGATCTAAGGGAAAAGGTATGCCTATCTCCTGTTCTCTATATGAAAGATCAGGGAGTTCTATCTTTCTATCAATACTTTTACGACTCCCCACTTCCTTTAGACTGCTTAAATCAATTAACATTATTAATTCCACCTTTAATTTGCGACCATATTTAATTATAAGAAACTTATATATACTTGTCAAGAACAAATTGGCCTACAGCTATCCATGTTTATAAAGCAGACACTATTTCCTGAGTATCCCGGGCAATCATCAGCTCTTCATTAGTAGGTATTACAAACACCTTGACACTGGAGTCTTCAGTTGAGATTAATATCTCTTTTCCTCTCGAATTATTTGCTTCTTTATTTAATTTTATATTGAGGAATTTAAGATTATTAATTACATCTTCTCTGGTTCTTTTTTGATTTTCACCTATACCAGCTGTAAATACAATAGCATCTACACCTCCCATAGCTGCAACATATGCCCCTACATATTTGGCAACCCTATAGTCAAACATCTCAAGGGCAATTTCTGCCCTTTTATTATCCTCTCCTGCTGCTGCTTCAACATCTCTTGAATCACTACTAATACCAGATACACCTAAAAGTCCACTCTTCTTATTCATTATACTATCCATTTCTGCCATCGTTAAACCCTCTTTTTCCATAACAAAGGGTATAATTGCTGGATCAATATCACCACAACGGGTTCCCATCATAAGTCCTTCTAAGGGAGTTAAACCCATACTGGTATCAATAGATTTACCACCATCTATAGCAGTAATACTGGCTCCATTGCCTAAATGACAGGTAATTATCTTTAAATCCTCAAGTGGTCTGTCCATTAAGGCAGAAGTCCTTTGGGCCACATATTTATGTGATGTTCCGTGAAATCCATATCTCCTGATACCATATCTCTCATAATATTCGTATGGCAGGGCATACATAAACGCCCTATTGGGCATTGTCTGATGAAAAGCAGTATCAAACACAGCTACCTGTGGTTTATCTTCTAACAGATCATTACAAACCCTTATACCGGTCAAATTATGTGGGTTATGTAAAGGTGCTAGATCAGAAACATCCTCTATTTCTTTAATAACCTCTTTATCAATTAAAATTGACGAAGCAAACTTTTCCCCTCCGTGTACTACCCGGTGGCCTACAGCATTAATTTCATCAATATCATTTAAAACTCCATGTTCTTCATTTAACAGGGCCTCAATTACCATTTTAATTGCAGCAGCATGATCTGGTATATCTTCTTTAATAACAATTTCTTCTCTGTCTGCAGGTTCATGTTCAAGAACAGAATCAGTAATACCAATTCTTTCAACTACCCCTTTAGCCAGGACTGACTCATTATCCATGTCTATTAGTTGATATTTTACAGAAGAACTCCCACTATTTAATACTAAAATTTTCATTTTTTTCACTCCCCGATTTTATTCAGCCTGAACTGATGTAATAGAAACTAGATTTACAATATCATCCACCGAACAACCTCTTGATAGATCATTGATTGGTTTAGCTATACCCTGTAATATTGGACCAATTGCTTCAGCATTAGCCAGCCTCTGTACCAGTTTATAAGCAATATTACCAGCCTGTAGATCAGGAAAAACAAGTACATTTGCCTTCCCGGCCACATCACTATCAGGTGATTTTGTCTGGGCAATAGAGTCAACCAAGGCAGCATCTGCCTGTAATTCTCCATCAATGATTAAATCTCCTTTTTCTCTGGCTATTTTTGTTGCTGCTACTACTTTATCTACATTATCATGTTTAGCACTACCCTTTGTAGAAAAAGAAAGCATAGCTACTCTTGATTCTAGCCCTAATAGAGTTTCAGCTGTTTCTGCTGATGAAGCAGCAATTTCAGCCAGCTGCTCTGCATCAGGAGCCGGATTTACTGCACAATCAGCAAAAAGAAAAACACCATCACTGCCATACTGGCAGTCCGGCACATTCATTATAAAAGCACCAGAAACTACTGAAATACCAGGTTTAGTCTTAATAATCTGAAAGGCAGGTCTTAATACATCACCAGTCGCATTTATGGAACCAGCAACCATTCCAGCAGCTTGATCAGTATGCACTAACATAGTACCAAAATAGAGGGGATTAACTACTTGTCTACTCGCATCTTCTCTTGAAATCCCTTTGTGTTTTCTTAATTCAAAAAAGATATCTGTAAATTCCTCAATTAATTCTGACTCTCCAGGATTAATTAAAACAGCACCATCAATACTTACCCTTGCTTTCTGGGCAATACTCATAATCTCTTCTTCTTTACCCAGGATAATAAGTTCCGCTAATCCCTCTTTAAGTATTGAGGCTGCAGCCTTAATTACTCTTGGCTCAGTACCTTCAGGCAGAACAATACTCTTTTTGTTCTCTCTAGCCCTTTTTTTAAAAGTAGTTAATAAATCCATTCACACATCCCCTTTTTATAAGTTTTTTCTCCCTAGTATAATTTGTATAATGATTATTTTTCTGATATCATTTATATAATACTACAATAACAGCAATTATCCTTTGTAAAATCAAAAGAAAAACTTATCAAAAAATTAAGATATATCAATCAATCTTATAAATAGGATTTAATTATTTAGTCAGGAAGTGGTTTATCGATGAATATATTAGGTATTATAACCGAATACAATCCCTTTCATTATGGGCATCTCTATCATTTAAAAAAGGCGCGGGAAATAACAAACAGTGATGGCGTTATTTGTGTTATGAACGGGAATTTTATGCAACGGGGTAGGCCTGCTCTACTGGACAAATGGGCCAGAACTCATATGGCTATCAAAAATGGAGTAGACTTGATTATTGAGCTACCATTAGTATATGGAATAAGGAGTGCAGAGTATTTTGCAAGAGGTGCTGTAGAACTACTCAGTAATACAAATATAGTTAAAAATATTGTCTTTGGTAGTGAAAGTGGTAATTTAAAACCCTTAAAAGAAATAGCCAGTATACTATTAAACGAAGATGAGTATTTTATTGAGAGGATAAAATCATACCTGACTACCGGTCTATCTTATCCACATGCCCGGGAAAAAGCACTTATTGACTTTATGAAACTGAAGGGTAGTAATAATTATCAATCTAACATTAAAGAAATTACAGAAATTATTATGGAACCAAATAACATTTTAGGAATTGAATATATTAAAGCAATATCTCAACTCAACAGCAGTTTAACCCCTCTGACTATTAAAAGACAGGGGCAAAATTACCATGCTAAAGCTATTAACAATAAGATTTCCAGTGCTACAGCTATCAGAGAATGCTTTCTTAATCAAGGCCTTTCAGCTATTACTGATTATCTTCCTGCAGAGAGCTATCAAATTTTGGAAAAGTGGGTTAAAAATCAAAAAATAGCAATGAAAAATGAGTATTTAGGAGCAATAATTTTAGCAACACTTAGGAAACTGAGACCAGATGACCTTATTGAATTTGCAGAAATAAACACCGGGCTTGAGAACAGGATATATGAGGCCGCACACCAGGCAGGTGATTTAGAAGAGTTAATTGAAAATATTAAAACCAGGTCTTTTACTAGAACCAGGATAGAACGCAATTTACTACATATTTTATTTGATATAAGACAGAGAGATTTTGAGTTTTTAGACAAAAAAGGACCCCAATATCTCCGGATACTGGGGTTAAATAAACAGGGTGAAAAAATACTTTCAAAGTTAACTGGTAAATCCTCACTGCCTGTAATAATAAAACCTGCCCGCTTTTTAAGGTCTATTAATACTAAAAGTAATGACCCCCTAATAAAATCACTTAGTTATGATCTTATGGCCAGTGATATTTATTCACTATTATATCCAAATAAAAGAGAACGTAAAGGTCACCGGGATTTTACAACACCACTGATAAAAGTAAAGTAAAGGTAATATTTAATTATTAATATTTAATTATTAAGTAAATAATTAATAGCATCACCTATGGTTTCAATAGAAACTACTTTCATTTTAGTAGCGGTTTTTTCTGCCGTTTCATAATTCTCTACTGGAACAAAGAATATTTCAGCATTATTTTCTTCTGCAGCAATAACCTTTTGTACAATACCATCTATAACACCAATATTTCCCTCAAGGTCAATTGTCCCAGTCCCTGCAATTCTCCGTCCTTTGGTAATATCCTCTTCCAGAAGCTGATTATATATTTCGAGGGCAAACATCCCTCCAGCAGAAGAACCAGCAATATTATCGGTTTCAAATATAACATTTCTTGGGAAATCATAAGAATAGTTTGTAAATATCATGACACCTATCGAAGCCTTACCAGGATTAGACTCTGTTTCAACTGTTTTCATAGTATAATCAATTTCTTTACCATCACGTTCAACAGTTATTTCTACATCTTCGCCTATCTGATGTTCCCGTATAAAATCAACTGTATCTTGGTCATCCTTGATAGGCTTGCCATCAACAACTATAATCACATCTCCTTGTTTCAATTTACCTTTAGCTGAACCATCTTCAAGCACCTGTTCAACTACTACACCATGCTTTTTTATTGTAATATCAAAACCTGCTTCTTTAAAAGCAGCAGCCTGGGATTTGAGCTTACTGTCTTCCATATACCTTTTCATAATTTTAAGATATTCGTTCATATCCATACCAGGTGGAATATGCCTCTCCATTGGTTCTATTTCTACACCCCTGGGTTTTTTTAATGAAACATATATAAGATCCCAGAGGGAAGCCGGCTGGGTTGAAACAGCAGTAAGCATAAAAGCCCCCCTGCTTTCATTTTTATAACCATTCTCAACAGTAACCATTGGTGACAATTCCTGGGCAATCCCTGGTGCCATAATCATCTGATTAGCAGGTATAAAATTAATTATAATAAAAAAAATAATTAATAAACCAAATAACTTGCTGGCTAAACCGTTCCTTTTAAACATTAAATCCTCTCCTTAATTAGCTTTATTAAATCAGGTAAAATATCTTCAACAGCACTATAACCAACCGATAGGCATTTATCTACCTGATCCAGGTCAAAACCTGAACAATCAGCTAAATCCGGTCTAATAATTATATCGGCAGCAAGTGTTTTATGTTTTTCCAGTTCATGCTGCATAATATCAAATGTATTAAATAAGATGTCAAAAATATTCTTTACACTATCATTGACTTTTTTTACTCCAACATCAACAGCAATCACAATATCTGCACCCATATCACGCACAGTTGAAACTGGGATGGTGTCTAAAACACCACCATCTACCAGTAAACGCCCCTTATGTTTAAAGGGCACATATATACCTGGAATAGATGTACTTGCTCTGATAGCCTTTGCCAGTGACCCCTCTTTTATAACTATGTGTTCTCCCTGTTCAATATCACAGGCAATAGCAGCAAAAGGAATATTTAAGTCCTCAATATTCTTACCCTGGGTTATCAGCTCCAGAAAAGACAAAAATTTATCCCCTTTAACAAGACCCTGGCGGGGGAAGGTTATATCGGTAATATGGTCCCAATCAATCTCACGGGCAAGCTCTTTGATGTATTTAACTGGTAAACCAGCAGCATAAACACCACCAATCAAACTACCTATACTACAACCAGCAATACAGTCTATGCGAATACCTTCTCTTTTTAATACATCAAGTACAGCCAGATGTGCTAAACCGCGGACAGCCCCTGCACCCAGGGCTAAGCCTATCTTCATTTCCTGATTTCTGTCCATTAATGTCCCTCCTTGTAATTTTAATGGACATTATTTTATTATTATATAGTAATATATACCAGATTGCAAAATAAAAATATTACATTACATAGCCTGTTATTGTTGACTGATAATATAATCAATAATTGCTTTTGCACTAGGTGGACAACCCTTAATATTCTTACTAAAACCTGATGTACAATTACCAATACCAATACCTGACTCTGAAAGTCCTTTAAACCCCTGGCCGATAAATATTTTTTCTTTTGGTTCTATGCCTTTTTCTTCTAAGCGTTTTAAGGCATGAATTAAACTGCCGTAACAGGCAGAACAGGACTTATCCTCTGTTACTTTTCTGGCAAGTTTTTTTACCAGAGTGGAATGATAAAAATCTTTATCTGATTTGTATCCTGGATTATGTTCAATAATCTCTGCTTCTTCTAGGTTAGAACTGCCAATACCAATTTCATTTGCAATATCAATATATGATATATCATTTTTACTATAACCAATCAATGCTGCACAATATGTATCAATTAAAACAGGGTCCTGTCCAATAATAATCCTATCCATCTGGACAGGGTTACCACCTTCTTCAAATGTAAGATCGCCAATTATTCCATCAACTATTACCAGCTTGCTCTCCAGGACTTTATTTAAATACGCAATAGGTTGATGTAAACCTAGACGGTGAAATCTCCTTTTTTCTGGATCCGGTATACACCCTTTCAAATTTTTCAGGGCACAGGTCAGGTGTGTTTGACAGTGGGCTTTGAGAACCGGCAGGTTGATTAAATAATCAATTTCTAAGGCCTTTTGACATACCTTTAGTGATAGGCCTTCAACATCGATTTTTTTATATTTGTCTTTTTTTAAATCTATTAAAGGTATCTTATATTTTCTGGAAAGTTCATTATAACCACAGACTTCAAAGGCTTTTTCAGTACTGGCACCTACCCAGGCACCTTCCAGAATTACTATATTATTATATCCATTATCCTGCAAATACCTGATAATACCCTCTACTAAATCTGGAGAAGTTGTTGCCCCTTTATTTGAAGGGCTTGGCAGTACAAGATTAGGTTTGATTCCAATCAGGCTATTTCTTTTGTCAATATCACTTGCTATATTCAGTTTATCCAGCAGGTCATAAACCATATCCTTAGCTTTGTTTCCATATTTAATATGTAGCTGTCTCTTTTGCATAAGTATCACCCTTTAATAATTATATCTTTTCTAATTTTATAAGGCAAGATATATATAAAGCTTAGGCTTTAAGACCCATTTCAAAGAATTATAATTTATTTTGAGAAAAACACCCCTTCCAGGCAAGACGGGGTGTTTTTATTACTTTATTATTTTACTTAAAAAATTATTTATTATCCAGAATGATTATTAATCCTTCTTGATATTCAAGCGGTTTATTACCAATCCAGTCAGCAATTTTGGATAAAAATCCGTTGATTTTTGCGGCATTCTTTCATTTTCATCTGCAATATTTTTCACTTCAGCTACTTTTGTTGGATTTAAAATAAAAGCAGCCTGATAATTTCCTTCTGCTAACTTATTTAAAGCAGTTTCACGATAACGCACATAATCTATATTACTTTTAGCAGCAAGAGCCTGTTCATCAATACCCAAATATTGTTCCAGGATTACCTTATGAAGAATAACAACATCAAGATTCTTCCAGTATGCTGAACGTTCTGCAAGAAATCTCTCCATAATTGTATTATCTTCAAGCCTTAAACTATAATATCTTTGATCTTTCCTGGCTTTAAAGCCAAAAATATGTTCTTCATTATCATCCAGGACTGCAAATAAATCATCCTTATGATCATACTCCTGAATTATAAAATCTTTACGGGCTTTTTCTATAAAATCCTCAATTTTAAAATTGCTAAGGCCATAGAGCATTCTATGTGTTGCCAGTATGTTTAATCCCGGATCATCTATGTTTATAAAAGTCATTAATCTATGATTAAACCCCTCATTATCTGTAGACTGCCATCCTTTAGCATAGCATTCATTTCGATAATTAACAGCAGTTTGATAGCGATGGTGACCATCAGCAATATATAGGGTCTTATCCATCATAGCTTCTTGAATGTTTTTAATTATTACCTGGTCAGTTATCTTCCAGAGTAGGTGTGTATTACCATCTTCATCATTAACTTTGATAGCAGGAGAACGTTCTGCTACCCCCTTATCCAGCAGTTCCAGGATCGTTTTTTTAGGATCTGAATAGAGCATAAAAATATGCCCAAAATTTGCTTCTGTAGCCCTTATAAGATTTAACCTATCTGCTTTTGGTCCTTCAAGGGTATTTTCATGGGCCTTGACACCCTCTTCTCCTTCCAGTTTACCTAGACCTACAAAACCCTTTCTGGTATATTTCTTACCCTCAACTTTGTATTCCTGCCAGTAGGCATAAAATCCAGGTTCCTTATCCTGTACCAGGGCATCTTCCTTAACCCATTTATTCAAATAACTGGCAGCTGTCTGATACCTATCCTGTTCCCCCTCTTCCCTGGCCAGAATAAGCCTTACTATATTATAATCACTCTCTTGATAATAATAATCCTGCTTGTTTTGATCTATTTTATCATAGGGTTGAGTAACTATCTTATTTAAGTCTCCTACTTTCTCCTCATTATAACAATAACCTTTAAATGGATAAACTCTTGCCACCTATAATCTCCCCCTGATTAAATGCTAATTATTTTTTGATAAATATTCAACCATACAATAACATAATAATAAACCTTAGTCAAGTTCTGGATTATTATGCTTAGTATTTTAGAGCATATAAAAAATAGTAAAGAAATGGCAGATGCTGCCTGCTAGAACAAAAAGGTGCCAGATAGCATGATTATACTTAATCCTTCGGCAGGAATAAAATATCGTTCCAACTGTATAAAATCCTCCACCAATTATCAAAAAAATAATACTTTTGTTATTTAAAGCCGTTAATAAAGGTTTAATAGCAATTATAATCAACCAACCCATCAATATATATAAAACAGTAGAAAATAATTTAAACCTATTAATCCAGAATATCTTAAAAATTATTCCCAGGATAGCCAGGCTCCATACTATACAAAAAAAAGTCCATCCCAGAGTTCCCTGTAAAGCAATCAGAGTTAGGGGGGTATATGTACCAGCAATAAGCAAAAATATAGATGAATGGTCAAATATCCTGAATATTCTCTTTAACTTTCCTGCTGGAAAACTATGATAGAGGGTAGATGACAGATATAAAATAATCAGGGTACTACCATAAACTGTAAAACCAATTATATGCCAGGTATTGCCGTAATGATTAGCAAATACTATCAAAATAACAAGAGCAGCAATTGCCAGTCCCAACCCAATCCCATGAAGAATAGCATTAGTAATCTCTTCACCTTTAGAGTATTTCATTTCATCACTCATTTTATCTTCTCCTTTAAAATTATATTATCTCATTACTTACATCCCTACAATCTAAACAACTCTATTATATTTTATCATATTTTAAGTTTTTCATATAATTCTTGGTCTAGATTATAAACATCATCACGGTGTTGTATTATACCATTTTCATCAACCCATGATGTCAAATATACTAAATATATCGGGATTTTCTCTTTGAGATTAATAACCTTTCTTTTATTGAGTCTGATAATTTCAGCTACTTCTTCCTCATCCCAGTCCTTACCCAGTAAACAGGATGCTAAAGAAAATGGTTTTTCTACCCGGATACAGCCATGGCTTTTGGCCCTGTCAGGATAATTAAATAAATACTTATATGGTGTATCATGCAGATAAACCTGATAACTATTTGGGAAAATGAATTTAATCTGTCCCAGGGAATTGAATATTCCAGGCTCCTGACGTAATTTATAAGTAAACTTTTCAGGGGAAATGTTGTGCCATTCTATACTCTCTGGTAAGACTATTTTACTATCATTATGCCAGCTTTCTAAAATTTTTATTTTATTCCTATCTAAATAAGCAGGATCATTCTTTAATTTGGGTAATATTTCGTATTTGGCGATATTATCAGTTATTTTCCAGTATGGATTTATTACTATATATTCTATTTCATCCCTAAAAAGTGGACTTTGATTATTTTTATCCCCAACAATTACTCTTGATTCAAATATACTGGAATAGTCTTTCATAACCTCTAATTTAAAATCAGGGATATTAATTACTATATATATATCTTCCCTCTTTTGGGGAAGCCATCTTAAACGATCCATATTTATTTTTAACTGCCTGATTCTCTCTTCAACACTTGTATTTAAAGCAGTCAGGGTTTTTTCATCCAAAATTTCGCTTGCAGGCAAACCATGTCTTAACTGAAATAAAGCAACTGCTTCTGCTAATTTATCATCAAATAATAACCCTGCATGATTGTTCTCAGGTTTAAGATCACCTGATAATAAAAGCCTTTCTCTTAAGTCAAGAACTGCCTGATGACAAACACCTTTTTTTAACTCAATTTTGTCACTAATAAGCGGCCAGCCGCCATCATTAAATATCTTTAATAAGCGCTTTAAAGCAAGCTGCATTCTGGCATAAAGCGGTTGTATTGGATCAAGATTTTTGATTGTTTCCCTTAGATTATCTGTTTCAAGCGCATTATTTAGTAAAACAGGGAGGTCTATTTCTTGATACCCTAGATCATATCCCTTATGTTTACTAACACCATATAAGAGGTCATTACTGAATTTAAAATATATTTCAGTTAGTAGTAGTTCGAGCTTAAGCAATCTATCCAGCTCCACTTTATCATTATTTATATCAGCTTCAAGGCCTTTAATTAAATAATAAAGGTAGGTATAGGCATAATCATCTGGATTTAAACCATTTTGATAAGAATTTTTAATAATTGTAAGCAGATCATAAGTAATTTGATATATTCTCGTTTCCTTACACCAGGCAGGTTGATAATTTCTTAGTTTATAAAAGCCCTTTAATAAGTCAGAGTTAATCTTATCAATCCTTTTGAAGGCTTCAATATGGTTATTACCATGTATTCCCATTCTCTGAATTATCCTGTCACTTAATAATTCTGCTTTGACAATATAGTTTAATAGAAAAACATTTACTATGATGAAGAAAATAAGCATTAAAAATACAATCTTCTTCATTTTGTTACCCCCATATCTATCTATATTATTATCAGCCTATAATATTTTTATTAAGATAGATATGGAGGTATGTTTTATTTTAAAGCCTTTTTTTAAGCAAATCCCTTATCTGTTTTTTACTTAATTTTACAGGGTTATTCTTTATCCCGGCCTTTTCTATAATCCGCTCTAAATCGTTTTCACTAATTCCATATTCACTCAGACGAGGGATAGCCAGTTTATCTATCCAGTCCCTGAGTTTATTAACCAGAATTTCACAGTACTTATCTCTATTCATTAAAAGGGATAACTCATTTTCACAACTACTAAATAACACCCCTACCCGGGCATATTTCTGCAGATATTTATCTGCTTCACTACCACCTTTCTCTTGTAGTAAACTAATATTTAATGCTGTTGCTTCAGCCAGGAGTGTTCCACAGACAACACCATGGGGTATATCAAAAAAACCACCAATAGGAGAAGCCAGTCCATGAACAATCCCCAGGCCTGCATTAGCCAGTGCAATACCAGAAATAAGTGAGGCATAAGCCATTTTTGATCTGAGCTCCAGGTTTTTCAGCTGGGACGTACTGACAGGTATTATTGCTTCGACAGCATATTTTATCCCTTGATATGTAAGTGAATCTGTTAAGGGAGAAGCCTCAATAGAGGTATAAGCCCCTAAAAGCTGTGTTAAGGCATCCAGACCACTGGCGGCTGTTATATCAGCCGGACAGTTAAGGGTTAATTCTGGATCGAGTAATGCTATATCAGGAATAAAGTTATCATGGCGCAGAGATTTTTTGAAACCATTATCCCCTATCCTACTTAAAACTGCGTTTTTGGTGGCTTCACTCCCAGTACCAGAGGTTGTTGGTACAGCTATAAACGGTATTTTTTCTCCATCATGAACCTTCCCTGCCCCTACCCCCTCCAGATAATTCATTACCGAATCTCCTTTAGTCAAGAGGGCTGAGACCGCTTTGCCTGTATCAAGAACACTCCCCCCTCCAATAGCTGCTACTGAATTTATAGATTTGTTCCGATATTTACCAACAATTTCGTCAACCAAGCCAGGTGATGGTTCCCCTTTTACACTTTCAACAAAAGGATTAATAGATTTCTCTACCAGCATATCCATTAAAGCCGCTAATCTACCGGATTTTTTTAATGATTTACCACCAGTAATCAACAGGACACAGTCTCCATAATTCAATACTAAGTCAGCCAGTTTTTTAAAATTACCAGCTCCAAACTTAATGGTTGGTACCCCTGCAAAGTCAAATGAATTTATCATTGGCCTGCATCCTTAGGTGTTATTACATCATATTTGATTCCCTTACGTGGTGCTGCCATCCACTCAGCAACAGTCTCCCGCCATTTTAAATAATGTGGAGTCTCTTTATGAGCAGAAACAGCATCTTCTGATTCATAAACCTCATATAAAGTAAAATGCCCCAGCTCTTCTTTGCTCTGTAGAACATCAAAACGATAATTACCTATTTCTTTAATAGTATTGTAATGATTTTCAATTGTTGCTTTTTTAAAGCCTTCAATATGTTTTTCTTTAACATAAACCTCCACTACATAGGCAAGCATTATGTAATACCCCCTTAAATATTAATCTTTATAATTATTTTAACACTTTTATTATGCAAATCAAAGTATATTATCACACATTTAATTAATCTTTCATAATATAATAGCAAAATTGAGTATAGGAGGAAAAAACATGACAAAACCCGGTAAAATCACTGGAAAATGTGGTGATGTATTTGTAGCCAGTGTCATCAATCAAAAGGCTGTAAATAAAAGTGCACAACAAATATTGGTAGCCTTTGCTGTACAATTCTTCATTGAACTTGAAGCCCTATTTGGATTTGCCACTAACCAGGATAATGATAAGTTAGTTGGTTAGTTAATTAATTTAAAACTAGTATTCTATTAATATAATGGAAAGGAGTAGTAACCTTGAAAATCAAACTTGAAAAGGATGGTATTAAGTTAAATTCAAATAAGGATGATATGTTAGGAATAGATATGGCAGACCCTTTGAATATCGATGTAGAAGGTCATGGTATTGAATCAGGAATTAATCCCAAAATAATTAAACCTTCTGATGCAGTTGAATGCCTGTCTTCTGCTAATCAGGAAGAATGCAGAGAAAAGAAACTAGCAATATTATGTTCTCTATTTGATGATTTTATCTAGACCAAATCCATGACTTTTTTAAAAAGGAGGTAAGAAAATAATGAGTGATGTATTTATAGCCAGTGTTATCAATCAAAAAGCTGTAAATAAAAGTGCACAACAAATACTGGTAGCCTTTGCTGTACAATTCTTCATTGAACTTGAAGCCTTGTTTGGATTCTCTACCAATCAGGATAATGATGAATTATTAGATCACTGTCACTAATAAATAATTTGGGCCTCTTATTTAACATAAGGGGCTCCTAACTTATTTACAAACTATACTATAAATATGTTTTAACAGGAGGTTTTTTTATGTCAGATCAAAATAATAGTTATAATGTGACCGAAAAAAAGAATAGTATCACCGATGAGCAAAATAGTATTCAAAAGAAACAAACAGATACAAGTGACCTTTTCATGCAATCAGATATAGTAGATCAAATTAACTATAATCAACAATCTAACATGACTATCTCTGCTTATTCGGTAATAACTCAGTCTTTTTCAACAGTTAAAATTAATGTTTCTAATAACTAAAAAGGATTGGAGGAATAAAAAATGTTAAATAAAAACTGGATTATGATCTTAAATAAAAAGGCAGATAATGATGTTCCTTCTTCTATCAGAATTACCAGAGAGGGAAGAGTATTTATTGATGCCCAAGAATATGATGATAATGACCCTAGATATAGAAATTTTAGTATTTCTGTGGAAAAAGATAGTGATATTAATATGGGGGAAGATACCAGGAGATTACTAGAATTACAAAAAAATTCTAAACCTGGAGAGCGTAAAATAGCAAAAGATATAGCTGACAAAAACAAAAAAGAACAAACGATAGTCAAGTTTTAGAGGATAGGGGGATAGTATTGTGAATCAAAATCAGCTTAATGATGGTAGGGTTAGAACCCATAGTCTTAATAGTTCAGACAAAAAAAAAGGGAGTCCCAAAAGTATAGTTAAGGCCGGTGATTATAAGATAACCATTAATAACAATGTTCGTAATATAAACCCATTTGATTTAATGAAACAACTTTATAGTATAGGTCACAACAGTAATTTAACTAAAGAACAAAAAGAAGAAAAATTAAAGAAAATTATTAATAATTACATGGAGTGATTTACTATGAATAAAAAAAAATACCTAGCCCTTAATTTTTCCAACCAGGGCAACTTATGCAATGCCAATAAAACCATTTTATGCCAATACAACCTTGGTACTATTTTAGGGTTAGGTTTTCTTAATCAATCAGATTCATCTGTTGAGCCTCCTTCATTAGATGAAATTTTAATCTCCATCTTTTTGAATAAGGAAGGCGAAATAGAAATAAATGGTGTTAATAATATTAATGACGATAATATCTATATATATACTGACAAAAAAATAACTAAAGGATAATATATTTTTAAATTTTTTAAATTATTTTTGTTTATTAAATATTTATATAAAAAGGGTGATTTACATGGTTAAGGAAAAGTCAAATAGTAATACAATAGAAAATACTTCTGCTAAATTTCTAATTAATGCTTCAAACCAGGCCAATTTAACAGACGTTAATGATATATCAGCCTACCAGATCAATTCAGTATTTATATTTATCGACCCATATAGATTAGAAAATTTCAAAATAGAAGGTGCACCTGAACTTGAAGTTGATATGGATGAAAAAGGTCATGTCTGGATAAATGCCCAGGAATATGAATTAATTGAAATTAAACCTGGTATATCTATTTTTGGTATTGTAAAACACAAAAAGGAGTAATATTAATGAAAGACAATATAAAAAATTATGAGGATCTTCTAGAAGTCGATGATTTAAAGTTATATAAAAAAATATTAAAAGAAATAGAAAAAAACAAAGATTTTTATTCATCAGCTAACCCTATCGAATTTACAAATTCTTTACTTGAAAACTGTCATATTAATAAAAAAGATTTATACAATATAATTAAAATAATAAATTCTAGTAACTCAAAATAATCCCATTTTAGTATATATTTATATTCTAAAATGGTTTAATCTCTTATCTGTAATTAATAATTTAAAGATAAAATAATTCTTTTACTTTTCGTACTTTTTACACCCCAAAACAGTCCAGAGACTAAATATTATTATTACAATAAAGAAGATAAACAGTAACCAGGGAGTACCGGATTTAAAATAAGAGATATTATTAATAAACCATTTTCCTAAAATACTAATTAAAATTGATAATACCCCCATAATAATTAAATTTAATCCAACCCATTTTGTTAATCCCTGTTTATCTTTAGTTTTTTCCTCATCATAGCCAGCGATTATTTTTGTTAAGTTATATTTCCAGATGATAACCCCTAAAAAAAACAAAATTGCACCAATAATAAAAATAACAATTAACATTAATAAATTCCTCCACTTTTAATGTTATTATACGCCTTAAACGTAACTTTCATTCTCAATTGAAAATAGGTATTAGGAAAATTTTTAATATCATAAGTAATTATTACATATTTTTAGCTTTATCATAAATTGACTTTTTGTTTTTTTCTGTTAATACTTTTTCGATTATAAAAGCAATGATAATGACCACAAATATATTTACGACAAACCTTATTATCGTAAATTTCCATCCCATAGAGGAAACTTCAAAAAGTAATAATGGTATTCTGATACTAGCACAGGAACATATAAATATAAGGACATTTGCTATCTTACTGCCTTTTTTCAACATCATTCCTGCGACCGGTAATAAGGCATATAGAGGAACTGCCGTAGCCACTCCTAAAAGGAAAGCTACAAAAATACCTTGAAGACCCGACTTCTCTCCCATAATTTTTATCATAGTCTCTCTATCTACCCATACATCTAACAGTCCAATACAAATGAAAATAGGTGTCAGCATAAACAAAAAGTTGATGAAGTTTTTACCTGTAAAAATCAGGGTATCCTTTTCTACCTGTGGATAGAAAAACATTGTAAACAGATTAATTGCTACAACAACAAGAAAAAAAACGTATTTTTTAATTATTTTCTTCATGACAACACCACTCCAATGATAAAAGCTACGGGAAAAGCAAACAGAAAAAACAAAGAGTTCCGCAATAAGGTAACTTTTTTTCCTAAGAATTTAATTTCCAGAGGTATTGTCACAAAACCGACGGTGGTAAGTGTAGAAATAAAAACTGCTATTTGCATTAATCCTGCACCATTCTTCATTAATTCTGAAGCAATGGGAAAAGCAACTAAAACCGGAATTAAGACAATAGCTCCAAACACTGAAGAAAGAATCATACCTTTAAAACCTGATTCCACACCAATAATACTCTGTATAGTTCCTGAGTCAAAGACCGCAAGTAAAAGACTAACAAGAAATAGGATGGAGAGGAGTTGTGGGAGTACAAACAAAAAAATATTCCATGCCTTTTTTAAGGCCAGTTTAGTTTTTATTTTATCTTTTCTAAACGATAAGATTAATAAAATAGCTGTTAGAATATACAGGAAATAAGTAAAAATAGAGTCCATGCTTTTCTTTATCCTCCCTTTATTCATAGTAAAATATTTTCAATATTATGTAATTTGTGAAACTGAACCATTTACAGCCCGTTTGTTCATAAGATAAAGCAGAAATGATGACTTATAGCAGTTTCCATATTAACCATCTGTTTTTCTAAAAGTTTTATAACAAAGTTTCTTTAATTATTTAAATTTCTCCAGGCCATTTCCATTGTTTTAATCTTTTGATTCAGAAATTTTTTATAGTCTGGAGATTCCCAAAATGGTTGTTCTTTAAATAATTGCTCAAAACGTATAGTTAATGTCTCTTCAGTCTTACGGGAATACTGCTTTACAAAATCCTTTACTTTCATTACATATCCTGCTTCAAATTGTAAGTTGTCTGGATTGATATATCCAGCTTTGATAGCAGCATTAGTCTTATGAACACATTTACAACTGCCATTTTTATTTAATAAGCTGCACCTCCCATCTAAATAAGACTTCAATTGGCTCCTGGCTCTTGATAATAACTTTCGATAATATACCGGACTAATTCCCATTATTTCTCCAGCAATTTTTGAATTTGTAGAAAAAACAGACCCCAAAATAAAAGCTAGCCGCTGTTTTCTGTCAAGACAAAGACAAAAATTGCAGCATATACCAGCCTAAACCAGGTTGAAAGCAAAGAAATGTTTTTGTTCACTGGTTTTAGCAAAATATAAAGTCCCCAGGCTACCACTATATCAAGAATAAGCACAATAAAAAAACTAAAAATACTAAAATGAAACAACCCTTCTGAAGCTAAAATATTGCTGCATTGCCAACTCTCTCATAATAATTCATTATGGATACTCCTTTTCTGTACATATACAGTCACAGTATATCAGATAACCTCTCATAAAACTTGATATTTTTTGCAAAAATAGAATAAGAGTACAGCTACGATTACATCTCATCTTTTTCCCCATTCCAATTTATGTCTGTGCCAATTGAGGAACCTTAAACTCTTTTCCTTTCAGGCTAAAACTACCCTGTACAAAGAAAGGGTCATCATCCATAATAGGCTCACTATTAACCTCTATTCCCATCTTATCAGGTGTAAAATGAAACCTGATCAGTTCAAATTCTTCTGTAGTCAGATAAACAAGAATATCAAGAAATTGAAAATTATCTTTACTTAATATATCAAAGACATGTAAGGTCCGGTCTAGTACTTTACATATAACAACAATCCCTTTGTCTTCAATATACCATATGCATTCCTTGTAAAAATTCACTAAATACCACATCAAGATATGGGTATAATCTGATATATCAAAAATATTACTTAATGGGATATTTCCCTGAGATCTGTTCAGAATTATAGTCAGATCGTCTTTGTCTTTTAAGTTCATTTTTCTGGCAGTACCTTTATTCCGAATAACTGGTTTCCTAGCTGTATATTTGTATTCTATTATACGGCGGAAACCGAATTTAGGGTAAAAATCTATTACCGAATTATTTGCCGAGAGAAAGAACAGGTCACATCTATCTTCATATTCAGCTAGTACTCTTTCCATCAAGCATCTTGAAAGCCCTTTTCCTCTATAATTTTTTAAAGTACCTACAGTGGCTAATTGAATTGCATTTTTTAAACTACCATCTATAAAAACTTTCATTTTTGATATAGAAACATTTGAAATCACCTTTCTATTATCAACTAACGAATAGCAAATATATTTGTCATTCCAGAAACCATATTCATACCATTCTTTAAAGGAGATACCAAAAACCCCCTGTGAAAAATCAAAAAAACCATTTCTCAACCACTCAATATTTTTATAGTCAACATACAGCTTATATTCCATATAATAATAACCTCCATTTTTAAATTGCTATAAAAATCTCTCTAAAATAAATTTAATTCCCTTTCCTCCATAAAAAAAGATCTGTAAAAGAACATACTGTTCCCTTACAGGTCTTTGAATCTAAACCAGAATAGATAATATAATAATATCAAAAACATACTATAAAATATAGTTATTGTTTTTCCGTAATTATTATATATTGATATAAAACAATTGCTCTTAACAAAAAATAGGAATAAGAACAAAAAGGATATACTAACCCCTTGGCTACAAAATTCCAAATTTATTAAATTAGCTGCTAGGTTAAGAAACAACTATTTTCATCTACTAATTCTCCTTATTTAAATTTGCTAATTTTTATTATAGACTACATAGAATAATATGTCAATATTTATAAGTAAAAATTTGTTAATTTATAACTATAAACAAAGTTACGCCCATTCGGAAAATCCCCCTATATTTCGCAATCATTAGTGTTCCGAATGAAGCCATGGTTGTTATTATAGTCAAAAATATTGGTGAGCCTGTTATCTGGGGAACCTTATCTCTTAACATATAAATAAAATTTTTGCCATAGGGTTTTTTGATATTATCCCAGAGGTTCCCCTTTGCATAAACACTGGTCAGGAATGAATCCCCCTTTTTATTCAGAAACCTATTTCTGATATCTTCAGGTAAATCTACTATTGTTAGCAAAGTTGATACTTTCATAATCTTACTTTTCTCAGAAAAAAGCCTATAAAATAAAGCCGCTGAATCACTTAAATATTCATGCTTATACCCTTCTTCTTTAAGCCTGTTGATTATAGCAGGTAGAATTCCTGCCTGATTGGGAGTTCCTGTAATTTGATCAGTAACAGTAACAATTTCATCAATACCGGCCATATAAGACAACTGCCCCATTTCAATAATATTGTCATTCAAACGCTCAAACTGCTTAAACAATTCTCCTTTATCAATATTATGATAGACTGGTGGATTATCGATGAAAGCATTTATGCCTGTTTTCCTTAACTCTTTTAATCGCTTTTTTTGAATACTTTCAGGTGGTAGATAATCAGTTATCGTACTTACACTTATCATCTAACTCTTCTGCTAAATTATAGGTATCCAGCAGATTATTAGTCATATACATAACCGCATCATTACTCATATCGTATTTATCTGAAATATCATCCATAACTTTAATGGAATCCAGACCCTGAGGCTCTATTTTCTTGAGATTCAAATATACATTGGTCTTCTCACCATACCATCCCATGAAAATGCTTATTAATAATATCAGTATTATAACTGGATATTTCTATCGGTTAAAAAATACTGCTGACCTACCAATTATCTTAAACTTCCATTCTTAACTGTTTTTGTTTTTCCTTGCTTATTCACCCATAGATATAAAATAGAGGGGAGAATAAAGAAAACAGCCAGCATAATAGTTAAGATATCTATACCCATAGTAATACCAAGTTCTACTAACAGACCTAAAGAGCTGATTGTCAAAGCAAAGAATGCTGCTGAGGTAGATTTGTAAAATGTATGAATCCTCGTCATTACTGGATTCATAAAATATTTAAGCTGACTGACTTCCTCCAGGAAAAATGATATAATATAGTTAAATTTGATAAATATACCAACTTAAAGGGGGAGGCTAAAATTGTTTACTGAATTAATCAAATGTCTACCTTATTATTATATTTACAAATAGGTAATTGAATAAGGAACTTACTGCCTTCACCGTACTTACTATTTACTAAAATATCACCACCATGATTTTTAATTATCCCATAGCTTATAGATAAACCAAGTCCTACCCCTTGCTCATTTTTTGTAGTAAAAAATGGATCAAATATATTGTTTAGATATTGCGATTCTATACCTGTCCCTGAATCATTAAACTCAACTTCTATTTGATTTCTTTCAGAAGAAACTCTAACTATTATTTTAAAAATATCACCTTCATTCATAGATTCAAAAGCATTTAGAACTAGATTAATACAGACTTGTTGTAACTGGTTGAAATTTCCCATTACAAAAGGTGTTTTTTCTGGATATACTTTTTCAATCTTAAACTTATTATAATTCTTTTGATATTGACATATTTGTAAGGAAAGTTGAATTACCTCTATTATATTAACAATACCAAACTCTGATTTTGATTGCCTAGAAAAATTCAACAGTCCTTGTACTATTGATGCAATTCTTTTTGTCTCATTCTTAATGTTTTGTAAATAGCTTTGTTTAGTGTCATTACTTTCATCATATAAAATAGTTTCAGTATAATTAATAATACTACTTAAAGGATTATTAATTTCATGTGCAATTCCTGCTGTAAATCTCCCTATTGAGCTCAATTTATCATTTAATAATATTTGGTTTTCTAATTCTATTTTTTTCGAAATATCTTCAAGAATAATAACTGCACCATAAATTTCATGGTCACAATTTGTAAGGGGATATATTCGCATATTAAAAACATATGTCCTATTAGAAGTTTGATATCGAAAATCTTTTTTTACATAGCTGCCTTCTTCTTTGATTATTTCCCAAAATTCATCGTTGAAATTATTAAAACCAGGTAATTTGTTTAATTTTTTTCCTATATATGTTCCTTTTGTTATTTGAAACAACTCAACCATAGCATTATTTAAAGACTTTATCTCACAATCATAATCTATAACAATCATACCTTCTTTAATACTTTCTAATATATTTTCTTGAAATTCCTTCATTTGATAAAGATTATCCCTTGATCCTTTATAATAAACTACCATTTGGTTAAAATTTTTAACTAATTCACCAAGTTCATCATTACTTTTAAAATCTACTTGTTTATCTAAATTACCCCGTACTATTTCATTAGTAACCTCTGACATTTTTTTTATTGGTTTGGTAAACATATTTGACATAAAAACAATAATTATAACTGATAAAATTAAATTATAAATAGTTATTTGATATACAATTGATTTAGTATTATTAATTTTATTTACTGTATCTTGAGTTGATACTCCAACCAATAATTTTCCACCATTACTACCATTTAAAGGAAATGAATGATAAGCAAAATTATATGGTTCCTTTTCAATATAATATCCTCTAATTATTTTATCCTGTTCACCATTTTTTTTAAAAAAAAGATCTGATAATAACGCTTGAGGCATTGTACTTGCTAAAAACTTATTATTTTCTAACAATGCAATATTTACATCCTGTTCAATCTGTAGTGTTTCTAAATAATCTCCAGTAATATATTTTTTTAATATTAATATCCCTACCCTACTACCTTTCCAAATTATTGGAGCTTGAGCATGTAGAATTAATTTGTTATTATTACTAATGAAAAAAACATTTTCTCTTTTATAATTTATCTTTATATTATTTTCAGGCAAAAATTTTACGATCCTTTGTTGATTTTGAATAGATATTATAACATTACTATTTTCTTTAATACTTCGAACTTCAACCACATCAAAATCCAATGCTAAATTAAATAAAAGACTACTACTAGAAATAGAGTTTTTTAATTGTTCTTCAACAGCTTGATCAAAATAATTATTATATTTAAATAGCATATAAGTTGGCATGGCTATTTCTCTTGAATTTGCAAAGGCTTTCACCTTATTAGCATAATTATTTTTTAAATCCTCAAGTTGATTCATAACTTCTTGTATAGTATTAATTATTTTTGAATCAGCTTCTTCATAACTCTGAATTTTAAAATTATTACTTATAAAATAAACAGTAATTATCATAGGGATCAATACAATAATAATAGTAATTAATATTAACTTTGTTGTGATTTTCATACCTATATTCACCTGTTCATATCAATTTTATATTCTTTAATTTTATTATATAATGTTCTTGGTGTTATTTCTAACATCTCTGCAGTTTGATTACGATTCCAATTTGTTTCTACCAAAGTATCTAGTATTATTTTTTTTTCAATTTCTGAGGTTAAGTTTTTAGTAATATCTTTTAACCCCTTGCTCTCTATTCCGTCTACATCAAATCCCCTACCTCTGATTTCTGATGGAAAATCTAAGGATGTAACAACATTATTTTCACTCAATACTATTGCCTGTTCTATTACATTTTCTAATTCACGAACATTACCTGGCCAATCATGACACATCAATATATGAGTAGCATCTGGAGTTAATACATCAATTATTTTATTATGTTTTTTACTATATTTTTTTAAAAAATAAGTGCTTAAAAGGGGAATATCTTCTCTACGTTCTCTTAGAGGGGGAACTTTAATTTTAATTACATTTAAGCGATAATATAAATCTTCACGAAAATTATTTTCTATAATAGCCTTTTTAAGATCAGTATTAGTAGCTGCTAAAACCCTAACGTCAACTTTAATAAATTTTTCTCCCCCCACACTCCTAAATTCACGTTCTTGTAAAACACGTAATATTTTGGCTTGAGTAGCTAAAGTCATATCTCCAATCTCATCAAGGAATAAAGTTCCTTTATTTGCTAATTCAAACATACCTTTTTTCTTTTTATTTGCTCCTGTAAAAGCACCTTTTTCATATCCAAAGAGTTCAGATTCCAAAAGAGATTCAGGAAGAGCAGCACAATTCACTTTGATAAAAGGACCATCACTTCTACTACTGTGATTGTGAATTGCCTTAGCAATCATCTCTTTACCAACACCACTTTCACCGAGAATTAAAACTGTGACATTATTTTTTGCTATTTTTTTTATTAAATTATATATTTTTTGCATAGATTCACTTTTTCCGATTATATTATCAAAATTTTTTTTAATATTATTTTCCTTTGATTCTAATTTATTTCTAACAACTAAATAATTAATTTCTAAGGCTTTATTTATTTTATTAATTAGCTCTTTTAAGTTAAATGGCTTAGTTATATAATCAAATGCACCTTCTTTCATTGCCTCAACAGCAGTTTCAATACTACCATAACCCGTAATTATAATTATATTAAGAGAAGAATTAATTTGTTTAATCATTTTTAATGCTTCAATACCATTAATTTTAGGCATACGAATATCAAGTAGAACAAGGTCAATATCTTTATCTTTAATTATATTGATACCTTTTTTTGCCCCCGCGGCCTGGTATACATTAAAAGAATTCTTTTGTAAAAATACTGAGAGACTATTTCTTAAGCCAGCATCATCATCTATTATTAAAATAGAGTTATCCACTTTAATATCCTCCTAAGAATTTAAATAGAAACTTTTTTAATTTAATATAATCTTGCTAGCTAATGTACTATATTACAAGAATATATTGATGCTATTAATAAGATTTTATATTGAAAAGAAAAAGATATTACCAACTAAACCCTTTAGCATTATCGTTTTTAATAAGTTTTACTTTAACCGGAAAAGTGTTAGGAACCTTTTCTTGAACAAGTAATTTTAGGCCATATTTTACCCCAAGTTGACCTATTTTAGCAGGGTCTTGAGCAGCAGTAGCCGCAAATGCAGTATGATTTAATACTGCCTGTACAGCATCAGGAGAACCATCAATACCAACTATAAATAACCCCTTTTGCTGATTAGCAACTTCAACAGCAGCCAAAGCACCTAAAGCACTTGGATCATTAACAGCATAAATTGCATCTATTTTTTTGTAATTTTCTAATATTAATTCTGTAGCATTTACAGATTTTATAAAGTCACCATCGCCATTTTCTTCAGCAATTATCTTTATATCAGGGTTCTTTTTAATTACATCTATAAAACCATTATAACGCATACGTACAGAAGAAACAGGGTTGCCATTTAAAATAGCAACTTTCCCTTTACCTTGTAATCTTTCTACAATATATTCCCCACATAATACCCCTGCCTGATAATTATCAGAACCTATATATATATCACGGGGACCTACTGCATCAACATCAAGACAAACAACAGGAATACCTGCATTTTTAGCTATGACAATAGCCGGTTCAGCTGCTTCTGAATCAACTGCATTAAATAATAAAAAATCTATTTTGTTATCTATCATTTCCTCTACATCAGCTATCTGTTTAGTAATACTATGTTCAGCATATGAAACCATTAAAGTCCCATTCAACTTGACTTCAACTTCCTCTTTGATTGCTTCTAACATAACTTTGAAAAAAGCTTGGTTAGACATTAAACTTACTCCTACTTTTATTTTTGGTTGAATATCTGTGGATACACTTGTTGAAGTGAAAAATAAAAATAATAATAATAATAATATTAACAATATTTTTTTTTTCATTTTTAACCTCCATATACATATTTCGATATAAATAAATAATTTCCTTTTATTATATATATATATATATAGTACAATTTTAAATAGAATTGGATGGGTTACCCCATCCTTTTAAAACATTCTTTATAATTATTTTTGATGCTATTTCTTTCTTATTCTACCTGCTCGAACAAAAACAGCACCCACAATTACTAATCCCTTAACAACAAGTTGTAAATATGGTGAAACGTTTAAAAGATTTAATCCATTATTAACCATACCTATAATAAAAGCACCAATTAAAGTCCCTATTACCGTTCCTCTACCACCTGCAATATCAGTACCACCAACAACTGTTACAGCAATCGCATCAAGTTCCCATCCATCTCCAGCCAATGGCTGACCTGAATTTAAACGTGAAGCAAGTATTAACCCACTTATGGAAGCCATAAAACTGGTCAAAACAAAAACTTTAAATTTAACTGCTCTGACATTTACTCCAGATAGACGTAAAGTCTCTTCATTTTCTCCCAGTCCATAAACATAACGTCCAAATCTTGTTTTATTCAAAAGTACATACATAACTATACATATAAAGATCATTATATAGACAGGAATAGGAATTGGCCCTATATAACCACGACCAATAACTGTAAAACCCTCCGAAAAACCTGTAATAGGGTATCCACCTGAATACAATCGTGCTACCCCCTGCCCCATTGTAAGTGTACCTAAAGTAGCAATAAAAGCAGGTACTTTTGTATTAGCCACAATAAAACCATTAAAAACACCAAACAAACTACCAACACCCATACCAAGTATAACAGACAACCATATTGGTAATTGACTATTTACAGCAAAACCTGCAATAAATGTACAAGTAACTGCTACTACAGAACCAACTGAAAGGTCTATACCCCCTGTTATAATTACAAATGTCATACCAAAACCAATAATAGCATATAATGAAACTTGACGAGCTAAATTAATTATATTTCTTGTTGTTAAAAAATATGGAGAAGCAAAGGATAAAACAGTCCCTAATAATATTAATGCCACGAAAGCAAAAATCTCAGGTTTATAATAACTGTTATTAATCTTTGCCATAAAACCCTTATGATCTATTGTTTTTAAACTATCTATATTTAAATTATTATTCACAATAATTATACCTCCCCTGCAGCACTCTTCATAATTCTTTCTTGATCTAATTCATTACGGTGAAATTCACCATTTATACTACCTTTATACATTACTAATACCCTATCACTCATCCCTATTATCTCTGGAAGTTCAGATGATATCATAATTATTGATTTACCTTGCTCAGTAAGTTCATTCATTAAATTATATATTTCAAACTTAGCACCTACATCAATACCCCTGGTTGGTTCATCAAAGATCAAGATATCTGAATCAGTAAATAACCATTTACCCAGAACTACTTTCTGTTGATTACCTCCACTAAGACTCTTAACCATGGTTAAAAGTGATGGTGTCTTAATTGTTATCTTTTTAACATAATTAGCTACTTCTTTCTTTTCTTTACTTTTATTGATAAAGATTCTATCAACCAGATTAGACAAATTGGCCAGTGTTATATTATATTTTACTGATTGCCCCAGAACTAGACCCTGCTGTTTCCTATCTTCAGGCAAAAAGCCAATACCATGTCTGATCGAATCACGGGGAGAGTTGATCTTAATACTTTTATTATATAATTTTATTTCAGCATTATCCCTGACATCAGCACCATATAAAGCACGGACTAATTCAGTTCTTCCTGAACCAACAAGGCCTGCTATCCCTAATATTTCACCCTTATGTAGAGTAAAAGATATATCATTCAAAACATCTACTCTCTCAAGGTTTTTAATTTCCAGAACAACTTCACCTATTTTTGCATTTCTTTCCGGGAATGTTTTGTCCAGACGACGTCCAACCATCATTTTTATTATCTCGTCTTTATCTAAATTCTCCACATTATCAGTACCAACATTTTCACCATCTCTTAAAACCGAAACCCTATCTCCTATTTCAAAAATTTCATCTAGGTGATGGGATATATATATAATTGAAACCCCATTATTCTTTAATTCTTTAACTACATCAAATAATCGTTCCAGTTCTTTGGGTGTTAATGTAGCAGAAGGTTCATCCATAATTATAAGTTTAGCTCCAAACGAAAGGGCCTTGGCAATCTCAACAAATTGCTGCTGTGCAACACTTAATTTACTAACCAAAGTTTTAGGATTAATATCAAGGCCAAGTTTTGCTAATAATTCAGCTGTCTTATCATATAATTTCTTCCAGTCTACAAGACCAGATTTTTTTAAAGGTTCACGGCCTAGGTATATATTCTCAGCAATACTAATGCCAGAAATAAGGTTAAATTCCTGGTATATGATACTAATACCTAGGTGCTGCATCAATAATGGTGACTGATTGATAACCTCTTCATTATCAATAAATATCTGACCTGAATCTTTTTGATAAGCACCAGAAATAATCTTCATCAGGGTAGATTTTCCAGCACCATTTTCACCTACTAATACATGTACTTCCCCTCGATTAATAGCTAGATTTACGTCTTTTAGTGCCTGAACTCCATAAAACCTTTTATTTATATTTTTCATTTCTAATATTTTATCCATGTATGACACCTCACTATGGAAATATAATCGGAAAACCCCTTCCTTGAATATAAGGGATTTCCCGATAATTTAGACATTTTTTTAAATATTATATATCCTGTTCTTTTTTACCAGCTGAAATCATCTGCATTAAAGAGGGTAATAAGTTTTACAGGAACTCTGATGGTCTTATTAGGGATATTTAATTCTTCTCCATCAATTAATTTTAACCCATAGTTAAACCCCATTTTGGCAATCTTAGCTGGTTCCTGGGCTGCTGTAGCTGTAAAAGCGCTGTCTCCCAAAATTGAATTTATAGCATCTGGAGAACCATCAACACCAACAACAAACATTTCATCAGCACGACCAGCGGACTGAATAGCAGCTAATGCACCTAGACCACTAGGATCATTGATGGCAAAGACAGCATCAATTACAGGTGCGGACTGTAAAACATTTTCCATAACCTGCATAGATGTAGTCATGTCTCCATCACCATTTTGCTCAGCAACAATTTCAATCGCCGTAAAGTCTTTAATAGTATCCATAAAGCCACTATAACGCTGTCTTACAGCTGATACGGGATTACCATTAAGAACGACTACTTTACCTTCGCCTTCTAGTCTTTCAATTATATAACGCGCATCAATTACACCTGCTTCATAATTATTTGAAGCAATAAATAGATCCCTGTCTCCACCTGTGTCACCATCAACACACACAACAGGAATACCTGCTTCTTTAGCCATATTAACAGCCGGCTCAGCAGCATCTGCATCGACAGGATTTAAGAGTAATAAGTCAATTCCCTGTACAATCATGTCTTCCACATCAGCTAATTGTTTGGATATATCATGCTGGCCATCAGATACAAGTACTGTCCCATTATATTTTCCTTCTGCCTCTTCTTTTACAGCATCAATCATTGCTACAAAAAATGGATTATTAGTAGTCATAAGAGCCAAACCAACCTTAATTCCTTCATGTGATTTTGCTAAAGAAATACTTGACATACTCATAACTAACATCGTAACAAGTAATAAACACAATATCCTTTTCATTGTACTCCTCCTCTTATTAACTTTAAAAATTGTGCGCACACTAAGTATATTATGCAAGTCATATGCCAAAATAGTAATTTAATAAAATTTACATAATTATTGTGTTTAATATTTATAATACTTAGATAGTTTAGTTGTAGTACTCCATTTTCAATGATTATTAAAAAGCTTCAATCAAAATAATCAGAAATGTATTTCTGATTATTTGCTAAAATTCCGAAAATGTTTTCACATAAAAGCATATCTAACAAAATAGATATTAATTGTCATATATAATGAAATAGAAATCCTAGCATTTTCTTAAGAAACAAAACTAATCTGCAATTTTAATTTTTTTTTGAATTATTAAAATATAGCATTTTTTTAAGAACAATAAAAATTGAAATAGCCGTTTTAGTTTTAACTAAAGCGGCCATTTCATAAATTAGTCCATTCACCCCTGATACCCATGGTATGCTCTGATATAAATCTCTTTCAATTCTTCTACCAGGGGCATTCGTGGATTAGCAGTTGTACACTGGTCTTCAAAGGCTTTATCTGCTAATTCATCAACAACCCCCATAAATTCATCTTCTGCTATACCACATTCTCTAATTGAAAGTGGCATATCAAGTTCCTTACATAGTTCAATTATATTATGGATTAAACACCCAATATTTTCAGGGGTATTACTACAGGGTAAGCCCAGGTATTTAACTATTTCTGAATATTTTTCATCAGCAATATAATATTCATATTTGGGAAAAGAATTAAACTTTGTAGGTCTAGAGGCATTATAACTGATTACATGGGGTAATAGAATGGCATTTGCCCTGCCGTGGGGAATATGGAATTCACCACCGAGTTTATGGGCTAGACTATGATTTATTCCCAGAAAGGCATTGGTAAAAGCCATCCCTGCAATACAGGAGGCATTATGCATCTTTTCCCGGGCCTCCTGGTCTTCACCATTTCTATATGCCCGTGGCAAATAATCAAAACAGAGTTGAATTGCTTTCATGGCTAGAGCATCAGTATAATCAGAGGCCATCACCGATACATATGCCTCAATAGCATGTGTTAAGACATCAAGCCCTGTATCTGCGGTTACACTGGCAGGTAAGGTCTGAACAAAATCAGGGTCAATGATGGCAACATCAGGGGTCAATTCATAATCTGCTAGTGGATATTTTGTTTCGTTGGTTGGGTCTGTAATTACTGTAAAAGAAGTCACCTCTGAACCAGTTCCAGATGTAGTCGGTATGGCAACTAATTTTGCTCTTTTGCCTAATTCTGGATACTTAAAAACCCTTTTGCGGATATCCATAAATTTCATCCGCAAATCAGCAAAATCTGTTTCCGGGTGTTCATAAAACAGCCACATAGCCTTAGCAGCATCTATTACTGAACCACCACCCAGGGCAATAATTACATCAGGCTTAAAGGTATTAATAGCTTCCACACCCATTTCAACTGTCTGTACAGTAGGATCCGGTTCAACTTCATCAAAAATTTCAGAATGGACATAATTCCTACCATCTCTCTTGCGGAGGTGATAAAGGGCTTTATTTACATAACCAAATTCTGTCATGGTCTTATCTGTTACAATAAAGGCCCGTGAAATATCAGGCATTTTAGCCAGATACTGCACTGAACCAGGTTGAAAATAGATTTTCTCTGGTATTTTAATCCACTGCATATTATACCTTCTTTTCGCTACCCTTTTTTTATTAATTAGGTTTACTACAGTAATATTTGCTGTAGTACTATTTCTTCCAAAGGAACCACAGCCCAAAGTAAGGGACGGCATTGTTGTATTATAGAGATCACCAATAGCACCATGGCTGGATGGCTGGTTTGTTATCAAACGGCCAGTGTTAACCCTTTCAGCAAACTCTTCAATTACCATTTCATCACTAGAATGAATAACTGCTGAATGACCTGAACCACCAAAATTAACCATCTCTATGGACCGTTCTATCCCTTCTTTATAACCACTGACCCGAAAACAGGCCAGTATCGGGCTTAGTTTCTCCCGGGATAAGGGGTAATCAGGGCCAACCCCAGCCAGTTCTGCTACAAGAATTTTTGTATCTTGAGGAACATCTATACCTGCCATGCTGGCTATATTATAGGCAGATTGCCCAACTATTTGTGGATTCATTGCTTCTTTTTCCTTATTAATAGCAATATCCTCTAATCTCGTTAGTTCATTTTCATTAACAAAATAACAGCCGAGTTTTTGCATATATGCCGTCACATCTTCATATACTTCATCATCTATAATAACAGCCTGTTCCGAAGCACAGATCATTCCATTATCAAAGGTTTTAGATAAAATCAAATCAGTAACAGCACGTTTTATATCAGCTGTTTTTTCAATATAACAGGGGACATTACCAGGACCTACCCCTAGAGCAGGTTTTCCCGCACTATAGGCAGCCTTTACCATAGATGAACCACCTGTTGCCAGTATTAAAGATATACCATCATTTTTCATTAAAAACTGGGTCGCCTCTATAGAAGGTTTTTCAATCCACTGGATACAGTCTATCGGTGCCCCAGCTCTAACAGCTGCCTCCCTCATTACCCGGGCTGATTCAACACTACATTGCTGTGAACCAGGATGAAAAGCAAATATAATTGGATTTCGTGCTTTAATAGCAATCAGACATTTAAATAATGTAGTAGAGGTAGGGTTAGTAACAGGTGTTATACCAGCAACAACACCTACCGGTTCTGCGATCTCATAATAATCCTCTTCTGGATTTTCATCAATAACACCAACAGTTTTTATATACTTAATACTATGATATATATATTCTGTAGCAAATAGATTTTTCACTATTTTATCCTCATAAACACCCTTACCTGTCTCATTTACAGCAAGTTTAGCCAGTTTCATATGATTGGCTAGACCCGCCATAGCCATCTCTTTGACTATATAATCAATCTGGTCCTGATCAAGTCTAACCATTTTCATTAAGGCATTTTTCCCCTTTTTTATTAACTCCTCTACCTGTAATGCAGCATCATTTTCTCTAGCAGCTATCTCCCTCTTTTCAAACCTTTCCTCCTGTGTTAATTCTTCTTCCAATAGCGCAAATTCATAGTCATATTCCCTACTCATATAGAACCTCCTTTTGGCTTAGTTTTTGTATCTATAAGAAAATTTATTATATTTTTTATATAAAAAACAACCCCTTTGTTCAACAGGGATTGTTGTAAAATATAAAACATTTAATTTTAAAAATCATTTTTCAGGAATTTAAAGACTCAGTATATAATATCTCTTTCTTTTTACCAAGAATACTAAACAAAACACCAGCAACTATAAAAACAGCACCAAAAATAAATTTGATATCAATATTTTCGCCCAGTATAATCCATCCCAATAGAACTGATACCATTGCCTGTATGGGATAAAAGAGTGAACACCTTCCCGCTTCTATCATTGATATACTTTTATTCCACAACATATGTGCCATGGCTGTACAGACAACACCTATATATATAAGAGAGAAAATAACTTTCCACTCCAGAACAAAATCAAAATCAGCTGTTACATGGAGTTCATAAATTGAAACAGGTAGTGCACAAAACATAGCTATAATAATACCATATGTAGTAATAGTAAAAGAATCATATTTTTGAGTCACTTTTCTTACTATCACTGTCATAAGTGACCAGCTTATAACAGAAACAAAGGATAAAAGAACACCTAATATTTGCCCTGTACCATTTCCTCCACCTGTAATAATATATGTACCAAAAATAGCTGCCATCACAGAAATCACCTTATTGATAGTTAATTTTTCATTAAGTATAAGGGCAGCAAACAATATGATAAAAACCGGATTCATTGAGTTAATTAGTGAAGCAAATGAGGCATTTGAAAGTTTTGTCCCTGTAAGCTGTGCACCTATTGCCAGGAAATAACCTATAAACCCAATGAAAAAAATATATTTATAATCCTTTCTTGCTATTTTTTCTGAACCGTTTTTCCTAAAGAAAAAAAACAGGACAATCCCTGCAATGAAATAACGCAGAAACAAGACTGTAAAAACAGGTATCTTATCAAGTACATATTTGCTGGCTACATATAGACTTCCCCAGGCACTAACTGTTATAGTTAAATATAAATATACTAAATTATTTTTTTTAATAGTAATCATCTTCCTTGCAATATAGTTTAAATATGAACATTTTATGTATAATAAATGTTATATATGTTATTATCATAATTAGATTTAAAAAACCTTCTAGATGATTCTATCATAAATTTAATTAAATATAAATCATTGGGATGAAATAATTAGCTTAGGTAATAAAAATTGTTTTTTAATAATTATTTTTTTCTCCTTAGTCCCCTGTTTTACAAGTAAGTACAACAAATCATGTTTTTTAATCTCATTCTTATCTAAAGGAACTCTCTTACCATCCCTGGTAGTAACTTTGATAATTTTATCCCCAATATTTAAGCCACTTTTTTTAGCAGAAGACCCTGGCCACAGACCGACTATTTGCAAGCTACTATCTTCAACTTTCTGTAATGAAAACCCAAAATCATAGATATTAGTCTTCAACTTTTTCCCCTTAACGTTTTTAAGATACATATAATTTTTGGGATAATCAATAATCACCTTAAAATTAGATAGAAAACTATTGCCAATCGTTCCAAAAGAAAGATCACTGTCATCAAAGTCTACTAGTAGATTAGAAAGCTGTAAATTGCCAAACTGGACATATTTAAGACGTCCAATGCGGCTTTTAGATTCCCCAAACAATCCACCATGTGTAACGCCTTCTGATTCAATCAATGGAGAACTTAAATTTTGCTTAAATTGAGAAAGGTAACCTGTCGGAATGTTTAAATATATATCTTTAGAATCACCAGTATCTATCTCACAGAAAATAGGTTTTTCAAGCCCTTCAAAAGTTAACGGGGTTGAAATTAAACCTGTCTGCTCCTTATCTAGTCTTAAATGATAATCATAATTTGAAGTCTTAATTAGATCTGATTTTGTGTAAAGGGAAATTAATTTAGACTGGTAATCAATTTTCACAATAAAATTCTTCAAAAAATTACTCCCAAGAATTCCATCTATTGAATCAAATATATTATCCAGATCAAAGATGGCTGCTCCACAACCTTTTACCCCTGTGTTTCCCAGAACAATACTATCTAAGCTCACCAGAGATATATTTTGTGATTGTAAACCATCTCCAGCAGATACCTCAGCTATCTTGTCCAAACCAAGTCTGCCAGCAAGGCTTTTGTTTATCATTGTTACTCCAGCACCAGTATCAAAAATAAAACGAAATTCTTCATCATTAGAGTTTAATTTTACATTAACTACAATATCATTAATAGCTTCAATAGTTTCAAAAGGAACAGTACTTTCAGCATTCTGATCTATTATTTGCCCTCCAGTCAAAATTTGCATAATATCTGGCGTTTCTGCCAGAACAGAAAAAGTAAATAGTAAAAACAATGATAATATAATTATACTTATCTTACTCAACATTATAATTCCCCCTCGTAACTAATTTTTTAAATGTTATTATTTACAATATTATTGTAAATAAACGCATCCTTATATATTATTCGATATTTTCTATTATAACCCTTTTTAATAAACTGAAAAATAAACATCTTTTTATTTTTTATGAATAAATCTACTGTAAAACAGACTTCCATAATTTTTCTTTAAAATCTATTGTTCTATTTATATTAATACTCTATAAATTCATAAATTATTGTTAATTATCTGGATAAAAGCTTTACTGGCATTTTTAAGTACCTATACATATTGTTAATTTTCTTATTAATTTTAGGATTAAAATAATTCCTGTATAAATTCAAATTAATTATCTCTATTAGTTATAATCCTCTTTGCTGAAAAATAATTATTAACTATAGCAAGTTTATATAGGGGGTTAATCTTAATGAGAGATAAACAAAATGAAAGGATAATTATATCAGCATTAATTGCTATTCTGATTACTGTTTTTATTATTGTATTTTCTGAAGATGCTTTCAATGCAGCTTTAGAGGGACTAAAGGTCTGGTGGGATGTAGTCTTTCCCTCACTGCTACCTTTTTTTATAATAGCAGAAATATTAATGGGGCTTGGAGTAGTACACTTTATGGGGGCCTTACTGGAACCCCTTATGCAGCCGCTTTTTAAGGTCCCGGGTGTAGGGGCTTTTGCCATGGCCATGGGGTTGGCCTCCGGTTATCCGATAGGAGCAAAAATAACCGGTAACCTTAGAAGAAAAAATCTCTGTACTAAAACTGAGGGTGAAAGACTGGTAAGTTTTACCAACACCGCAGACCCAGTATTAACATGGTGAACAAAATAATTATAGTAATTTAAGAAGGATTCTTATAAACAATAACGCTACCATTATTATTAGCTGATGTATTTGCATCCATATTGTTTAGCAATATTTTTGTTGATAATATTTGAGAAGATGCACTAGAAATAGTAACTTTTATGTAAAAACTATAATTACTATCTTCTTCAGTAATTGGTATGAGTTTAAAATTGAGCAATGTTATTTTATCAGTTTTAATTTCTTTTTTCCCATTTTCATTTTCTATCACAAAAGAATTATCCTTTATATAAATACAATTATATCCTTCCATATCTTCAGGAATAAAACTAAATAACTCAATTTCTTCTGCATTACGAATTTCTTTAGTCAAATATCTCATAACAAGACGACTATCTTCTTGATTTTTAACTATTCCCTCTCCTCCTGAAAAAATATTAAAAGAAGATACTAAAAGAGGTCCAATAATCATAATTATGATTCCGGAAATTGCAATAACTAATAATACTTCTATAAGAGTAAAACCAGACTCATTTTCAATCATTCTTCAATCACAGCCTTAAAATAATTTAAAGATATAATACCGTCTTCTCCATTTGCTTTTTTATAATTTACTGATTGAGTTATCTCGGTTCCGTTAACCGTTAATGTTATTTCATCACTTTTGCCTTCATTAAAAATAATAGTAATGGAATCATCATCATTATTAGCTTCTGCAGCTATTATTTCATTAAGATTACCTCTAACTGCATTTATCCCTTCATTAATATTCCCGCTAACATCAATAATTTTTATGCTGTTGATGAAAAAAGAAGAGAATATAATCATTATAATCCCCAAAAAAACAATAGAAACCAATACTTCTATTAATGTAAATCCCTTATCATGGATATTCATAGAGCACACCACTCCTTATTTTATTTCCACGTTCTTTCATAATCACCTGGTGAACCTATATCTATTGGAATATTATCATTAACATTTTCATCATATTTGACATAAGCACCTCCTCCATTTAGACTAATTGTTTTAGTAATAGCAGAGCCTGTGATATGCCCACTGCCTTTTAATTCAGCCTTTGCGTTTGGAGCATAAAGCAACCCTTTATTTATACTAGCAGAACCTTGAATAGTAATAGATTCTCCTCCAGAAATAATATTACCTGTTATAGTACTACTGCCAGCTATAGTTAAATCAGACTGTTTTGTAAAAAAACTTCCTGTATACCTTATATTATCACCTAATTTGGGTTCGTCTCTGCCTTCATAATAAATCATTATATCATTAACATTACCACCTGAATTTACTTCACTATCTCCTCCGATAGTAATTTGATTATCAACATAAAATATTAGCTTCCCATTCTCCCTTTTATTTATTAATTCAATATCACCTTGTTCTATATTTAAATTTTTAACACGAATTATTCTATTTTCATTATTTAAATCAATAGTTAATGTTCTATTACTTGTTATATTAATGGAATTATATTCTCCATTTTCATAAATACTACCTCCTTCAGATGTTGTATAAAACCCCTTATAGGGTAAATCGTCAGGATATGTTGGAAAATCAGGAACAGTATAAATAACTTCATCTTCAGTAGGAATAATTTCTCCAGTAACATTATTTACAGGTGAATCCCAAACGCTAGAACAGCCAGGTTCATCACCTTGAGTCCGCCACTTTGCTGTATATTCTATGCCATTATACCAAACAACATCACCATAATTATAAATCTGATCTACAGACCATGTATCTTCATGGTCTTTTTTGCTTCTAATGTATAAATCTCCATCAATTTCTCCTTGGCCTATATTAATTGCTTCAAATGACGTTGCATTGCTTCTCACAGGACCCGTAATATAAGCACTCTCATCAATAGAAATAGTCGGATAATTTTCGCTATCACTTTCTGTAGAATAAAGTGCTTTATCAAATCTACTAGCTCCCCCACTTCGCTTTAATACCAATGTAATTTTTTCAGACACATTATCTACATAACCAGTCGAATTAATTCGTACATCATCACCAGCTTTAGTAATGCTCACCTCAAAAGTACCTTCCCCTAGCTGTACAGGGCCCGAAGATTTACCATCTAATTCATTAGATGAAATTAATGATTTTTCTATTGCTGTACCTACTATATCAGCCCCGGATTTTGCAATGAAATACGATTGAATTTTTTTCTCTTCAAGTTTTGTAAACTTGTAATCATTAGACGATCTATTTAGCAAAGCCCCACCTAATACCATAACAATAACCAATAAAACCATAACTAAAAGTATAGTAAACCCATTTTCATTTTTAAATTTATACATAAATATCTACTCCTATATCTTAAAAATTTAATTATACAAATATAAACAGTTAATACATATTTATCTATAAATTTAAAAACTCCTGCAAACTTTAGAATATAAGTATTTTTCTTCCCAAAATAAAAAAAGACCCCAGGTTTCCCTGGGGTGGTCTAGTCTTACCTTTCAGTTATATATTGCTAAGCAAAATTAATACTGCTGCTATCCCAGCTCCACCAGCTGCCCATCCTACTTTTTCAAAAACATCAGGGTCCTTGTTTCTATATAATTCTTTCAAATTAGCAATTTGTTCTTGCTGCAATTCTATAACATTATCTTTCTCATTAATAAGTAATTGTACGGCTTCCCGTTCTTCCTGAAGCGAATTATTAAGTTGATTGCTCAACGCCTGTAATCTAACATTCTCATTTTTTGTGTTCTGGATATAATTCGCCAGTTCCACAGTCGTGTAATCATTCATATAATAACCTGATTTTACCTTTATAGCATTTTCAAATATTTGTTCCAACTTAGGGTATTTCTCAATAATTCTGTCCACAACTCCCTCAGAAATAAAATAACCTTCATTTACTTTCAGTAGGTTATCAAGCGGTTCATCAGCTGCCATCATTGGAAAGGATATCATCAATATAATTAGCAGCGTCATTAGGATTGTTAATATCAGGGATGCCCGGCGTCTTCCCGGCTTGTTCGATTTCTTCATCATGTTTTTTTATCATCTCCTTATAATAGTTTTCTGCCTGCTTTGCCTGGATTTTTTCTTTCTTAATGAGCTCATCCTTCTGCTCAACTTCTTTTTCTTTCTCTTTGACCCACTCAGGTTTCCTTCCTTTGAGAATGACAGCCAGCAGAGCAACCAAAGCTAACAAAATTCTAATTATCCAGGTCTTAATCTTTTCCACTCTTATCTCCCCTCTTCTGTACCACATTACTCCCAACGTATAGACCAAGACTTATATTAACTGCTGTTATCCACTCTGCTCCACCTAATTTTCCTATAGTCAGAAAAATTGAAGCTAACAACATAACAACAACAGCGGCAATGAATTTCCTTGACTTGTACCTACTTTTCATTAACCCACCTCCTGAAAATATTTCTCTATCCCATCCACAATAGACTCAGCGGCTAATAATTGAAACCCCTCATCTTGCAGCAACTTTCTCTCTACAGGATTAGTCAAAAAACTACACTCAACAAGAACAGCTGGCATTGCTGTACTACTGAGTACAACTAGTTCTTTTCTTTCCTTAATACCTCTATCAGCCCTCTGTAGTTTTCTAATCAATTCTTTCTGGACTAATCCAGCCAATTTTTCCCCCTGGACACTACCAGGATAATATAATGTTTCTGTACCAGCTGCAGCAGAATTGCCTGCAGCATTATTGTGTATACTTACAAAAACATCTGCATTCTTCTTATTTGCCAGCCTGGCTCTTTCATACAGAGGAACAAAAACGTCATCATCTCTTGTCATTATAATTTTATATCCGGCCCCAATTAGTTTGGTAGATAGTTTAAGGGCAATCTTTAAGTTAATATTTTTTTCCTGAACTCCATCTGAAACTGCTCCTGGGTCCTTTCCTCCATGTCCAGCATCTATACATATCCTCATATATACCCCCTCTACTTCAATCTCTATTTCAATAAAGCAACTGCAAGTCCAACAACAAGGTTACTCATTACTATAATAATAGTAGCAACAGACCATGAAGGTCTATTTTGTAGCCTATCAATGATATCAGCAACATCTCTTTGCATAATAGAGACCTCCTTCTTAAGCATTCGGCCAAACTCGCAGCCCTCCTTATCCAGACTCGATTTCCCATTTGCCACAATACCACTTCCCCTCATCAAAAAAACACCCTTTTGGGTGCTATTAAATACTATCCAATATTCTTGCTAATAACTCATCATCTGACAATATAATATCACCAGCTGTAACAACTGTTGTCTGCTCTATCACGTCATGTACAAGTTTTTGTATTCTCATATCTTCATCAACCATAGCTTCAGCATCATAGATATGTACCTTTTTCAAAAAATCTAATCCCTGACAGAGCCTGATTTTCCCCTCTATGCTTTTTTGTTCTCTGCCCCAACGTGACAATAGTTGCTTCGCTACAGTTCTACAAACATCATAATTGCCTTCATCAATTTCAACAATCCTATGAATCACTTCATCATCAGAAATTCCTGCTTCTCTAGCAGTATATTCGCTAGAATCAGAAATAACTGTCACCACATTTGCAGATGGAGGTTCTATTGTGACTCGTGGAGTGTCAAGAAAATATAAGATATAAGGATTTTCAGGTTCTTCGGGCTCTTCTCCTCCATCTTCAAAAACTTTCAAAAAAGGATAACCATCATTAACAAGCCTGTTTATCCCCCAGATATTTTGAAAATCCCAATCTATATATGTAGCCTGAGTTTTCATCTCTGCGGTTGTTTTTGGTTCGCCCTTGCCAGTATCAGATTGTCCAGAAGTTTCAGTGTCATAATAACAACTAGAAATATTACCACTTGCATACCCTATCAACCCACCAATGTCAGAATCTGCGCCACTAACTTTGCCAACAGAATAACAGTTTGTAATACTAGAACCACTATCATACCCTATCAACCCACCAATATAGGCTGCCCCTTCTATATCGCATCCAGAATAACAGTTTGTAATATCACAATAACCATAGCCTACTAATCCTCCACTATAGCCGTAGTAGTCAAAAGCAGTTGCTTTTCCAGAAGAATAACATTCTGCAATTGCTCCAGCATATATATATCCAGCTATTCCTCCAACTTGATTGTCTCCAGATAATATTACTGTAGCTTTGCAAGCTGATATATCTGCACTATATACTTGCCCAGCTATTCCACCACCACTATAGCTCCCGCTAATTGATCCGTTAACTATGCAATTTGAAATATTTACATTTCCATTACCATTAATATAACCCGCAATTCCTCCGGTATAATAATCGCCTTCCGCTGTTCCCTCAAAAGTACAATCTGATATATCTACACTATCCATTACATAACCTGCTATCCCCCCGGCATAACCACCTTCTCCACTAACAGTTCCTTTAGCTACGCAACCCACTATACTTACATTATTACGTACATAACCCGCAATTCCTCCAACATAATCTTCACCAGTAACATAAATATTTTCTAAATTAATATTTTTTATCTCTACTTCCCTTGTATCTCCAAATAAACCGATATAACTTTCATCTTGTTTGTTGATTGTTAAATTGCTAATTGAATACTCTGCTCCATCATAAGTCCCTTCAAAGGGATTGTCAAAATCGCCAATAGGGTCAAAATTAGAGTATCCAGACAAATCAATATCAGCCATTTGAATATAATCTCCAGAAAGATTATCTCTTATATTGTATAAGTCTTCTGCAGTATGAATTTCTATAGCCATTATTCATCACCTAACCTAATTATGTATCCTTCTTCTTCATAATTAGAATCTTCTATCTCATCAACCAGAAATAGATGTACATCCCAAGTGTGGTCTACAAAATAATTAATTCCGTATTCCCTGCGCATGCTTTCGAGTACAGACAGAGGTGTTTTTTGGTCAGCTGTTATGGGGGCTTCAATACCTGTAGTAGTATTAATATTGCTTGAAGTAAGAGGATTACAATACGTATTAATAATTTCTTTTGCTGTCTGTCCTATATCCTGACTATTATAATCCTCCCTAATAATACGTTCAGATAGTATTCCGTCCCCTGTAATAGCTGTAATAGTAAGTAGTCTATCTGCCGGGTTCCTATCTCTTACTATACCCCGGTATATTTTTGCATTATTATTTCTATCACTAACAAGCAAATATATGTCATCACCATAACTAATATAATCTAGTAGGTTAAAACGAATTGTCGGGCTTAAACCGATTGATTTTGATGTTGAAAGCTCTGCCTCTATAATAGCAGGATAACCAACAAATATATCTGGTACTTGTACTTTGGATTTGCTTTCTGACGTGTCAGCAGAGAATAATAAATCTCCCTGGATTGCTAATGATGGTTTTAAGGCTGTAGTACTACTTTTAGAAATAGCTGCTTGTATGGCTACTCTTTTATTAGCTTTAATTATTGCAGTTGCTGCTAAACTGTTTGAATTGGCCTGTTCAAGTATAATCTCTAATACAGATAAGGATAATCCTGCTGAAGATGATTCAGATATTGAAACTGATTCTGGAACTTGTACAATATAATCATAAGTAATATTTGAAATTAATGCCTTTGATACTGAATTGGCTGCTTCTGGCTTAATTTTGTATCCACAAGAAATTATCGGGATTAACCCATCGCTAATTGATGCACTTTTTTCTGCTTCTATTAATATATTGATTTCTTCAAGCGTAGCCGGTAATGCTGTAGCAATTGATTCTGCTTTTGAGCTGGCAAGAATACAACTTAAACTCAATTCAGATAGCAAACTTTCGCTAGTTGATGTACTACATATAGCTTCAATAACATTCTTGATTAACTGCTCCGCTATTTTTGTTTCTACAATTGAACTTGATTTTTCAGCCTCTATAATAATGTCAATAATTATATTACAAGACAGTGAGGCTGATTCGGAGTTAGATAATTCTGCTGCAATTTCTTGCTCTCCAGAAAATATCCAAAAGTCACTCGTGGTCGGCGTATCACTTACCTGATTATAATTATCTCTTCCCCAACTTTCTATAGATCCATCATCTTTGAGCGCTAGAGAATGATATCTTCCTCCTGCAACCTGAACAAAGTCAGTGCCCGAGGGTGTATCACTTACCTGATTATAATTATCTCTTCCCCAACTTTCTATAGATCCATCATCTTTGAGCGCTAGAGAATGATATCTTCCTCCTGCAACCTGAACAAAGTCAGTGCCCGAGGGTGTATCACTTACCTGATTATAATTATCTCTTCCCCAACTTTCTATAGATCCATCATCTTTGAGCGCTAGAGAATGATACTGCCCTGCTGCAACCTGGACAAAGTCAGTGCCCGAGGGTGTATCACTTACTTGATTATAAGTATCGTCCCCCCAACTTTCTATAGAACCATCTGATTTGAGCGCTAGAGAATGATATTCTCCTGCTGCAACCTGGACAAAGTCACTCGTGGTCGGCGTATCACTTACCTGATTATAAGTATCGTCCCCCCAACTTTCTATAGATCCATCATCTTTGAGCGTTAGAGAATGACCCCATTCTCCTGCTGCAACCTGGACAAAGTCAGTGCCCGAGGGTGTATCACTTACTTGATTATAAGTATCGTCCCCCCAACTTTCTATAGAACCATCATCTTTGAGCGCTAGAGAATGGCCAAATCCTGCTGCAACCTGGACAAAGTCAGTGCCCGAGGGTGTATCACTTACTTGACCTGCGTCATCCCTTCCCCAACTCTCTATAGAACCATCTGATTTGAGCGCTAGAGAATGATATCCTCCTCCTGCAATTACCTTCTGTCTTTCCCATGCTTCCATATCTTACACCTCTACACTGCCTGAGTAGCTGTAATAGTTGCTATACCTTCTGTATTCCATTGAATCTCAAAATTACCAGAGCTAGAGCTTTTTTCTTCGCCAAAATCCTGATATGAAAGCAATATTCCAGTTGACGTTTCATATACTACTGCATATCTGGCTGTCAATGTACTATTAACCCAGCTAACATTATCCCCATCGAAGGTGGTTATGCCCTCCACCTGTGCTAATGTCTTGTTGCTAATTTCCTGGCCACCTGAAGTATAGCCGGTACCTGATATTTCAAAATACGCTAAGTCCCCATTTTCAACACATTCCCATGTCACATCACCATCTACCACTGTATTCACGTCAACAGTTGGCCAGCTTGGCTCTGCTGAATCTGAGGTGCCTGCAGTAGTACACAGATATATATGTCCTGTCGCAGTAGTGGGAATAACATAATCACCTACTGAATATGCTGTACTTGCCGCCCAGTCATCAGCAGTGAATACCTCATGTCTGTTTTGAGCTGGGATATAAGAATTGCCCAGCAAAGCACACTTGACTACTGTTCCGATTGCAGATAGGTCGCCCAGTACTCCATTAAGTGCATTAAGATTCATGTTCGCATAAGTGTAAGCACTTACTGCCATAATTATCACCCTTTCTATACATTATGATTACTCAATACTATATCTATTGAGCTTGTCTCTCCATTTGAGCTTTCAGAAATCTTAAGACTGATTGGATTATACTGTATGCCATTAATTGACACGACATATATCCCCTCAGTCTCATCTAACACAATTATCATCCTATATTCTGAACTAACACCATAACCCCACCGTGAATTATAAGCTGTACAGTCCCAGTAATGGAAGCCAAATTCAAAATTATCTACAGCAGGTTTAATTCTAACTCTTGTATTAGCTGATACACCGCTAGAAGGAAAAGACTGCCAGCTTGAACCGTTATAATATTCCCAGCCACTAGTATCTTCCTTACTTTCTAAATACAGTTCATAATCAGCAAAATCAGAGCGGAAGCCCATTCTAACCCTTACATGATACAAATTTCTATCATTGTTTTCGCGGGGTGTAAGCTGAAATACCAGATATGGCATTTCATCTCCATCTTTTTTGTTAATTTCATAAGCGTTGTCAGGACTAATAATAGCTGGTGCTGGTATAGTATAAGGGCCTTTTCTTACCCACCAGTAGCCATCTTTAGGCCCATTTCTTGGGTATCTATGATCCTTTATTACATCTTCTGCCAGCAAACTTCCTTGATATTGATGTTTGTAAATTTTGTAAGTCTCTCCAAGATATATCCTATGTGTCACGTCCCAAGAGTTACGCGAATTAAGCCATCCGTATAAGAAGTATCCTCTGCCCCCATAATCGTAAATATACATACCAATATAATGAAGAGGATCAACATGAATAAGACTAACAGGATCAGTAAGTTTCAGATAATGGTCTTTATATCCGTGCGCATTCTTTGATCTAATTTCGTAATCTGTATAAACTTCAGCAGTTATATACCAGTCATCTGTATAACGTTCTATTTCTTCTTTTGTCACTTCATCAGTTGTAATGGTCTCACTATCGACATGATTAGAACTATCCTTATCCCATTCCTCAATTAACTTATACTTGTCATAGTAATAATCAGCCATATAATGCCTCACCTGTTTCTGAATTATATGGAATAGGGTCCAGGGCTATAAATTCAGCATTTATCAGCCATATCTTTTCGTCAGCAGTTTTTGGCTCTGGTTTGCCTCTTTCACCAGCAGTTACATCCTTGAAATAAAAGTGCTTAAAATGAAGTTCTTTTTCAGCAGGGGTATGTAATATAGACAACACAGTCATTAATTCCTCCGCGCTTTCAGCCTTTAAAGTACATGTAATTGTTGTAGCTTCCTTACCCTTTTCATTCCTGAATGTTTTATTAGTGTAAGGAATATGTGTAATATCTTGCTCTGTTTTAAACACAAAAGAAAGACTATCAAATATTACTTTTAATTCAGTGCTTCCGTATCTCATCTATAAGAACCCCCTACCCCTCTACTTTTTAATTTTGATACAAGATTATTATTTGCATACTCAGCAGTAGACTTATCTGTAATATGCTGGCTAACAGTTAAATTAATAACCTGAGCCCCTCCTGCTCCTGCTGCAGCTGTCTGTGGTATCATTCCGTTAACCATAGCATCAACTTTCATTTGCAGGTTACTCTGCGTATTTTCTATACCTTTTTGTAACCCTGTAGTTACATTTTCACCAATCCCCTGGAACACTTTAGATGGAGAGTTGATTCCAAGGGCTCCTTTAGCAGCACTAACTATACTTGATACTGCATTTTTTACAGCTTTTACTGCCTTTTTAATCATACTTTTGATGCCGTTAATAAGACCTTGAATAATATTTTTTCCCCAATTATAAGCTGATTCAATAAGGCCAGCAAAAATACCTGCTATTTCTTCTGCAAGATTACCTATTGCCTCTAGAGCATCATGAGCCATCAGTTTCCATCCCTCAAGCGACATTTTAAGCATTTTCCCAACCCATCCAGCAGTACCTTTTACAATGGCTGCTAAAATACCAGCCATCATACTTACTACTATAGCTATTACTTTTTCTTTCATGTCAGAAAAGTTTTCTTCTGGGCTTTTTGCAAACTCAGCAATTTGCTCTTTCAGCCAATTAAATCCTTCGATAATTTTAGGTATCGCAACATCAACAACCCATATAATGGCATCTCCAATTTTCTCAAATACATTTGCAGCTATTTCCTTAATCAGAGGCATATTTGATTGTATCCATTTTGTCAATTTTTCCATAGCTGGCTTAAGAACTTCGCCAATCTCTAGAAATACATCATGAATAGCCGCTTTTAACTTATCAAAAGTACGACTAAGACTCTTATCCATCTGTTCATAAGCATCTTGTGTAGATCCGGCACTATCGGCCATTTCTAGAATATTTTCCTTGAATGTTTTTGCACCTTTTCCAGTCAATGCCAGAGCTGCTTGCCCCGCTTCGACACTGGAAAATAGGTCTTTGACCGATACACCACTTTCGCTGGCAGCCTGTGACATTATAGCCATTGCTTCCTGCATATTGCCACCCTGTGCAATGAATTCAGTGAAAGACTTCCCTGCCACTTCTTTGAAAATATCAGAAGCATCAGACCCAGCTGTACTTAATTCATTCAAAGCCTGACGCATTTGAGTAGTGGCCTGGGCGGTAGGTGTACCCTGGGCTGTCATACTAGCAATTGCTGCAGTTATATCCCCAAATCTCACTCCTAAAGAACTTGCAGTAGGTATAACATTATAAAGGGATGAAGATAGCTCTTCAAAAGTAGTTTTCCCTTTCTTGACCGCTGTGAACATCAGGTCACTAGCCTCAGAGGCAGAAAGCACATCAGAACCATATGCATTGACAACTGATGATATACCATCTACTGCAGTAGTTAGGTCTGTTACCCCACCGACTGCTGCCTGTTGAGCAGTTTCAAGAAAGTCAAATACATTATCTTTGGGAACCCCTGCAGATATAGCCTGATACAGAGCAGGAACTGTCTCATTTGTAGCCGCACCCATTTCGACAGAAAACTCTCTTACATCATCCATCATCTGGGACATAGCCTGTTCGCTAGCATTCGGGAGTAATGTGAATACCTCATTCATACCCTTCTCAAATGAGGCAAACTCTTTTACTCCCTTGACAGCTGCGCCTGTTATGGCTGCTGTAACTCCTGCTGCACCTGTTACTGCCGCCCCAACTAGCCCTTTAGTTAGCATGCTCTTTGCTTTGCTAAGTCCGCTATTAAATTTTTTATCATTAAGGCCTAATTCGGCGTATAATTCACCAACTTTCATGCCCATACTTAGCCCACCTTTATATTAATTGATGGGCTCCGTCTGTCAGGCAGATCCGGCCTCTAATTCTTATCTTTAGCTTTTTTCTTTAATGCTTCATAACTAATTTCTATATAATCGCCACATCGAGGGCATTTAATTTTTATCCCTCTCTCATTATAGTCAAATAGTCGTCTCTCACAATCTTCACATTCAAATAATTTCACTATATCACTTCCTCAGCCCAGCATACTGGCGACATATCTCTCTGCAGCTACAAGATCATCAATTATATCCGGCTGATTAGATAGATACATCATATATCTACTCTGGGCACTTAGGCCAAACAATAAAACCAAAAAACGCCTCCAGTTCATATAAGGAAGCATCTTAACCAAATCTATTTTATACTCTCTTATAAAATCAGCCTCAATAAGTGCCCAGTGTTCTATTATTTCTACTTCTTTTTTGCCTTCTGCTGGGTCTTCTGATTTCCCTCTTCGTCATCCTTGCCTGCTGATTTATATTGATTAAGAATCCATATAAGTATTTTATTCAGCTGATCAGAAGTAGCTTTGCTGGCTATCTCTTCTAATTCATCCTCATCAAGAAGATTTAACATCAAAACATATATCTCATCCTCAGGGATATTTTTCTCCTTACCATACTTTTTCTTAAGTCTCATTATTTTAACGGGCAATATAGCCGGCATTGAATCTGGCAAGTAATAGGTTTTGTCCTTGAAAGTAAACGACAGCTGAGACTCTTCCTGCTCGGCCTCCATCTCCTCAAAGTATTCGTCAAAATCCATATATTTACTATTATCTTCTGTCATTTATTTTTCCCCTCCTTATGCTTTGGTTGTTGAACCAGACCTGGTCAGATTAGCAGTCCAGGCAGTGTTATCCTGATGGCCTCCACCAGTAGCAAAAGCACTATCTACAGTAACATCAAATGTATACGTTGTTCCACCGGGTGAAGTTATACGAAATGAAACAATACTATCTGCACCGGTTAATTCTCCAACAGCTTCAATTCTTTCCTGACCAGGGTCACGATCACCAGTTGAAGTATCTTCCAGATAATTACCTTCTAAGGTAATAGCCTTTCCACGGGTAGAAATATAACCTTCTTCATCACCGTTACTATCAAAGTCAGTAACATCAGTTCTGTTTGAAGACGGTTCTATAGAAAAGGTATTTAAACCTTTTACTTCCGCAAAAGTATCTGTATCTGTACCATCATCAACCTCAAACTTCCAGTCTTTAGCTGGTATCTTCTTTGATACAGCCATTAATTTCACCTCTATTCCCTATGTTTAGTTAAGTTTCTAATCTCTAAATCAAAATTAATACTGTACTCAAACCTGTTATTCTGGTCCAATCCTAACCGAATAGGACCAGACTGAGCAGCAAAACAACTCACTACCCAGATGCCATTATCAACAAAGGTCCCGTTTGTGAATCCATTTAGTTCATCATATATATCCTGTGCCTTTTGTTTTACCAGCCTAGGGTCCCGGCCACCCCTGATAATAAATTGCACTCCTGGATGATCATAACCATGTTTCGGGTCACCTGAATTTGGTGCACCAGTCATAATGGCCACAGCCTCATCAGGAGAATCAGGCATAAGGTCAATGAATGTATTGCCGGCTATTCCAGCAGGGTCAAATGCAAGTAAGCCCTGGGTATCCAGGTATTGAGCTATTTCAGTATTAATGTCCATGCCATCATCTCCTTATTTCATGGCTTTTTTAATCTTTTTGCCAATATGATTAAGGACGTCTTTTTTAATACTAGCATCCTTAATAACCTTTTCAACCCATTTCCCTTCTCTGCCATCTTGAAAATTATATTCCGGATGCTCATGTAACCGAATAGCATAAGGTGTATCATAACCAGTAGCAGCCTTTAATGCAGAATTATCAACCTTTGTATCTCCAGAACGTTCCAGTGTGCCTTCATCATGAGGTACAATCTTATCCATCTCGTCACGCATGAAATTAATCCCGTCAAAGAGACCTTCTGCCGCTCCTTTTTTCATAGCTGCAGTTACTTCTTTGCCATACCATTTTAATTTCATTTAAGGTACACCTCAATATGAGAAAACTGTCCTAATGGACAGTATGGTATGGCACTGATAACCTCATATTCTTCTGTTGTCCAGTCCCATGTTCCTTTTGAGCCTACTGGAATATCAACATTATCACGTACAACTACAAAAACATTTGCAACAACCTCATTGCCTTCCTTGTCGGTAATCTTCTTCCTTTTCGGTTCAACATAAGCATCTGTAGTGGTAGGGTCATCATATACAGGACCATAGGCGCTATCACCCAATTTAGCCTTAAATACAAATTTCGCATTCATTAAAGCTTTTGGCGGTCGCATCATTTGACATCAATCCCAGCATATAGCAACCCGGCCATAAACAAATGCCTCCTGGCTCTTGGGGCCAGTTTGGAAAAATTGCCTTGATTACTATTACCTGAAATAGAAAATGAACCAATTGAAAAATTATGCGGCATATTAGAAATATCCACTTCTTCACTGTTAGACAACCAGTATTCTATCTGAGCACAGGTAGCCTTTTTTGCTGCTTCCATATGATTGGCATTATCTGTATCTATTTTTCCTCTAGTGGTTTCATCTATTAATTCCTCTGCTCTGGATATTAGTCTATCGATATCAGAAGGCAGTGAAGTTATTCCAGTATAATCAGTTACGTCTTGACTTGTAGCATAAGCCATTTACATCACTCTACTTTCAGTGCTGTTATCAATTCATCCTTTTTCATATCATAGTAGCCTTCAATGTCCTTATCTTTTGCCAGTTCTCTCAATTCCTTGACGGTCATGTCGTCAAGGTTGGTCCCTGCCTTTTCCTCAACAATCTCATAGCCTAGTGCTTTATAGTGAGCACTATAAGCGCGCTCTGACACGCGCCTATAATGTCCGCCTTTTTTAATGTATAGCATTATTATCGGGCCTCCTTATATAGTCATATTCAGATTACGCCTGAGATTCGGTATGCAGATATATACCGTCAACCTTATTATTTGGAACAAAAAGGTCGTGGTATAATCTGTAATCAAACTTCCAGGCGTTTGCAGATTGGTTAGTCATTGGGTCAAAAATACGAGGTAATGCTGTCTTTGTTACTGGAGCTACTGCAGTAGGATGCACTATCATGAAATTGATATTATATCCAGCAGAAGCCTTAGCATACCCGCCAGCCTCCTGACCAGATGTAGAACCATCGTTCAGGTCAATAGCAGAATAGAATCTAGTTTGAGGCACTTTAACAATGCTCATACCATCATACTGGCTAACCCTCCTATCCAGTCCATTAGGAGCAGTAATCTGCACATTCCTCACATACTGGTCAGACTGTTTGATATTTTTCAGCCCAGTTGAGGTGATGAACAATATTCTTCCTTCCTCAGGAACTTCTGCATCATCCATAGCGACCATAGCAGCGTCAATAGCTTCTACAGTATCAGAATCGGTTAAGTCAGCATTATCCCCCAGAGCTGCTAAGTCTGCCATTGTCGCAAACCTGTAAGCGTCAATTTCAGGAGCAACGTATATCCTGATAAATTCCCCAGATACCTTTCCGAAGGCAATACCAACAGTCTCCTCATTATCCATTGCATCAACCTGGAAGGAACGACCCCTATCCTGTGTCAGGGTATGAGCTTCCCATTCCAGCGTTACGTCTCCGGACACATACCCATCAGCCCTGCTGTAATCCCCTAGCCCCTGCAAAGCAATCTTAGGAATCAAAACAGTACCAGCCTGTTGTGTTCCCCGGACCATATCATTTGGAGTATCAAGAATAGAAGTTTTGGCCTCCATCTTGTATTTTGCATCAAGCAAAGGTAAATATTTTTTTGCTAAAGCTATAGTATTAGCCATATTTTATACACATCCTTATTAATTAATTTTATTCGGGTAATCCCATGGCTCTTTTCGTTGCAGCCATATCGTCACCACCGCCACCTCCTCCACCTTTAAACTCTTCTCCTCCACCAGGAGTAGCATCTTCGGCGAATAGGTAGCCTTTATTTTCTTTCATATTCTCCATCAATTCATCCATGCCAGTGACATTGCCATCTTCGCCAATTTCAAGAGCTGATGTATCAGCAATTTTCAGGAAATCATCAATAGCCTCTTTCCTGACTCCATTGTTTACTGCAGCTAATTTTAGTTCATATTCTTTCTTGATATTAGCCTTATTTTCTGTTGCCTGTGTTTCCAACTCCTGAATCTTAGTCTCATATTCCTGGACCTTATCAGGGTCAACCATGCCTTTCATCTGCTCTTTAAGGTCAGTAATCTCCTGTTCATGCAGTTTTGCCTCTCTGGCAAATCTCTTATCAATTAACTTATTAACTTCTTCTTGCGTGAACAGGTTCTCTTTACCAGATTTAACTCCATTATCCCAGACATTTTTTATTTTTCCTTTGAGCTCGTCCGTTAGCTCAAAACCTTCAATACCAGTCAATAATTCTATTAACTTATCCAATACAAACATCTCCTTTATCCCGTTTTAAGCCTGTCGGCTCCCCATGCAGCTTTTAACGTCCTCAGTATGTTTTGGACAATATCAGCAAATAAGATTATTATAATGTGAATGTCTTTTATGATACAATCAATATGAGGTGATTCAATTGAAAGACCCATATCTACCAGGTATCCCTGAGAAATATCAAAAGGGATACTTATATAAGGTCCTTCTGTCTGTAACAGTCGAAATTAATGGCCAAATCAGTGAAATCAAGAAGGCAAAGAAAAAGCCCAGCGCTATATATCTGGGCCCAATCTGTAGTATGCGGTTTGCTTATGAACAAGGTAGTCAAAACAAAAGTTTTGATATAAGACAGGCCCCTAAGAAATACTTAGGTCTGCCAGTTCATTATCATTGTGAAAAGATTACTGGTGTTTATGTAGAAGCAAAATAAAAAGCACTTACTGTTTTTATCCCAGTAAATGCTCATCAATTAGAGATATGCTCCTTTAGAATGCCCTTTTTATCTTCTACTACCTTCCATCGACCACCTTTTGAACTGCCATCAATTGGTCTAGGATTTTTAATTGGATATAAGTAATCTTCTTTTGAATCGTCAACAACCCTTATATATTTTCCTTCTATTCCTAAACAATCATAGATATTCTGATCCGTTAAAGAATCCACTCCAAAGCTCTCTCCTACATATTTTATTTTCCCTATGGATTCTTTTTCTATATATTTATCATTTTCAGAATCAAATACTTCTACTTTCATTTCTTTTCACCTCTGTGCTTAAGCTTTATTTCATATTGTTTACCATCAAATTCAAACCAGTGTACATCAAATATGAATTTTGCAGATTCTATTTTTCCTACTTTCTTACTCCAATCCTCTGGTTCACCGCCATATTTTTCTGCTAATTTATTAGCTACTCTCAATTTAGTATTACTTCTGTTACCTGCAATTATTTTAACATCGTTTATAATTGTATTATTAGGAATAAATGAATCTTCATCCCTCCAGGAATAATTAAGTTTACTCTGCAAATGAGTGTTTTGACCTTTTCTATTATTATACTTTAATTTCCTATTTTTTTCAAGTGTAATTTGTTCTCTTTCATACTTCCTTCTAAGTCCATGCTTATCTACCAGCTCTCTCTGCCTTGCCTGCCATTCTCTAATCTTAGCGTTAGCCTTTTTCTCTTCCTTCTCGGTTAATGCAGCTGCTTTCCGGCGTTTCCACTTCCTAATCTGCCTTTCGTTATAACGCTGTTTTTGCCTAACCTCATAACCCTCTGAATCAGCATGAGCATTTTTATTACCAACATCACGTGTTAATCCTCTAATGTATAAATTATAAGTATGCCTGCAGTTGGAATGAAATAGACCGGCTTTCTGGGCCTCAGCAAGTGAGGGATATTTCTTGCTTTTTCCTGAAAGGCTTAATATCCTTCTCTCCCATGGGCGACATAATTCACACTCTTCCCCATGGTCAGAAACAATGACCAGGTCCCGCCCATTCTCCTGTATTCTACTAGCATGACCTTCTAATGCTGCCCTACCAGTTGCTGAGCGTGTAGCCATTTCAGCATAAGTATCAAGTTTCCAATACCGGCCAGCCTCGTCCTTAAACCCTGTAATACCCCTGTTAGCAAGCTTATCTATTACTCTTTGAGCAGCTTGCCTCCTCGTTTCAGTTCCGGTAATAACCCTACTACTAGCCTCTGCTACAGCTTGTCTATATACATCATCAGCCTGTCTAAGTATACGGAAATGAGTAGAATTAAGTTTATTCACTGTCTCAGTAGCCAATGCTTCAACTGCTCGTTGGTTAATTGAACCAAAGGTACCCTGAATATTTACTTTAAACCCGGCCTCTTTCAAATCGGTCTCTGCAACTCTCTGACCCATCTTATAGGCCTGTTCTATAGTATCTTCTATATCGGGATTGACATTTTTCAGGTACTCTATTACATCCTCATTAATCTCACCTTTTAGGGACCTGAGTTCCCTCAATTTTTCCTGTGCCCATTGTGGTGCATCTGGATTACCTTTTTTCAATCTTTTGGCTATAGCCTCAATAGTCCTTAACTCTGCATTAGCATATATACGCCTTATTTCCTCTGCAATTAACTGTTCGCCATCATAAGGGGATATTGGCATCTATACCACCTTCAAAACAAGGAAAATCATCAATAAATGTAATGTATTATCAACAATAACTATCTTCCAAAATGTTGGGTTCGGCATTATCTTAAATCTCTTCAAATACCATTTCACAAAGTTAGTTCTATCTAATATGAAATGTGATAAGAACAGCATACAAAAGAAAATTAATCTATATTCACCAATAAACAAAAATACCGATATCGTCCATATCAAGCAATGAACAATACATGGTATCAATCCAGCCAAACCGCTCTTTTTTTTATTTATAGCCATCCAGTCAGATTGGAATAAATAATCACCAATCATATGACCCAAGATTATATTCAAAGTATCACCTCCTATATTCTAATTTCTGGCGGTTCTACATCCATGCCCTGTTCTTTCATTATTTGCGTTACTTCTGCCTTAATTTGTTTTTCAGTCCAGTCTGGGTGCAGCATTCTAACTTTTGTGTCAGTAGTTAGTGCTGCAGCTCTATCAAGTTTTTCAATGCTGTCTGACTTTTCAAGTGGATCAGTCTGTATGCTATCCTGCAATATAACTTGCGGCCTATAAGGCTTAATTCCACTATTGAAATGTATCTTATCTATCTGGAGCAAGATATATAAAATATCCTCCATGCCATTCTGCAAATACCGGGCTTTTTTATTGCGTGTCTTAAAACTCTTTCCTTCCCTAGCTTTCACTTCTGTGGCAGTCTGTATCTGACCGCCTTCTGTATTCATGCCAAAAGAAGCAGGAGAATATCCAGCATTATTATATATTTGTGTAAGTAGCTCATAAGCGGTCTTTTGATGTTCTTCTGCTCTTATTTCAAATTGACTCAATGTGATGCCCTGATTACTGTTTTCCGGGTCAACTGGCCCCATATTCATGCTTTCATATATTTCTCTATCCAGGTCAAAGTTGAATTTTCCGGTTTCCTGGTCTAATTCAAGCATATAATCGGGTACTATGATTCTGCCCTTTGCCAGCTTAACATCCCTTAGCCAGCTAGTGTATACTTCATCTAAGGCGTCCATTAGCCCCTCAATGCCTGATAGGTCACTTTGCCCCAAGTCGCTATCTCTCCATAACCGGTTAGGTTTTTTGTTCGGGATGTAACGACATGCTAGCCCTTTCAATCCAGTCTGTACCTGCTCTTCCGTGTCTGCGGTTGCTGGATGATAGGATAATTCCACCTGTTGGCCTAAATCACCAGTTTTTCCTTTCCAAAGTTGATTAACGATAACTCCCGGTCTATGTATTTCTAGATGTCTTATAACCTTATCATAACTCCCGATATCAATTATCTTATGGAAGATTACTTCAGTAAGAAATCCCCATTTGAATGCAGGGATGGCATTGTCCGCATGAGCTACACTAATAACAGGAAAAGGCTTAAACTTAGGATTCCAGTTAACCTTGGCATAGAAACCACCTAACGGACTAGCTGTTTCGGCTCCTTCTAACATTCTGCTATATAGGTCTATTTCATCTATAATCTCATCTAGCCTATCTTGAGTTTTCTTTGCCCCTTCCTTTGCAGTTTTCTCATGGGCTTCCGGAATCTTGATATCAGGAGGCTCACTCAAGAGCAAATCAGCTGATACCCCAGCAATATCACCAGCAACTGGTACATGTAACATAGTCTTTCTTTGGTTCTGAATATCTTTTGCCCAGAACTGACCTATTGAATCATGTATACTATTATAGCCAGTATTATAATCAATTGTGTTATATGTTCCTTTTGTTGCTGCAATTCTACTTGCATATACATCCAGCAATTCTGCTGGATCACCTGAATACCATGCAGCCCATTCAGCATATTTGTCATATATTCGATTCCAATTATCTTTATCTGGCGGCCAGGGTTTTATAGCCATTAGTTATCACCTCTCTGGCGTTACATAGTTAGCCTTAATCATTCTATCAATTACATCTAGTTGAATTTCACTGGACAATCTATGATGTTCTCCAAAATTACAATTAAGATGTCCAGTTATAATATCTTCATTTTTCAGTTTTCCTGCAAATGCTATAGAAGTTAATTCTCCAGATTCTGCTTTTTCAAGCATGTCCTCTAAAGCTCCAACCATCCTATTTGCATCTAGCCTAATAACTTTCCCCATCATGCAGCCTCCTTCATATTCATAACAAACTCAAATATCTTAAGAATTCCATTAATTATATATCTCAACCCATCTAGACCATGGTCATGTTCTTTTATTGGTTCATCTTTACCACGTTCCTGAGCCTTTTCATCCCAGGAATAAGACTGGAATTCCTCAATTGTCCCCTCGCATCTTTCGTGTATAAATAAATTAAGAGCCCCCAGTAAACTGGAAACCCTTCTAATTCCATCTTTCACATCATTATTAGCCTTGGCAACCCTCTTGAAAGCTGGGAACTCTTTCCTATGCTGAAATAATTCTGTTATAAAACTTGCAGCACTTGGATCAATGAATATCCACTTAGGCATAACATTATGCTTATTTATAAACTTCTGTAGCTCAATCCTAAGCTGAACATCAGTCTTACTCTTACCCTTTGTTTTTCTTCCCCAGCGCCATTCATCTATGATATATAGCTTATTGTCTGTTCCCAGTCCTATAAGCAAGAATACTGTATCATTTGCGGTACCATAGTCAACGCCTATCCAGTGCTGTTTCATATCCGGCAGCTTGGATACTATATGAACATCACAGTCAAACATATCATATACCAAGCCTTCTGCTAATACCCAGAGGCCAAGAATATTCCTTTGATACCATACTCCTTCATGCATCCTTTTATATCTTTTCTTGATGTCCTCTGATAGAGTTAAGTTATCATCTAAAGTAAAATGCATATGAAGTATTTTCTTCATATCAGCCTTATCAATATAGTCTTTTTTGAGAAAATGGTAAGGTCCTTCAGGATTACAGTTCCACCAGTGCCTACTACCTTCTATTGAACATCTATCTATCAACGTCTTAACAAAGTTTTCAGGGAATAACTCTACCTGGTCAGCAAGACTACCTGCAGCTGTTAACCCAGTTAATACATCTTTAGAACTCACATTATTAGCACCAAATAGATAATAATTATTTAGTCCTATTTCTAGCCTGGGTTCTTCAGTTGTTCTAACATGATGATACGGAATACCCTTAGCAGTAAGCATCTGTTTCAATGGATTCAGTACGTTCCTGGTCAATGCTCCCATTGACTTCCCAGATAATATGAAGTTTTCTCCTTCAAAATTAGCCAGTGACCAGTCAACAAATCCGTTAGACATAGCAACTGTTTTACCAGCACGAATTGAGCCATCAGCAATTACTATATCTTTATCAACATGCGGGCTTGGTTCCATCCACCAGGTCATTAACTGTTTTTGCTTTTTAGAAAAAGGCTTAAATTTGAATGATGATACTTCCCTCTTATTCCTCATCATCCCACACTTCTTCCGCTGTCTGACTAAGAGCATTAATATAATTAGTGATATCAATATTAACAGGACCCTGACCGCTTTCTATCTGATGTTTAAGTTTCAATAGTTTTTCTTTCCTGCTTTGCACCCTGGTTAATGCATTTTCAATATCCTGAATCTGGCCTAATGTTGCCCTCTGTTTTTCTTCGTTAACATCTATCGGGCCTTCTGGGCCATAACCCTTCCTTTTTTGTTTCTCAACTATTGTAAAATCTGCACCCCTCAATAAAGATATCCGCATCATCATACGACGAATACGGATATCGGTTAATCTTATCTCATTGTCAAGTTGTTCAATCACATCAGTTTTAATCTGGCTGTATAGCTCCTGCTCCTTATCATCCAAAGTATCCATCCAGATAGTTTCATGTTCGCCTGTTTTTACAGCGTTTTTATTCTTTTTCATTTTATCTGGTGGTGGTCCAGTTGATTTACCCCCATGTAGCTTGCATCTTCCAGTTCCTACGTGGCCAGTGCCCCATCCTGCCCTTTGAAGGCAAAATCCATACTTATTATTATCATGTTTAGCACCACAAACCAGATAACTTTTTTCAGGATGTTTTCTATTTAATTTATCACCTTCATGGACTTTGTTTTTGGATTTGGGCACCATCACCACCTCTTTTGTATAAATAAAAAGAGCAGTTAAATAACTGCTCTAGCGATAATTCTTTGGATTATCTATTTTTACCTTTATCTTGTCTTTTCCTGGAATAATTACAACTTGGTTTCCCATAAACTTAATTTCTTCTATAATATCTGTTTTATGTATAATTGTTATATTATGTTTATCTCGATATTCAATTAATTTATTATACAAATCATGAGAAACTCCAATAACAATAATGTCATCATATCTTCGTCTTTTTTCTTCAGCTTCATAAACCTTTTCTCTAATTCTATTAAATAATTCTTTCATATATTTCTCTCCTTTCTTACATATATATTTCTTTATCATTATTTTCTTTCCTGCATATTAAGCTCTCTATTTTATTTGTAAATCATTATCTCTTAATACTTGATATAATACTTTCCCAAAACTTTCTACATTTTCTTCAAAGTCTTCATGATTACTATCTCCAATAAATACATCAATAGCTAAGCTACTCTATTATTCTGCCCCCTGGTTGCCATCAGGGGGCAATTTATTTTGAAGGAGGATTCACAGATTCACATCTACTTCTATTAATGACAGTATAACACACATTTTAAGCTCATGTGTTCGTAAATCGTTCGCAGATAGTTCGCAATGTGAATTTTTTTAATTTTTTTCTAAATATCCTATAATCCTTGCTGCTTTTTTTACAGCTGGGTCTTTTTTTTCATAATACTTAGTTTTCTTAACTGGAGATTCAGGATGAGTATATACATCAACATCATTAATTATTTCACCGGTCATATATTTATGTTTCATGATAAATTGCTCTATTGAATCCAGACCCTTAAAAGCTAATTCTACATTTTTAACTAATTTTATTTTTTCTATATACTCATAGAAATTATCCTCCACAGCCTCTAATACAGCTGTAGAAGTAGGGTCAAATTGATTTGATGTTTGGACACGTTCTTTAGAATAATCTATCCCCATACCTCTATCAGCAAGGGCAGCTACTACCCAGGAAGGGATATTATTAGCGGTCTTCTCTATGTATTCACATCTTTGTTTATATTCTCGGTAGTTCACAAAATCGTGGACTACTTTGTTATAATAATCATTACTCATAGTGCTACACCCCTGCGTTCTTCCATGAGATATTTAATTTCCTTGAATTCTGGTAGTTCATCAACCTCTACAGAAAACATCAATAATAATGTCTCATATATAACCGGCTGATTATATCTAATTATTTCAGCTATTATCACCTTCCTCACTCCTTTATCTTCATATATTTTTCCTGGTTCCCGGTTCATTCCACAACCTGCTTAATTGATACTTTCCAGCTGGTATCCGAAATTCTTTCCTTCTTGCACACCAACAGTCTATTAATATATCACCATTTTCATATACTTCCTTAACCGTTGCTCCTCTGACTTTTCCATCCGGGCGACAGGTTACCTGGCTGCCAACCTGAACGGTATCAAATAGGCTAGCTTGCTTCACGCTTTCTACTCCTTTCACTATGCTTACAATCATCACAAAGCCATTTCCCGCCTCCCAGTAACACACGCCTGTTATATTCAAAGCACCAAGGTACTGGAATTGACATCTGCTTATGCCCAAACTTACCTAATCGACAATGAGTCTGATTAGACCGACACCAAAGGCAATATTCATATCCTTCAGTGACATTCAACGTACATCCTGGTGTTTTGCATTGATGGTCCATTATTCCTCCTCTTTATACTTACATACCTCAAACCAACTCCTGGATAAACTCTTTTTCACTATCTACTTCCAATTGAATAGTTTTGTCCTTCAATAAATTTATTAACTCATCTCGGTCTAATTTTCTATTCTTTCGTCCTGGATGCATATATAAGACTTTCACATGATATTTCTTTTCCCATTCATGTATAGACTTACGGTCTGAATTCCCCCCCCCGCATATTTTCATCCCTCCTCAAATATCTCTTCCAAAAAATCAATAGCCTCATCAGCACCTCTGCAAACTTTCGTAAGCCAGCCCTTTTCTTCTAATGTTTTCAGCCAGGCTTTTTGTTCTGGTGTAGTCTGGCCACCTTCTTTGCGCTTTAACTCAATTACAATGCCGCAATATAGAGGCATTCCATTTTTATCTCTCACTGGCTCACATATAAAATTATCAGGAACACCTTTTTTAACACCAAGTCTTGCCCTTTTTGCTAAATATTGAACTTTGAATTTCCCCTCATTTGGCACATGAAACCAAGTATAATTATTCCAGTCTAAATACTCAGCTAATTTCTCCTGTTCAACTTCTTCAAGCGGACAATATACTTTTTTGCTGCCTGATTTTTTCCTGTATTTCTTGGGTAAGCTAGTCCAGTTTAATCCTCTACTCATAATAATCAACTTCCCTATCAATTAAGATGGAACATAAAACATATCAAGTATTTCCTGGTACCAATCCTCATTGTCTAATTCTTCTGATTTATGATTGGCGATACATTTTCCTTTACTATCATAAATCATAAAACTACCGTTAAAAGTGTTATAAGCTATTCTTCTGTCTTTGTTAGTTAAGTAAATATAATCGCTACCTTTTTTATGAAAATCTGTGGTATCAATTCTATATCCATTCTTTTTAGCATTTTCACCCACATCTTCTAATTTTCTTTTACCTTTAAATTTTTCCAAGCTAATCTTCCTCCTTCATATGAAATTCTTTAAAACTAATATCATTAATTATCCAACCATTTTGTAAATCTTCATTCAAACAATATCTAACAGTTTCCATATCAGATTCATTATCATCAACATCGGTTTCTATATCGATTAAAACTTTAGCTTTTATCTTTCTACTCATATTCTCACCTCAAAGCTTTCTTTAATATTTCAACACAATCCGGGCAGTAGTCTGCCCCATCTATATGAGTAGCACATTCTTTGCATATTTTCTTATCACATGTAACTACTCCGTTAGATAGCACACCTGGCCCTCCTAAATCAATAGCTCGAATCTCCCCTTTAACCTTGTCACATAATAGTGTTGATTCCTTTCCACAAAAATGACATCTATTTTCTGGTAATTTAATTACTTTTTCATTATTCAATTCACTCACCCACCTTTAACCATGGTATTTTATATAGCTCATTCTTCCATCCTCTCATTACACATGATGTGAAAAAATCATCTAATGATATATTGCACATATATGAGGTAATTGGTTTTTCTTTCTTTGACTTAAATATTTCTAGTGCTTCCCTAATCAATTCTGTCTTACTAATATCTATAGCCTGGTTATAATTTTCCCTCACAGCATAATACATCGCTTTATTAATAGTCTCTTTTTCACTTTCACTAAGACAATCTGCAAATAATGCCATCTGCTCCATAATCAAGCCCCCTTATATATAACTGGCTTTACATGATATTTCCTGCAGAACTCTTCATCCCCGATAGTATGTATCTCGGGATGATGTTCTTCATAGCATAGTGGCAATTTTCTTTTCTCAGAATCATCAACCTTCTTCCTATTATGCCCCATCCCTATAGTATCAACGTGATGTGGGTCCCCAGAATAAGGCCTCCCACATATGCAGCAAACCTTCTTCTCCAGACAAAGCCTGATATAATCCTCAATATTTTCAAATGCATCACGTGGATGGTCAGTAAGGTCCACACCATTCTCAAAACAAAAACAAATCAGAAACTCAATAAAATCACTGGCCAGCTCTTTACGACAGTCAGATAGCGAAAACATTTCATGTTCAGTTACTCTAACAAACTCTAATTTCATCTGCTGTTTCAGGCTCTCTACTCCCTGGCCAGTATAATCATCGATATCTCTCAAAATTGCATATATCTTCTTTCTCTGGTCAGGAGATATTTGGTCTAGCTCCTTCTGTCTCTTTGCAGCATCTATTTCAAAACTCACCTGCAGAGGCATATTCTCGAAGTTATACAGATTCTTAAGCACGTCCCTCTTGTGTTCATCATCTATTTCCAGTGTAATTTTCATTCCTTTTTTCAATGTCCTGGTCGTATCTATCTGGCAAGGAAATTGCATAATATCACTCCTTAAAACGGTACATCAAAATTATCCCCAGCACTATTACCACCTGAACTATCACCCTTCTGACTGTCTTTAGGCCAATCTAGAAAACGCACTTCATTAGCTATAACCTGGGGATTTGTGTAAATCCGACCGTCTTTTTCACTTTTACTTATCTGCAAGGAACCTTCTGCAGCAACCAGTCTACCCTTACCCAGGTGATGACTACATGTTTCCGCCAGTTTCCGCCAGGTAACTATCCGGATAAAATCGACATCTCTTTCACCCTGCTGATTGGTGTAATTTCTCTCTACAGCCAGAGTAAAATTACAAACCGGGGTACCATTACCAAGATACCTTAATTCAGGGTCCCGGACTAAGCGGCCTATCAAAATTATGTGATTAAGCATTATTATCACTCTCTAGACTATTCACTAGCTCTTGAATTTCCGCTATTTCATCAAAATTATCCCATTGTTCTATAACTCCATTGAGATTATATCCGACAACTCCTTCGGAATCTTCAACTATATTCAATACCTCTTTCAATTTCTCTAGCATTTTTGGCGCTACTACTATTAATTCAGCATTACATTTGACTTCGTATAGTTCATTGGCTCTCAATGGTTGATTATCAAACCCACAAATTATTTTTTCTTTTTCATCAACTATTCTCATACCCTTTATTTTCCATGGCCCTTTTGTATGTTTCAACTTTCATCAACTCCTTGGACAATCCCAACACGTTCCATTTCTGCTACTTGCCTTTGGCATTCAGGGCAACCAAAATATTCTTTTTCCCAATAACCACCTTCTTCTGCTGGTTCTACTTTTGTCACCCAAGCAGCCGGGCCTATATAGCCGCATTCACATTTATATTTAATTTTCATCACTCATCAACTCCTATTCCCTCTATCAATGCTGAATAATCCAGCTTGCCATCTGGTCTATTTAGTTGCTTGTACTTAATATTCTTAACCAAAATATAATCGTTTTTCTTGACAGCTAACACCCGAATACGAACTATAGCAACTGCCCCAATTAACACGCCTAATATGAGAAATAATAGTAACATTGATATCCTCCTTTCAATCTGTAACAGCTACTGTATTAGCTAGTTCTGCCCGGTCTCTTTCCTCTAGCCGCTCAACTGTTTCTTGAACTATTCTCTCTATCTCATGGCGTGGCAAGCAGCTATCTCTATCCAGCTTATCCACAAGACTGTTGATTTTTCTCATTCTTTGCCTCCTTTCTATAATCTGCTGATATTCTGCAAATTCTTCATGAGTCATATCATTCTCAGGCACATAGTTGATAGGGTTGAAAAATAAATCATCTCCGTAATTTTCATAATCATTAAGATTAATCATTGTTATCTTCTTCTTTCATTTTTTCGATAGCTTTTTCCGCATCTTCTTTAGTGTGATATAGTTCATCTAGTCTTTTAGGATATTCTTCGCATTTAATATAAGCTTTAACATTTCTGATAATAAAATCATCTTTAGTATCCTTACACATTGAAATATTAAAATGAATTTGTTTAATATAATTAGACTCAATTTTGTAATTGCGTTTAGTTAATATTTTGCCTTTGCCCCAATATCCACTATCTTTACATTTTGGACATCTAATATCATGTTTGCTATTTTTATAATCTGCTTTAACGTATCCGGTTCCATTGCACTCGGCGCAATCTTTATATTTATCATCCTTAATTATCCAATATACTTTTTCGCCCGGAACAAAATTATTAACTAACTCTTTTCTTAATTCTTCTTTATTTTTCTGATTGTCTATAACTTTCTGCAGTTCTATTGTATATTTCTCCAAATCCTCGTTTTTTTCAAATTTTAATTTAGATACTTCTGCTCTTAAATCTTTATTTTGCTTTATTAATTCTTTATACTGACTCTTCCAATGCTCATAATCAGCAATTATAAATTCGACTTTTTCATTAGCCATATCAGCAAGATATTTTCTTATTTCTTCTGCCTGTTCATCTTTGAAATCGGCCTCACAAAATTCACAATCTCCATAATACATTTATTTTCCCCCTTACTTTTTCCTTTTCCTCAATTGACTTTCTAGACAAGTGACACACCTCCGTCAGCGGTAGCCTTTCTGGTAATAATCCCGGGCCACCTCATCATCAGACTTGTTTTCGCGTTCAAAATTAACGATATTAGTTTTTTGGGGACTAGATTTATTTTTTTGCTTAGCTTTATGTTCAATTATGGCCTGTTTAGCCTGTTCAACAGTGCTAACTTTTTTTTCTAACCAGCTATTAAGAATAGCCTGGACATAATTTAAACTTTTAGCATTATTGAGAGCGGCCTGTTCTAAAGCTAAGATTATAATTTCTTCCGACAAGCCATCTTCAATATATGACTCTAATATCTGCAACTGGGTAGGTGATATCATACAATTGAAAGCATTAAAATAAGCATTTGGTATTTTAGATTTTTCCTCATCTTCTTCATCTGGTTTTTCACTATTACTTTCATGATAATTAATTAAATTATCATTAGAAGAAGAAGTATTATTATTTATTTCTTTAGTACTAGTTTCTTTAGGCACCTCATGAAAAGCGTCATTACTGGGCTCAGAGAATTGTCCATTTAGTGTTTTACTAACCTTTTTTCGTGAAAAACTTAGTGTTTTACTAAGTAGACTATTATTTGTATTTAGTGTTTTACTAAGTTTTCTCTTTTTAGGACTTAGTGTTTCACTAACATTTTCAGAGTTATCCACAGGCAAATTTAGTATTTTACTAATATCCTTATTTAGTGTTTTACTAAATTTTTCAAACTGTCTTTTTAGTATTTTACTAATATCTGCCTTCCCATTTACTACTGCTCTCGATAAAGAAATACGCCATCTGTCATAATCTTTATTGAATGCTATAAGGTCATTTTCTTCATCCCAGTAAATAACTTTTGCCTCCTGAAGATATAATAATTCCTTTGTAATATCTCCTGGATATACTCCGACATATTGAAAGTCGCTTTTCTTTAACTTGGCCACTTTTTTGCTAAAGCCATAGCTACAACGCCAGATTAGAAATAGTATATTTAATTGTCTTTTTGAGAACTGAGATTTCATAATTGCCTCTAAAATTTCGTTTGATAGCTTTGTATAACTATCTGGTTGAGGATTAGCCATTATATAAGTCACCTCTTAAAAATATTGGTTGGCCAGGGGTAGGAATCGAACCTACTTATCTCTATAGTGGGAGTTGAACCCACTGTGACCGCTCACTGTTACCAAACAGCCCCCTGACCTTATCCTACCCTGGAATCAAGATAAAGGGTATGCTGTCAACTTTCTAAAACGGTACTTCAAATTCAACTAACGGATCATCTTCAATATCTGGTGGTTCTACATTCGCCTCATGTGTATTTTGGAGTGTCCTGATCAGTTCTTTATATTCTGCATCACCTAGATCATTAACTGAGGCTTTTTTGTCGGTATTTTTAACTTCTGGAAATTGATATTCTAGAAAATCTATTACTATTTTTCTATAGCCTTTATCGCCATTAACTAACTCTGCCACTTTTTTCTCTCGCTCTGATAATTGTCTTTTGGGCGGTTTACCATTGTTTCTCCTTTTTATTTCAGCTTTAATAGCTTTTTTATAAAAATCAACTTTAGCGTCTTTATATATTTCATTCAGGCCTTCCCCTGGTATATTTTTTAATTTCTTCCCCTTATATTTCCCAAACTTGATTACTACTTCACCAGGTTTATCTATTTTCTTATTACCGCTCTTCTTATTACTCCCTTTGCTATTATTGGAGCCTTTTTTATTATTATCTGGGTTGCCGTCATTGTCTTCCTCAGAGGATATACCCAGTATCGCTTCAAGTGAATACCTCCTAGCATATGTGATACTAGAACCTCCACCCTGGGCTGCACTATCACCTTTCGATATCTGGTTTGGAAATGTAAGGGGCTCTGATTCAATAAATTCCCCTGATTCATGCATTAATAGGGTTGTGACTGATGATTTAGCACCATCCCCACTGACCAGCTGTGAAAAACACAAGCCGTGTTTATCCAGTACAGGCTTAACCTGGTCAATTACACTACCTAATGGGGCGTATTTAGACCCATGAAAAGGGTTAGTTTCTGTTTTTTTAGGATTAGATACTTCTGACTGAAATTTATTAAGAGCAATAGCTAATTGTTTAATACTGTCAGACTTATTCATAATTGAAATCGACTGCCCCCTTTCCTCATGATGTCTCTTCTATATTGACCAGCCAGGCTGTTTCTCTGCGGAGAATCTACAGCCCGCCTCTCATAATCTCTACACCATTCTTGCCTATTATGTTCCTCGCATCTGCGGCAGATGTTACCTATAGTCTCAACACCACATATCATGCATTTACCCATTTTTTATACCTCCTTAGAAAAATACAGTGACCTTAATTTTTTCAAAGATAATATCGTACCAGTTAGAACCATGATTATTACCAGCAACAGCAACTGTATCAAAATCATGTGAAATATCCTCTGCTATCAACTTAGCTTTTGCTTTATTTTCATACATATAAATATCTATCTTTGAGTTGGTACCATATTTTTTATCTATAGTATTCTTCAGTTTTTCGGCCTGCTCTTTAAGGCTAGGTTCCTGCTCGAAAAATCTTTTCAGTTTATCAAACACTAACTCTTCCTCCTTCATTTTTCTGGCCCAGTATGTTATACTGGGATTAGGATATTTTTCTAGTCGACTCAGCTGAGCTGCAATCAGTTGAGTCTTTTTTGTTTCTATCCATCTTATTTTCAATATAAGTCTGTCCTATTCCGTGATAATATTCCTGACCATTAATACGCTTATAGACCAAAACTGGATACTTCACGCCACTACCCCCTTAGTGCTAGTAAAATCACTCATTCTAGCATTGTCATATAAATCAAAGTACAATTCAGCATCTTTTTCTTTCATGCAGTCAAGTGGGTCCTCTCCACAAGTCTCCGGATCCTTACAGCAGTCATTACAGAAAGTATTTTTCTTATCTTTCATACTACCGCCTCGACCAGATGACCCTTTTCCTTCATCTTTTGTTCACTGAGCTTGTAGAGTTCATTCAAATCAATATCATATCTTTCTGCCAGGGCCATTAATATAAGGTCCATGCATATATTCACATCTTGCAGTTCAATCATAGTCTTATGCAACAAATTTTCTTGCTCCTCAGGACTAAGGTCCTCGGGGCCAATTTTATTAATAAGATTAAGACTCTCTAGTTCTTCTATGGCCTCCTTCATTTCCTTGATTGCTGTCTGCTGAACAGCCAGAGGGTGATAATCCACATTATTAAGGTGTATGCATGGAATTGCCCCTCCTAATATTTCAAGCCTTAACCTGGGGCTCCTAAGGGCAGAAATAATTTCTTCTAACAAGTCATGAGTAGCAATCTGTGTCCCTGTTTCAATCCTCGAAATAGTAGAACGGTCAATATGTAGTGTCCTAGCTAACTGCTCCTGACTCAAACCACGTCTCTCCCTCTCCTGTCTAATCAACACTCCAACATTTGTCACAATACTCCACTTCCTCTCTTATTTTTGTCTCAAATTATTATTAATTTGCTAGCTGCAGACTGATATAATATTAATATAGTTCACCAATAGAGCCTGCCTCTGTTAATCAGCCTGTCCAGTTTCTATCCAACGACTGCTAAGCAGTCGCCTTACTGTCGTCAGCCCTTTCCTCGAAAGAAATATCCACGTTATAAAAAACCCTTCCAACTGCTTTCTGCAGTTTTCTCACTATAATCAGACATTCTTCATCGGTAGGCTCTCTCTTCTCTCCATTCACAACACCATATACTTTCATATGATCAGCCCCTTTCAATACATTTTATTTTTTCTGGAGCTTGTATTATGCTTGTTAAGTTCATTTATAATTGGATTAGTTTTCTCTGTTACTTTATCAATGACATTTTTTAAAGACTTTCCGTCCATAACATCAAACATCCATCTCTCATGATCATCAATGTGTCTTGCAACTTCATTAAGTGTTAATAATTCTTCTTCAGAAAAATATATTTGCGGCAAAAGTCCACCTCCTTTCAATGCTCTATAATTTTCAAACTGTAGATTCAATTTTCTTAAATACACAACCGCATTCGCAACGGTAACGTACTAAATCATAACCCTCAATAAAATCCTCTGAAATCGGTGGATTATAAATTGTATCAATATCTATACGCCAATTGTATCCAGATGAATTTTCCCTTGGTGCCCCACATTGAGGACAATTTTCCAGAAATTGATTAAGTATTTGTTTTACTGCTGGATCTTTAGTATTTTTCGCAACCTGTCTGGCCAACAAAACTTCTTCCATCCATCTCACCTCCTAAGCACAGTTTTGGTTGGGGTTCGTGGCATTATGCGACTTTTGTATTAAAAAAAATATCTTTTACTTTTTCACCATAAAAATTAACGAACTTTTGTATTGTCTTGAATGAAGGATTTCTAGTTCCATTTTCTATTTCTGTTAGGAAACTCCTTGAGATACCAATGCCTTCTGCTGCTTTTTTTTGAGTCAATTCCTTTTCAACTCTTAATGCTATCAGTTTTTCTCTTTTGCTCATAATTCACCTCCTTGTCGCGTAATGCCACGCTACATTTATATTATATGTCTCTCAACGCCACTTGTCAAGTGTTTTTTAAATAAATTTTGGCTTTTTGCAACAATAGTTGCTTTGTGCGACATCTTTTTATATAATTTTATTGGAAGGAGGGCTTGAATGGCAGAATTAAAAGATAGAATCAAGCAGTTGAGAAATGAAAAAGGCATTACACAAGATGATTTAGCTACATATTTAGGAGTTTCCCGTTCTACAGTAGCCGGTTATGAAACAGCTAAAAGAAAACCAGAGTATGAAACCCTCCAAAAAATAGCCAGTTATTTCAAAGTTTCTGTTGATTACCTTTTGGGAAATACCAATGAGCGTCATCCGGCGGACAAATTACTAAATGAAAAAGACCTAGAAATTCAAGAACTTTTGGATCGTTTTAATGTTCACCTTGACGGTGAAATTCTTACAAAAGAAGACAAGAATAGTGTAATAAACTTTTTACGTATGCTCCGTGATAGAGACAAAATGAAAAAAGAATAACAAAATAAGGAGCTGTTTTGAATGAAATATGTTAGTCATTTGGTTAAAAAATTATTTAATGAATTTGGTACAAGAGACCCATATTACATATCAGAGCTTCTAGGCATTGAAATTAAATACTATAATTTCAGCGAAAACATAAAAGGCATATTCACTTATGATCAAAATAACAAAAAAAATATTATTGGACTTAATAAAAGCTTAAATCAAATTATGAAAAAAATTGTTCTTAGCCATGAACTTGGGCATGCCATACTTCACCCAGATAGCAGTAGATATTTTATCGAACAACATACTCTTTTCTCTATGAATAAATTTGAAATTGAAGCTAATCAATTTGCTGCTGAATTACTTATCAGTAATGAAGAACTATACAAGTATATAAGAGGTCGATGCTCTATTAAGTGTATAGCTTATGAGTTAGAGGTCCCTGTTGAATTGGTGAGATTTAAGTTAGAAAGGCTAAAGTATAATTTTTTTAATAAGTAAACGAACATTTGTTTGACAAAATAACAGAAATTTTGATAAATTATAACAAAGGAAGTGAATATTATGAAAAAATTATTGGTTATCGGGTTATTTATTATCTTAATCTTGAATTCGGCAGGTTGCAGTAGTAGTAAGATAATCAATCTAACTGCAGAAGAAGTTATTAATGCTTTCCAAGACTGGAGTATACCAATTGATGAAATAGAAATATACACGACCGAAACTGACCCAAATAATCTTTTAGGCAGACCGGGCCAATACATTGGAAAAGTAAACTGGTCAGATTCAAGAATTGAACAATATGGGGATGGTTTGAAAGGCGGAACGATAGAAATATTTGATTCTGAAAAAGAACTCAAAAACAGAAAGGAATATTTAGAGCCCCTGATAGAACAACCCCTCTTTGCTCAATATATGTATGTACATAATAATGTAATACTAAGGCTTGATAATGAGCTAACTCCTGAACAAGCTGAAGAATATAAAAATATCTTAGAATCGCTTTAATAAATTAACCCTTCGGGGTTCTCTTTTTTCACACCAAGCCAAACATATGTGCTACTTTGACAAACTTATATTTGGTGATGTGATTAATATTGTGTTACTCAGGAAAATACATTTATTTATAGACAAACTATTTTAAATTGAGGTGAAATAAGCATGAAACGTGCTGCCTTATATGCCCGTGTATCAACTGAAAAACAAGCAGAAAAAGAACTATCTATTCCTGCCCAGCTGCAGGAACTTAAGGAATATGCTGCCAAAAATGGTATGGAAGTTGTATCTGTATATACTGATGAAGGCGTATCAGCAAAAACAGATGACAGGCCTGAATTTCAAAAAATGATAGCTGAGGCCAAACAGGACCCCAGACCTTTTGACACTATTCTTTACCACAAAAATGATAGGTTTGCTAGAAATCGTGAGGATGCCATAGTCTATAAGTCTCTCCTCCGCCGAGATTGCGGTATCGAATTGATTGCCATCAAGGAAGATTTTGGGGATGGTCCTGTGGCACAGATGATTGAGGGAATTCTGGAAGTCATTGCTGAGTTCTATAGCTTGAATTTAGCTCAGGAAGTTAAGAAAGGTATGAGGGAAAAAGCAAAACAAGGAAAAGTTTTAGGGGAAACTCCTCTAGGCTATACAATAGGGCCAGATGGACATCTGGAAATAGTTGAGGATGAGGCCGAAGTAGTAAAGTACATATTTCAGGAATATACTTCTACTAATAAAGGTCTCCGTTCTATTGCTCAGGATCTAAAAACTAAAGGAAAAATGTTATTTGGTGAAGCTGGCACAAAATATAAATGGTCTGGTACTGGTATTGGAGTTATTATTAAAAATAGAGCTTACACTGGAACTATGATTTGGAACCAACGAGAAGCAGCTAAAAATAATAAAAAACGTAGCCAGGACAAATGGATCACAGTCCCTAACGCACATAAACCTATTATTGATAAAAAAACATTCATAAAAGCCCAGGAAATACTTAATTCAAAACGTAATTATAGAAGTGATAGTAAAGGGTATCTCCTGCGTGGATTGGTAAAATGCATGGACTGTGGTAGCAATATGAGCCAGTACTCTGACAGATGGAAACGTAAAGATGGCACAAAAGGAATAAAACGAAAATTTAGGTGTTCAAATTATGTCCATACTGGAGAATGTTATTTTAATACTGTTGGTATGAAAGAGTTAGAAAAAAGTCTTTTCTCCTACTTCAAGAGGCTGCGTAACAGACTCAGGAAGGGTACATTCAACCTAAATAATATAAATATATCATATATTGATAGTAAACCGGCAAAAGAAAGGCTGGCGGCCAAAGAAAAGGAATTAGAAAACATGGATAGGCGTTTTGAACGCCAGATGATGGCATTTGAGAATGGGGTTATAGACCTGGAGCATTTGAGACAATTTAAGGATAGGCTCCAGGAAGAAAAAAAGCAACTGCAGAATGAAATTAAAAAACTTGAAAAAGAAATTACTGCAGAAAGGATTAATACCTCTCTCCTTGCTCAAAAGATAGATAGGGTAATTACTACTCTTGAAGATGAGGAAAAGCCATTAGGGAAAAAACAAGAAATCTTAAAAGAGGTCTTAGACTATGTTGAGTACAGTCGCGACAAAGAGGAAATGGCTGTTCATATCAAATATTAATTATATTTTTCTTCCACCATGTTAATACCGGGGACCCTCTCTTTATGATTGGGGCTGTTGCAGTTGGTATGTTTCACAAGGCAGAGTTAGGCATAATAATCGCTGCAGCTCATTATATCTCCAGTATTATTATCGGCATCCTATTACGATTCTATAAAGGAACAGAAGGTAAAATACAAAATACAAGATATAAAAATAACCACAGAAGGAGAAGGAAAAATATCTTTTCTTATGCAGTTACTGAATTAATAGCCGCTAAAAAAAATGATGGGCGTACATTTGGTGAATTACTGGGTGATTCGATAAAAGAATCGATCAACACCCTGTTTCTGGTGGGCGGTTTTATTATCCTTTTTTCAGTTGTAACCAGAATCTTCATTGTTACCGGTTTTCTTGATGCTATTGGGGGACTGATAATCATCTTACTACGGCCTTTAGGATTAACCGAAGCCATGATATTACCATTAATAAGCGGTTTTTTTGAGATTACCAATGGTTCTAATCTGGCTAGCCAGGCTCAAGCACCTTTGATTCATCAACTAATCATAGCAAATGCCATTATAGCCTGGAGTGGTTTATCTGTCCATGCCCAGGTAGCTACTATGGTTAATGGTACTGATATTAGCCTTAAACCCTATTTTTTTTCAAGGATATTACAAGGTATACTGGCTGCTATTGTAACTATATTTATTTTTACTTTTTCTGGAGAACGTATTGAAACAACCTTTGCTCCTTTTGTACAGGGTTTCAATATTCATAATGGCTGGTTATTTACCTTGATAATTTTTGTGGGAATTATCATCTGTTCACTTATAATTGCGCTGCTATTAAATATATTAAAAAAGATTAAAATTATATTTTTTCACTTCCATGGGTAAAATATAATACAATAATAAAAAAATTGAAAGTTAAAATTATTTATAAATATGATATTTTTTCATTAGTTCTTCTTCCACCTGTTCAGGGACAAGCTCACCTATATTACCCCCAAATTGGGCTACTTCTTTTATAACACTTGAACTCAAAAAGGCATATTTCGTATCTGTCATAAAAAATATTGTTTCAACCTCACCATCAATCTGTTTGTTTAAGGATGCCATCTGAAATTCCCCTTCAAAATCAGATACAGCACGCAGTCCACGAATAATTGCAATAGCTTTTTTTGATTTAACATAATCAACTGTTAGACCCTCAAATTTATCTATAATTACATTATCTATCCCTCTGGTTGCTTCAATGAGGAATTTTTCTCTTTCTTCCATTGAAAACAGAGGTTTTTTCTGGGGATTATGAAAAACAGCTACAATAACTTCATCAAACACACTACAAGCCCTTTTTATAATGTCAAGATGTCCATTTGTAATTGGGTCAAAACTCCCGGGATAAACCACTTTACTAGTCATTTTATCACCCTTTTGCAGAATATATTGTTATACCTGTATCACCATATGACTTAGATTTAATAAACTCAAGAGATTTGTATTCTTTCATTTCTTCTTCAACACCATGTTCTACAACTACTATACCATCCTGGGCTATCACCCTGTTTTTTATAATCAACTCCAGAGCTCGAGCTGCATAGTTTTTTCCATAAGGGGGATCCATTAAAATAAGGTCAAAATTACTGCTGATGTTTTGTAAAAATATAAAGACATCATCCCTGAGTACTACCGCTTTATCAGAGAAATTACATCTCTCTATATTATCCTTAATAACCTGTATATTTCTTTTGTTTTTTTCTACTAGTAACAGTTCTTTGGCCCCCCTACTTAAACTCTCCAGACCGAGGCTACCAAATCCTGCAAACAAATCAAGTACACGGGCAGCAGGTATATAGAAATTAATAATACTAAATAAGGACTCTTTAACCCGGTCCAAAGTTGGTCTAGTTGGGGTGCCTTTAATAGATTTTAGTTTTCTACCACCAGCAATTCCTGCAATGATACGCATAAAACACTCCTTTTGATTTAAGTATGTGTTCGAAAAGAATTGTTTTAGGTGATTATATTTCCCGGAACGAAGTTAAGGTGCTACCGTTGAGTGAAGGGATATATAATCACCGGGGTATAAGCAGTAACTTTTCGAACAGGCTCTTTAATAATTTAGAAAAAATATTTTTTAATTTATGTATATTACATAAAAAGAAAGTTATACTAATAGTAGTTCCATTTAGGGGATGAGGATTTAAATAAGGAGTAAGTGTTAAGTCCTCCCCATTTAAAACTCTTCCTCCAATTTCTCCTCTCCCAAAAGGAGTTGGTTTATCAACCAACTCCTTTTATACTTTTAATTCTAGATTTAGTAACTTATTATATAAGCGTGGATACTTGTATTTTAAAATCCCATTATTATTAATAAGTCCCTCTGCTTCCTCTCTGGCAGTAATTAGTATCCTATTATCCTTTAGTATATTAGCAACCTTTAGGTCAGGGAGTCCATGCTGTCTAATACCAAAAAATTCCCCTGGACCCCTTATTTCTAAATCAGCTTCAGCAATTTTAAATCCATCATCAGTCTCGGTCATAACACTTAATCTCTTGGTACCTTCCTCGGTCCTGGGATTAGCAATCAAAATACAATAGGATTGATATTTACCACGACCTACCCTACCCCTTAACTGGTGTAACTGGGCAAGACCAAACCTTTCAGCATTCTCAATTATCATTATTGAGGCATTAGGAACATCAACACCAACCTCTATAACTGTAGTAGAGATCAGTATATCTATTTTCCCTTCTCGAAAGTCTTTCATAACCGTTTTTCTTTCTTCCTGCGTAATTTTACTATGTAATAAACCAAGTCTATACTGGGAAAAAGTATCTTTAGTTAAGGTTTTAAACATCTTCATTGCTGATACAGCGTCTATTTCTTCAGATTCTTCAATTAATGGACAGACTATATAGACCTGTCGACCTTTATTAATTTTCTCTTTTACAAAACTATAGATTGAGCTGCGGGCTTTCTCTGTTCTCCAGGTAGTAATTACAGGACTGCGTCCAGGCGGTAGTTCATCAATAATCGATAAATCCATATCTCCATATAGGGTAAGAGCAAGTGTTCTGGGTATTGGTGTAGCAGTCATGACTAATAAATCAGGGTTATCACCCTTGTCCTTTAATTTAAACCTCTGTTCTACACCAAACCTATGCTGTTCATCTATAACAATTAAGCCTATTTTATAGTATTCTAAATCTTCCTGAAAAAGGGCATGTGTCCCTATGATTAAATCTACTTCTTTATTTTTTATTAACTCCTTTAGCCTGCTGCGTTCAGACTCTTTTAAGCTACCGGTCAATAATACAACATTAAATCCTAGATCCCTTAATAATGGTTTTAATTTTAAATAATGTTGTTCAGCAAGTATCTCTGTAGGGGCCATCATTATGCCCTGATAAGTATTAGCCATAGTCTCCACTAAAGCCATAGCAGCTATTATTGTTTTTCCAGAACCAACATCTCCCTGCAGAAGACGCTGCATTGGTACCGGCCCGGCCATATCCTTTTTAATTTCAGTCCAGACTCTCTGCTGGGCAGTGGTAAGTTTAAATGGTAAAATCTCCTGGAATTTATCCAGGGTATTGGTTTCCTCTTTGTGTTCTACACCTTTAATTCCAGTAAGATTCTTTTTCCGCTGTAAAACCAGTAACTGTAGCAAAAATAGTTCTTCAAAGGCCAGTCTCTTTCTGGCAGCAATATAGTGTTTTCTATCCCTGGGAAAATGCAATCCCCAGAGACTTGTTGCTATATCAGGAAATTTATATCTTTTAATCAAATAATCGGGCAGTATGTCATTTACATGACAGGCAAAATCACTTAAGGCTTTATACATAATTTCCCGTAATTTCTGCTGACTTATACCCTCTGTTAACGCATAAATTGGTACTACCCGTCCAGTATGTATCGTTTCCCCACTCTCAAGTTCCTCAAAGACAGGGTTATTAATCTCTTTTTTCCCGAAGCCCCAGGCTTTATCAGATAGTTTACCACTAAAAATATATTCCTTCCCTTTTTGAAACTTTTTCTTTAAGTATGACTGATTAAACCATGTACCATTTATACAATCACTACCATCACTAATAGTTACCTTTAGAATTCTTAATCCCCGCTTGATCTTCTGTTCATAAATCTTTAAAACCTTACCCTTAATAGTAATTTCTTGCCCGGGTTTAACAGAATTCATAGGAACATATTTACTTCTATCCTGATAATCACGAGGGAAATAATACAACAAATCTTCTACAGTTGTGATATTTAACTTCCCCAGTAATTTTTTATAGGCAGGGCCGACCCCTTTGATAAATTGAACACTTTTTGGTAGTTCATTTTTCATAATTCAAGAAAATCCCCTTTTATGACAACTCCTCCATAAACAGAAGGTCCTGTATGACAGCCCAGGACAGGGCTTATCCAGTTTGAAAAATTAAGGTATTCTCCATTAGCCTTAGATATATTATTTAAAACACTTTCTTTAAAATATTGATAATTATCCAGCTCATCAAGTCCATGAATAAAAGCAACCCAGCCATTGTTGGCTGCTGATAATTCTGTATTTACTAATCTAGATAGTTTCCTGGCAATTCTTTTTTTGCCTCTGATTTTTTCATAGGGCAATATCCTTCCGTCATCCCCTGGGATACTAAGAACCGGGTAAATATTTAAAACAGAAGCAAAAAAAGCCTGGGCTTTACCTATTCTTCCGCCTCTTTCTAAATAACTGAGGTCATTAACTGTAAAATATATACTAATTTTATCTCTTGCCTTTTTTAATATCTCAGTAATATCATTAAGATCTCTACCTACCTCTATTAATTTTGCAGCCAGTAGAACAAGAAATCCTATACCCAGACTGGCTGACAGAGAATCAATAACTTCAATCTGAACCCCGCTTACCTGTTCAGCAGCCATCCGGGCAGAATGACAGGTACCACTTAATTTGCCTGAAAGATGTATAGATATAATAACATCATATTTTTGGGACATATGCTGATATTTCTCTACAAAAAATCCAATAGACGGCTGAGAAGTTGTCGGTAGTTCTTCCGATTCTTTCATTTTCTTAAAAAAATCCTTACCTGTTAACTCTAACATATCCTGAAAAATATCTTCCCCAAAATGGAGTGTTAGTGGTACGATTTCTATCTCATATCTATCTATTAATTCCTGGCTCAAATCACAAGTACTATCTGTTAGAAGACCAATCTTCATTCTCACACCCCTATTCAAGTGATATAATGAAGGGATAGAGGGGCTGTTTGCCATTATATATCTCTATTTCATCAAAATCAAAATTATTAAATATCTGTTCCTTTAAGGCAATAGCTTCCTCTTTACTTACCTCTTCACCATAATAAATAGTAAGCAGTTCTTCATCATCCAGTATTTCGTTAATCATCCCTATAACAACCTCATTATAATCACTACCATGTAGTTTGATATCATGATTAAATAACCCGATAACATCACCAGTTTTAATTTCAAGTCCATTTACTTTAGAGTCCTTAACAGCAGTTGTAATCTCTATTGTCTTAACATTCTCCATCTCAGTTATCATTGCATCTTTAAGGTCACTTAAAACCGCCTCTTCATTAAAAACAAGCAAACTGCTAATTGCCTGAGGGATAGATTTAGTAGGTACTACTTCAACCTTCTTATCACTTAGTGAAGCAGCCTGTCTGGCAGCAGAGATAACATTTTTGTTATTTGGTAAAATAATCAATTCAAGACTATTTATATTCTCTATAGCCTTCAAAAAATCATTAGTACTTGGATTCATTGATTGTCCACCATCAATGATAATATCGACCCCCAGGTCATGTAGTATTTTTTTGATACCTTCACCCTGGCCGACAGCAATAATACCTTTTCCCTGACTGGAAATAAACTCTTTTTTTTGTTTCTTTTCCTCCTGTCGTATCTTTTCTTCACTCTGGAGTCGCATATTATCTATCTTGATATCATTTAATGAACCTATTTTAAGACCGTATTCCAGGATTACACCTGGGTGATTGGTATGAATATGAATTTTTATAATATTATCAGTACCAACAACAAGGAGAGAATCACCAAAACCCTCCAGCTCACTCCTTAACTTCTTAATATTCCTTTTACTATTAGTCTCAATAAGCACTTGGGTACAATAAGTATATTTTAAGTTCTGTTTTATATCTTTTTTCTCTGTTGCTTGAATTAATTCCAGATCTTTATGTTCATAAGCCTTCTGCCCTATCAAACCCTTTAAGAGTCCTTCCAAAATCGTTAGATACCCCTGTCCCCCAGCATCAACAACCCCTGCCTCCTTTAGTTCAGGCAGCATCTGGGGTGTTTTTTTCAGAGCATCACGCGCATAGGCAATTGTATTTTCCAGTACAGCTACCAAATCGAGCTCTTTTTTATAGGCCATTTCAGCACCATCAGCAGCCTTTCTGGAAACAGTTAAGATAGTACCCTCAACTGGTTTTAATACCCCCTGATAGGCTATTTCCGAAGCCTTTCTCAGGGAATCAGCCAGATGACTGCTGTCCATTAATTTATTGTCTTTATTTGCCAGGGAGAACCCCCGTAATAACTGAGATAAAATAACACCAGAATTACCTCTGGCTCCCATTAATGCGCCTTTAGCAAGGGCTTCATTAATCTTACTTACATCATTTTCTTTAATTTTTTTTACCTCTTTAACTGCATCAAGAAAGGTAAGGTACATGTTTGTACCGGTATCACCATCAGGAACTGGAAAAACGTTTAAAGAATCTATTAAGGATTGCTGTTCTTTCAACCACATCAGGGAAGAAAGTAACATCTCTTTAAATTTATCTCCATTAATAGTTTTGATAAATCCACTGACTTTTTCATTAACCTGCATTACCAACCCTCACTCCCTGTACATTGACCTCTATTTCTGTAACTTTTATTCCGACTTTATCTTCAAGGGTATAATTAACCCTTTCTATTATATTATGTGCTACCTGGTGAATATTGGTACCATATTCAACAATAATATTTAGTTCTAAACTAACATTATCATCTTCAACTTCAACAATAACCCCCTTACTAAGGTTTTCCCATCCCAGTAAATGGGCAATTCCATCCTGCACCTTACTGGAGGCCATACCAACTAAACCATAGCATTCCATGGCAGCAAGACCTGCTATTTTAGCAATAACCTCTTTAGCTATTGTTATTTTACCATAGTCATTTGTCCATTCCTTTTCCATGCTTTCACCTCTTTTCATAACTATTCTACTATATTATATTTTCCTATGCAAGAATAAAAGAGTTTTCACTATCTCTTTTATTTATAATACTTAATATATTCAATAAATAACTAGAAAAATCCTGCTTTTCTACTTGCTTATTCTTTATTACCTATGATAAAATATGTTTTGGACGCAAAATCAATTTAAATAAATATTACATTGTTAATAAGAGGAGGTGGAGTAGGATGGCCAGAGTTTGTGGAATTTGCGGTAAAGGTAGTGTCAAGGCTAACAATATCACTAGACGTGGTAAGGCCAAAAAAGAAGGAGGCGTTGGTAGACATATTACCAAGGTATCCGGCAGGAGACAAAAACCCAACCTGAAAAAGGTTAAGGCTATTATTGATGGAAGTCCCAAAAGAATAAAGGTTTGTACTCAATGCCTGAAATCAGGAAAGGTTAACAGGGCATATTAATATACATTTCTATATTATTATTATTTATAAAAGAGTAATTCTTATTAAAATAAGAATTACTCTTTTAATTTATATACTGTTTTTTAATATATTTCTACTAAGTAATAGAGCTTAATTCCCTGGTATGTTTTTTTATCTCTTCAGCAGATATATCTACCCTGGCCACACCACTCTCAACTGCTGCCCTGGCAACTGCAGCTGCTACCTCAGGGGCCACCCTGGGATCAAATGGAGCAGGCACAACATAATCTGCAGCCAGGTCTTTCCCTACCAAATTAGCAATGGCATGTGCTGCAGCTAATTTCATCTCTTCATTAATATCTTTTGCTCTAACATCAAGGGCACCTCTGAAAACACCTGGAAAGGCCAGCACATTATTTATCTGATTGGGATAATCAGACCTACCAGTAGCAATAATCTTTGCCCCAGCTTTTTGGGCTAATTCAGGTGCAATTTCAGGTGTTGGATTAGAGAGACCAAATATTACAGGGTTATCTTTCATAGTTTTAACCATTTCTTCACTCAGGACATTGGCAACTGATAAACCAATAAATACGTCAGCATCTTTAATTACATCAGCTAATTCACCTTTAATTTTATCGGGATTAGTAAGGGCAGCCAGTTCTTCTTTAGCAGGATTCATCCTTTCTTTTCTTCCCTCATAAATAGCCCCCTTACTATCACAAACAACTATGTTTTGAACACCCTCTTTTAACAACAATTTAGTTACAGAGGTAGCTGAAGCTCCTGCACCATTCACTAAAATTTTTATATCGTCTATTTTTTTATCAATGAGCTTTAAGGAATTTATAAGACCAGCCAAACTTACAATAGCAGTCCCATGCTGGTCATCATGAAAAATAGCCATATTTGTTTCTTCCTTGAGACGATTTTCAATTTCAAAACATTCCGGTGCTGCAATATCCTCCAGATTGATTCCAGCAAAGGTTGGTTCCAACAATTTTACAAACTTAACAATCTCATCAACATCTTTTGTTCCAACACAAATTGGAAAGGCATCAACCCCGGCAAACTCTTTAAATAAAACAGCCTTACCTTCCATAACAGGCAGAGCAGCTTCAGGACCAATATCACCAAGCCCCAGTACTGCTGTCCCTGAGGATACGACTGCCACAAAATTCCCTCTATTAGTATATTCATAAATAGCATCTCTATTTTCTTCAATCTTTCTACATGGTTCAGCTACACCTGGTGAATATGCCATACTAAGGTCATGCTTGTTTTTCACAGCAACTTTACTTTTAATGCTTATCTTTCCCCGATTTTTCTTATGCATATCCAGGGCTTCATCATAAATTGACATCTGTTATCACTCCTAGAATTATAATTATTTAAATTTCTTCACCTAATTATATAATATTTTACCTGCTCTGTCATCATTATCAACTTTTTATCTGATGTATATATTTATTTACAATATGATTTTATCCCATCTTCATAGAGGTCATTACCATAGATATCATTGATTACAAAAACAGGCAAATCTTTTACCTCTAAGCGGTGAATTGCCTCTGGACCAAGTTCAGGATAGGCAACTATTTCAGCTTTTTTAATAGAATTTGCAATCAAAGCGGCTGCCCCACCTACAGCAGCAAAGTAAACCCCTTTATATTTAGAAATAGCCTCTTTAACTTCAGTTGAACGACCTCCCTTACCAATCATACCTTTTAAACCATTTTCTAATAACACTGGTGTATAGGGATCCATCCGATAACTTGTAGTTGGTCCGGCTGAACCAATTACTTTACCTGGTCTGGCAGGTGCTGGACCAACATAATATATTACCTGTTCCTTAAGTGGTATGGGTAGTTCTTCCCCTTTTTTAATTAATTCTACCAACCTCTTATGTGCTGCATCACGGGCCGTAAATATCGTACCACTAATATAAACCCTATCACCAGCTTTTAAGCCTGCTATATCCTTTGCTGAAAGTGGTGTACTTATCTCCATAATATCCCTCCTACAATACAATTTCTTTATGTCTGGCCGCATGACAGTTGATATTGACTGCTACTGGTAATGAGGCTATATGACAGGGATATTCCTTTATCTTAACTGCCAGGGCAGTCTTCTTTCCACCTAACCCCTGTGGCCCGATTCCCAGTTTATTTATATCCTTTAATAATTCCTGTTCAAGCCTAGCAATCACTGGGTTTTTACTACTGTCGTCTACTGGTCTAAGTAGGGCTTCCTTGGCCATTAGAGCAGCCTTTTCAAAATTACCACCAATACCAACCCCAACTATAACTGGTGGACAAGGATTAGCGCCAGCCTCCCTGACAGCATTGATAACTACCTCTTTAACCCCTTCAATACCATCGGCAGGCTTTAACATCTGCAGTCTACTCATATTTTCGCTACCCCCTCCTTTAGGGGCAGCAATTATCTTTAGTTTATCCCCTGGAACTATCCTGGTATGAATTACAGCAGGAGTATTATCCCCTGTATTAATCCTGTCAATAGGAGATTTAACCATTGATTTTCTTAAATACCCCTCCTGATACCCCTTGCTGACACCTTCATTAACAGCATTATAAATATTACCATTTATATATACTTCATTACCGATCTCCAGAAAAATTACAGCTACACCTGTATCCTGACAAACAGGCACCCTTTCTCCTGCTGCTATGCCAGCATTTTCCAGCAATTGTGCGAAAATATCCTGACCTATCACAGATTCTTCTTCCCTTTTCCCATCATGAAGGGCTTTAAGCATATCATCACCGAGGAAATAATTTGCTTCCTGTACAAGTTGAGCCACTGCTGATACAATCTCTTTTTTGTCTATCTGTCTCATTTTATAATCACCCTTTTTTAAAGCTTTGTTTATCAACATAACCCTGATAAATAGAATCAGGGTTAAAAAATTATATTAGAGCTAATCATCAAAATAAATATCTAGGTACTCACCACTAAGGTATTCAGGTTTTTTACCAGTAGTCTTTTTTATTTCTTTTGTCATATATTCTATACGGGTCTGAGGGTTAGGATGAGTTTGTAATAATTCCAGTAATTCACTATTATAACTACCATTAAGTCTATCCAAAATCTGCATTACTTGTACAGCACCACTGGGATTATAACCTGATTTATCTAACAATTTTACAGAAAACAAATCTGCTTCTTCTTCGTTTTCCCTGGAATAACCCTTATTAATCAATGTCAGCCCAAATTTTTTTAATAAATTATAAGTTTTATCTGAAGAATCCTTACCAACAATCTGGTCCAGTAACCAGCTGCCAATACCAAGCCCAATGACACTCTTTAATTGACCATCAATATGGTCATTAACTCCATGCCCCATCTCATGTGCTATAACCGCTGCACGCTGATCACTATTAGCCAGTCTATCTAATAATCCCCTGAATAAAACAACCTTCCCATCACCTATGTAATAAGCATTTACCACATCTGAATCCACATAATGTATTTCAAAATGAAGTTTTGTGTCAAGCCTGTTTGTTAAATTATCTAATATCTTAACAAAATAATCATTACCATCAAGTTTATAAATGTTATCGCCATATTCATCATATAAATCATCAAGATTAAGTTTAGCTACATATTCCTCATAATCAGATACTGCAAATGTTACGGAGCTTAATAACAATAACACTATAAAGATAGATAAAAACCAAAAATATCTTTTAAATGATATCTTCACAAAACGCCCCCTCCTGTTTCATTGAGTATGTAATAATAAACTGGCTTCATCTATAGCCTAAAACTTTTTCATAATCAAAACAATAAACAATCATAAACCAGACAAATATATTTGCTGAACGACTCTAGAAATTGTCTGGAGGTAGGACACCAAAAGACAATTTCTCGACAGTAAGAGTAGGCAGGACGCCGTAGCGCACGACAAGGAAAGCAAATATATTTGTCGGCCTTTAAAGTTATCCACAATTTCAAAGTTACATATTTAATTATATATTATAAATTCTAAATATCAAATAAAAATCCTGCATAATTTAAGAAATTATAAATAAAGGGTAGTTAATGATTAACTACCCTTTATTTTACACGCCTAAGTGCTTTAAGACCTTCTCTTTTTCTATTTAATTTAATCAATTTATTAAGTGAACAAACCGTTATAATAGGAATCCTTACCCCTTTTAATAAGGCAAAATCACCATCAAAACCTGTAACCTGGAATAAAAGGTCATTCTTTTCTTCCTTTCTGACAACAAAATCACCTAATTTTATATTCAACTTATTTCCCCCCCTGTTTAAATCCTCATTTAATACTATTAAACAAAGGGTCAGGATATAACAATATTCTCTATGTATTATTACGCAAGATATAGACCAATACCCCATTTTTAATCCTTACACTGGCAGATTCACTCTCTATTAGATTACTAATACCCCGTGTCTTATATCTAATTAACCTGGCCTTATCCAGCTTATATTTACACCCTGAAATATCTACATCAGTTACCTGTCTACTTAAAGGTAGTAATGATAATCCCATACCTTTTTTATCATTAAATTTCTTTTTCCCTTTAACAATGCCTATTTCAATTCCTGGTTCTTTTATAATAGCATTGATACCCTGTTTGGAAGCATATTCAAGCAAAAAGACATTGGCTAACTGCTGATCAAATCTTCCCCCCAAAGAAGCAGTAATAATAAGATCATTTATGTGATTGGACAAACAGTAATCAACTGCCAGTTCCCCATCTGTCTCATCTTTTTCCCGGGGATATTCTATGATTTTTATTCCTTTTAGCTTATATTCCTTAATTTTATACTTTGTTAGAGAATCTAAATCTCCAATAATAAGCTCAGGTAGAAAACCTATCTCTTCCAATAATAAACTACCACCATCCACCCCAATTACAATCCTGTCCTCAAAATCTATTAACTTTTTATACTCATTACTACCAGCTATTAATTTCCCATTTAATACTATAACTGCAGAATCACGCATTTTTATCTCCCTTTATTATAAGAACAAAATATAACTAATTCATATCCAGTGCCTTATATAATGGAATAATAATAATAAAAGATACAATCAAAGACGGTAATATAAAGCTCCCATTATATATCGTAGAATATAACCAGACATTCTGCCCTTCAGGTGCATAGTGGCCGAAAAATATTACCCCTGATAAAAGATGTGATAAAAACCGTCCTAAACCACCAATTAAAACACCTGCAAAGGCTGTACAGTAAAATAACCGCTGACTCCTATTTTTAATTACAATAAAACCAGCTAGACCAAGTAACATATAAGCTACCGGATAATCAAGCAGTAATTGTACAGGGTGAACAATATAGGCATCAAACATAAGCTGGGCTAAGCCATAGATGAAACCAGTTAACATACCGGGAAAACCACCCCAGCGCAGGGCAATAATTAGAATAGGCATCATTTCCAGACTTACTGAACCGCCTTGAGGCATTTTCCATAATCGAAAAAAATTCAAGACAACACTAAGGGCAACAGCAAGCCCCATCTCTGTCATCATTCTTACCCTTTTATTTGGCATAAAAAATCTCCTCCTGTTATTTTAGTAAGCAAAACCAGAGGAGCAGTAAAGATTTTTCCCTTCGCCTGCATTACCAGGATCAGGTCAGTGGGTCGATATGAGTATCCTCTCAGCCCTCCAGTTAGGCTCCCCATTTAAGTATATTCATCAAAAAAGTTAAAAATCCTGCAATAAACACCCTTTATTTAGTCTTTTCACGCATTTTAGCTAAGGTATCAGCTGGATTATCTGTTTTAAATATTGCCGAACCAGCCACAAATATATCTACCCCAGCATTAGACAATTCATTAATGTTGTCTAAATTAACCCCACCATCAATTTCTATTTTTATATCCAGATTACTTTCCTGAATAAGTTCTTTTAATTTTACTATCTTTTGAAACATTAGTGGGATAAAGCTTTGGCCGCCATATCCAGGGTTTACAGTCATTAATAAAATATAATCAATTTTATCAAGAACATATTCCAGTACATTTAAGGGGGTTGACGGATTTAATGCTACACCTGCCTTACAGCCTTTATCTTTTATCTGTGAAATCACCCGGTCTAAATGAGTAACTACCTCAGCATGGACAGTAATGAGATCACTACCTACTTCTGCAAAGGTAGTTATATATTTTTCAGGCTCAACAATCATTAAATGAGTATCAAATTTCAATGATGAATAAGGTCTCAATGCTTTAATAAGACCTGGCCCAAAACTTATATTAGGAACAAATCTACCATCCATTACATCTAAGTGGAGGAAATCAGCTTTTTCAACTTTTTTAATTTCTTCCCGTAAATTACTAAAATCTGCTGCCAGAATTGACGGTGAAAATAATGACATCGCATACACTCCCTACTTATTTATTTCTTCATAAAATAATTGATATGACTTATACCTATCTCTGGAAAGCAAACCATTACTAACTGCATCTTTAACAGCACATCCTGGTTCATGTGTATGACTACATCCCCTGAACTGACATTTATCCAGATAATCACTAAACTCGGGGAAAAAATACCTTAATTCCTGATGTTTTATATGCTTAATAGATAATGAAGTAAAACCAGGTGTGTCCGCTAACCAGCCACCTTTATTAACAGGTAGCAATTCAACATGTCTAGTAGTATGAACACCACGTTTTAATTTAGGACTAAGTTCAGCAACAGCCAGTTTTGCATCAGTCATTTCATTAATTAAAGATGATTTACCTACCCCTGAAGGTCCTGTTAAAACATTAACATGTTCATCTAGTGTTTTACCTAAGATATCAAGACCTTTTTTTTCTTTTACACTTATAAAATATATTTTATAACCTGCCTGAAAATAATCTTCAAAACCCTCTACTGGGGATTTATTCATACTTAGCTCCATTTTATTAATGATAATAAGGGGCTTCAGCCTCATATCTTCAACCATTAGCAAAAAACGGTCTAATAACCTCCTATCAAAAGCTGGTTGATCCATGGCTAACATAATAAGTACTTGATCAACATTGGCAATACTAGGTCTAAAAAGAAGATTTTTTCGTTGATAAAGCCTTTCTATAACCCCATCAGTAAACTCCACTAGATCACCTGGATAGATCTTATCTTTTATTTTTCCACGAACCTTAGTTTGATATATCTTCTGATTACAGTCTGCTGGAAAGAAAAATCCCCCAACAGCCTTAGTCACTATACCTTTCATTGCTTCCTCCCTTTAATATCCCAGCTTGTACTCTTGCCACAATTGATCATTAGTATATACCTCAAATATTGTTGGACCAACACTATTAAAGTTTAAAGCAATATAATCCCCTGGTTGATGTTTTTTATTATACATAAGATCACTTCCATTGTTATCATAGATAATTATTTTTATCTCTTGATTCCTCGGGCCAGCAGGGACTGACTGAATCTTAAATACCCCTGAGTGAACATCAGCATTATCTTCGTTGAGCAGCCCCTTACTAATTGTAATATTAATTTTACTTCCTTCGGCAATTTCATTGCCAGAACTATACTGCTGCTTGGCAACCTGGCCTTCCTTAAATCTCTTACTATATTCCTCATTTATTTCACCAAGAGTAAGATTATATGCTTCAATTCTTTCAACTGCTTTTTCCCTACTTAACCCCAGAAGCTCTGGCATTATTACCCGGTTTGGTTCTGGACCTTTACTGATAATGAAGTCAATTTCTTCTTCTACCCCAATCTCTTCACCAGGTTCAGGATCTTGGTTAACTATCTCCCCCTCTGTAATCTCACTGGAATAGATATACTCTTCCTTCCCCATGATAAGGTTATTATTATCCAATATAACCCGGGCCTCTCTTAAGGTTAACCCCAGAAAATCAGGTGCTTTTAATCTGGCAGGTCCTTTACTAACAGTAACCATAATAACCCTGGTCTGACGGACTCTTTCACCACCTGTCGGGTACTGAGAAATAATATCCCCCTTTGGAATTTCCGGGTGGTTAACCCCTTCATTTTGCTCCTCTATCTGCAGCCCTACCTGGGCTGCCTCTTTAGCTGCTTCCTGAAGGTTCATACCAATAATATCTGGAACCTCAACAACTGGAACATCCATATAGCGTTGATAAAAGATAAACATAGTTATCCCTGTAATTGCTAGAAAGATAACTAATGCCACGATCCATTTAACCCAGGCTATTTTTCCTCTTTCTTTTTGCTGACTTAGATATTCCCTCTCATCACTACCCGTTTTTATCCCCTTATCTCTACTATCTACCTTTACTCTTTTTAAAACCTTGGTCTCGTCATTATCTGAAGCAACAAAATTAGCTGGTTTAATATTATCTTTTAGCTTAGCAATGACCTTATTAATACTCTTTTTCATCTCATCAGCATTCTGAAATCTAACTGAAGGTTCTTTAGCAATAGCCCTCATTACTAATTTTTCAACTTCTTCAGGTATATCAGGGTTAATCAGACCAGGTCGTTTAGGTTTTTCCTGGATATGTTTTAAAGCTACAGAAATCGGGCTATCACCCTTAAAAGGAACTTGACCTGTCAACATTTCATAGATTACTATGCCCAGTGAATATAGGTCTGAATAACTCTTTATTTCTCCACCTCTGGCCTGCTCAGGAGAAAAATAATGGGCACTCCCTACAACAGTATCAGTTATTGTCAAGGTGGATGATGTTGCTGCCCTGGCAATACCAAAATCAGTTACTTTTACCTGTTTATCAGGGGTTAATAAAATATTATGAGGCTTAATATCACAATGAATAATATTATTGTTATGGGCGACTATTAAGGCAGCACATATCTGCCGGGCTATATCCAAAGCCTCAAAGGTATCCAGTCTACCTTTTTCCTTAATAATATCCTTTAAGTTATAACCATCAACATCCTCCATCACCAGGTAATGATATTTTCCATCCTGTCCAATATCAAAAATATTAACTACATTTGGGTGTGACAAACGGGCAACTGCCTTGGCTTCATGCCTGAATCTCTTTACAAAATCCTTATCATTTATATATTCAGGACGTAACATCTTGAGGGCCACTTTGCGGTCAAGGAGATCATCCTGGGCTTCATAGACAATAGCCATACCACCCTTACCCAGTTCCTTTATTATTTTATAACGTTTATTTAATACTTTTTCCAGCATGCTTACACCCCATATTATACCCGGAAGAGAATAAATGTAATATTATCATTACCACCATTTTCCAGGGCCTTTTCTCCCAAATTATTACTTAACTCTTTTAGATTAGAATGACTCTGATACAACTCTTCAATAATATTAAATTTAACCATATCACTTAAACCGTCAGTACAGAATAACAGGATATCATTATTCTGTAAGGAAACCTTTTTGGTCTCAACCTTTAAGTTACTAGAAGTACCCAATGCCTGGGTAATTATATGTCGTTGTGGATGATTAAAGGCCTCTTTACATGTTATTTGATTATTTTTAAGTAGTTGATTTACCAGGGAATGATCAGTGGTTAGTTGTTTGCCAGTATTATCCCTGAAAAGATATATTCTACTATCTCCTACATGTCCAATATATAAAGAATTTTGGTAGATTATACCCATTGAAAGAGTTGTACCCATATCACGATACTCCTGCTTTTGATTTCCAAGCTTGTGAATATTCATGTTTGCGGCATTAATACTATCTTCTATTTCCTTTAAAAGGTTATTTTGAAAAACAAAATTATATTCATTTATAAAATCAACCGCCAGTTTACTGGCCACCTCCCCAGCACTATGCCCCCCCATGCCGTCAGCAACTGCTATCAAAGGGTATGGTTCCATTTTAACCAAATAGCTATCTTCATTATCATCCCGAACCTTACCTATATTTGTATAAATCTTGTATTGCATCTTATCCACCCCTTATTTATTAAGGTGACGCAACTGTCCACAGGCAGCCTGTATCTCGGAACCTCTTTCCTGTCTAATAGTACACTCAATTCCTCTCTCTTCTAAAATTCCTTTAAAATCAATCATATTTTCCCTGCCAGGTCCCTGAAAACCAAAACCAACAACCGGGTTTAAAGGAATTAGATTTACATGACACAAATAGCCTTTTAGTAAATCAGCCGTTTTTTCTGCCATTTCTATTGTATCATTAATCCCATTTATTAAAACATATTCAAAACTAACCCTACGATTAGTTTTATTAATATAATAACGTACTGCTGATAATAGTTCATCTAAAGGGTATTTCTTATTAATCGGCATAAGTCTGTTACGCAGGCTATTTACCGGGGCATTTAATGAAATAGCCAGTACTAACTGTGCTTCAAGGTCTGCTAATTTTCTGATAGCAGGAACAATACCCGAGCTTGAAATAGTAATTTTTCTCATACCAATATTAAAACCCTTTTCATCATTAAATATATTAACAGCCTTCATGACCGCCTCTAAGTTTTCTAATGGTTCCCCCATACCCATAAAAACTATATTGGAGATTCTAGGTTCTCCATAAGCAACTTTACTTATATCTTTCTGCATCTGAAATGCCTGGTCAACAATCTCACCTGTAGTAAGATTTCTGATAAACCCACTTTTACCGGTTGCACAAAAACTACATCCCATCTGGCAACCTAGCTGGCTGGAAATACAGATACTATTTCTCCCATCAGCAAAAGGCAGATATACACTCTCTATCTGCTCTGCATCAGATAAACCCCATAAATACTTGATAGTACCATCTTCAGCCTCAATAGTATCAACCTTAATAAGCCTTTCAAAATATGCTTTCTCCTTTAAATAGTCAATCAAATCAGCAGGTAAATTAGACATATCTTCAAAATAGTCAATACCATTCTTATACAACCAGTTAAAGACCTGTTCTGCTCGAAAAGCTGGAAAACCATTTTTAGCAAACCATTTACTTAATTCATTTCTTTTTAAAGACTTTAAATCCTGCTTATTCATTAAAAATCCCTTCTATTTTACCTTTTTAAGTTTGGCCATAAAAAAACCCTCTGTTTTACTTTCTGGTGGAAACATTTCCAGAAAGCCATTACTATCAACCGGATATGTTTTGGCCAGTCCCAGTTCTGCCAAATCTTTACTTAAATCAATTAATTCCAGTTTTCCTTGGTGGGCAGAAAGTATGTCATTTATTATATCCTGGTTTTCGCTACTATTAAGGGTACATGTAGTATATAATATCAAACCATTCTTTTTAACTAACTGTACGGCATTGAGCAGTAATTCCCTCTGTATTTTAATAATCTCTTTAATATTCTGTTGACTTTTATTCCATTTTATCTCCGGTTTCTGACGAATCAATCCCAGGCCAGAACACGGTGCATCAACCAAAATCATATCAAACTTTTTATTATCCCTATATTCCCTACCATCATTCTTAACAGTTTTGACAATTTTTACACCCATACGCTGACAATTTTCTTCAATCAATTTTAGTTTATGTTGATAGATATCCAGGGCAATGATACTACCCTGATTATCCATTAACTCAGCCAGGTGAGTGGTTTTACCACCAGGGGCAGCAGCCATATCCAGAACACGCATACCTGGTCTAACCCCCAGTAATAATCCGGCCAGAGTAGCAGCAGGACCCTGAATAATAAATCCTCCGTCATTAAATAAAGGCAGTTCAGTAATAGAATTAAAACCCTTCAACTGGTATGAACCATTGACCGGTTCTGCTGTTAACCCAATTTGGTCAGTTACAAAGGTCTGTATAAATTCTCTGGAATGTATTTTCAAAGTATTCATCCTGATATATAGACCTGGAGGCTGGTTATTTAAGCTGCACAGTTTTAATGTGCGGGTAAAACCATATTGTTTAAGCCATAATTCAACAAGCCAGCGGGGGTGTGAATGATAATGAACCAGGTATGATATAGGGTCATTTTCCTTATCAGGAAATAATACCTGCTTTTTTTTTCTAATAAACCCCCGTAATAAAGCATTAGCAAATCTTATACCACCTTGATGTGTCAGACCTTTTAAGGCATTAACTGTCTCATAAACAGCCGCCCGATCAGGTATCCGTTCAAGAAAAAGCAGCTGATATATACCCATCCTAAGGGCAGTTAAAACAGCACTGTCTATTTTTTTTAGAGGTCTATTTGATAATTTAATAATATAGTAATCCAGTCTATTTTTATATCGTAATACCCCATAAACAATTTCTGTCAGTAAAGCTCTGTCCCTTTTATCAGGGATCCGGGGCAGTCTTCTGGAAAGTACAATATTTGAATAAGCACCATCTTTTATTTCTTCAAGTATAGTAAGTGCATCTCTTCGGATAGTCATTAACTATATATTCTCCTTTAATCATCCCGGCCCATACCAAATAGCATTAAGATTCTTAATAAATTAGCCAGAGCTACCAGTGTTGCAGCTACATAGGTAAAGGCTGCACTGCGTAAAACCTTTTTAGCACCCTGTAGTTCTTTTCCTGTTAGGTACTTATTTTTACTTAGTAAGTTAATAGCTCTATTGCTGGCATTAAATTCAACTGGCAAGGTCACTAAATGAAATAAAAAAGCACCCAGGAATAATACTAAACCAAGCATAATCATAAAATCTGCCCTAATAAAAAAACCAAAAAGGGCTAATGGCAACCCCATACTTGAGCCAATATTAGCAGCTGGAACTAAACTGGCCCTAATTTTAAGTGGTCTATAATCTCTAGCATCCTGAATAGCATGCCCAGCCTCATGAGCAGCCACGCCAATAGCAGCCAGAGAATTATTACCATATACTTCTCTTGATAGATTTAAAACTTTTTTTTGAGGGTCATAATGATCAGTAAGCCTACCTTCAATTTGTTGTACTGCCACATCAGTAATTCCCTGTTTAGACAGCAATTTGCGAGCAGCCTCTGCCCCTGTTAAACCAGAGTTAGAGTAAATTTTATTGTATTTGTTAAATGTCCCCTTAACCTTATACTGAGCATAAATGGCCAACAAAAAGGCAGGTATTATTATAATAATTGTTGGATCATAAAAAAGTGGAAAATACATTTCTTACCCCCCTTCTTAAGATACTTAAAATAAGAAAACCATTATTTAAACTTACTCCCCGGCAATAAATCATAGCCGCGTAAAAATTCCTCTGCCAGCATCCTCTGTTTGCCTGCTAGCTGAATTTTTTCTAGACTAATTAGTCCCTTTCCTGTCATAACAAGTAAACCATTTTGCTCATCAGCAACCAGTATTTCCCCTACTGATTTATCATTATTAATATATTTATTATCTTCAACAATACTGACCTGCCAGATTTTAATTAATTCCCCCTGATAATGAGTAAAAGCCCCAGGCCAGGGATTCATTCCCCTTACATGGTTATAAACAGATTTGGCCTCTTTACTCCAGTCTATCTCACCATCACTCTTAACTAACTTATAAGCAAAAGAGGCCAGACTATCATCCTGTTTTTCCCTGGGAGCTGTTCCTTTCGCAATATCAAGAATAGTTTTCAGCAGAAGATCAGCACCAGCCACTGCCAGTTTATCATGTAAGGTGCCGGCAGTATCAGCCTTCTCTATTGGTACTTCTTTTTTATATATTATATCACCAGTATCCCAGCCCTCATCCATATACATTGTGCTAACACCAGTAATAGTATTACCATCTATAATCACTTTATTTATCGGACTGGAGCCTCTATACTGTGGTAATAATGAGGCGTGTAAATTAACACATCCACAGCTTGGTATAGCAAGGAATTCACTACTTAATTTTTGTCCAAAGGCAACCACAACAATTATATCAGATTCTAATTCTTTGAGTTCTGCTATAAAATTAGGACTATTAACATTATCTGTCTGCAAAAGATTTAAACCCAGCTTCAAAGCTGTTTTTTTTACTGGAGAGGATTGTAATTTCATCCCTCTACCCTTTTTTCGATCAGGTTGTGTAACAACCCCTTTAATTTCTATTTCCTGATCCCCTGCCAGTTTTTCAAGACTATATACAGCAAAATCAGGTGTCCCCATAAAAATTACCTTCATCATATCACCTCAGACTGTTTCCTAACTTATCAATAAATAATATACCATTTAGATGATCTATCTCGTGCTGTAAAACCCTGGCCAAATATTTATCAGCTTCAATTACAATTTCTTCATTATCTTTATTCAAACCCTTTACTGTAACACGTCTAGGCCGAATAACATCCCCTTTTTCACCCGGGACACTCAGACAAGCCTCTTCCATAATTATCTTTTCATCTGAAACAGTAAGAATTTCTGGGTTAATCAATGCTATTAAGCCTCTGCCATCATCTGCATCAATAGTAATAATCTGCTGTAAGATACCAACCTGTGGTGCAGCCAAACCTGAACCAGGGGCATCATACATAGTCTCAGCCATATTTTCTATTAGTTCCCTTGTTTTTTCTGTAACTTCCTTGACCTTTCTGGCCTTACTTCTTAAAACCGGATCACCAACTTTTCTAATCGGTAAAATAGCCATATAATTCACCTCCAGAATTTTATTATAACATTTTAATAGGATCAACATCAATAATAAAACCAATCTCCTTATCCTGTTCAGGTAGAAATTTACTCCTTGTTTCTGCCAGGATAAAATTCCTCTTTGCCCATCCCTGTATTTTTAAAATAATCTGCCATCTGTAACGATTACGCAGCTTATTTATAGGGGCAGGTGAAGGCCCTAATATTTCTTTGATATATTGCTGATAATCTTTTAGAAAGACATTAAGTTGCTCAGCGGCTTTAACTACTCCTTGTTCTTGATAACCCTGAATAATGATATTTACCAGTTGTGAAAAGGGGGGATAAAAGAGTTTCTTCCTTGAATTTATCTCTTGATTATAGAATTGTAAATAATCATGTTTACTGGCTGCGATAATACTATAGTGTTCTGGAGTATAAGTTTGTATAATAACTTCACCATTTTTACTACCGCGTCCAGTCCTTCCAGCAACCTGAGTCAGCAATTGAAAGGTCCTCTCTCCCGAACGGAAGTCCGGTAAATTAAGAATATTGTCTGCTGTAATAACACCTACTACAGATATATTAGGATAATCATGTCCCTTAGCAATCATTTGGGTGCCTACCAGTATATCGGTCTCCCCTTTTTCGATCCGCTCTAATATTTCATAGTGTGACCCCTTTCTGGTAGTTGTATCAACATCCATTCTCTCAATAACAGCACCGGTAAATTCCTTTTTCAACTCCTCTTCGATTCTTTCAGTACCAATACCAAATTTTTTGATAAACACACTACCACAGGCAGGGCAGTTTCGGGGAACAATACTAGTAAAATCACAATAATGACAGCGCAGACTATTTTCAGATTCATGATAGGTAAGTGATATATCACAGTTTTTACATTTTATAACATGCCCACATTCCCGGCAAAGTATAAAATTTGCATATCCCCTTCTATTTAAAAAAATTAAGACCTGTTCTTTTTTTAATAGTGAATTATTGATTGCCTTTTTTAGACTGGTACTAAAGATAGAGGTATTACCGTTTCTTAGTTCTTCCCTCATATCAATAATACTAACAGGTGGCATTTCTTCTGTATTGATTCTCTCAGTCAAAGCCAGATATTTAAATTTACCCTCTTGAGCATAATAATAACTCTCTAATGAAGGAGTAGCAGAACCAAGAATCACTACCCCCCCACTTAATTTTACCCTTTTTAAGGCTACTTCACGTGCATGGTAATAAGGGTTTTCACCCTGTTTATATGATGTCTCATGTTCCTCATCAATTATAATCAGACCACAGTTTTTTACTGGAGCAAAAACCGCCGATCTTGCCCCAATGGCTATTAAAGCCTCTCCATAATACAGCCTTCTCCATTCATCATAACGTTCCCCAAGTGATAAATTACTGTGAAGAACAGCTATTTTATCACCAAAACGCTGATAAAATCTCCTGACCATCATTGGAGTAAGAGAAATCTCAGGGACAAGTACTATAGCACCCTTACCCCTACTGAGACCTTCTTCTATTATACGCAGATATACCTCAGTTTTGCCACTACCAGTAACACCATGTAATAAATAGCTATCTGTTTTATTTCCTTTTATATTAACTAATATCTTGTCAATTACTTCTTGCTGTTCTTTGGTTAATTCCGGTTTGCTGCTGCCAGGACTGCTTTTCTTAAAATACGGTCTTCTTCTACTGATCTTCTCCTCATATTTTAAATAACCCTTTTTTATCAACCTGCTCACAGTCCCTGCTGAAGTACTAACCCGCTCTGCCAGTTGACTTGTACTTAGATACTCATCATTAGCTAATAAAAACTCCAGAATCTCTTTCTGTTTAGGGGCTTTTTTCCTCAGTTCATTTATTATTCTATCAGTCTCTTCCTGATTTTGATTTAAGCTAAGAAATCGGACCCTTTTCTTTTTGACTTTTCCTGTTATTACACCAGTGGGAATAGCTGATTTTATTACTTTAACCAGAAGGCATTTATAATATGAAGCCATCCATTTAAATAATTCCAGCATTTCCTCATTAAATAACTCTTCTTTTGTTATAATAGAACTTATATCCCTAACTCTATCTTTATCCAGGTCAGTAGTATTACTAAAGCCTATTACAAAACCAACTACCATCCTGTTGCCGAACCTTACCTTGACTGCATGCCCTATTTTAATTATATCCTTATATTTCTCTGGCACCCGATAATCATAACTATTATCCAGATGTGATAAGGGTATATCAACAATTATTTTCACATAATCAGTCATTCCTTTTTCCCCTCTGCCAGCCTAATTCCCGCAAGGCAAAAAAACCACCTAGGATTAATACTAAATAATAGATAATAAATCTCCAGACCAGTGTTACCAAACCAATTAGTCCTTTAGGAATAAAAGAAACAAATAAGGAAGCAAAACCAATCTCAGCAATACCACTGGCTCCTGGTGTAGGCATATACGGTATTACTAAGTTGAAAATAGTCTGCATAATAAAAGACCTTAAAAAATAAGGTTCTAAACCAAGACCAATCAACAAAATCGGAAGAATCATAAATAATGAGCTCCAATAAAGAATAGTATATAAACAGACTAAAAATAGCCTGATTTTGTTCTTCCATAACAATTCAAGGGAAAGGTGAAATTCCTTTAATTCTCTTTTAGCCCTGGCCAACAATTTTTTTATCCGATAACTCTTTTTAACAAGTGTCCTTATTTTTTGGATTTTAAATAAAAAGTCCAGAATATAATTTATTACCCCTGGAACAAGACTTAGTACCAGGATTGAAATAGTTATTAACATACCAACACCCAAGGCAATATAAAAAATATAAGATGGAATAACCCCTGGTGATATATATTTGTTAAAAAATAATAGAAACATAGAACTTGCAATACTGAAAAATGAAATTCTAAGAATAAAATTAATTACAATAACCATTGTACCCTGACCAACAGTCAGTCCCTTTTTATGTAATATATAGATCTGATATGGACCACCACCAGTTGCAGAGGGAGTAACATTGGAAATGAAAGAGCCTCCCAGATAAATAATTATACCTTCCAAAAGACTAATATTACCTCCAACTGTTAAAACCATTACCTTTAACCTGACTCCAGCAGCCAACCAGTTTGTCAATAATAAAACCATCAACAGAATAATCATTTTAAAGCTTATACTGGAAATGGCTTCTCTAAGGTGATCAATCTCTATGGTATATAATATAAGTATTGTTGAGATAAGTAAACTTATTATCAGCGCATACCGCAGTCCCTTAAATGCTGCACTTAAATTAATAACCTTACTTTCTGACCTATCTCCCATTCTATCACCTCTTATTCTAAGAAAAACACCGAAGGATAACCTCCGGTATTAAAAGCCTATATCATAAACCAGCCTCTTTCTTTAAAACAGCCGCCTTATCTATTCTCTCCCAGGGCAAATCAAGGTCTGCCCTTCCAAAATGACCATAGCTAGCGACCTGTTTATAGATTGGTTGGCGAAGGTTTAAAACCTCTATAATTTTTTCTGGTCTAAGATCAAACACCTTCTTTACCAGACTAACTAGTTTATTATTATCTATCCTACCTGTTCCAAATGTATCAACCATAATAGAAACAGGTCGGGCAACACCAATAGCATAAGCAAGCTGAACTTCACACCTAGCGGCTAATCCTGCTGCAACTATATTTTTGGCAACATAACGGGCTGCATATGCAGCAGAACGATCAACCTTGGTCGGGTCTTTTCCAGAAAAAGCCCCACCACCATGTCTAGCAGCACCACCATATGTGTCAACAATGATCTTTCTACCGGTCAGGCCAGTATCACCATGAGGACCTCCAATAACAAATCTACCTGTAGGATTAATTAATAATTCAGTCTTATCATCCATAAATTTTTCTGGAATAACCTCTTTGATGATATGTTTAATAATATCATTACTTATTTCCTTATTATCTACCTCTGGATGATGCTGGGAAGAAACAACTACTTTATCTATTCTAACCGGGGCCCCATCAATATATTCGACTGTAACCTGTGTTTTGCCATCTGGTCTTAAGTACGGTATTATTTTATCTTTACGAACAAAAGCCAGTCTTCTGGCAAGTTTATGGGCCAGGGTTATAGAAAGGGGCATTAGTTCATCTGTTTCATTACAGGCATAACCAAACATTAACCCCTGATCTCCAGCACCCAATTGATTTTCTTCTTCTCCCATCTTAGACTCTATTGCTTTATTAACACCCAGGGCAATATCAGGAGACTGCTCATCAATAGCCGTTAAAACAGCACATGTATCACCATCAAACCCAAATTTAGCCCTATCATAACCAATCTCCTTAACAGTCTTCCTGGCAATCTCAGTAATATCTACATAACAATCAGTTGAAACCTCACCAGAAACAAGGATTAAACCTGTAGTGACAAATGACTCGCAGGCAACCCTGGCCATAGGGTCCTTACTTATAATAGCATCTAACACTGCATCAGATATCTGATCTGCCACTTTATCTGGGTGACCCTCAGTTACTGATTCAGAGGTAAAAAAATATCTCTCTGTCAAGATTATACACCACCTTGGATTAAACTTTATTTTGGAAATTTAAACAATATTTTTAGTTTAGCATAATAAAATAATACTGTCAAACCATCTAATTCCGTTATTTTTTAAGTCATAAGAAAAACAATATTATCTAATTAGTTTCTTATGTCGTATATAAATTAATAATCCCCCTAAAACAATGGCAAATATACTGACTAACTGAGCAATACGCCAGGGACCTAACATCAGACTATCGGTTCTGATTCCTTCGATAAAAAAACGCCCTAGAGAATAAGTAATCAGATATAACAGGAATAAATCACCTTTTTTAATAAATTCTTTCCTTCTAATAGATATTAAAAAGATAAATACAAGCAAATCCCAGCTGGATTCATATAAAAAAGCCGGGTGGTGATAGTAACCATTTATATGCATCTGCCTTTCAATAAAATCAGGGAAAATACTTATAAATTCCTTACTTACAATTCCACCATATGCCTCTCTGTTGATAAAATTCCCCCAGCGGCCGAACGATTGCCCCAGAACAAGGGCAGGGGCTATAATATCGGCTGCCTGCCAGAAAGACACCCCTCTTTTTCTGCTTAGAATTATTAAAACTAGCAGTCCAGCCAGTACTGCACCATGTATAGCAATTCCACCTTCACGAAAGGCAAAAATACGCCTTATATTACCTTTATATATCTTAAAATTAAAAACAACATAATACAATCTGGCAGCTATTATTGCTGCTGGTATAGTAATCAAAAAATAATCAAGGAAAAAATCACTAGCTATCCCCTGTTGAGCAGCTTCTCTATTTATTAAAAACATAGCAATCAGGGTAGCAGCTGCAATTATGACCCCATACCAGCGTATTCCAAGTGAGCCAATATAAAAAGCAACAGGATCAATAATAATAACCATCCTTTCTAATAAAAATCACTTTTAATTACTATATAAGTTTCATTTAATTTATTCACACTAATGCTTTGTGTAAGCCAATTATATTAATGAAGTGACTCTATATTTTTCACGTAGGCAGGACGCCGTAACGAACGACAAGCGAAATTTATATAATTGGCTGAAACAGAAAAGTGTAATATTTAAGTGCTACTTGTATATTTAAAACATTTTATAAGGACAGGGTAATCCCCCCTGCCCTCTACTTTAGTAATTCACTAATCCTATCAAAAATTATACCGGCAATCTCTGTTTTTTTCATCAATGGTATATCCTTAGCATATTTATTAGTAATAATTGTAACACTATTTTGGTCACTGGTAAACCCTGCAATATCATTAGCTACAATCATATCAAGATTCTTTTTTTCCATTTTATCACGGGCATTATTGAGCAGGTCTTCACTTTCAGCAGCAAAACCAACCAGTATTTGTCGCTTTTTTTTATGTCTACCGATACCTTCTAATATATCAGAGTTCCGCATCATATTTAATTTAAAATTATCAAACTGTTTTCCTTTTTTTATCTTCTCTTTCTGGTAATCTGCAGGTCTAAAATCTGCAACTGCTGCTGCCATAATTACTATATCATAATTTTGTGAATGCAGCTTAACCTCTTCAGCTAATTGACTAGCACTTTCGATGAAAATTGTCTCTACACCATAGGGAGGAGTTAAATTTACTGGCCCGGAAAGCAGGGTTACTTCCGCCCCTCGCCTGGCTGCTGTACGGGCCAGGGCATAACCCATCTTTCCTGATGATTTATTACTAAGAAAACGGATTGGATCCAGGTATTCCCTGGTAGGTCCTGCTGTCACCAGTATCTTTTTGCCTGCAAAATCTTTCTCACTTAACCGCCCTGTAATTAAATCTACTAATAATTCTGGTTCAGGTAATCTTCCTTCACCCTGATAACCACAGGCAAGATATCCTTTATCTGGGTCAATTACTTCATATCCCTTTTTCTTTAAATAAGATATATTATCCTGGAAAATTGAATTATGATACATATTAACATTCATGGATGGTGCTATTAAAATAGGGGCCTTAGTAGCCATAATTATGGTAGATAAAAGATTATCAGCAATTCCACCAGCCAATTTGCCAATAAAATTTGCTGTTGCAGGGGCTATCAGACATAAATCAGCCCTATCTGCTAGAGATATATGTTTAACATTAAAGTGCTCTGGTGGTGAAAATAAATCAGTATGTACAGGGTTATGGGTAATACTTTGAAAAGTAAGAGGAGCAACAAACTTCGTCCCTCCCTCAGTCATAACTGTATTTACGGAATAACCCATTTTGGTCAGCCTGCTTGCCACTTCAACCACCTTATAAGCAGCTATACCACCAGTAATTCCAAGGAGTATTTCCTTTTTCAAAGCCCAATCTCCCCCTTATTTTATGTCTTTTTTATATTTTGTCCTATATTTTATTTTTTCTTGATCAATTTCTTCTAGACTCCGGGAAACAGCTTTCTTTGACCTATATTCTTCCAGTAGTCCAGCCCCACCCAGGTTCAACTGCCTTGCACGCCTGGCGGCCAGAATTACAAGTGAGTAAGGGCTATCAACTTTTTTCATTAAATCATCTAGAGATGGGTATATTATCATTTTTTATCATCCCCTTATTTTATTTTACAGTTTTCAGCAATAATAATCGATTTGAGTTTAAGTACAGCCTGATCTATTTTATCATTAATAATTTCATAATCATAATTTTCTCTTTCTTTCATTTCTTCCCTGGCATTATTAAGTCTAACCTCTTTAGTATGCCTATTCTCTGAACCCCGTTGATCTAATCTTCTAGCTAATTCCTCTAAAGAAGGTGGGGCTAGAAAGACAAAAATTGCTTCTGGATAAGATTCACACACCTGTTTAGCACCCTGAATATCTATTTCAAGGATTATGTCTTTACCCTTTTCTATCATCTCCAGAACATAATCTTTGGGGGTACCATAATAATTATTATGTACTTTGGCCCATTCAATAAACCTATCATCATCAACTAATTTAAAGAAATCATTTTCTGTTAAAAAGAAGTAATCTTCGCCATCTACTTCACCTTTCCTGGAATGACGGGTAGTAGCAGAGATAGAATACTCAAGATTATCATATTCATTTATTAATCTTTTTAATACTGTTCCTTTACCTGCACCTGAAGGACCTGAAACAACAAAAAGATGCCCCTGTCTCATTGGAAATGCCTCCCTGTCCACTTACCCCTGCTCATGATCACTTAACCTATGTGAGACGGTTTCAGGTTGTATAGCAGAGAGTACAACATGATCACTATCTGTAATTATTACTGCCCTGGTTCTACGGCCATAGGTCGCGTCAATCAACATTCCTCTTTCTCTTGCTTCCTGAATAATTCTTTTGATTGGAGCAGATTCAGGACTTACTATAGCAATTACTCTATTTCCAGCTACAATATTTCCAAATCCAATATTAATTAAGTTTACACTCATCTATATCCCCCTAAAATAGTTAACTTTCATTAATAATATCACACCAGAGTAGTTTTGACAAGAAGTTATCTGCCCTTTTCTACTACTACCTTAAAACATTAATTTATATTATAAAATTAATCAAAAAACTGTCAGCTCTTTAAAACTGACAGTCATTTTTTTTTATTCTTCTTCAATATTCATATCTCCAAACATCGCTGTTTCCATAAAGCATTTCACATCATTAAGGTCGCTAAAATTTCCTAAGGCCCACATTAATTTAGCAATTATGGTTTCAGTATTCATATCTGCCACAGTAATTATATTATTAGCTTCTGCCAAATCTCGTCCTACTTCATAAACATCTAAATTAATCCCTTCTTCCATACATTGTGTTGTTATTACTACAGCAAGACCTGCACCTATCAGTTCTTTTACTTTTTCAATAATATTATAACCATCCAAATTTGGGATACCACCAACACCATAGCTTTCAATAATTACTCCTTTATAATTTTCCTTTATAAAATCAAAAATAGTCGGATCAATACCAGGATATAATCTTAATAGAAAAACATCTGTACATAATTCAGTTTCTAACCTAAAAGGTTTACTAGGATCAATATTCATTATCTCATATTTATTACGATGTTCTTTACTATCTCTATCATAAGTAATCTTTCCCAATTTAATATACGCAACATAAGGCATATTAATACTTTCAAAGGCATTCATACTCTTACTTCTTATTTTCACAGCCCTTGTACCATTAATTATTCGACCATCAAAAGCAACAAATATACCTGGAACCTGTTCAAGGGCAAACCTAACTGCATCAGAAATGTTTTTTTTAGCATCTGTATAAGGCTGTCCTATTGCCACCTGTGAACCAGTAACAATGACTGGTTTTTTAATATTGGATAACATATATGTTAATAATGCCGAAGTATATCCCATTGTATCAGTTCCATGAGTTACTATAAAACCATCATATTTTTCGTAATTATGGTAAATTGTTTGGGCAATCTTTTTAACTCCTTCAGGTCTCATATTAGTACTATCAATATTCATGATTGGTTCTCCGCTTATATCACACAGTTCGCTTATTTCAGGTATATAAGATAACAATTCTTCATCATTAAAAGTAGGTTCCAACCCTTTTTCCCCTTCAGAAGAAGCAATAGTTCCACCAGTTGTTATAAAATGTATTTTTTTCATACTCTATCCCCTTCACTTAAATATTGATTAATATACTGGTAATATTCCCATCATAAAAAATTTTACTTATATTTAATAAATAACTATAATTAAGTACATTTTAAAGTCTCGAAAAGTATCAGTATATATCCCCTATTTATACCCTTTTTGAACACAGACTTTTAAAGATTATTATTAATTTAATTAATATCCCCCACTTTTTTATTTATAAAATTTGGGGGATACTAATTATAGTATTTTAATCTGTATCTAAATTAAGTTATTCAGTTACCCCATTATTAGTTCTATACATAAAGGCACCTGTAAATCCATAAAAAATACTTACCGCAATACAAGCAAAAGATAACCACATATATGGTAAATAATCAAGAGTAGCTACACCTAAAATTCCAGCCATGTAAATCCCATTATCACTCCATGGAACCATACCTGAAGTAAGTGTGCCTCCAAACTCAGTATTTCTCGATAGAACTCTTCTATCATAGCCAAGTTCATCATACTTTTCTTGCATTATTTTTGGGGTCAAAATTAATGAAACATACATTGCACTCCCAAATAGATTCCCAAGAAAGCCCACAATTATTGTCGTAACCGTTAATGAACCGCCAGAATTAATTCCCTTTTCTATTCTACTGGCAATAGCCTTTAAAATTCCAGTCTTATCCAGAAGGCGCCAAAACCTAATCCAAAAAGTATTATTCCAACAGACCAGAGCATGGAATTCATACCTCCACGACTTAAAATATTATCAATAAATTCAAGTCCTGTATCTTTAGGAATTTGAGCCCAGGCTGTTCCTATTGCATCAACAAAATTTAATCCCTGAAAAAACACTCCCCAAATAATACCTAAAACAGCTCCAAAACTTATCACAGGAATTGATGGTTTTTTCATAGCCAGTAAAGCAATGACAATTACCATTGGTAGTAAAGAAATCAAACTGATATTAAACATTCCTTCAATTGCATTTATAACTTCATTAACCCGACTTAAATCTGCAGATCCACCACCAACAGTAAACCCTGCAATTGTAAAACCTAAAGCTGCCATAATATATCCTACTATAGAAGCCGGAAACATTCCTTTTACATGATCTATGACATCAACATCAGACATTGAAGAAGCTAAAATAGTACTATCAGATAATGGAGAAAGTTTATCCCCAAAATAAGCACCCGATAATACTGCCCCTGCTGTCATAGGAGCAGGTATACCTAATCCAGCTCCTATCCCCATCATAGCAATACCTGCTGTTCCTGCTGTTCCCCAGGAAGTACCCGTAGATAGAGAAGTAAGACTACAAATAATTAAGGTGGCTAGCAAAAAGATATTAGGATGAATTACCTTTAATCCATAATAAATTATACTAGGTACAATTCCTCCTGAAATCCAGGTCCCCACTAAAGCACCTACTGCCAGAAGAATAATTATGGCATCCATCCCATTATATATGCCGTCAATAATAGCTTTTTCCATTTCCTTATAGGAAAAACCTAATTTTAACCCTACTGCTATCGCTAAAAACCATCCAGCAAATATTGCTAAATGTATTTCTATACCCAGACTTGTGAAAATAAATGCTAATGCCAAAAACCCAACTAACACCATAAAGACTTGCAACATTGAAGGTAATTCATTAGTTTTTTTCATCGTTTACAACATTCCTTCCTTATTTTAGTAATATTAATTATTCGTATGTTACCAGTCCTTTCCCCCTTTCTCTCTATATAAGTATTATTTATAACAGGCTAGCTGCTATATTACAATAATCAAATGTTAATGTCAAATAAAAAAACCAAAAAGCGTCTAGAACCATAATTTATCAAATGTAATTTATCTTTCATTAATTTATCTTTTGATGAAATTATAAAGACGCCTTTTGGCTACTTATATTCTTATAAAACTTCATTACAGAGATTTTTAGAGTGCCCAAAAACTTGTTTCATAAAACTATTTTGAGACAGCTTCTTTAACTTATGCATTTATAGTATTAGCATTTCCTACTTCTACATCTATTTCACCTTCTGAAGCAGCAACAACTACAGCTGCTGCACTATCTCCTGTAATATTAGTTGCAGTTCTAGCCATATCTAAAATTCTATCAACTCCAGCAATTAATGCTACCCCTTCTAATGGTAATCCAACACTCTTTAAAATCATAGTTAACATAACCAAACCTGCTGATGGTACACCTGCTGTTCCAATTGAAGCTAAAGTAGCTGTTAATACTACTGTAAGCTGTTGTGCCATACTTAAATCCATACCATAAACCTGAGCAACAAATAAAACACAAACCCCTTGATATATGGCCGTTCCATCCATATTTATAGTTGCACCTAAAGGTAATACAAAGCTTGAAATTTTATCAGAAACGCCTAAATTTTCCCGAGTACATTCAGTAGTAACTGGTAAAGTCCCTGAACTACTACAAGTACTAAAAGCAAAAATCTGTGCACTCCTAATTCCTTTGAAAAATTTACTTACCCTTAAATCACTAAATAATTTAATTGCACCTGTATAGGTTATCAGCCAATGTAATAAACAACCTAAATAAATAGCAATAATGACTTTCAGAAGTGGTAATAGTACAGAAAGACCATAAGAACCAACTACAGAAGCAATTAATGCTAAAACACCATAAGGAGCAAATTTCATTATCATTTCAGTCAATTTATACATCACTTCAGCAAAAGAATCAAATACATTTAAAACTGGATCTGCTTTTTTACCAACTAAAGCTATAGTAATTCCAATCAAGAGTGCAAAAACGATAATCTGCAACATATTCCCTTCGCTTAATGCTACAACAGGATTTTTCGGAACCATCTGTACCAATGTATCAGCTAAAGATGGTGTCTCTGCTGCTTTCATTGCAACTTGTCCAACATCCATATCTAACCCCACACCGGGTTGAATGATATTCCCTAAAAACAAACCAATAATTACAGCAAAAGCGGTTGTAACAAGATAAAAAAGAATTGTTTTCCCACCAATTCTTCCTAAACGTTTCGGATCTCCAACACTTGCTGCACCTACAACTAACGAAGAAAAGACTAATGGTACAATTATCATTCTAATCAATCTAATAAATACATCACCAATTGGTTTTATAAGGCTGGCCTGTGGTCCAAAGATAAGCCCTACCAAAACTCCTAAAATTAATCCTATTAAAATTTTACTATGCAATTGTAACTCATTCCATTTGTTTATAACTGTCATTCTATCCCCCCTATGATTTTTCACAAGTAAATCTTATTTTAATTCTTTACATAGAAAATAACTCTTTCATCCCCCTTTTTTTCTTTTATAATTTTATTTAGTATTAAAATTATAGTTAATATTTTTTAATTTATGAATAAAGATACTTTTTCGATAATTAACACTCTTTAAATATAATGTCGCATCTTCTGAAAGTAAATAAAGAATTTTACACACTTACTTCGTTTTATTAAGCAATAATATATCAGTATTAGTCCATCAAGAATAGCATATTCCCCAATTGCCCCGTCTCCATAAGTAATTAACTTGTATCTATCAAGTTATATATATAACTTGATAGATACAAAATTATAATATACTATTAGTTAAAGATAAATTAATCAGGTTCACTAAAATCGCCTAATATTTTCCAAATTCTATAAATATTCAATTGATTTATCAGCTAAATCGACAATATATTATTATTTTAATATTATACAAGAAAAATGTAAAGTATATATCAAATGAATATTAACATATTTCCTTGTTTTTCAAAAAATAATATTATTATACTTAATAATATTAAGTTAAACAAACTTATTAGCATTATTATTATAATAATTATACACTTCTCCATTTTCACTTAATATAACTTTAAGAGTCTGTTCGAAAAGTCACTGCTTATACCCCGGTGATTATATATCCCTTCACTCACTGCCCTCTTCTTTCTCAAACGCAATATCGAGGCCAGTACTAATGAATCGACTTGCACCACAAGTACTCCGTATTTGACTTGAGCCCACAAGAACAGTTTAATGTTGTGTCGCAACGGTAGCACCTTAACTTCGTTCTGGGAAATATAATCACCTAAAATAATTCTTTTCGAACACACACTTTAATACATTCCAGATTCATCATTCTTTAATGATTTATAAGCCGGCCTAATGATTTTCTCGTCACTAACAAGCTGTTCTATTCTATGAACACACCAACTGGCTACTCTAGCTGTAGCAAATAATGGTGTATATAGTTCTTTAGGTATGTTCAAAAGTTTATAAACAAACCCGGAATATAAATCTACATTAGCACATATTTCTGCATCCTCTCCTTTAAGTTCTTTAAAAATATCTTTTGTTAATTTTTCTATATTACAATATAAATCAAATTCGTCCATTTGATTTTTTTCTTTAGCCAATTCTGCAGCTTTTTCTTTTAAGATCACTGCCCTAGGATCAGATTTAGTATAAACTGCATGTCCCATACCATAGATTAAACCTTTTCTATTAAAGGCTTTTTTCTTTAATATTTTAATTAAATAATCTTTTAGTTGCACCATATCCGTATAATCAATATGTGCCTTAATATCATTAACCATCTCTACTACTTTTAAATTTGCACCACCGTGTTTAGGACCCTTTAAACTTCCTACAGCTGCTCCTATTGCCGAATAAGTATCGGTTCCAGTTGAAGAAACAACATGGGTTGTAAAAGCAGAATTATTTCCTCCACCATGTTCTGCATGTAATATTAATAGTAAATCCAATATATCTGCTTCTAATGCAGTATAAAGGTTATCAGCTCTAATCATATGCAAAATATTTTTAGCTGTCCCAATACCTTTTTTGGGATTATGCAAATACAAACTTTGATTATCAAAATAATGACACTTTGCTTGATACCCATAAGAAATAATCGTTGGAAATCTAGCAATTAATTTTATACTTTGCAATAAAATTTTATCTATCTCCAGACTATCAGGGTCTTGATCATAGGAATATAAGGCTAATATACTCCTTTGTAATTTATTCATAACATTATTACTAGGACTTTTTAAGATCATATTTTCAGTAAAAGCTGGTGGCATTCTTCGATAACCATCCAGAATTTCATTGAAATTATCTAGTTCATTTTTAGATGGTAATTTCCCAAATAATAGTAAATATACAGTTCTTTCAAATCCAAATTCATTAAAGTTTTTAATTAAATCATTAATTTCTATATTTCTGTATATTAACTTTCCATCAACAGGTATTTTTTTACCGTTAACATATTTACTGCCATGGACAGAACCAATTTTAGTAAAACCAACAACAACTCCTGTGCCATCAGAATTTCTTAATCCTTGTTTTATATCATATTTATTATAGTATTCTTTAGAAATTTTATTAACCCTTTCCACTTCTCCTGAAACCGTGTTAAGCCATTTATTAACATCCATTTTTTCACCTCTAATCTTGAATTTTTAATATATATTTTTAGTAAAAAACTAAAATAAAGACCTTAATTATATTAGTTTAAATTATTGATTAAGGTCTTTATTTTTAAATATATATTTAATTATACTAAATTCTATAAAATATTTAAAGTGCTGTTCGAAAAGTATTCAGTTTACAGAGATTATATATTACAAATTATTTTAATATTAAGTAACTTAAATTAAAGCCTTTTCAATTCGCTTTAATCCCTCTTTAATATTTGGCATAGATGTGGCATAAGATAACCGTACATAGTTTTCTATACCAAATCCTATACCTGGTACAACTGCTACCTTTTCTTTTTCCAATAAGTATTTTGCAAAATCCATTGAATTGTCTATCTGATAACCATTGAAGTTTTTCCCTATAACTTCAGCAATATTCATCATTACATAAAATGCCCCTCTAGGGTTAAGACAAGACAAATTGTCTATTGAGTTAATTTTTTCAAACATGTATTTTTTTCTTTTCATAAAAGCAGCTCTCATTATATCAAGAGAGGCTTGCTGCCCACTTAAGGCCTCAATACTAGCATATTGGGCAATAGTATTAGGATTAGAGGTTGCATGGCTTTGAATATTTGACATTACTTTTACTATATCTTTATTGGCTGCTGCATAACCTATTCGCCATCCAGTCATAGAATAACACTTTGATACACCATTTATCACTATAGTTAATTCTTTAAGCTCATCACCAAGAGAAGCAATACTAACATGTTCACCTTTATAAATTAATTTTTCATATATTTCATCTGCTATTATATATATATTGTTTTCTTTAGCAATTTCAGCAATAATCCTTAAATCATCGGTTTCATAAACTGTCCCAGTTGGATTATTAGGACTATTTAGTAGGATTGCCTTTGTTTTATTAGTTACAGCATTCTTCAGTTTTTCTCTTGTATATTTAAATTCTTCCTCTTCAGTAGTTTCAACCATTACTGGTTTAGCACCTGCCATCTTTATTAACTCAGGATAACTTACCCAGTACGGTACAGCTATTATAACTTCATCCCCTTGATTACATATAGCTTGAAAAGCATTATATAAGCAGTGTTTTGCTCCAGATGATATTATAATATTATCTGGCTTATAATCAAGCTTATTATCTTTCTTGAATTTTTTACATATTTCATTTTTTAACTCCGGCAATCCTGATGCTGCTGTATAACCAATATTACCATTTTTAATAACATTTATAGCAGCTTTCCTTATATTTTCTGGAGTCTTAAAATCTGGTTCTCCAACCCCAAAATTTATTACATCTTCCCCGGCTGCTATCATTTCTTTAGCCTGGGCTGAAATAGCCAGGGTAACAGAAGGAGAAATATTTGAATTTTTTTTAGATAACTCCCTACCCACTTTTTCACCTCTTTCATTAAATTATAATTATAGTTTAAATTACTATGCTCGTTTATAAGTCCCATCTTTAAACCAACCCCGAAGTCGCATTGGTGTAGCCAATCTTTCAATGGCTATCATATAAGCAGCTTTTCGCATATCCACATTCTTAGCCTTCATCATTTCTACTACAGATTTAAAAGCTGCTACCATTTTTCTTTCTTGCTTTTCCTGTACTTCTTCAAATGACCAGTAATAATTATGAAGATTTTGTACCCATTCAAAATATGAAACCGTAACACCACCAGCATTGGCTAATATATCTGGAACAATTAATACACCCCTTTTTAACAATTCATTTTCTGCCTCAGGTGTAGTTGGTCCATTTGCCCCTTCAACAATAATATCAGCTTTTATTTGCTCAACATTTCTGGTTGTTATAGCATTCTCCAGAGCACATGGAGCAAAAATATCACACTCTTGCTTGAATATTTCATCCCGATTTATTTCATCTGCTTTTGGATATCCTGAAATAGTTCGGTTTTCTTTCATATATTTCATTAAAGCTTTTACATCTAAACCTTTTTCATTAATTAAACAAGCATCTATATCAGATATTGCTACTACCTTTGCGCCCATTTCTTCGGCATACATAGCTGTATGACTTCCTACATTACCAAAACCTTGTACTGCGAATCTTACTCCACTCATCTCTAAATCTTTTAACTTACTAGCTTCCCTTGCTATAATAGCAACACCATATCCAGTCGCTTCTGTTCTTCCTAGACAACCATCAAATTCAACTGGTTTTCCTGTAAATACAGCAGGTAAAGTTTGTCCAACACCTCTTAAAAGTGAATATTCATCAACCATCCAGGACATAACTTGTCCATTAGTATTCACATCTGGAGCTGGAATATCAACTCTTTCACCAATAATTTGAGCTATAGATTTGGCATAACCCCTGGCTAACCTTTCCAGTTCTCTGATAGATAATTCTTTGGGCTCAACAATTACACCACCTTTGGCACCACCATATGGTAAATCCATAACCCTACATTTAAAGGTCATCCAGGTGGCTAATGCTTTAACTTCATCTTTATTTACCTTAGGATGAAAACGGATTCCACCTTTAGTTGGTCCAGCAGATGTATTATGCTGGACCCGGTATCCAGTAAATATTCTTGTTGTACCATTATCCATCTCAACTGGAATATTAACCTCCATTACTTTCTCTGGTACACTCAAAATTTTCCTAACTGCTTCATTTTCTCCTAGTTCATCACATGCCTTCTTAACTTGTAATTGAACAATTTCAAATGGATTTAAGGTTTTTTCTGTCATTATAAAAGCCCCCTTTAATTTAAGTAAATTTATCTTGCATTTTTATAATAACACTTGACTTAATCTTTGTAAATATTTTTGCCAATACTACTTTAATAATAAAGATTAATATATATTTACTTTATTTATTTTAATATATAATATTTTAGCTTTATTTTATTTAGCGGGTTTTTATATTCAAATTAGTATTTATAAAATTAAGTGTATTAGATAATTCCTTTAAAATATATTATTTATATTTTTTATACTATATGTTATAATTAATTGTATAAGTATATTTCTTTATATAATTAATTTAAATATAGGGGAGGAAGTTCTCTTGGATTCGATAGACTATGAAATTTTAAAAATTTTACAAGAAAATGCCCGTATATCTATGAAAGACCTTGGTAAGCAAGTAGGATTAACTGCCCCTGCTGTCTCAGAAAGAATTAAAAAATTAGAGACCAGTAAAGTAATTAAAGGCTATACTGCAATTATAGACCCTGCTAAATTAGGCAAAAACATCCGTGCTTTAATCAATGTTTCTATAGATATTGATAAACGAAAAGAATTTATGGACGTAATAAAAAATCATTCAGACGTAATTAGCTGTCATCATGTAACCGGCTCTTACTCTATGGTTGTACAAGCTATTTTTAAAGAAGTAAATGATTTAGAATCATTAATATACCAAATACAAAGATATGGTAGTACTAATACTTTAATTGTTCTCTCTGACCAGATAAAAAGAAGGTCAATACTATAAAAAGAAAACATCTATATTAAGAAGTAAAGCATTAGTAATTTTAAGTCTTTTTATAAAAAGACTTAAAGTGTGTGTTCGAAAAGATATAAATAGGGGATTATATATCCCTGAACGAAGTTAAGGTGTTACCGTTGAGTGAAGGGATATATAATCCCTGACGGTATATACTAATACATTTCGAACAGACTCTTAAAATTACTAATTTGATACCTTACCTTTTCTTCCTGAAAATACCCCTGATCAGATCAATGACAATAGTTGACCAGGAAGAAAGAATTAAGACAATAATCCATTGTTCTATATTTAATATGCTGGTTTTAAAGAATCTGGACAAAAATGGAGAATAAATTACCCCCAGCTGCATTATAGATGACAGTAATACAGCCCCAAGTAAATAGATATTAGAAAACGGGGAAAGCTGCCAGAAAGCATAATCTTCTGAACGACAGCTAAATACAAAAAACAATTGAGAAAATACAAGCGTAGAAAAAGCCATAGTTCTAGCTGTATTGAGATCAACTCCCAGATGATAGATGGCTATTAAAAATGCTGTCATTGTACTAATACCAATCAATGAACCCTGACTAACAAGATGAGCTACCATACCACCTGCCAGAATACTCTCTTCTGGATCCCGGGGTGGTTTTTCCATTACATCATCACTATCATTATCCATCCCCAGTGCCAAAGCAGGCAGTCCATCAGTAACCAGATTCACCCATAATATCTGTATCGGCAATAGTGGTATAGGTAACCCCATAAGGATACCAAGAAAAACAGCCAGCAATTCACCAGTATTACAGGCCAGTAAATAACGAATGAATTTACGGATATTATTATATATTTTCCGTCCTTCAGCAATAGCTTTAACAATCGTAGCAAAATTATCATCACCCAGGATAAGTGATGACACTTCTTTGGTCACATCGGTACCCTGTTCACCCATGGCAATCCCAATATCTGCTTCTTTTACTGCAGGGGCATCATTAACTCCATCACCTGTCATCGCAACTATTTCACCATTTTCTTTATACGACCTGACAATCCTCAACTTATCTTCGGGGGATATCCGGGCAAAAACCCTTACATCTCTGGTAATATTATTTAGTGTTTTATCATCCATTCCCTTGATCTCTTCACCTGTAATAACCCTACCTCTTCCTGGAATAATACCAAGGTCTTCTGCTATAACACGAGCAGTAATCTTGTGATCTCCAGTAATCATTACTGGTTTTATACCTGCCTTATGACAACTTAATACAGCCTGGTATGCCTCTTCACGGGGAGGGTCAATTAAACCAACTAATCCCAGCAGAGTTAAATCTTTTTCATAATTTGCCGCTCTATTTTTAGCTACTCTATTATTTACCTTTCTGTAGCCTATAGCTAGAACACGCAGGGCATCTCTGGCCATAGAATCATTAGCCCGCTGTACCTCTCTTTTTAACTGTTCAGTCATTTTTTCTTTCTTTCCGTTGACTTCTAGATAGGTACACCTCTGCAAAATAAGTTCCGGGGCTCCCTTGATCCATAATTCAGTATCACCTTCAGGCATTTGAACAATAACTGACATTCGTTTTCGTTTCGAATCAAAACCCTCTTCTGCTTTTATTTGATAGTCTTTTTTCAAAGAAGTAAAACTATACCCATAGTCATAAACAGCCCTTACCAGAGCAATTTCTGTGGGGTCACCTAGAAACTCCGGTATCTTACTACCTATAAAAAACTCCTTTACTCGATTAAGTTTACTATTATTTTCTGCTTCCTTGAGCTGTACTGTATTACAAACACCACCAATTTTTAATACCTTCTCAAGGTCTTTAAGCTCACTGTCGGGATTAAAGTTGTTTATTCTATGGTTCAAATATATCTTCTTTAAGGTCATCTGATTTTTAGTAAGGGTTCCTGTTTTATCAGAGCAGATTACTGTGGCACAACCAAGTGTTTCCACCGATTGTAATTTGCGAACAATTGCATTATTATTGATCATTTTTTGTACACCTAGGGCTAGAACAAGGGTTACTATAGCAGGCAGCCCCTCTGGTATTGCAGCAACAGCTAGACTGACACCTGCCAGAAACATTTGATAAATGGACTGCCCCTTTAAAATACCAACAATCACTATCAAAAAAGTAAGTAATAGACTCATAATTACCAGCCATTTACCAAGGTGTTTTAATCTTTTTTGAAGTGGTGTCATATTATCATTTTCATTATTAAGCAGGTCTGCTATCTTGCCCATTTCAGTATCCATACCTGTATTAACTACTACTGCTTTTGCCCTGCCCCGGGTAACTGTTGTTCCCATAAATAAAATGTTTGTTTGTTCTGTGATATTAAGATCAGCTGCATATAATTTCCCTGTTGATTTAGCAACTGTTATTGATTCACCAGTAAGGAGTGATTCATCTACCTGAAGACCTGCTGCTTCTAATAATCTGCAGTCAGCTGGGACACGATTTCCAGCTTCTAAAACAATTAAATCACCAGGTACTAATTCCTCAGCAGCCACTTCCTCAAGTCTGCCATCTCTAATAACCCTGGCTTCTGGTGCAGCCAGTTTCTTTAAAGCAACCAATGACCTCTCTGCCCTATATTCTTGAATAAAACCCATAATCCCATTAATAATTATAATAGCAAAAATAGTAATTCCATCACTTATCTCACCCATTAAAAATGATAAACAGGTTGCCGCCATTAAAACAATTATCATAAAATCTCTGAACTGGTCAATAAAGATAGATAAGATTCCCTTGCTGCTTGAGGTGACTAATCTATTTCTACCACACTGCAGCTGCCTTTTTCTGATCTCCCTTGTTGATAAACCATCTGTCAAGGAAAAACCAAAACAATCAATAAGTTCTTCCTGATTTAAGAGGTAATACTCCTTTTCTGCTAACATAATAATCACTCCTGTGTTTAGCAATTCTATCATTTTAATACTATTCACAGGGCTCAATAAAAAGAACAATCTATTTAATTGACTGATATATAGATATACCTTATACTATAATTAGTTAAAGGAGTGATTTATCATGTCAATTGATGGTATTATGCTGGCAGCTATTAAAAAAGATTTAACAGAAAATATTCTGGGGGGAAGAATAGATAAAATATATCAAATAAATAATGATACCCTTAGTTTTACTATCAGGTGTGAGAACCAAAATAGAAAAATGGTTATTTCAACAGACCCTGCTTACAACCGCCTTCATATTAGTAATTTGGATTATGAAAACCCCCTTAAGGCACCTGATTTCTGTATGTTATTACGCAAATATCTCCACCGCGGTATTATTGATAAAATAGAGCAACCTGATTTCGAACGAATACTTATTTTTCACATAAAATTAAGAAAGGAAAAATATTATCTTATTACTGAAGTTATGGGGAAATACAGTAATATAATACTGATTAATGAAGATGGTATAATCCTTGATGCTTTAAAACGGATAAACAAACAGCAGAGCCAACAGCGTCAATTATATCCTGGTTTAGATTATCAATATCCACCGAGACAGGATAAGATTGACCCAACAGTTGTTAGTAAAGAGGATTTTTTTTCATATATACCTGATGATTTTTCTGACCGGGCATATAAGGCAATTATGTACAATTACCGGGGTATTGGACCCTATATGGCAAAAGAAATCATTTTTAGGGCAGGTATTGACTTTAAAATCGATTATTCAACCCTTAGTAAGGAAGATAGAGAAAGAATTAAAAACAGTTTTTTATCAATCTTTCAAGAAGTTAAACAGGGGAAATTTAGACCAGCTGTAGGACTGGATAAACATAATAATATTTCTTATCTATCTGCCTATCCCTTACTCCACCAGAAAAATATAAAGGATCATACCTATCCCGGTACCGGCGAACTTTTTGATTACTATTATTCCAATGAAGTTACCAATAATAAGCTAGATAAATTTAAAGATAGACTGAATAATATTATTAATAAATACCTGACTAAAAACAGAAAAAAACAAAAGAAATACCATAATGGATTAGAGGATGCTGCTAACGCAGATAGGTATAAGCAATATGGTGAATTGATTACAGCTAATATATATCAGCTAAAAAAGGGATTAGAAGAGATTGAATTAGTAAATTATTTTGATGTAGAACAAAGTAAAATTAAAATTGACCTTGATCCCTCTTTAACACCGGCTCAGAATGCGCAGAAATATTATAAGAAATATAATAAAGTTAAAAAAAGCATTAAACACCTTAAAAAACAACTGGGTATTTTAAGACATGAAGAAAGATACTTAGAACAGGTCTCCCTGAACATCGAGCAGGCTGAATCTCAAAGTGATTTGAAAGAAATTCGAGAAGAATTAATCAAAGAGGGCTATCTTAAAGAAAAAAAGAAAAACAAACAAAAAAAGAAAAGCGACAAACCATTACCACCTTATAAATTTATATCTTCACAAGGTTATCAAATTTTGGCCGGTCGTAACAACTATCAGAATGACCGGCTGACCAAAAAAATTGCACATAGTGAAGACATCTGGCTGCACGTCAAGGAAATAGCAGGTTCACATGTAATAATTCGAAACCATACAAATGACAATATACCCCAGGAAACAGTTAATGAAGCCGCTGTTATAGCTGCTTATTATAGTAAGGGGAGAATGTCAGAAAATGTACCTGTTGATTATACAAAAGTAAAAAATGTCAGGAAACCAAAGGGAGCTAAACCAGGCCTGGTATATTATGAAGAATACCAGACCCTATATGCCAATCCAGCTAAAGAACTTATCAGTAAATTAAAGAACTAAAAAACCGGGCTAAGATATTCTTACATGATAGTCTTCCAACCAGATATTTAATTGCAGAAGATAAGCAAAAAGCTGAGGTAAACGCATTAATTGACCAAACCAGGGGATATCAAAATCCCCTTTCTTCTCAGTTAGATTAAGTACTGCTTCTATATCTATCACAGAATGTAGTGGCTTGTTTTTATTATTCAATATATCTATTAACAAGGCTTTTGTTTCCTGATAATAAAGGGGATTAAAGGTCCTGGGATAAGGATTTTTAGGTCTATTTCTAACCGACTCTGGAAGAATACCTTTAAGGGATTCACGGAGTAATCCCTTTCTCTGTCCGCCATAAGACTTCATTTCCCATGGTATATTCCAGAGATATTCTACCAGCCGGTGGTCACAGAAAGGTACTCTGATTTCTAATCCAGTATACATACTCATTCTATCCTTTCTATCCAATAGAACAGGCATCCAACGTGTCAAATTAAGATAAAACATCTCTCTCATACGTGCGTTCTTCTCATCTTCACCTGCTAAGACAGGAACCTCAGCTAATGCCTCTTGATATCTCTCAAACAGGTATTCTTCAGGGGAAATTCTCTCCTTGACTTCCCTGGATAATAAGGCTATCCGTTCTCTATACCTCCTTGACCAGGGAAAAATACCGGCTCCCAGGGCTTCCTCTCGGTAAAACCAGGGATAACCACCAAATATCTCATCAGCACACTCACCAGATACTGCTACAACAAAATCCTTTTTTATCTCTTTAGCCAGTAAATACAGGGAAACATCAATATCAGCCATCCCCGGTAAATCCCTGGCATAAACACCCTCCCTTAATTTTTCACTTAAAAGATGATTATCCAGCACTACATTATGATGCTTGGAGTTAATGTTATCTGCTACCTTAGCCGCCCAGTAATTATCAGTTTCAGGTTGAAAATCATTTGCCTTAAAAAACCTTTCATTACCCTCATAGTCAACAGAATATGTAGCTAACCCCCTATAGCCATTTTTTTTCAGCTCTCTACTGGCTACAGCACTAATAGCACTGGAATCTAGACCACCTGATAGTAGAGTACAGATCGGCACATCTGAAATCAATTGGCGTTTTACAGAATCACTAAAAAGATACCTGACTTTTTCCACTGTTTCAGCTAGCGTATCTGTATGTTCTTTACTCACAAGTTCCCAGTATTTAGTGAGTTTCAGACTGTTTTTCTGGTATGTCAAAGAAAAACCAGGTTTCAATTCCATAACACCTTTAAATATACCGTTACCAGGTGTTCTACCTGGGCCTAGAATTAATACCTCTGCCAGCCCCTCTGCATTTATACAGGGTTCTATTTCAGGATGTTTTAATAAAGCCTTTATTTCTGATGCAAAAACAAGACCATTTTTTAATTGAGCATAAAAAAGTGGTTTAACACCTATCCGATCCCTGGCCATATATAATTTTTCTTCACAGACATCCCAGATAGCAAAGGCAAATATCCCGTTAAAGTAATCAACACACCTTTCTCCCCATTCTAAATAGGACTGTAATAAAACCTCTGTATCTGAATGCCCATTAAAATTATAACCTTTATTAAGAAGTATCTGTCTAAGATCTTCTGTATTATATAGTTCACCATTATAGACAAGGACATAGGTTTTTCTGCCCTGTTGAGCCAGCATAGGTTGCTTGCCCCCCTCAGGGTCAATTACTATTAATCTCCTGTGTGCAAATCCTGCCCTATTTGAATACCAGTCACCACCATCATCAGGACCACGATGGCTAAGACTTTCTTGCATTTCCTCTAAAATATCTAAATTATCACTTATATTCCTATGCCAATCAATCCAACCAGCAATTCCACACATTTTTTGGCCTCCCTTATTAATACACTATATTATTCATATGTACTATTATTCAATCTTGACTGTATACATGATAGCAATTTTAGATATTTTTCTACATATAAAAAAGACCCTGTGTAAATTAGACACAGAGTCAATACTAAAAATTTACTGTTTATATTTAAGATACTTTAAAAAAATCTTTAACAAAAATAGTATCAACAGAATCAGGGTTGATATATAACCAATAAAATCACCATACAGCTGATAAAATGTAGTTTCCCGATTTAAAGGAACAGCAGCTTTAACAGTTGACATATCACCTGAATAGATCTTCTTAATATTTATACCAGCTGGAGAAATAACACCTCCAAAGGACTTATTACCCGATCTCACTACAGCCCTCCTATTTTCTACAGCCCTGAAAACAGCAGTTGTCCACATCTGTCGGCTCAAATTACTACCCTGAAACCAGGCCTCATTGGACTGATTTATAATCAAATCTGCCTCCTCAACCCCTTTCATAACAAAATCTGGATAGAGAATCTCAGAACAAATAACTGTCCGCCAGCTAAATGACGGTAAGTTCATAATATTGATATCCCCTCCCGGATAAATGGGATAGTTAGTATAGCCAGTTATTTTTTCAACTAATTTCTTGAAAGGAATATACTCCCCAAAGGGAAGGAGTTTTATTTTATTATATCTCCCCATTATTTTACCATCTGCTGCAAGAAGAAAAACACTATTATATTTTTTGAAGTCATCATCTATAATTGATAGACTCCCTGTTAAAAGAGGAAAAGAAATACCCTTTAATGATCCCACAAATCTTTCCCGGTAATACTCATTTCTAATAAAGTCAAAGGTAAGTGATGATTCTGGCCAGATAATTAAATTAATATCATTTATTTTCCTGGACTCTTCTACAAGATAATTTATATTTGATTCAATGTTTGCTGTTTTCCATTTTTCTACCGGATCCAGGTTTGTTTGAACAATTCCTAGATTTATATAATTATAATCCTGGTTCTTATAATTTGATAATTTAATACCTCCATAAGAAAAAATAATTATAAAAATTATAATAATAAATAAAGCATTCCCTTTCTTTCTTTCAATAAAGAACTTATAAAAAAAAGCATTTATTAAAATAACAATAAAGCTTATTAAAAATACTCCACCAAGATCAGCAAATTGTAATAATTGTTTAAAAGATGCCTGTGTATAAGCAATAAAAGCAAAGGGAAACGGCCGAAATACTCTAAACCTAATATACTCAAAGGCAGTCCAGGTAAGCGCCAGCCAGAGAGGATTTATAGACCTATTTCTCTTTATGTATAAATAAAACCAGACCCATAGACCGTAAAAAACAGCAAGCAGCAAATAAAAACTCAATAATATAATAAGACAGAACATCAGAGACAACCCACTATAATACCTTAGTGGGTAATATAACCAATATGATGTCATCAGAACTATTATTATGCCCAGAAAAACCCCTTTTTTAAACCCCTGGGAGGGCTTATCACCAGAGATAGCATATATAAAGGGGATTAGTCCAAACCACGCTAAAAAAAATAAAGCTGAAAACCTGACAGGAATTGTAATTAAAATACCTGCCAGTATAATTAATACTACCTCCAGTATTATCACCCCTTAATTTATACTATTACCCAGCAGGCTTATGTCCATTCCTTTAAAGCACTAAAATCTTTGATAAATATCCTATTGCCATTAACCTCTATAATATCTTTATTTTTAAAATCACTTAAGACCCTGCTAACAGTCTCTCTGCTGGTTCCAATATAATTTGCCATTTCCTGCCTATTGATGTCCAGTACTAATTCATTTTCTGTCTCCCCAAAGTCAATCAACATATCAATAATTAAGGTAGCCACCCTGGCCCGGGTGTCTTTTAATCCCAGGTTCTCTATTTTTCTCTGCGCTCTGTACAGTTTTTTAGCCATGACCCTTAACATCCCCCAGGCTATCTGTGGATTGGCAGTAAAATATTCTTTAAATCTCGTTTTTGATAAAAAGACAAGTTCCACTTCATCAAGGGCGATAGCAGTAGCAGGGTATTCATCTATACCAAATAAAACTACTTCCCCAAAAACATCACCTGGCTGAAGTATTTCGAGTATCTGTTCATCACCATTTACGTTGTTTCTTACAGCCTTAACCTTACCCTTTTTTATGAAATAAACATTATTCCCTATATCACCCTGCATAAAGATTATTTCTCCATTGTGGGAACTACTACTCTCCAGTAGAGCACTGATTGCAATAAGATCACTATCACTCATCTCAGAAAAGAGGATAAAATTCCTTAAAAATGGCTCATAAGTACCCATTGCTTGAAACCTCCTTTAATTGTTCGATTCTATCTAATTCACTAAGTATCTTATTTTTCTTGTAATCATAGGCATAACAGGCTCCATTTACTATCTTAGTGTTAAGTAAACCAACCCCTTCAGAATTACCTTTTAAGTGTGGTGCATCAATAAGGCCAGATTTAATTGCCCGGGTAAGAGTTACAGGGTCAGACCAGGGGTCAGCAACACCAGTATCAGCTAAATTTTTTATATGATTTAATAACACCCTACTTTCAGATAATAGTTTTTGTTTTCGTTTAATGATTTCTGGATCATGACTTATATCAGGATAATTATACACTAAATTATTTATTACCTGACGGGCAATTTGGCAGCTTTCAATAACATCACTACTCCAAGCAGCATGATCAGCTTCTGAGTAGGCAACAACATGGACAATATCTGGTCTTAAAGACATCCCTAAAAAAGTAGCATAAGCCAGTTGACCTTTAGCCCTATCAGGCTGTGCTGGAAAACTACTTAAACCAGCCCTAACCTGTGTTAAAACCTGAAAATTTTCTCCTTTAAGATTTTCAATTAACTCTTTTTTAGCCATCATTTTCGCAATATCCATATCCGCACTTGTTCCATTAGGAGTATTAAACATATATTGAGCAATATATGTTTTTACTCCCATTTTTCTAGCATTATAAGCAGCTAAATAAGCCATTACTACAGCAATGGTATCATGGGCATCACGCAAACTCCAGTGATGTGATTCATTAACCTCAACAGGTATATTCCTCTCACCATGCCATTTCATCAATAACTGATTTTCCTTGATTGATGCTAGTAACCCCCTTGGACCACGTCCATCAAGCTTATTATACCATGAAAGGGGAACAGCACACCAGGCATTATTTATCGTATCGAGCAAAAGCTCTGCCATTTGAAAGACATCCCTTGTCCCACTATAACACCTCATCAAAGGATAATTCCCTGTTCTACTGGCATCATAGAGCCTTATTAAATCTTCTTTTGTCCGGATCGGAACCCCACCAGCACCTTTCTCATCTTCATCCATATCGGTAGGCCTAAAAAAGGACTGCTGGGCATTTTGATCAGGCCCTAGAGATATTATGTCCAGAACCTTACTCTTGGCTATTTCTTTAATACCATCTACCGTTTCATCTACAGAGGGCAAACCAAAGTGATGTCTTAATAAAGGATAAGGTTTTTTAAGAGCTATTCTATTCAGGAGGTTTTTCCCATAAGGAATATCTCGATCACTAAGCGACTTGCCTTCAAGATAGGCAATAATTTCTTCTATTTCTTCCTGACCACTAAAGACTGCATCAAAAAACCCTACCTCTTGAGCTTTACGAGCAACTGGTAGGGTTCCTCCAAAAACAAATTTGTAAGAACTTAGACCCCTCTCTTCCACAGAATCTTTTAATCTCTTTAATATTTTATAAGCTGTTTCAGGGGTCAACCTGTAACCTACAGCTACCATATCTGGGGAGGCTTCCTCGACAGCATTAAGCAAATAATTAATAGAAATAGCCGGCCCCAGAAATTTGGCTCGATAGCCGTGTTCTTCTGCAAGTCGCAAGAAATTCAAAACTCCAGCAACATGAACACAATTTCCAACAGAAGCACCAATTATTAGTTTTTTCAATTCATTCAACCTCTTTCTGGTATTCTGCAAATTGACCGTAAATTATATTATCCAGACCCTTATATAAAGTCCTACGCAGTTTTGGATGTACCTCAACATTACTGATGCTACCTTTATTCACCAGGTCAATTATTTCTTTTTTATTTAAACCAAGCAAACCTAAAGACTTAACAGTCCTACCTATTTTCCTGAAATTAGTATCATAAACAAGATTTGCTAGCTCTATAATCATATCTATGGTAGGTGTACTTATACCAAAATAATTAGCCAGTGAAGAAATTGGAACAAGGCCCATAGGAACATCCTCAAGTATATATCTATGTTTAATCTCCTCTGGAGCCCCTATCCCTTCATACTGCTTATTATTCTGTAGTAATTCATACAAACTCTTCCCCCTTGCCCCATAGGACATTCGCAGCCAGTCTAAGGCACTAATAGGGCTTATACCCAGTGACTCAGCCACATTCATTCTCTCCTGATCCATTTTTTCCATTATCTTACTTATAGCTGGTGAAATACCCTGTTGATAATATGAGAAATTACCACCAGTAGATTCAATCCAGGCCATATTAAGTAGTGTAGGGGCCGGGTGAAAGATAGACCCTATATTATCTAAACTTGTTTTCATCACATTTTCTACCGGTGAAAATTGAGGTAAAATTCTATAAAGTTTATCAATAATTTCCCTTGTTCTATTACTTGGAAAGGCTGCTATGGCAACCCTGTTTTTCACACCAAATATCTTTGCCCGGGCTGGTCCTACAACACGACTAGCATACAAAAATGTCTGGGTTTCAGATATAATAAGGTCAGCATTACAATTATTAGATTTTAAAATATTATAAAATTCTAAAGTACCACCGGTCCGACCTGGATTAAGAATTATTTTCTGTCCATCCCTAAGATAAGGACTCATTTTTTCTGCCAGATATCTATGGGCAACAGCAGGTGTAACAACCATGATTATATCAGTACCACTAAGGGCCTCTTCTATGTTATCGGTAATTTTATTTAATCTGCCAAAGCCCTGGTAGATACCACTAAGAAATATACCACCCTTCTTAATAATTGGTTCCAGTCTTTCCCTACTTCGATTATAAAGATTAACCTTACACCCATTTAATGCAAGATATGCAGCCATAGCCTGACCACCGTTTCCTGCTCCCAACACAGCAAATTTCTCCAAAATAATTACCCCCTTAAAAATTACCTTTTATAAATCACCTCTATATAGTTAGATTTTATATGCATTATTTACAAATTTTTCTTAATTATGAGAATAATTAAGCCTCACACGTGAACCTATGTGGGGTTAATTTTTTATGTATAAATATCTCTATACAATTATATCATATATGAATATTAAATTCAAGGAATTTAAGAGTATTAATGAACCTGGCAAAGATATGTTCAGTTTATCACCAAACAAACCCCTACCAGGCTCAACTTTGCCCTATAATAAATTAAACCTTATTAATCAGTAAACTCTTTCCATTTATTCTCTATATTATCATCTCTAATTGTTTCCATAAGATAATCAGCAAACTCAGCACCGGTAGCACCATTTTCCCTACCTGTTAGTACTAATTTCTTTTCATAATCACCACAAATATCAAGCGCCATTTGTAGTCTATGTGCTTTATCTGTATATCCAATATGGTCAAGCAACATCCCGGCTGCCCTGATTATACTACTGGGGTCAGCGTATTTAGCCCTACCTTCTTTTACCATTCTTGGTGCAGAGCCATGAATCGCCTCAAACATCGCATATTTTTTACCAAGATTAGCACTACCAGCAGTACCAACCCCACCTTGAAATTCAGCGGCTTCATCAGTCAAAATATCTCCATATAAATTAGGAAGCACCATTACTTTAAACTGACTCCTGCGTTTTTCATCAACTAATTTTGCAGTCATAATGTCTATATACCAGTCATCCCACTCAACTTCCGGGTAGTCTTTAGCAATATCTTTAGCAATATCTAAAAATAAACCATCAGTAGTTTTAACAACATTTGCCTTAGTAACTACAGTAACCTTATTCATACCGCTTTTTTTAGCATAATCAAAGGCTGCCTTAATAATCCTATATGACCCCTCATAAGTAGCAACAGTAAAATCTACAGCCAGGTCATCATTTACCCTTATACCATCACTCCCCAGGGCATAAGCGCCTTCTGTATTTTCGCGGAAGAAAATCCAGTCGATATTTTCCTCAGAGACTTTAACCGGACGTACATTAGCAAAGAGATCCAGTTCTTTTCTCATAGCAACATTAGCACTTTCTATATTAGGCCACTGGTCACCTGCCCTCGGGGTAGTAGTCGGCCCCTTTAAAATTACATGACATTTTTTAAGCTCTTCTAAAATATCATCAGGTATAGCCTGTTTACACTTAGCACGGTTTTCAATAGTCAAACCATCTATTACTTTAAATTCAACCCTACCCTTTTTTACATCCTCTTTTAGTAAAAACTCCAGAACACGCTGAGCCTGTTTAGTAATAAATGGTCCAATACCATCACCACCAACAACACCAATTATTATTTTGTCCAGATTATCATAATCAACAAAATCCTTGACAGTTTTCATCTGCTCAATTCTTTCAAATTGATCCTCAATCAATGCAGCAAAATGTGCTTTCGCCTTCTCTACAACTGAGTTATCCATAAATATAGCCCCCTAATATATCAATTATTTATTGGCAGATCACCTCAAAATAGTGATCCCAATTTCCCATATAAATATCACTATGTAAACACAATCTTAAATAAATACTAGTTTATTATATATTAATAGCCTTTATCAGTCAAGGACAATCACTATCTCAAAAAATGACTCCCTATAAAAAGGGAGTCATTTAATAAACTAATATTGAAAGAATATTTATTCTTCTTCATTCTGACGTTGTTGGATTATTTCTTCTTCTATTTTAGATGGAACCTTATCATAATGATCAAGCTCCATAGTATAACTACCATGTCCACCAGTAATTGATTTAAGGTCAATTGCATAGCTAAACATTTCAGCCTGTGGTACATGGGCTTTAATAACCTGTTTACTATCAATTGGTTCCATTCCAAGTATCTTTCCTCGACGGGAATTAAAATCACCCATAATATCCCCCATATATTCTTCAGGTACAGTTACTTCTACTTTCATAACTGGTTCTAATAATACCGGCTTAGCCTTCTGCATACCATTTTTAAAACCCTTAGAAGCAGCTATTTTAAAGGCCATTTCTGATGAATCTACCGGGTGATATGAACCATCATATACAACTACTTTAAAATCAACAACAGGATAACCAGCTACAACACCTGTTTCTTTGGCTTCAACAATACCTTTTTCAACTGCAGGAATATACTGGTTAGGAATTGCCCCACCAAAAATTTCTTCATCAAATTCAAAGCCCTTACCCCTCGGCAGGGGTTCCATCCTCAAGAAAACATGACCATACTGACCACGTCCACCTGATTGCTTTTTATATTTTTCTTCAACCTCAACTTTTTTCTGAATAGTTTCTTTATATGTTACCTTAGGAACCTTTGTGATAAAAGATGCCTCAAATTTCCTCTGACAAATATCTTTGATAACATCCAGATGTACTGTACCCATTGATGTAACTAATAGTTCCTTGGTTTCTTTATTATATTCTACCTTAAAGGTCACATCTTCCTGACTTATCCTGTTAAGGGCAGCTGACATTTTTTCATCATCACCTTCACTGGCAGGTAAAGCTGCCTGGGTTAACATTGGTACAGGAAAATCAATATCTTTTAATGACATTTTAATACCTTCTACCATAGTATCTGATGTCTCCAAAAGGTCGATTTTAGCAACCGCTCCGATCTCACCAGCTGTTAATTTATCTACAGTTTCCTGTTCCTTACCATTTAAGCGGTATAATTTACTCAACTTAGCAGTCTCATTAGCACGGGGAATAAAAACCTCACTATCTTTTGTCAGTGTGCCTGATTCAACCTTAAAAATTGATAATTTACCGATATAAGGGTCAACCATTGTCTTAGCCACCAGAGCAACAGCAGGTTCATCTACAGTAATACTTATTTCAACCTTTTCACCCTGCCAAATACCCTCTATTACCCCCTTAGCATCAGGAGATGGTACCAAATTAATAAGGAGATCAAATAGTTTTTTAATACCAGAATTTTTAAGTGCTGATCCCACCATTACAGGTATAATCTCACCTGAAGCAACACCAGCAACCAGCCCTTTAATTAATTCTTTATCACTAATTTTTTCATCCGCAAAGTATTTTTCCATTAATTCTTCATCAAGTTCAACAACAGATTCTAGGAGTTCCATTCTTAATTCTTCAACAGTATCAGTTAATTCTGCTGGTATTTCAATCTTATCTTCATCTTTTTCACCGGAAAAAGCCACTTCTTGAAGAAGATCTATAATGCCTTTATATCCTTCCCCTTCACCAACAGGAATTGTCAATGGTATGAAATTGCCCTGATAAGCATCCTTTATTTCATTAAAGACCTTATTAAAGTCAGCACCATCCTTATCCATTTTATTGATAAAAATAAAACGTGGTAATTGATTCTTTTCAGCCATTGCCCAGACATAATCAGTATTTACCTCTATACCAGCTGTTCCGTCTATTAATAATACTGCACCTTCAACCATTCTTAAAGCCCCGGCAACCTCTCCCCTAAAGTCTGCATATCCAGGGGTATCTATAAGATTTACAAATTTATCTCCCCATGAAAATGAAAAGTACGAATTATTAATAGAAAATTGATGTTTCTTTTCTTCTGGGGTAAAATCAGCTTGTGTATTAGTATTTTCAATACTGCCAGCACTATCTATCACCCCTGCATTTAAGAGAGTCATTTCTGTTAAAGTAGTTTTTCCAGCCCCTCCATGGGAAATCAAGCATAAGTTTCTGATTTTTTGAGTATTACTCAATATAACCACCAACCCTTCCTGTTTTTTCTTAAGATTAATTATAACTGATAAAAAGACTTTTTTTATATATCTTTTATATCTTTTACCAGGTATTTCTAATTTATTCTTTAAGAAAAAGTGTTATTCCAGGAAATCTTATTCTCTTATGCCCTTGTAATCCCGGGGGATCACTTTTCAAAACCTAATAATAAAACCCTCTTTTATCATACTTACTTTAAATATTCTATAAAATAAGTCTAATTCCTTTAATTTTGAAAATTTTAATTATTTTTTTTAATAATTAAATATATCCAATTTTATATTATAGAAATTGGATTAAAATTAATATAATCTGAGCTAACCAACAAAAAGTCAATCCCCCACTTTCTCCCCTTTAAAGCAAGCCTATGAGACTCCTCTCCATGTAAATGACCATATACACACTGCTCAACATTATATTTCTGTAATAGCTCAATAATTTCATTTCGTTCGTGATCCTCATTAACCGGCATATAATGCAGCATAACAATAACCCTTTCTATACTAGCAGGGATGGTCTCTAAAGCCATCCCTAATCTAGTAAGTTCCCGTCTATATATCTTTTCATCATGGTCAGAAAAATTATTATTATTAGGAACAATCCAACCCCTGGTACCAGTGACAGCAATATTAGCCAGCACGAGACTATCATTATGAATTAAAGATATATCATCTGGCATAAAACCCCGCAATTTAGTAATACCCTGCCACCAATAATCATGATTACCACGAACTAATACCTTTCTACCTGGTAGTAATTCTAAGAAATCTAAATCATACTCCAGTTCTGAAAGATCACTTGCCCATGAAATATCACCTGGTATTAATACTAAATCATCATCTGCCACCTTTTTGGACCAGTTATCATAAATCTTTTGATAATGTGCATTCCATTTTTCGCCAAATATATCCATAGGTTTATATACAACAGCATTTTCTAAATTGCCTATTTCTGCCTTTTCAGCAAAGGATAAATGCAGATCACCAATAGCATAAACCTTCATAAAACACCACCCTAGCCCTTTAATGCCTGTGCCATATTTTTGGCTAATTGACTGGCTTGTTTCAAATCATCTTGAGCAGGGGCATATTTTGCTTCAAAGACTGGTTCTATTAAATCCAGTCTAGCTTTTTCAGCAAATTCCAGGAGACTATCTTTGGCTGCACTACTCCAACTATATGTTCCAAAGATACCTAATTTATGGTTCTTTACTCTACGATTTAATAAGGCAGAGGTCAATCCTGCCACCGGGGGAAATAGTTCCGTATTATAAGTACAGGAACCTATAATCAACCCCTTAAACCTCCATATATCACTCAACAAGTATGAAAGATGGGTTCTGGCAGCATCATATAGCCTAATCTGTCTGATACCATTTTCAGCAAGACCTCTGGCAATATTTTCTGCAATTTTTTTAGTATTGCCATACATTGAACCATAAACAACTACTACACCTTCTTCTACCTGATAACTACTAAGTCTATCATATACATCAATAATATAGTCAGGATTACTCCTCCAGACAGGACCATGTGTAGAAGCTATTATCTTGATATCAGTATCAGCCAGTTTTTCAAAAGCCTTTTGAACCATTGGACTATATTTGGCAACTATATTAGTATAATAACGCCTGATTTCATCTTCATAATACTTAATATCTAATTCATCATCAAATATCCCACCCTGTAAGGCTCCAAAACCACCAAAGGCATCCCCAGCAAAAAGAATTCCTTCAGATTTTTCAAAGGTCATCATCGTCTCAGGCCAATGTACCATAGGAGTTAGATGAAACTTTAGTTCATGTTTACCTAGTTTTAATACTTCGGCATCTTTGATGATTTTTATGTCATCAGTCAATCCATAAAACCCTTCCAGAAAAGCAGCAGTTTTATTATTTCCTATAATTTGTATTTCTGGATATTCCTTTTTTAAAGCCTTGATTGATCCAGAATGATCTGGTTCCATATGATTAACTATTAGATAATCTACTTTTTTATTACCCAGTATTTTTTTAATTTTATCAATAAAAGAATCATGGTATGTAATTTTTACGGTATCTATCAAGGCAACCTTTTCATCTACAATTAAATATGAGTTATAAGAAACCCCATTGGGTAATGGCCATAAGGACTCAAAAATACTGGTCTCCTGATCATTAACCCCTACCCAGTAAACATCCCCTCTTATATTTATTGCTCTATTCATATCACTCACTCCTTTATTAAGTATATCACTTTAAAGTATATCATCTATTCCATTTAAAATACAAGCTTTAAATAATTATCATTAATAATAATTATTTCATTCTATTTAAATATTATTGTTGATAGTTTAAAATTTTTTTAAAGTATTATATCTCTTTTCCAGGCACATAATAATATATCATTTATCAATAAGGTGGGCTAATAAATGAATAAAAACATTTATCATAAAATAGATTTTGGCTATGCCTGTATTAGTTCTATAATAAAGAATTGTTCAACAGCCAGGACAGTCCCTCTTGGTAAGTTTCAGGAGCTGGAGGATAAAGATAGCAAAATCTATCGAATTGAAAAAATAGCTCGTTCAAACCTGAAAAATACAAAAAGACTACTCTGGCATAATATAGCAGAAGGGTTTAAACTCTACCGTTTTTCATCTCAATTAATACCACTAGCCAATCACCCGGCAGGACAAATCTGTAATTATGAAAAAGAGCTTGCTGGGGAATTTGAAAAAATAGGAAATATCATTAAAAAACATAACCTTAAGGTCAGCAGCCATCCTGGTCAATACACTGTGATTAATACAAAGAGTGAAAAAAAATTCATTAATTCAGTACGTGACCTAATATATCACAATAAAGTCCTTACTGCCATGAATCTGGATGAAAATGCTGTAATGGTCACACATGTAGGTGGGGTTTATGGGGATAAAAAAAAATCTATGGAAAGATTTATTAAAAACTTTAATAAATTACCCCAAAATGTACGGAATAGACTGGTAGTGGAAAATGATGATACCTCATATTCTATTAGTGATGTTCTGACTATTTGTAAAACCATAAATCGCCCAATGGTACTCGATGTCCATCACCATAATTGCTATAATCAGGGGGAAAATCTGGAGGATTACCTAGCAGAAATTTTTGACACCTGGAATATACTAAATAGACCTCCAAAAGTTCACTTCTCCAGCCCCAGAAGTAAAGAGAAACCATTAAGCCATGCTGATTATATTAAGGTAGATGATTTTATTGAATTTATTAAACTGGCAAGTAATTACCAATTTGATATTATGATTGAAGCTAAAAAACAGGATGCAGCAGTCCTTAAGCTCTGGGATGACCTTAATTACAATCCAAAAAAGACTAATCCCTGAAGTTTTAGTTTTACATGACTCCAGGGATTAATCAGGTTATTAAATTAAAGTTTTTATCTTACATTATTTATACATCCTTTATACATCTACTGTCAGAGGGTCTAAATCTCCCTCATCATCTTCACCGTTTCCAGTAATCTTATCATAAATCAAGAAAAGCATCTGTAGAGTTAAACCTAACAAGGCAGCCAGTCCAACTTCTTCAAAGACCCAAATTTTTACCCCACCTAAACCAAACACAAACATAACAGAGGCTATTAAGATATTTCTGGGATTTCCAAAATCAACCTTTCCCTTTACAAAACTTTTTAAACCAATTGTAATGATACTACCAAAGAGTATAACCATAACCCCACCGATAACTGCCGTTGGTATTGACTGTAAAAAAGCACTAAGTAGTCCAACAAAACTAAAGAGCAGTGCCCATATACCAGCATTTCTGGCTACTTTATCATCTTTAATCTTAAGAAGATTTACAGCAGAAACACCCTCTGAATAGGTTGTGTTCGGAACAGACCCCAAAAATGACATCATTGTACCAATTCCATCTATCAGCATTGTCCTGTGAATACCTGGTGATTCATAATACTTTTTGCCAGTAGCCTCAGTAATAGCAAATATATCTCCAAAGTGCTCAATCGTTGGTGCCAGGGCAAAAGGGAGCATATAAAAAACAGCCTGCCAGTTCACTTCAGGTTTAGTAAAGGCAGGTAAACCTATCAGGTAGTTTATTTCCACTGTTACAGAACCGCTAAATAATGAAGCAATATATCCAACAAGCACAGCAATCAAAACTGAAAATAAATTGGGTATTCCTTTAGCAAAAACCATTAGTACCGCAGCTGTAATCAAAGTGATTAAAGCCAGCAGCCAGTTTTCACTTGCCATCCCCAGACCGTCCTCTATTAGAGTAAGACCTATTAAAGCAATCATTGAGCCAAAGACAACAGGGGGAAATAATTTTTTAGAAATTAATTCACTACCAAAGTATTTTACGATTCTAGAAAATAACACCTTCATTATCCCTGCAATACCTAAAGCAAAAAAAACAGCCGCAAACCCCCACTCATCACGAACATGATTAATTGGTACTATATAGGCAAAACTGGAACCGAGAAATATTATTGGGGCACCATACTTACCCTTCCCAAAATAATGCATAATTAGGGTAGTTATACCAGCAGTAAATAGAACAATCGATGTAGGGATACCTGTCAAAAGTGGAACTAAGACCGTAGCCCCAAAACAGATAGCAAAAAGTTCAAGTCCTAGAAATATTCGTTTAACATTCATTATAAAATCCCCTCTCATTTTTAAAATTTTTGATTTTAATTAATTACCTAAAAAAACCTTCAGCCCGACTAATTAAGGCAGAAGGTTTAATTCTCCCCTTATTAGTCTCACTGGACCAATTTCAAGGGTATAACTATTTTCTTGTCATTAGTAATATATTATCAAGTTCATCAATTTCTCTTAAATTAACATCTACTACTTCATCCTGTGATGTAGGTAAGTTTTTACCTACATAATCAGCTCTAATCGGCAGTTCCCGGTGACCTCGATCAACAAGAATAGCTAGTTGTATAACCCTGGGGCGCCCGATATCAATCAGGGCATCCAGTGCTGCCCGAACTGTTCTTCCAGTATAAAGAACATCATCAACTAGAATAACCTGTTTTCCTGTAATATCAAATGGTATTTCTGTCTTATGAACAATAGGCTGTTGGGCAACCATTGATAAATCATCCCTATAAAGTGTAATGTCAAGGATACCTACTGAAACTTCTACACCTTCAATATCTTCTATCCTGGCAGCCAGCCGCCGGGCCAGAGGAACTCCCCTGGTTCTGATTCCGATAATAACCAGGTCTTCCACACCCTTATTTTTCTCAATTATTTCGTGGGCTATCCTTGTTAATGCCCTTCTAATCCCCTCAGCATCAATAATTTTTTTCTTGAGTTTTAGTTTATTCCCCATAAATCTCTCCTTTCAGATAGGTCCCTGAAAACAAAAAAAATTCTTGACCCGCAGGCAAGAAAGTATCTATACAAACCGTCTTTCTTACTAGCCTCACAGGACTAATTTAAAGAAACCCTTTATTTTATACAAATATATCAGATTATTGTATATCCTGTCAAGGCTTCTATTTATTTTGCTTGTGATTATCTTGCTCTGTTTTCCTCTTCAACACAAACTTTAAAAATTCTAAAATATTTATCAGAATTAAATAATTTGTCTTAGTTATTTAAATAACGATAAATAGTAGCTTCAGAAGTTTCTAACTCTTTAGCAACTTCTGTAACTGAATTTTTAAGCAAAAAAACCCCTTGATTATCAAGTTTTTTGACTATCTCTTTCTTTTCATCTGCTGTCATTCTTTTGGGGGGAATTGACATTTCTTTAATGCTATTTTCTATAATTAAGTGCATTAATTCTTCAATAGAATTTGTAAACTTCTCTGGAAATTTTTCTTCAGTGATTTTATTTATTTTTTTATCACCATTAATTAATTTATCAAGCATATCCCTTGCATAAATAAGTTTTGTTACATCAAAATTTATACAAAGCATTCCAATTACTTTATTTTTACCATTCCGTATAAAAAAAGTTGAAGACCTTAAATTCTTATTATTTTTAGTTTTTCCAGTATAATTAGTTAAATATTCTTCTTTAAGATTATTCTCATCATTTACAATCTTTAATGCTAAATCAGTCAATGCATCCCCTTTCTTTCTTCCACTAATATGACCATTTTCAATGGCAATTATTGAGTTCTCAAAATTACTCAAATCATGTAACACAATCTCATAATTTTCACCTAATACTTCTGCCAAAAATCCAACCAGATCTTTATACTTCTTTAAACTATTATCCATTTTTTCCTCCTCTACTTCTAACAAACTCAACAATTTTGAAACCTCATCTAATAAAAATTTATTATTGAAACTTTAATTTATAATAACAATAAATTATTTGTTTGTCAATATATTATTATCAAATAGAGTTTATTACATAATAACCAGACTCTTTGAAATACCATATAAATTAAAATAAATTTCTAAAATTTATCAAAAAATGTATTGACATCTTTATAATAAATTGTTATTATAAAGATAAGTTATTATTATGATAAAAAATAATCATCGTTAAATTTTATTTTTTATCATGATAATACTAGAAAGGGGTTGATTTAATGAAGCACAAAGAATATTTCTAAGAATATTTCTGTGCAACAAAAAAGTTTAATTTTCAACCTATATATAATCTAGAATAAAAATAATCTAGACTACAAGTGTTACAGTTGGTAAATAAACTTAATTATATTATACAGGAGGTAAAATCTAATGAAAAAACAAATAAAAACTGACAAGGCTCCAAAATCAATTGGACCATATTCTCAAGCAATTATGGTGGATGGTTTTGTATTTACTTCAGGCCAGATTCCAATTAACCCCAAAACAGGTTCCATGGTTGAAAAAGATATTGAAAAACAGACTATTCAAGTAATGAAAAATTTAAAAGAAATTTTAGCTTATGCAGGTTATAAATTTGATAATGTAATTAAAACAACAATTTTTCTGTCTGATATGAAGTATTTTGAAAAAGTAAATCAAATTTATAAAAAATATTTTCTTTCCAATCCACCAGCTCGATCATGTATTGAAGTTTCCAAATTACCAAAAGATTCATTATTGGAAATAGAGCTTATAGCTAAGTAATTTAAATATTAATGTAATAAAGAAAAAGGAGGATCAAAAATATGATTAATCATAATCATAAAAATCAGAAAAAACTATTAACCCTCATTAAACAAAGAACAATTCCTGCAATAGGCTGTACTGAACCAGTAGCAATTGCATTTGCTACGGCAATTGCTAAAGAACATCTAGAAAAGAAAATTGGAAATATTAATCTTGAAAAAGATATAACGACAATTAATATTCAAGTAAGTATTAATATATTTAAAAACGGAAAATCTGTTATTATTCCTAATACTAATAAAACCGGATTGGATTTAGCAGCAGCTTTAAGTCTTGTTTGTGGCAATTCTGCTAATAGCTTATGTATTTTTGCTGATGTTAATAAAACTTATATTAAAAAGGCTAATAACATTTTAAAAAGAAAGTTAATCAAAATAATTCCTGTATTAGATGTAAATGATGTATTTGTTCAGGTCGAGCTTAAAGGTGAAAAAAATAATGTTAAAGTAGTTTTAGAAGGAGGGCATACTGATATAAAGTTTATTGAAATAGATGGGGAAAAGGTATTTGAAGATAAATCTGTAGGTGACAAAACCATTTCTAGTGAATTTTTAAAAAAGATGACCTTTAATGAAATCAAAAAAATATCTGAAGAAATTGACATAAAAGAACTTGATTTTATACTTGAAGGTATTGATATCAATAAAAAAGCAGCTCAAGAGGGGCTAAAGAAAAAAAACAGCTTACGGTGGGGAGCTTCGCTTTTAAAACTGCAGAAGGAAGGTAAAATAGCAAATGATGCTTCTATTAAAGCAAGAATTTTAACAGCAGCAGGGGCAGATATAAGAATGGGTGGAGGAAATTGCCCTATTATGACTAGTGGAGGTAGTGGAAATCAAGGTTTAGGAGTAATACTTCCTATTTTTGTTGTAGCCGAAGAAGTAAATGCTTCTCAAGAAAAACTTATTAGAGCAACATTTTTTGGACATGCAATAAATAATTTTATAAAAGCATATACTGGTAAACTATCTGTTATTTGTGGATGCGCTATTGGTGCAGGGATAGGAGCTAGTGCTGGTATAACCTGGCTTTTAGGTGGTAAAGAAAAAGAAATTGAAGGTGCAGCACAAAACATGCTTGCCAATATAACTGGTATGATTTGTGATGGTGCTAAGGAAAGTTGTTCACTTAAACTTTCTACATCAGCTGGAGAAGCTGTTATTGCTTCTTATATGGCTTATAATAATGTTATCATTCCTTTAAAAGTAGGTATTATTGGAAACAGTATAGAAGAAACTATTAAGAATATAGCAATACTCTGTAAAAAAGGATTATCAAAAACTGATGAAACTATAGTTGAAATAATGAAGGCTTAAGTTTTTTGTAACATTTGAAATTTTTTGACAATTTTTGACAAAATGATAATTAAATATAATGAGGTGGTTAATATGTTAAAAAAAATTAAATCCAATTTAGTTATGAAATTAATCTTAGGGGTAATCTTGGGAATTATTCTGGGATTGTTTGCATCTAAAGAAGTTATGCAGATTATTTTAACTATTAAAAATATTTTAGGTCAAATAATATTTTATTCTGTTCCATTGGTGATAATTGGATTTATCGCTCCTTCTATTGCAAATCTTAAATCTAATGCTAGTAAAATGTTAGGAACAGCAGTATTAATAGCTTATGTATCTTCAGTTGGAGCTGCTTTTTTTTCATGTATTGCCGGGTATTCTATTATTCCACATTTAAATATTAACAGTCAGGCTTCAAATTTAAAAGAATTACCTAAAATAATATTTAATCTTGAAATTCCAGCTGTTATGCCAGTAATGACTGCATTAGTATTAGCATTGTTTTTAGGCTTATCTGTTGCTTGGACTAAGTCATCTACTTTTGAAAATGTACTAAATGAATTCCAAAATATGATATTGGGTATAGTTAATAAAATTATAATACCTATACTTCCCTTCTTTATTGCAGGAACATTCTCTAGTCTTGCTTATGAAGGAACTATAACCGAACATTTACCAGTCTTTGTCAAAATTATCTTCATTATTCTTATAGGGCATTTTATTTGGCTTACTGTATTATATTTACTAGGTGGATTCATTTCAAAACAGAACCCTTTAGAAGTCATTAGACATTATTTGCCTGCCTATCTAACTGCTGTTGGAACTATGTCAAGCGCAGCAACTCTTCCTGTTTCACTAAAATGTGCTAATAAATCAAAAATTTTAAATAAAAAAATAGTTGACTTTGTCATACCTTTAGGAGCTACAATTCATTTATGTGGTTCAGTACTTACAGAAACATTCTTTGTAATGACAGTATCTCAGCTTTTATATGGTTATATTCCTCCAGTCTCTATAATGATAACTTTTATAGTGTTACTTGGTATATTTGCAATTGGAGCACCTGGAGTACCTGGTGGAACGGTTATGGCATCTTTAGGATTAATAACAAGTATACTTGGTTTTGACCAATCTGGAGTCGGACTTGTTCTTACAATCTTTGCAATTCAAGATAGTTTTGGGACCGCATGTAATGTAACAGGTGATGGAGCTATAGCATTAATGTTAACAGGAATCTTTAGAAATCGAAAAAAAGAAATTAACGAGGTTAGAGAAACAATAAATTTATCTTAAATTTAACAATAGTTAAAATGAGTTAATATTTATTTTTTAACTAAAAAAATGTTTAACTTAAATTCAACAACTAAAATAATATAGTCAGAATTAACAACTTTCAAATCTTAAAATTAAAAATGGGATCATCCTTTATTTTCTGATAATTAAAAAAGGGGATCCCTAAATAATTCTATCACAAAAAAATTTAATTCTCCAAGTCTTAATCAAAATTTTCCCCTTAAAACAGTAAGTATATTATTAAAATCATCTGGTAATACAGCCTTAAATTCCATCCATTTACCATTAGTAGGGTGATTAACACCTAATTGATAGGCATGTAATAACTGACGCTCAACAAACTTTAGGTTTTTATCCCTTATTTTTTTACCATATTTAAGGTCACCAACAATGGGATAGCCCAAATAAGCAAAATGAACCCGGATTTGATGTGTCCTACCAGTCTCTATTTTTACCTCTACATATGTATAATTATTAAATCTCTCAATTACCGAAAATCTGCTGACTGCCTCTTTACTGTTTTCTTTGACAACAGCCATCTTTTTTCTATCAGACTTATCCCTTCCTATGGGGGCCTTGATTATACCTTGATCATGTGGAAGATAACCCTTTAAAAGGGCATGATATATTTTTTTGTTTGTTCTATTCTTAAACTGTTGAACAAGATTACGGTGACTTTGATCATTTTTAGCTACAATAAGCACCCCTGAAGTATCTTTATCTAGTCTATGAACAATACCAGGTCTCTTGATACCATTAATACCTGATAGGTCATCTGTGTATGAAAGCAGACCATTAACCAAAGTGTTATTATAATTGCCAGGTACTGGATGAACAACTAAACCCGGTGGTTTATTAACTACCAAAATATTACTATCCTCATAGATTATATTTAAATTCATGTCAACTGCCTTAATTTTCATTTCAACTGGCTCAGGAAAATTCAATTCAATAAGATCACCTTTTCTTATCTTATAACTTCCCTTAGTAAGCCCTTTATTAACAGTAACCCTTTCCTCATCAATTAATCTCTTAATATATGAACGGGAAAGGTCTTTATTCTTTAAGGCTAAATACTTATCCAGACGCATATTAAAAAAATCACTTTTTTCTACCCTATAAATTTTATTATTCATTGTTCTTTTCTACTCCCCAGTAATATATAAAAAATAAAAAGGTACCGGTCACAATTGCTGTATCAGCAAGATTAAAAACAGGCCAAATCCTGAAATCAAGATAATCTATTACATATCCCAAGCGGATACGATCTACTAAATTTCCTAAAGCCCCTCCTATGATAATACCTATGGCCAGGTCAGATAAATTGTTTTTTATGCAATTATTTCTATATATTAATAATAAAACAATTATAATAATAGATAAAAGAATAAATAGATTTTTATAACCAGCTAGTATTCCAAAACCAGCCCCCCTGTTATGAATATAAGTAAGGTGAAAAAAATTATTGATTACTGGTATAGATTGAGTGATATACAGATTTTTACTTATTATTACTTTAATTAATTGATCACAAATTGATATAAATAAGATTGAAAAAAACAGCATAATATAACTACCCCTATCTCTGTTTTATTTTAATTCTGTTCTATTTTAATATAGATTGCTAATTAAAACAAGATTTAAAAACTACTCTTAATATATAAGTATATAAGGTTCTAAAGATAGGTTTCAACAATTTTAATAATTTTTGCAACAAACTCTGCAATTATAGGGATGTTTGATTGTGCTAAATCAAAGAGAAATATCAGAAAAAGGGCACCAAGAACAGTAGCACCAATAGCAATCCCCAGACCTCTGGCTAAACCTGCAATAAAATTAATAAAAAGCATCCTTCTGGGGGAACGTACCAATTCAATATATTCTGCAATCTTTATATTTTCCATTCTCTCAGCTAATTCATCGATTTTGTTTATAATATCTCTATCATTTTCTTCCATTTATTACACCTGCCTGATTTTGTTATTATTCCTTTAAACCCATATTTTATACGAGCTAGTAAAAAACCCTTCCCCTCTTTCGTTTTTTGTGTTATGATAAAACAAATTTATAAAAATAGTAATATATTACATCTGAAGAGGTAATCTTATGAGAACAATTATTAGACAAAAAAATATAATCAAAAATATTAGCATACTGGCTTTCCCTGCTATACTGGAAATGGCTTTAAATACATTAGTGGGAATGGCAGATACACTAATGATTAGCCATATAATAGGTAAAGAAGGTTTAGCAGCAGTTGGTTTTGCCAATCAAATTATTTTTACATTAATCTATGTTTTCACATCATTTAATGCCGGGGCCACCGCTATGGTTGCCCGAAGCTATGGAGAAAAAAATTACCAAAGACTAAATAAAATAGTCGGGGAAAACCTGAGCCTTAATTTTTTCCTGGGAATATTAATTTTTTTAACAGCCCTTATTTTTTCCGAAAGCATACTTAATATCTTCTCAGTCTCAGAGCTAGTATATCAAATGAGTGTTGACTATTTAAATAATGTAGCCATTAGCCAGTTCTTTATGTTTATTTCTTTTGCTGCTGCAGCCAGTCTGCGTGGGGCTGGTGATACTAAAACACCTATGTTTATCACAGGAATCGCCAATATATTAAATATTATAGGAAATTATATATTAATGACAGGTTACTCCTTTTTCCCGGAATTAGGAATCAAAGGGGCAGCCCTTTCTACTTCTATTGCGCGCGGAATAGCAGCAATTTTATATCTTATAATATTAATAAAAGGGAAAAATAATATTAAAATCAAATTGAGCAATTTAAAGCTATCAGCTTATATACTAAAACCCTTATGGAGCCTCAGTTATGCTGCAGCCCTGGAACAATTTTTTATGCAAGCTGCCTTTTTTGTAAATAGTATCATAATCTCCCTACTTGATACAACATCTGAAGCAGCATACAGAATATTAATAAACATAGAATCAGCTTCATTTATGCCTGCTATAGGTATATCAATAGCTACAGCAACCCTTGTCGGTAAACGGCTGGGTGAACAAAATCCTGAAAAATCATTGCAAACTGGTAAAGCAGCTGGATTTATGGGAATAATCTGGGGTATTCTTATGGGAATTATTTTTTTCGTTTTTCCGGTTCCCATTCTAGCTCTCTTTACCAGTGATACCAAGCTAATAAACGCAGCAACCTTTACTATGAAAATTGCAGGTTTTAACCAACCATTACTTGCCTTTATGATAATAATTAGTGGCGCTCTCCGCGGAACAGGGGATACAAAAGGGGTTATGTTGATTACTTCATTAAGACTCTGGACAATATTTGTACCTCTCTGTTATATTTTAGTAAAATACTTCAACTATGGTGTTACAAGTGTATGGTACGCAGAGATAAGCTCATTCCTTGTTTTTTCCTATTTTATGTATAAACGGTTTATAGCCATGGAATGGGCAAGAATAACCATGTTCTAATTATCATTACTTAAGCGGTTTAGTAAAAGAACAAGGTAAATCAATAAGACATTTACCACATACATCTGTCTTTTCCAACCCATTATATTTTCTATCATTACTGAGACACATTTCATAACAGAGATGTCTATCATAACTATCTAACTGTAAAGCCTGATTAACACACTTTAAAACACAAATTTTACAAACACCTTTAGCTTTATATAAACAATATTCCCCTTCTTTTCGCTCAGTAGGTGCGATATGTAAATTTGTAATTATACTCCCAATTCTACCACAACACCCTTTTTCTGTGATCAACATATTATTAAGCCCAAACTTACCTAATCCAGCAATAAAACCAATATGTCGGTGTGACCAATCACTTAATAAACTATCCTGATCAAAGTTATGGGTTGCTGGTATACTACTGGTTTTATAGCCACTTTTTACTATGATTTTATTAATGTAGTTATTGAGGTCACTAATTAATTGATTTGTATCAATATAGGCCTCCGCCCATTCCTTTGAAGCTGACTGTCCTACAGCATTAGTCCTGGCCAGTTCTTTCCTAAATGGTATAAAATATACAATCACAGTAGCAGCATCATCCATTAAATCCTCAGGTAGTGCATGTGAAACACTAACCACCTCTTTAAGCTGTAAAAACATCTTATCATCTGCTTTGGCATAGGCTACTAAAGGTTCCCTCCACTTTATTTTTGTTCTATTTCGTAAAGGGTATTTTTTAACAAATTCTTTTATCAATATATCCAATACATTGTTACACATATATACCACCCAAACCATTTAATTGTATTAATAGTTTAATCTATATAATTGCCTGTTTTTTCTTGTTAGCTCTGTAATTCTTCTTCTTTTTCATTATTTCTTTATTTATAGGTATTATATCAGAAAAGACTCCAATAAAAAAGCTTTATAACTAATTATTATTTTCGTAAGCATATTGATAGTTATTTTATAAAACAGAATAAAAAAATATAATGAAGGCTATTATATTAATAAACAAACTTAAAGGAGGTTTTTATATGTCGACAGTTATTGGTGTATTTGATGAGCAAGGAAATGCAGAACAGGCCTTAAAACAAATCAAAAAAGCCGGGATAAGTGAGGATAAGATTTCAATGGTAGCCCGGGATGAAGAAAATAATGATACTGGTTATATGAATCAAAACCTTACTAATGGAACCGCAACTGGTGGTGCCCTGGGTGGACTAGCAGGCCTAGCAGCCAGTGTGGGAGCACTGGCCATACCTGGTATAGGACCAATTCTAGCAGTAGGCCCAATTGCAGCAGGGCTATCTGGCGCAGCTGCCGGGGGTATTGCAGGTGGACTTGTTGATATGGGTATTCCAGAAGAACGGGGAAACTATTATGAAAACGAAGTAAAAAGCGGTAAGATCCTTGCTGCCGTTGAAACAGAAGAAGATAAAGTTAATGATATAGCCTCACATTTCAGAAACAATGGTGCCAGTGATGTAGAAACACATTAAAAAATATAAAACCCTGAAGATACTATATTATAGTTTCTTCAGGGTTTTATATTTGCAATTCTAAAAACCAGACTACAAATTACCTTTTAACATCTTAACCCTGTAAAAGTCTTCTCTTTCTTTTTCTTCTAAAGTATCCTGTATAAACTTTACAGTATTCTTATAACGAGGAATCAAAATATTGTCAAGGGCATTGGCCCGTTTTTGTGTCTTTTTTATTGAAGTAGCTAAACGATAGACAGATGTTTCAATCTCTGCTAAACGCGCTATCAGGGAAACTACCCTTTGAAAGTTTTTATAGGCTCTATCTAAAGCCATATTTGTTCTATAAAAACTATAATGTGGGCTTATTTCTTCTGATAAAGTTTCAACTTCTGGAATTTCAACCCCCATTACACTATAACTCCTTATTTTTATATTATCAATAAAATCTATACCAGTAGCAATCTCTTCTACGGTCTTAATTCCTTGGGTTATATCAACAGATTGCAGTGCCTGATAGGCCTCAAAAAAATAATCATTAATTTGCGATTGTATTTCTCGGGCTTCATCTATCCTTTTCATCATTTCCTGAATAAGTACATTTCTTTTTTTATCTAACAATTCATAACCCTCTTGAGCAAGCTCTAAAGATGCTTTGATACTTGTTAAATTACTTTTTGTGGGAGATAAATTAAGTTTCTCCATTATTTTCTTTCCCCCTATAGTATTTAGCGATCATATCAGCTGAGACTCTATCTAATTCTGTGCTAGGTAAATTGCCTACTACCTCCCAGGCAAGATTTAAGGTTTGTTCAATATCACGGTCTTCATTATGAGCCTGATTTAAAAAACTAGCCTCAAAGCCCCTACCAAGTGCCAAATACATCTGGTCTTTGGTAGATAACTCATCTTCACCAATTACCGAAGCCAGGGCTTTTACTTCCTGTACATGAGAATAAGCTGAATATAATTGGCTGGAAATATCCGGGTGATCCTCTCTGGTATATCCTTCACCAATACCATCTTTCATCAACCTTGATAATGATGGTAAAATATTAATAGGTGGGTAGATCCCCTTTTGATATAAATCACGCTGTAATACTATCTGACCCTCTGTAATATATCCTGTCAAATCGGGAACAGGGTGGGTTATATCATCATTAGGCATAGTAAGTATTGGAATCTGAGTAATAGAGCCTTCTTTACCCTTGATCATACCAGCACGTTCATATAAACCAGCTAAATCACTATATAGGTAACCAGGATATCCCTTTCTACTCGGAACCTCCCCCCTCCTTGAAGAAAGTTCACGAAGGGCTTCAGAATAACTTGTCAAATCTGTCATAATAACAAGTATATGCATATCTTCTTCAAAAGCAAGATATTCAGCAGCAGTCAAACCAACCCGTGGGGCAATAATACGTTCTACAGAGGGATCATCAGCTAAGTTAATATACATTACTACATTCTGTAAAACACCACTATCTTCAAAACTCTTAACAAAATAATCTGCCTCATCATGTTTAATCCCCATAGCAACAAATACTACAGCAAAATCTTCCAACTGATCACCTAGTCTAGCCTGTCTGGTAATTTGAGCAGCTAATTGATTATGTGGCAGACCATTTCCAGAAAAGATAGGCAATTTTTGACCGCGAATTAAAGTCATTAAGCCATCTATAGCTGAAATACCGGTTTGGATATAATTCCGCGGATATTTTCTGGCAAAGGGATTAATTGGCTCCCCATTTACATTATATTTTTCCTTAGCAAAAACAGGTCCACCCTGATCAAGGGGTTCTGCCACACCATTAAACACCCTACCTAATATCTCCTTTGACAAAGGTATTTCCATGGGATGCTGTAAAAACTTTATCCTTGTCTCATTAATATTTAAACCATTTGTACCTTCAAAAACCTGAATCACAGCCCTATGATTACTCACCTGTAAAACCCGACCTTTTCTAGTCTCTCCTGTAGGAGAAGTTATTTCAACCATTTCATCGTATCCCACATCTTCTATACCTTCAACAATCACAAGAGGGCCATTAATTTGTGTTAAACCACTATATTCTTTTATTAACATTGTTAATCCCCCACTAACTCTGGTAGTTATTCCATATTCCTTGATAAAAACCTTCTATCTCATTTTTTAACTTTTTGAATTCTTCTATTTTATCATTGGGAATACTATCTTTCATCTTCATTATTTTACTAAATAATTGTTCGTCTTTTAATTTACTCACTGGAATGTTCTTTTTTATTAATGGTAAGGCCTGATCATAAAGATATAAAATAATTTTTAACATCCAGTATTGTTTCTCTGGTGTAGAGTAACGATCTATTTTACTAAAGGCATTTTGTTGTAAGAAGCCTACCTTAATTAACCTGGCAATCTCCAGTGTTAATCGTTGATTATCTGGCAGGACATCTTCACCTACTAATTTTACTATCTCCTGTAGCCTGGCTTCCTCTTTAAGTAAAGTCATTGCCCTATTTCTTAATTCTAACCAATCTTCACTTACATTTTTCTGCAGCCAGGGTTTTAAATCATCCAAATATTCACTATAACTCTCCAACCAGCTAACAGCCGGAAAATGGCGGGAGCTGGCTAGTGATTTATCAAGGGCCCAGAAACAGCGAACAAATCTTTTAGTATTCTGGGTAACAGGTTCAGAAAAATCAGCACCTGGTGGTGAAACAGCCCCGATCAATGAAATGGATCCCTCCCGCTGTTGATCAAGGGTTTTAACATAACCTGCTCTTTCATAAAATTCAGCCAATCTAGTTGGTAAATAAGCAGGAAAACCCTCTTCAGCTGGCATTTCCTCTAATCTTCCTGATATCTCCCGTAAAGCCTCTGCCCAGCGTGAAGTAGAATCAGCCATTAAGGCCACATTAAAACCCATATCACGGTAATACTCTGCCAGGGTAATTCCAGTATATATACTAGCCTCACGAGCAGCAACCGGCATATTTGAAGTATTGGCTATCAAAACAGTTCGTTCCATCATCGATTTACCGGTAGCAGGGTCTTCCAATTCAGGGAATTCTTCTAAAACATCTGTCATTTCATTCCCTCTTTCTCCACAACCAACATAGATAATCAAGTCTGCATCAGACCATTTAGCTAATTGATGCTGGGTCATTGTTTTTCCAGCACCAAAGCCACCAGGTATTGCCGCCGTACCACCCTTAGCTAAAGGGAAAAAGGTATCAAATACCCGCTGTCCGGTAAGTAGTGGTTGTCCTATTCTTAACCTTTCATAATATGGACGAGGTTGACGAATAGGCCATTCCTGATATAATTTTATTGCATCTCTTTCCTTATTTTCTCCTTCCAGAATAATAATTTCCTGTTCTACAGTATACCTACCATCTGGTACAAGCTCTTTCACTACACCTTTAAGACCTGGAGGAACCATTATTTTATGTACAATAGCACTGGTTTCTTGTACTTCAGCAACTACCTGACCAGGGTTCAGACTGTCTCCAGGTTTTACCAGCAAACTAATATCCCATTCCTTCTTTAAATCAAGGGAATTGACATTTGTGCCCCTGGCTATAAAGGGACCTGTTTTTTTTACTATATCTGGTAAAGGTCGCTGTATTCCATCAAAAATATTGCCAATAATACCCGGGCCTAATTGAACTGATAGAGGTCTCCCTGTCGAATAAATAGGCTCCCCAGGTTTCATACCAGTTGTTTCTTCATAAACCTGAATTGTAGCATTATTTCCTTCCAACTCAATTATTTCACCTATTAGTTGTGATTCGCCAACATATACTAATTCCCTCATCAAATAACCCGTCATATTACTCGCCTTAATAACAGGCCCATTTACATAAGAAATCTCTCCCTGTTTTTCCATTTCTAACATCAACTCCTAGCCTTAGACTGTAAAAAAACATTCTCCTGTATCTCCAATGCTATCTTCTCCTGATAACCTTTAATCAAACTATCAAAGGTAATTTCCACTATTTCATTACCATCACTGGTTTTAACAATCACACCACCTGACATAGCTGTTTGATTTTCTTTGATTGTAAAACGATAATCAGGTAATTCCTCTGCTAATTCCTTAACTAAGTTTTCACTTAGAGTAATATCCTCTTTACTCATATTTATAATAAAACTGCTACCCTCTAATAATTTGATACTTTCTTTAATAGAATCAAGTAGAAATTTCATGTATTCCGTTTTTGTTCGAAATGACTCAAGTTGTTTTCTCAGTTCTTTCTTAAATCTAGCAATACATTCATCTATATTATTTCTATAGGCTTTTTTTCTATCTAAAATGGCCCTTGAAATTATCTGTTCCCGCTTTTTCTGGGCTTCCTGTTGATAATAAAGTTCTATTTCTTCTTCCTTTCCCTTAAGTCTATCCTGAAAATCTCTGTATTCTTGATCCCATTTTTCTTGTTCTTGAAGGAGAAGTCTTTCCTTTTTTTCCTTTACTTCATCTATAATCTCCCCTCTTATTGTCATTACTTTTTTTTCAATATCCATAGGCATACACCCCAATATATTTCTATACTTTAATACCAATTGACTCCCTGACATATCTAGTGATATATTCATTATCTTCATCTTTTTTTACATGCCGATCAGGTATTTCAATAATAAGAGGTAAATTAGCTGACAATTTTAAATCATCTATGATATCAGGAACCAATTTAGCAAGTTTTCTAGTAATAAGCAGTATACCGATATCTCTATTATTTCTCGCAGTGTTAATTACCTCTATTACCTCTTCTTTCCCATGAACAACTACCCCATCTACTCCTACTAAGCGCAGACCAATATTGGTATCTATATTATCACTAATACAAAATATCTTCATTTTTTACACCTATAACCTACCTAGGATCATAATAGATATAATCAAACCATAAATAGCAATACCTTCAGCCAGTCCTATAATAATAAGTGCCCTACCCAATATCTCTGGTTTTTCACTAATAGCACCAATTGCTGCAGAACCAGCAATACCAACTGCAATCCCAGCGCCAATTGAAGCAATACCCACAGATAGACCAGCAGCAAGATAACCCAAACTATTACCAGAACTAACTGTTTCATTAGCCTCAGCTGCATAAACCAGATGTGGAAATGCCAAACTAACTCCCCAGAAAAATAAGAAGACTAATAAGGTGATATTAAAAGCAAAATAAGCAGATCTAAACCACCTTACCCTAAACTTATAGACAGAAAAACCTCCACCTAAGACTGCCAGTAAAATTAAAGAACCAATAATTAATCCTGTTGTCATTTTAAACTCCCCTTTTCTTATAGTTTTTTAATATAAATAAATGCAAATCATCAATCATTAATTCTAACTGGGGCAAATTCTTTTCCATCCCCACGATAAAACTTACCAAAGAGTTCAAAGAATTCAAGCCTAAGGATCTGAATCCCTACAACTAAACCCTCCAATCCCATTATTACAAGATTACCTACTATTAAAATCAATAGACTACTTATATTTTTACTCATCATTTCTGATAAAATTATAACTGCCATTGATAAACCAACATGATTTAAGGTAAAAGCACCTATCCTGACAAATGAAATAGTGTTACTCATATAGGCTAATAGTGTATCAAATAATTCAAAAGAAGACTCTAGAAAATACTCTAATGTCTTTCCAGGAATAACCCAACCCTCTCCCTTAACCATACTTGCCAGGGGGCTTTAAAAAATATCATCAGCAAAGGAATTATCAATAAAACAAAGGTGAGTAATGGTGAAAAAATCAATTTCCCTCTCATCAATAAAGATGCCAGTGATGCTAAGGCAAAGAGATAGAAAAACAAACCACTAAAACCATTGCGTGAAAAAACACCCTCTGCCAGGTCTTTTCTTTGATATGAATTACTAAGATTAAACAACATACTTATAATCAACAATATTATACCTAAAATTACTGTTATACCTAACCAGGTCATAATATTATCCATCGGCCTGATCAATAATGCCGGTATAATATCTTCCATACCAAAAATACTACCATATAATAAACCGAAGAACATTGAGGAAATCCCAAGACTTATGAACAAATAAGAATTATCTCTACTGCTTATAGATAATCTACCACTATATATTAACCACCCTAGGAATGTAAAAACAAAACCCTGTCCCAGGTCCCCAAACATCATACCAAACATAAGAATATACGTGATTGCCAGGAATAATGAAGGGTCCTTTTCATTATAAGCAGGAACACCATAGAGTTTTACCAGAGATTCAAAGGGTTTAACCCAGGCGGGATTTTTCATAATTGTTGGCGGCTTTTCCTCGCTCTTTGGAGAAATATCCTTACTAAAATAAAGCACATTTTTATATTTACTTTTTATTTCTTCTGCAAAATCATTTTCATGATAGGCACTAATCCAACCAGTCAAAATAAATATATGCTCTGATTCACTATAATACTGATTAGCTATTTCTTTAATTTTGTTATAAAACTTTAAATGTGCTAGATAAGTAATTAATTGTTCTGAACTGCGGTGGCTCATTTTCTTATATTCTAAGGCTATCTGTTCACGCAAAATAGCTATTCTACCTAACCTATGCTCTATTCTCTTTAAAATATATCTAGGCTGTCCTTTAACCCTAGGGGGCAATTTAATCTGTTCAAAATAAGCGGATTTAAGGATATTTAAGGCCTTTTCATGATGCTCTTTTTTAGTAAAGGTAAAAAACCAAACCTTTTCATCATCCCGGTTTACCTCTAAAACAAGAATAGGCAGGTCATTTATATTTTCAATAAGACGATGATAACCCTCTTTATTGATACTTCCAAATATCAATGAAATATATGATAATTCCTTTAATTCACCCAGGTCAATATCCATATTTCTCATCAGATAGACATGATGTTTAAGATTCTTCAATCTATTTTCTTCCTGATCAAATTTTTTTTCCAGGCGCTCTAATCTATTAATTCTTTTCCTAAGGGGTTTCATATATTTTTTTATATTTTCAAGATTTAAATTGTTAAAGTCAGCAAACTCTATCCCAGAGTTACTACTATTAATTTTTAATATATCCATTATCTCCTTTATTTCATTTAACAAATCTATATAGGGGTTATTTCTAAGATAAGACTTGAAATTTTTGGTTGAACTCTCTCTTGCAATAAGTTCAATATGATCATTTTTAATTATTTCCCTGGAGATCAAGTCAATCTCTTTTTTTAAACCAGCTATCTGAAATTTTTTTACTGCAGCAATAGCCATTCATTAAACACCATCCCTAATCAAATATTCTTTTATCTTATCTGTTGGCAGGGAATAGCGAACCCCTTCAACTATAGTAATAATATCCCTTATCTCACATTCCTTAATAATTAAATAGGCGATAATATTACCTATATTAAAAAAACTAGTAGATTTTACTTTAATTGACTTTTTTAATAAGAAAGCTAAATAGTATTTTCCAAATATATCACTATTACCTGATATGGCTTTTTTGAATACTTCTTGGTATTTATTATATCTAATATATTTTTCCATATCAGTAGCTTTAACTACCTGGCTCATCTTTTTAAAATTATCCCTGCTAATTTTATAATGAAATGGAATAAGATAGTTCAATATTTCACCGGAAGATAGATTATAGTATTTCTTAATTCGATATATCCACTGTATATTTAATAAATCAGCTTCCGTCCCCATCAAATCCTCGATATACCTATAATCACTACCCCCTAATTTTTTCCCCAACTCTTCAAGCCTGGAAAAATACTGAAAGTCAAGAGACATCTCTACCGGAAATAGATTGCGGTCTCTCTCATATCTATCAGCAAATCTGTTAAGAACATTATAGTAGATTGTATCCTCAAAAACTGTCAACAGGTCCTGGTAGGATTTAATAGCCGTAAGACTTTTAATGTCTATTTCCCCAATATTTCCTAGATAAATTAAACCTTCTTTTAAGTATTCCTCATCATGTTCAATTAGAATTGTCCGTAATAACATTTTAATATCTTCAATTTCAAACTTAGCAAAAAATTGCTTAAAGAAATCCCTACTACCTGATTTCAAAAACCTCATTATTACATGGTAATCATCTATAAAGGTTTTCTTTAAAGTAGATTCAAATCTCCTCCTGTGGATTTCAACCCCAAATAACTCTGCAAGTTTATCATGATAATAGGTATTATTATATAAATAATTAAAGATATCCTGAACAGAAGATAGCTTGATAATATTACGGTAATCTTCATTATCCAGCATTTTACTTATTAAGGCCCTGATTTTAGCATTTATTACCGGATATTGCACAGCTAATCCCATTTTATACACCCTTATTCCCAGTTATTATTTTAAAATATTTATTAAGTAATGAATCCTTTATCTTTGAATATCTCTCTTCATTCTCACCTATTTCTCTCTCTGACTCTTTTTTTACCCTGTTTGCATATTTAACAGCTTCTTCAACCGTATCTCCAAGTAATTTTTCCCCCTTGTTTTTGGCTTCTCTAATCCTTACCCTTTCTTCACGCGACATGCGCTCTTGATATTTTTGCTCAAGTTTATCAATTTCATCCTCTGCCTCTGCTTTCAATTTTCTGGCATCTTCTTCAATATTGATAAGTTTCTCAATTAACTCTTCCTGCAAAAGTAATCACACCCCTTTGAATTAACCTCACTACGTTCGGCAACTTTTAATCTATATGATTGAAAAAATATTTTTCAATGTGGCTGTTAAAAAAGGAAATCCCTAAATATAATATAACAAATACTCAACAATTTATTATTTTGGTAAATAAACCGAAAAGCTAGTCCCTTTACCTACTTGACTATCCACTGTTATTTTCCCCTTATGAGCTTTCACAATCCAACGACAAATAGATAAACCCAAACCACTTCCTCCCTCTTTCCTTGACCTGGATTTATCTACCCGGTAAAAACGTTCAAATATACTTTGCAGATGTTCTGCTGGTATACCAGGTCCCTGATCAATTACATCAATCTTGACATATTTCATCATCATATTAGCCTTAATAATAATTATTCCATCTGGGTAACTATATTTTATAGCATTATCTATCAGGTTTAATAATAATTGTGTAATTAAACTCATATCAGCCTCAATTATTAGTGGTTTAGTTACTACCTCCTTCTTTAGCACAATATTTTTGGATTGAGCAATACTCTCCATTTCCTCAATAAGGACATCAATTAAGAAGTCTAAATCAAAGGCTTCTTTTTCTAAATTTTTTTGATTATCATCGGCCCTGGACAACATTAACATTTGACTAATCATATTAGCCATATGTTCAACCTGTTTCTTGATGGCAATTAATACTTCATGATATTCCTCCTTAGTAACTTTTTTCTTATCTAATACCTCCTCGACCTGAGCACGGATAACAGCAACAGGTGTACGCAGTTCATGTGAGGCATCTGCCGTAAACTGTTTTTGTCGGTAAAAGGCCTTGTCTAATCTTGCTAATAATTCATTGAGTGTATTTGATAGCCGGCCAATTTCATCATTATTTGCTGTACCCATTTCAATTCTACGTGAAAGATTACTATGACTAATCTTTCTTGCAGTATGAGATATTTTATCTATCGGTAAGAGTGCCCGTCTGGCCAAGAAATATCCTCCACCACTGGCAATTAATAATGTTAATGGTAAACCGAAGAATATAATCGCAAGTAATTTTTTCAGGGTTTTTTCCTCATGGATTAGAGACCTGGCCAATACTGTATAACCGACTATCTCTCCTTTAACAATCCGTGGTTTACAGATAATAGCCCACTTATACTCTGAGCCCATTACAATTTTATAAAAGGAAGAACTTGTAATCTTTCTCTTTATAATATTATTTTCCAAATCACCTAAAAGTAAGCGGCCTGATTCACTATAAAATGCCAGGGTACTATATTTGTTATCAAAATTTTTAAATAGATCAACAAATTGCTGTTCCTCTATATTCTCTTCCTTTAACTCATTATTAATACTAGCTACCTCAATTTGCAAAAAACTGGCCACTTCCTGATATAATTCGCTTTTCATATGAAAATATAAAAATAGACTAAAAATAGTTAAGACAAGCAAAAGTATCAACATATACCAGATGGTCAGAATAGATTTTAAAGAAATACGTTTATAGACATCCCTATTTTTCATCTTTGATTACCCTCATTCTATAGCCCTTGCCCCGTATTGTTTCTATCAACTTCTCAGAAAACCCATCATCTATTTTTTTCCTAAGAAAACGTATATAAACATCGACAACATTTGAATTATTGCCACTCATGTAACCCCAGACATGTTCTTCTATCTGCCCCCTTGTCAAAGGATATCCCCTATTACGCAATAAATACTCCAGGAGAGAATATTCTTTAGAGGTTAAATCAATCCTTTTATCTCCTCTGTAGACCTGATATTCAACCGTATTTACTACCAGGTTACCATTTTTTATTACATTACTATTTTCTCGCACCCCCCTCCGCAATAAGGTCTTAATTCTAGCCAGTAGTTCTTCAAAAGCAAATGGTTTTGTTAGATAATCATCAGCCCCCATGTTTAAGCCTTTAACCTTGTCTTCCAAACTATCCCGGGCTGTTAAAACTAAAACAGGGGTATTATCTTCCCATTCCCTTAATTCTTCAAGAACCTCTAAACCACTCTTTTCTGGTAACATAATATCCAATATTATCAAATCATAATCATTTGCTATAGTTTGATCAATAGCCTCTTCCCCATTATAAGCAATATCAACTATAAAATGTTCACTCACTAATCTTTTTTGAATAGTAACAGCTAAATCCTCTTCATCTTCAACAAGTAAAATACGCATTTTTTAACACACCCTTAAATAATACTGGTATTTTATTTATAATTAAACTAAAATTTACGCAGTATTTCAAGTAGTTCATCAATAATTTCTTTATATTCACTTTTCTCATTGTTAAGAAGATTATCAACGTTCTCGTCCTTGTGTTTTTCTGCATAATCAGCTAATATTTTATTAATAAATTCATCATTAGACATTCCTTTACTTACTGCTTGTTTTAACAAGCATTCCTTTATTTCCACTGGTAAATTAATCTGTAATTGTTCTGTTTTTTTATCATTCATTAAAATTCATACTCCTTTAAAATTTCAAAATGGTATAGTGTAAAACTATAAATTAATTGCTGGCTTCACCACTATGAATCACAGCATATTTGGTCATTAATGGACCAATAACCTCAGTTAAAGCAGTCGTAAATAAAAGTATATTAAAGACCATCAATCCTATCTTCGGAAAAGCAGCATAGTCTTTTTGAACAGTATATGCTAGGGCTACCGCTACACCAACCTGAGATAATAATCCCATCCCAATATATTTCTTTATCTTTGGTTCAGCATCTGCCAGATAAGCCCCTAAAGAAGCCCCACCTACTTTGCCAATCATGCGGGCCAGGGTATAAACTAATGCCATTATTAAAAACCCTATTGAACTGACAGCCATGATCCTGATTTTAGTACCTGCTAAGATAAAGAACATGGCATAGAGTGGGATTGTAAAAACCTCTAAGTATTCTGCTATACCAGGGTTTTTTTTAGCAAAATTTCTATAGGAAAAACCAACTGCCATATTACTAATTAAAGGAGATATCCCCCATATTACTGAAATAGCAGAAGTTCCAATTACCGTTGCTGCCAGAATTAATATTTTTTTAGTTTTATCTTCATACTTAACTATTAATTTAATAGAAATAAATCCAATAATTCCCCCTAAAAGAACAGAGACTAATACTTCACATAAAGGTATAAAAAAGGCATTGCTCAGTGATAAACTACCAGTACCAGAAATTTTAATTAATGAAATAGGTTCAGCAAAACTAAATAAAGTAAGAGCCAAGGCATCATCAATCCCTACTACAGCTAACAAAGTTGATGTCAGTGGACCCTGGGCATTATATTCCTTTAAAACCATAACCGTTGCCGCTGGAGCCGTAGCTGAAGCAATAGCACCTAAGATTATTGCCAGATAAAATGGTTGGCCTATTGACAATAAGGCTAGAAAAACTAACAGGAAAGCACCTATTGATTCAAAAAAAACTATTAAAATAATCTTTTTTCCTAAACTTTTAAGGATCTTAATAGATAACTCACTTCCTATTGTAAAAGCTATAAAAGCCAGGGCAAGGTCTGGTATATAGTCAAATGTCTCAACCGAAAAGGCATACCATCTTTTAACCTCAGCCGATAAAAAAGGCAAACAGTTGATAACACTTACACTTAACAACATGCCAAGAAAAACATAACCAACTACAATGGGAATGTGCATTTTTTTTACTAATAGAACTATCAACATAGCCAGAAATATTAATAGAGCAATTATATATAGGTCAATATCACCGACCCCATTTAATACAAACCAGTCTTGTAGTCCTTGTAGGTCTTCTACTGATTTTAAACTACTCATCTAATCTATTCACCTGCTTTCAACAAATAATAAAGCAAATCCCCTCTATTAATGTAACCCCTCAGTCTACCAATTTCATTGGTGATAAATAAAACAGACTCCTTATTTTTTAACATTATCTCGGCTACATGTTTCATCTCATCTGAATCCTTAAGGGCAATCACTTTTTTAGACATATAATCTTTAACTAATTTCCTGCGTATTTCATGCAAATTATTAGCAGCTTGATTTACATTATGTAATAATCGAGCACTTTCCAGATAGCCATATTCCTCTGGCAAGATATTCTTAAGTAGATTTCTACTATAAATACTACCTAAATATATATTTTTCTTATCTACTACAGGTAATACGGTCATCTGTGTTTTCTGCATCAACTCAATAGCATATTCTAATGTATCACAATCACAAACAGAGGTCATATTCCTTATCATAAAATCCTTTATATACAAGACCATCCCTCCTTGAATATACATAAAATAACTTTATAGAAATTATAACAAGATTAGATTAAAAACAAATTAAAAAATTTGTAATAACGTTTATTGTATAAAAAAATCATAATCAAAAAGATTATGATCTATAATAATACTTAATTTTATTTTTACAAGTATCAAATATAAAAAACTAGGTATAATAAGAAAAAGTCATCATCAAAGGAGGCTTTACTATGGATATTTTTTTGAAATTCTTATCTACTATTCTCTTTATCATCTTTTCCTTTGCTATACTTTACTACTTATATAAAAAAGAAAAATTATAAGTTATTCTATATCACTTATATCTAATTTATCCTTGCCCAGTTTATCTTCTCTAAGGTCAAAATATAGACTACCATCTATAGGATTATAGGCAGCATAAACAACATCCTCTACCTTCTCAATATTATTGTTTTTCAATTGTTCCCTTAACCACTTACTATTTAGTCCATGCTGCTTTATATTTTGTTTAATTATCTTTCCATCTACTATAAGTTCCGAATTGACTGCTTCCTCCTGACCGGGCTGTTTTATATCACTGGGAGTAAGTGGTTTTTTATCAGCATTAGGCAGAACACTCAATTTCCCATCTGTCTCCAGAATAGCATAATGCACATCTCTAATATCAAAAATATTATTCAATCTTAACTCAGATAGTAAATCCTCCATATTTATTCTTGTTTCCCTCATGTTTTTTTCTAAAATCTTCCCTTTATGTATCAGAACTGTGGGCTCACCTTCAATAACCTTAAGGGCAGTTCTATTTTTTAAGGTTATATATTGCATTAAAAATGTCAAAGCTGCAAAGAGCAATAAACCAATAAAATGCTGCCACGTCTTTTGTGATATATCAGTTGCCAGTGTAGCAGCAATCGAGCCAAAGGTAATGCCATTTATATAATCATAAAAGGTCAACTCTGCTATCTGTTTTTTTCCTATTAATCTGGTAAAAAAAAGTATAGCAAAAAAAGCCAGGATGGTCTGCAAAATCACTTCAATTATTATCTTCATTATTGAACCCCCAATAATTTACTATGTATGTATAGCCTATACATTATCCTATAGTTTAATACAGAAACCAGCAAATTAATATATCTCATGTGAAAATCGACCAAATCAATCCCATTTATGCCACTATGCTCCAGGAAAAGTTCGGAGGTGCAAATGGAAAATTAAAAGCAGGATTGCAATATTTTTCCCGGAATTTTAGGATTCAGGACCCTGAGATTAATACAAACCTCCAGAAAATAGCCTGGAGGTCTGTATTAGTTCTATCTTTTTTTTAACAAACAATATTTATCTCTATCTTCAAATACTATCTCCAAATTATATTTCCTGGCAATCTCTTTAAAAGTATTACTATTATAAAAGGTAATATGGGTAGGATCCCTTTTATACCACCAGTCTGCAAAGTCATCAACACCTGGATGAAAAGAGGTCATGATAGCCAGATAAGCATCTTTTTTAAGGTGTTCATATAACTTATCCATTTCCTGAAGAGGGTCTTTTAAATGTTCAAATACCTCTGTAGATGTAATTAAATCATATTTTTTACCCTCAAAAACCCGTTCTGGAAAAAAATAAGGATCATATTGTTCAACAGTAAAATCCCTCTCTTTTAAAAGATCCCCCAGAACAGGTCCTGGACCACAGCCAAAATCCAGTACTAATCCGGTCTTACTTATATATGGTTCAATTACCTGCTTAATAAAAATCTCAAACATTCTTACATAGCCTTTATTTTCATGGCCGTTTTCATGTTCTTCATATCTACTTTTTTCTTCAATACTATCAAGAATTGAGACTTCATCTATGAAGATTAGATTACATTTGGGACAATAATAATATACAGACTCTAATTCCAATCTGTCAAGTATCTTATTATTACATATTTTACAATCCATTTTTTATTTTTCACCCTTTTCTGCCGTATACTCTGGTGGCGGAGAAACAAATGCTGCTATGATAGCAAGTATTGGTAAAATCATCGTAATAATCATTACCTCCTTATAGCCGCCAAAATGATCATAGGCTATACCAAAAGGCAGAGGACCTAATGATGAACCTATTACTATCGCTGTCATCGTAAATCCACGTATACTCCCCAAATACTTATTACCAAAATAATTCGGCCAGAGCACCCCAGTACTTACATTATCAAAAACCATAAATACACCATGAACCAGGGCATATATTATTAAGGTAATTTTACTATCAGCCTGTAAGATTAAAAATAATGCCCCTGCCAGAAGAAAAAAATTTACAGCTTTAAGGATATGAACCCTTATCCTATCTAACAAATAGCCTGCTAAAAAAGTAATTGGTAAACGTATTATTGCAGAAATACTTAAAATATAAGCAGCAAAACCTGATGAAAAACCTTTTTCAGTAACTATAGATACCATATGAAAAGTTAAGCCTGTGTTAACCAGTGAAGGCACTACAATACAATAAATCATAAACCAGAATGCCCGGGTAGTCATTGCCTGTTTTAAAGTCCATGGGTCATTACTCATATAAACCCGGGGAGTTATCTTTGCTCTAAAATCACCTTTTTCAACACCATCAGGTGTTAAACCTATATTCTCTGGTTTGTTGCGAATAAAAAACCATCCCAGTGGAGTCATTAAGAAAATAAGTAGAATACCCCAGAACCACCAGGTGAATTTCAATCCCAGACTCCCTATCATCCAGTTGTTTAAAGGAGGCAACAAACTGGAAGCAATAACACCTCCAAGCCCCATTATACTTAAGGCAAATCCCCTTTTGTTTTTAAACCAGTGTGGTATTAGTGTCTGTGGAATTAAAGTCATTGAACCCTGACCTAATAAACGTAAAAATAAAAAACCTATAAAGATCATAATTGGGTTGAAAATACTACTCATCCAGAAACAGGCCAGACCAAAAACAAAAGAAACAATCGTTAACATTTTACGCTGGCCGAGTTTATCTATGTACCTACCAACCCCTGTCATAATTAAACCTGAACCCAGGGTAGCCATTGAATAAAGACTGGAGATCAAAGACCGGCTCCAGTTAAATTTATCAATATAATGATCAATAAAAATTGAAATAGAATATGTCTGACCTGGGCCAGAAAAAAAGTAAGATAAAGCTGCAATTATTAATACAATCCAACCATAATAAAAAGATGTTTTAATTGGTTTTTCTTCTAATACAATGTTATCTTCCATAATAAAACTATCATTATCCTTTCCTAATATATATTTTTTATATATTTAACTTTTTCTGCCAATTTTACCAAAATTATCACTAAGAGATCATAATATAATTTACCCCCTTAATATTTTTTCTGTCCATCTATCTATAACATTTTTATCTACCAATGTCAAGAAAAAACCCCTATCCCAGACTTAATCTTGATAGAGGTTTTATTTACAAAATCCTTATGTTTGTACTTTAAGAAACCAATAATATTAGTTCTCCCTTCCCTTTCCAATTTCATAATACTGCTTATATAAATTGTTTAATAACTTATATAACCCTATTATACCTATTAATATCTAAAAATAAATATCTTATCTTACGGCTAAAATATATTACTACTCAAGCCTTAGGATTAAATATAACAGCCATAAAAAAAGCAATAATAACCGAAGCACTTATTCCCGCACTACCAACTTCAAGTAAACCCTTAAACAAACCCAATAAACCATCTCTTCCTGCTTCCAGTAAAACACCTTTAGTCAGGATATTACCAAAATTTGAAACAGGAATAGTTACACCTGCACCAGCAAACTTTATTAGTGGTTCATACCACCCTAAACCAGTAAAAACCGCACCCAGGACTACTAAAGCAACCAATAAGTGGGCAGGTTTATATTTTGTATTATCCAGAAAAACCTGACCCAATCCACAGATTAATCCACCAATTAAGAAGGCTGTAAAATAATTACCCAATCCTATCACTCCTCTGGTATCTTTTCTATTACTACTGCATGGGCTATCCCTGGAACCGATTCATTCTGCAAAACACTTAAGGGGCTCAGTAATGCACCTGTTCCAATAACCAGAACCCTATTTAATTTTCCACTTATAATTTGTGGTATAATTACACTACCTATTATAACAGCAGATGCTGCACATCCACTACCACCAGCCCCATATTTCTTCTTACCACCAAAAATCATCGCTCCACAGTCCTGAAGTTTATTCCCGGTTTTAATATTCTTTTCTTCTAATAGACTGGCCAAAATTTTCTTCCCTACTCCTGCTAGATCACCCGTTATAATCATATCATAATCCTGCGGTCCTCTATTTAAATCAGTAAAGTGCTGTAAAACAGTATCTGCTGCTGCCGGGGCCATAGCAGCTCCCATATCATTAGCATCTTTAATACCCAGGTCTATCACCTTACCAATAGTACTATGGGTAATCCAGACCTTTCCACCTATCCACCCCAAAAGATATGCACCTGCCCCTGTAACTGTCCACTGATTATTACCTGTATACTGGACCCCATATTCCAATGGTGTCCTAAATTGTCTTTCTGCTGTCTGATAATTACTTGAGGCAAAACATAGTATGCAATCTGCATACCCACCATCCATCTTCATACTCCCCAATGCTAAAGCCTCAACCGCTGTTGAACAAGCCCCATAAATGCCAAGAAAAGGGATATCATAATCCCGGGAAACAAAATTAGCAGTTATTATTTGGTCCAACAGATCACCTGCTATTAGAAAATCTACATCTGAAGCTGAGATTGAGGCTTTACCGAGAGTAAGTTCAATAAGATCAGCAACCATTTTCTTCTCTCCCTTTTCCCAGGTTTTTTCCCCACATTTTACATCTTCACAAACCAGATCAAAACTATCTCCCAGTGGACCTTTCCCCTCTTCTGGACCGACTATAGAACCATGGGCTATAATATGTGGTGGGTTTTTATAACTTATTGTTTGACCCTGTAATTTTTCAGCCATATTATTTATCCCCCTAATACTGTTTTTAATAAGCCTATTACAAATGCAGACACCATTCCATAAACCAGCACCGGACCTGCAACATCAAACATCTTGGCACCTAATCCCAGAATCAACCCGTCCTGTTTGAACTCCATTGCCGGTGACACCATTGCATTGGCAAAACCGCTTACAGGGACTATTGAACCTGCACCTGCAAACTGTCCTATCTCATCATAAACCCCTATTCCAGTCAATAAGCCCCCAATAAAAATCATTGTAATTGTACTTAAAACCCCTGCATCTTCTTGAGAAAGATTAGCAAACATATAGATATGCCATAACCCCTGTCCAATAACACAAAAAAATCCCCCTACAATATAGGCTTTAATAAAATTCGCAAACTTTGCTGTAGGGGCCTGATTTCCTGTTACAACTTTTTGATATTCATCCTTTGTTTTATTAATATGCTTCACTATTTCTACAGTCTCCTTTACTTAATCTCTTATAATTTTTTTGTATTTATATACTTAATCTTTATAATAGACAGCAAAATTATACCTATATGTTTTAGGAATCTTTGTAAATTTATTACTATGTAATTCTACTTCTTCAGAACATAACCCTATCTTATATTCCGTAAAAGAAATTAAACAACTTAACAATATTTAAAAAATCGTCTACACCGGCCAGTTCTCTAATGGAATGCATGGCCAGTAAAGGATTTCCAATATCGACAGATCTGATAGGTAATTGAGTTGCAGATACCGGGCCTATGGTAGAGCCCCCTCTCTGATCAGAACGGTTAACAAAAATCTGATAGGGTATTTGTGCTCTCCTACACAATTCTTTACACACTACAATGCTATCACTATCAGAGGTATATCTTTGATTAGCACTAATCTTTATAACAGGACCACTATTCAAATAATTTTTATTTGTAGGGTCATGTTTCTCATTATAATTAGGATGAACTGCATGGGCCATATCTGCTGAAATCATAAATGAATTAGACAATGCACAAAAGAATTCTTCCCTATTATATCCCAGATTAATAGCTACCCGTTCTAAAACATTAGTAAAGAAGGGTGAATCTGCCCCCTGTTTTGTCATACTACCAATCTCTTCATTATCAAACAATATCATAACTCTACTGGCCTTATTTCTTTCTACATCAATTAAAGCCTTAATGCTTGCATAAACCAGAGCAAGGTCATCAAGCCTACTTGAAGATATAAACTCATTGTTCATTCCCATTACCCTTCCCCGTTCATATTCATAAAGGAATAAATCATAGTCAACTATTTGTTCTATCCTGATATCCTTCTCTTTGGCGAGAAATCTAAACAGGAAGTCCTTTTCTTCAAATTTATTAGTAACCATAGCCAGCAAAGGCATAAGCCCTTTTTGTTTATTTATCTCCACACCTTTATTGACATCCCTATTTAAATGGATAGCAAGATTGGGTATAGTTAAAATTGGTCTTTTAACATTAATTAACTTTGTATCAGGAAAAAAGGGATTGTCTGTAGCAATACTAAGCCTGCCAGCTAGTGCCAAAGGCCTGTCTAACCATGTATTTAATATTGGACTACCATAAACCTCTGTATTTAATTTTAGATACTTTTTCAAATTAAGCATTTCAGGTTCTGGTTTAATACGAAAGCCTGGTGAATCAGTATGTGAGGCAATTATTCGAAAACCATACCTATCTAAACTTGCACTACCTGTTACAAAAGCAATTTGTGCAGAATCATTAATATTTAAATAATACCTTTTATTCCTTTCTAAGTACCAATTTTCATTAGCTTTAAGTTCTGAAAAACCATTATGTTTAAGTATATCAGCAGAATTTTTTACAGTATGGAAAGATGTTGGACTATGGTAAATGAAATCTAATAGCTCCTCTATTACTACCTCGCTTTTATTCATCTATATCACCTCTGTTAAATAGTAAAATAACAAACAGTTCATTTATTAATAAATAGTTTACATAAATTCACTTTTCTATTTAAAAATATCAAGGACTACCGTACAGGTTAGCCCTTGATATATTATATTAAGTCCTGTGACACATTTACTTAGTATAAAATATTATATATTATTTATAGTATATTTTTATTACAAGTTAATACCAAATTAAAAAACACCTATTAATAGCAAAATTACTATTATAACAATTATAAAACTATCACCGCGAAATCCTCTGTGCCTTCTACCCTTAACATCTTCTGCCACATGACTCACCCCCTGTTAGTTTTATATATATTATTCATTTAATAATTGCAGTGTGACAAATGTCCTTTTATATATCAGCTTTCATAATAATCTATTTCCCCTGTAAATCCCTGGTTTCATTTACTGCTTCAAAACCAAATTCTTCATAGATATACTGTTCTTTAAAAGATCACCTTAATAATCATATAATATGTCTACTCTATGTATAGATTCTTCCTTTTTTCTTAATTCTTTTAATAAGGATTCAGTAAATCCCCCCAACTCATATTCATCAATTTCATTCCAGGAAACCCATACATAGGCCTGGGCCTCTTCATTCAACTCGACTTGATATGAATCTGTTCTGCATATATAGTCAATAAAGATAAAGTGTTTCTCCTCATGAAAGGTTTTACTATAAACACTTTCTTTTAAACTTATTAATTTTATATCATATATTTCAAGACCAGTCTCCTCTAACATTTCACGCTTTAAGGCTTCTTCCATTTTTTCACCTAATTCAATATGACCACCAGGAATTACAAATTTATTGTTCCATTTATTTGATTTGCAGAGAAGAATTTTGTTATCTGGATTAAAAATTACCGCCCCGACAGTAGGTTCAGGATACTGCATAGTAAAATACCCCTTTCTTCTTAACTCTTAAATATTTAATAGTTTTTCATTTGCCTTTAATATCTCTGTTAGATCTTCTCCCCAATACTTAAGTTCAATCCCCAGTTCGACTAAAGTATCTGACACCCCTAATTGATCAGCACAGGCCTTACAGGCAGAAATATTAACACCTACATGAATGGCCTGTTTTATTTTTTCTTGTATTAAATCACTTTCTACAATAAGATTGGCTGTTGCTCCCCAAACTATGATAGATACTTCTTGCCACCAGTTATTTAATTTGCTATTAATAGCATACATCATAACCATTTTTTCAGAAGTAATTGGGTCTGCATTTGTCCATAGAATATATAATTTTTTTGTATTATTCATTTTTTTGTTCTCCTTCTTATAATAGTAATTGTAGACTTATCACCAGCTACTTTTTAACTTTATATCTATCCTTTTGGTGAAAGTAAGTTATATCAGTATAACCAGCAAATATTTTCCCATGATGTTTAACCCCAGCCGGAATAAAATATCTATCTCCTTTTTCAAAAATATTACTTTCACCATCAATAACTAATTCTATTTTTCCTTCAAGGACAATCCCCCATTGGCTTTGATGGGAGTGTTCAGGTAATTCTACATCTTTTTCAAATTTCATAAAAAGAATTTGATGATCTTTCCCCTGAGACAAATATGCTTTAATTCCATCTAAAGGTATATCTGCTTCAGGTAATTTCTGAATTGGATCAGGAAATATTTCTTTCATACTTCAATTTCTCCCCTTTATATAAGTATTTTCCATCTTTAAACTCAGACTTGTAAATACCTAAAATACTACTCTACTCATCAAAATGATTTGCTAAGGTATTTAATTGTTCATCACATATTCTATATACTGTCCAATCATCCATAGGAATTGCACCTAAATGTTTGTAAAAATCAATTGACGGTTTATTCCAATCTAAACACCACCATTCCATTCTACCACATTTTCTTTCTACTGCTAGCTTAGCTAGAAAAGAAAGCATTATTTTACCAAAACCTTTTCCTCTCATCTCAGGTTTTACGAATAAATCTTCCAGATAAATACCAGGTCTCCCGAGAAAAGTAGAGAAATTATGAAAAAACAAAGCAAATGATACCGGTTTATCCTGAAATTCACCGATAATAACCTCAGCTATCCTTTTTTCAAACAGAGATTCTTTTAAAACCTCCTCTGTTGCTACTACCTCATCTAACATTTTTTCATATTCGGCTAATTCCTTGATAAATCTCAATATTAGGGAGACATCACCTATCTCAGCAAATCTTAATTTAAAATCACTCAACTTAGTATCAATTAACTTACCCATATTCCTTCCCCCTTCTATAATAACCCTATTCTAGCAAACCCAGTCCTAATATAATTCTCATCACTTAATAAATTCATTAATTACTTTTACTAAATCATCAACTAAAGGTAAATCTGATTTACTATAGGCAGCAATATTTTCAGCTGGATCAGCTGATACTTCTTTTAAAACATGATTCATACCCTCAATAATTACTAACTCTGCTGTATTATTAGCTTCCTTCAATCTTTGGGCATCTTCAATACTTACCTGCAAATCTCTAGTACCCTGAATAATTAATACAGGAACAGATAATTTCCCTATTTCTATTGACGGGTCATATTTCATATATGAGATTAAAAAAGGTTGAATTGCAGGTCGAAATAAACTATTTAATTTAGGATTAACATCTGCCACTGTCTCTCCTGATTTTAAGGAATTAAGTATCCTAAAAGATTCCTGTTTTAGTTCCCCGGACAGAGAAGATGATAACTGTCTCTCTAATATCTGGGCAATATTATTGCCAGGACCGGCGATAGATATAAATCCGTCTGCATTGCTTTGACGTACAGCAACCATCCCAATCAGTGAACCCTGACTATGACCTATTACATACACATCAGAAAAACGCTTGTCCTGTTGCAATTTATTAATCCATCCCACTGCATCATTTATAAAGTCATTAAATCTCAATTTAAGCTCTGAAGTATTAATCCCCGAGCTTTCTGCAATCATCCTTTTATCATAACGTAAAGAAGCAATTCCCCCTTCAGCCAGTCCTTCTGCCAACATTTTCAAGGAATTATTTTCTCCACTAATTATTGAATTTCCATTACGATCTGTAGGACCAGAACCTGCTATAATTAATACCACAGGGTGCTTTTTGCTTTCTAATAGATATTCATCAGCGGGAAGCTGTAGAGTACCGTAGAGAACACCATCATCAACTTCCAGGCTAACTTCCTCTACTGTTAATTCTTTCTCACTCTGTTCTTCTTTTGCAACTCCCTGGTTAACTTTTTTTTGTAGGTAAAAATCACCACTGGCCATACCTTGATTATACTCCCCGGTAATCTGTTCCCCTTGCAATTTACCGGAGAATTTCCCTGTTACCTGGGAAGGGAGCTCCATATATATTTTTTTACCCTCCATTTTTATATTTTGTAGGGAATAGTTCTTAACCCCCTGTAACGGTATATCAATACTTGCCCGCAAATCATCCACATCTCCCTTGAAATGAATAGTAATACCTAATTCCTGCCCATCAACAACAATCGCACCCTCCCATTTACCACTTAAAGAACCTTCCCCCAGAACTATACCACTAACCAATACTAGACAGACAACAATGATCATTAGTTTTAAAGTGAGAAATACCTTCAACTTATTACCCCTTTCCCATTCAGGAAAAAAATTTATAATCCAGAGTAGTTTTAATAAACTTTTTATATATTATATCATTTTTAGAAAATAAATTATATATACTGTGTGCTGGAATATTTATCTAATAGTCTGTTCTTCTGTAAATAACGTGATATTAACTCCTGATTTCTCTTTCATCATCAACAACCATAACTTTATATCCAGACATTTACTTTTACCTTAATCTATCACAAATAAAATTCCTCTATGTTCAAATTGGAATAGAGAAGTATTGATATAATCATTAATAAAATCTTAAGGATACCTATCTCAATAAAGGAAGAGAGCCTGTGAGTTTATTCACTGCTTTTTCAGGACCACATAGCCCAATTCCAAGGTATGATAATTTTTCTGTTGGAGTTGCTTTCATCCTGATCATATATTGGTCATAGTTTTTTGATTTCTGGGCCATATTACAAAAATCTATCATGTAGACATCATTCACTTCTTTGTTTAAAATTCTCGTTCTTATGGTTTTTAATAATTCATCATTTCCCTTTAACAATGGAATAGGTATTTGGGTAATACCGGGATGAATAACCCCGTCCTGATCCTCAACATCACAACCAATTATATGATCATATTTTTTTCCTATAGACATTGCTAAAACTGCCGAAGTATTGGCAATTAGCCCTAACGGAAGTTCCTCATTAATAAGAATTACACATTTCATAGCATTTCCCCCCTAAATTATTTATTTCTTAGATAATAACATTAATTTAGGAGAATTTATTGCAAAATGTTGCTCAAAACCAGCAAGAGGGTCTCTATAATTTCCTCATCTCTACTTAATTACCGTTATTTTTAACACACAATATCCTACTATTTAGCGAACTATTTTTTCATAACAATAAAACGGGAGAGTCCTTCCTGGAAAAAACACCTGGCCAATTTTCTTATATCCTCTATTTTCATAAAACTTGATCGCCCTCGGGTTACCACTATAGGCATCTAATCTAATTGAATCATAATCATTGTTAAAGGCGAAATTTTCTGCAAAATTCATAAGCCTTTGCCCAATCCCCTGTCTTTGAAAAATAGGTTTTACAGCTAATCTATGGATAACCATTACTCTGCTATCATTAATTAACCAGTTTAGTTTTTTATATTCAAGAGGCTGGGTTTCATTAATTGTTATAATTCCCTGATTTACTCCCCCATCTTTAAAAATATATAATGACTTATTTTCTATATCCCCTTCAAAATGATCTACAGTAGGGTAATTTTTATTCCATTGATAAATCTTATGTGCTTCCAGATCAATAATGCAGCTTTTTACCAACTCCATAATCTCTATAATATCATTTGGAACTGCCAGGCTGATTGACATAGATATCCCACTCCTATCCCTTCACATATTAACCTGCTTATAATACCGTTCTCACAGCATTTCGGGATATTTATCTCCTGGAAAATTTTTTGATTGATTTTTCTACAAATTCATTATCCATATCTGTTATTTTAGCTATTTCCTCATAGTTCTTCCCTTCATTCCACAACCGATAAACCAGATGTTCTAAGGATTCACCTACCTCGATAATATTTTTATCGAGATCATAAAACCTTAACACCTTCTGTCTCCAGGGTTGTTCTTTTACTTGATGAATAAATTCTACTTTTTCTTTTTCTAATTTATTTTCGAGTTGTTCAAGGTCATCATACTCAAAATAAAGTTCTGAATTATTGGGATTTTTATGTATTGCTAACCCTCCGAGTAGATAACTAAAATGCGCTTTTTCGTGTATTGCAAAACCACCTTCAAAGGTTACACTTTCCCCAAAATCATATTTAATCTCTTGACCCAGAATCTCAATATAAAAATTTTTGGCTTTTTCCATGTTATCAACTACAAACAAAGCACACTTATACTTCATCACATCTCTCCTTTTATTTTAACTATAAATATTAAATTACCTGATTTCTTTCCTAAACCAATCCTCTATATCCTTAATAATAGTTTCAAATTCCCCATTAAAGCCATGACCTTTATCCTTATACTCAATATAAGTGAGATTTTCTTTATTCATTTTTACAAACTCCTCTTTTACCCTTCGGGCACTATCCACAGCCGACATCATATCCATCTCACCCTGTCCCATAAAAATCGGTATATCTATTTTTAGCAGATCATCTAAAGGACGATAAAACATAAAACTTGACCATCTTTTATATGGTAAACCTAAATACCTTTTATCAATAGTATCTGGATTTTGTTTAATATCTTCCACCACTTCTTCTAAACGCTTAAGTTCATTTTTGTATCCTTCAGGGTATGAATAATCCTTTTCACTAAGTGTTTTCAAGGAATTATACTGGGATAAACCACCAGCAGACAAGACTGCTAAACCAGATATCCTCTCTTTACTTTTTAAATTTAAATATATACGAGGTAAAATATAACCCCCTTCAGAAAATCCCAGCAAAATAATCTCCTTATATTGCTTATTTTCTAAATACTTATCAATTACCAGAGAGGCAGTTGAGACTCGCTGTTCCAGGGTATAGTTTTCCAGAACCCTTCTTTCATTTTCATGATTATATCCATTCCTTTCGCTGCGCTCAAGGCACAAAATGTTATGAAATTGTGTCTTTGAGCTATTTTGTTTTATAATAAAGTCATAGGGATATCAGTAAACTACAAATCACGAGGGGGTGAGTGGGCTGCTTCATTTATGAAGTGACCGAATGATTATATGTGTAGATTGCCTTTTCAAGCACAAATAAGTGTGCCACCGAGCACGAAACCTTATCTTTGTATAAACAATACTCGTTTATCGCTAGGCAATCAGTCAATGCTGTCCATCCCTATAATTCTTAAAAAACCTCTTGGTTTAGAAAGGAATCCCTATGGCTTTAAAAATCGTATACAAAATTTGTTGTGGCATCGATGTCCACAAAACTTTCGTGGTTGCTTGTATAGCTTCCACTAATTCTAAAGGTGTTACCACCTACAAGAGTCATCGCTTTTCTACCTACACAAAGGGTTTGAGAGAGCTGTTACAATGGCTACTTGATAATGACTGCAAGGATGTCTGCATGGAATCCACAGGGAAATACTGGATCCCTGTATTTAATGTTCTTGAAACTTCCTGCAATATTGTTCTTGCCCACCCTAAATATGTTAAAGCAATCCGTGGTAAAAAAACTGATAAGAAAGATGCAAAGTGGATTGCTGACCTGTTTAAACATGATCTTGTTGCTGGTAGTTTTATGCCACCTGCCCAAATCCGACAGCTACGTGATCTGATGCGTTATCGTTTCAAGTTGATCTGCTTTATGTCAAGTGAGAAGAATCGACTGCAGAACTGTCTTACCGTTTCTAACATTCAGTTAGGTAATATCGTTTCTGATACTTTTGGTAAAAGTTCACAAAGGATTATAGATAAGATTCTGGAAAATCCTCTTGATACTTCTTTTGATATTGAGCCCTTAATTCATGGTTCCATGAAGAAAAAACTTCCCGAATTGGAACTCGCCATTGACGGTTATATTACACCGGAACAGGCTGGTAAATTAAAGGTTATCAAACAGCATTATGAGGATTTAGAAACCCGGAAATCTGATCTAGAAGAACTTATTCTCAAACTTGCCAAGCCATACCAGCAAGAAATTGATCTTATTTTAACTGCCCCATCCTTTAAAAACATCTTCTCAGCTATTGGTGTAATTTCAGAGATAGGGGTCAATATGGATGTTTTTCCTACTGCTAAGCATCTTTGTTCTTGGGCTGGGCTTACTCCTACTAACAACGAAAGTGCAGGTAAGAAAAAATCAGTCCGGGTTTCTAAATCAGGATGTTACATTAAACCACTTCTTGTACAGTGTGCAACCGCTGTAGTTAAAAGTGAAAAACACCCTGAGATCCGCAACCGTTATCTCCGCTTAAAGAAACGGCGTGGACATAAGAAAGCAATTATTGCCATTGCAAGAATGCTTCTATCAGCATTATACAACATGTTGAAAAAAAAGGAACCCTATAATGCTGATTTATATAGAAAATCTGATGTTCTTCCAGTAGACCGTGAAATTACGGTAGAACAAGCAATTTTATTAGCTCGGCTTCAGGGTTATCGAATTAAGTCAACTGCATAACCATAACACCTTTAACTTCATTTTTTAAAAGTCATTATATGATGGCTTATTTTGCCATGCCCTCTAATTCTTTAAATGCTATCTATTATTTATTTCAACCTTTTTCCCCATTTTAATATTCTTTTTTTCTGGAACTAAAATATCAAAATCAGAAAGCAGCTTATTCTGTAAGTCATAAGCAAGTGTGATTGTTTTCCATATTCCATATTCCTTTAAGCCCAAAACAGAGCTATAACCACTACCTCCAATAAATATAATCAAACTATCTTTATTATCATTACCCTCTTTAAACAGATAATAATTTGTGAAATCATTTCCCTGTGTAATACTGTGTTTGCTAAGATGATCATAACTAACACAGCCAGATAAAATCATCATAGAAATCAACAGTAAAACTAAAATTAGAATTGTTTTTCTTAAGATAATATTCTCCCTCTCCCATCTCATATTTTTTTAAAGCTCTTAACCTTAAGAATGTATTGAACATTACCCAGACCAATTTTTTTGCCCTTTTCTACTACTTGTTTTCCGCTCACTTAAATATACCCCAAACAAAATTAAAACTCCCCCTGTAATCATAATAATATTGATCTCTTCCTTTAGAAATATAGATGATGATACCATTGTTATTAAAGGAACCAGGTATATAAAACTACTTGTCTTTATGGTACCAAGTAACTCAATTGCTTTATACCACATAATAAAAGCTAAGACTGATGCCAGTAAAGCTAAAAACAAAAAACCACCTAGGATATTGATATCCAGTAATTTTTTGAACTGAATCTCAATATTATTATAAATTACAATCGGAATCATTGTTATTAAACCATAAAAAAATATCTTTCGTATTATCAGAATCCTCCTTAAACCACTATTTAATTTTTTTAAAAGATTAGAATAAACTGCAAATATTACTGCACATAATAGGGCTAAAATATCCCCAACTGGGTTTAAATCTAAAATATATTTACCATTAAAAATAACCAAAAAAATACCGAACATGGAAAGTATAAACCCATAGACTATATTTTTATGGAATAATTCATCCTCATGCATAAAATGAGCAATTACCGCTGTAAACATTGGAATTGATGATACGATTAAGCCTACATTTGAGGCCTGGGTATATTTCAAGGCTATATTTTCTAATAAATAATAAGCCGTTACACCAAGTAACCCCAGGGTGAAAAAGAAAACTTCTTTTTTAAGATTTAGATCTAAATCAAATTTAGGAGATATAACCCATAAAATAAGATAGGCTAAACCAAACCTATAAAACAATATCTCATATGGTGTTAACTCCTGTAATAGATTTTTAGTAAAAATATATGTCGTTGACCAGATTAAAATTGTAAAAAAAGCCAGTAAATACCCGTTTATACTATCTCTTTCCATCCTGTTCACTCCTTTTTTGTTTATTATAGGGCCTTGAAAAGAAATAGTATTGTAAAAACTTGCTACTTAAATTCTTTTCTATAATCATCTGGAGTCGTCCCAGAAAATTTTTTAAACTCATTAGTAAAATGACTCTGGTCATAATACCCTAAACTAACCGCAATTTTTGAAATATCTCCACCCTCCTTAAGCCCTTTTTTAGCAAGATTAAACCTTAGATTCCTCTGATAAGTAAGTGGTGATACCTTATACATTTTTTTAAATGTTCTCATCAAATGATATTTACTTATACCGGAAATATTCGATAATTTATCTAAGGTTACTTTCTGGTTAATATTGTCCTCAATATATTTCCGTATCCTTTTAACCTTATCTTTTTCTAATAAATCACTTCTAATATCATTAAATTTTCTCATATTTTGAATTAAATATTTTTTTAATATTGCTATTAAACATTTTTTCTTACTTATATAATTAACCCTCTTTTCTAAAAACAAGAGATTTTCTTTCAATCTTAAATATTCACCTTTACTCAACTTATAACTAAACACCTCATTTTCCTTAAATTCCAGTTTGAATATACCCTTAACCCATTCATAATCAAGATAAACCATCGTAAATTCCCAGTTTTCTAAACTATAAGGGTTACAACAGTGAACCAATCCAGGGGGGAAGATTATTAAATCTTTTGCAGTGAAATTATAAGTCTTATTCTCAAATCTTGCTGAAGTACCCCCACTGTCAATCAAGGCAATAGACAATTCATGATGAAAATGGGGTTTTTCAGATTGTATAACATTAAGACATTTTTTTATTTCAAAAATATCAAAGTTTTTATCTGAATAATAAGATAACATATCATATCTTCACCTACCTGTTTTAATATAATTGTGAAACGGAAAAGTGTAATATTTAAGTGCTACTTATATAGAAAATATAACTATCAATTTATAAAATTCCCATATCTTAGTATATCACAGAAATAAATAATTTCAAAAACAAACTATCATCGTTTTTCTAAAAACATCTTAGCAGCTTAGGGGTTAAGAATGAGCAATTTAAGGGACTTGTAGGTTATTATTATTTAACTGTGGAATATAAAAATAAGGTGTTATAGTCTACTCTAGCAGACTATAACACCTTAATCACTACACTACGTACTGTTTAGAATGCTTAGAACCAGTACTCAAGAACAATTGGAATTGTCCAATTTGCCTCTTCTGTATCCGTTGTAACAGCTTCACCTGCAAATTGTGTACTAGTGTATTCCAGACCTATACCAATTTTACCATTGTCATAGTTTTTAGAAATACCAACTAATGCACCAATGGAATCGTCATATCCAGTCCAATTTTCATTAAAATAACGCAAATCGGTATTAACAGTATAGCTGCCAGCCATTAGACCATCTGCTACAGCAAAATTATAATCGGTTCCAAAACCCAGCCCAAAACCTAAATCTTCGTCACCCTTTTCATCTTCTTTATCAAACTTGGTTTGCACTGTAGAATGTAGAGTCCATGATTCTATACCAGTATAATTAGCATAAGCATTCAACTGTTTATAGCCATGTTTACTATCTCCAGTGTCTTTAAACTCTTCAGTTGGATGGAAATAACCAACATCAAGGGTGAAATCAGGTGCAAGGTTGTCAAGTTTTAATGCAGCATTAAATACACCATAGTTCTCAACCTTATCTTCAGTAGGATCATTACTAGTTCCTTCTAAGTATACTTTTCCTATATACTGTGCACGAACTAAACCAACACCAGGGATCTCATAGCCAAAACCATATTGACCGCGTTGGAACATGTCGCTAGTAGTATAATCATCATCGTATTCTTCTGTTTCAGAAGTTTTTTTATTTTCATCCCTAAGATGACCATCACTCTGATCAAGAGAAGTAAATGCATGGAAACCATCACGGTCATAATGAATTAAAGCACCAGCATATATACCTTCATCTAGTCCGCCATTATGGTTTATTATACTTTGGTCTCCTTTACCTGCTTTACCACGAGCAAAGATAACATCTTCATCGTCCTGCTCATTAAAACGCAACCAGTTCCAGGCACCATATGCAGAATCACCACGTAAAGTATCATAGAATACTGATGGTCCTACTTCAACAGTAAGATTATCAAAAGGTTTTACCCATATTTTCTGTTGATCCTGGTGTGTATTAGTTTCACCACCATCATATTTGTGATCAACATGAACACCTACAGTCCCATCTTCATTTTCACCTTTGAGAGTAAAACCGAGACGAGCATTATCCCAACCCCAGGATGTAGTCTGTATAGGCACACTATCTCCGTTATCAGCCTCGACCCATGGAGCAAAAATAGCACGTCCCCAGGCACCAAAAGTAATTTTAGGTTTACTGGCTTTCAAACCCTCAACATCAGCTTCTACAGCAGTCAGTCTGCTGTCTAACTCATCAACAGCAACACCTAAGTCAGTAAGTTCTGGCTTGAATTCATAAGTCAGAGCCTGGACTATACTGCGCACTTCGTCAGCCTGTTGATTACTTAATTCTTCACCCGTGTTTTTAGCCACAAGCGATTTAACGATCTGATTTACCTGTTGAGCTTCACCAATACTCAAATTGTTAGCAGCATCTTCAACTTTGTCAGCTAAAGCTGCCTGTTCTGCTTCAATTTCCTCAAGAACACGGGCTACAACAACAGCGATTTCATAACGGCTCAGATTATTCTGGCCTTTGAAAGTCCCATCTGGATATCCGGAAAGAATACCAGAAGCAATAAGTTTATTAACTGCCTGGTATGCCCAGTGACTTGAAGGCACATCTGCAAAAGAAGCAGCAAATGCAGAAGCAGTTAAAGCTAAAACAAGCAACATAGCAATAAGAAATTTTTTCATGTAGATCCTCCTCGTTTTCTGTTTCTAGTTTTAATATATTGACTGATTTATCTTTGCTTAACAGATAAGTAAGAATAAGTCTCTTTATTTCCTTAATCTCAAATTACCTTTAAGCCCATAGATAAAAACAGTCTATAATATCTTTACATTTGCCGCTATATTACTAAATTTGAACTCCCCCCCTTTAATTTTTAGCAAATGATAAAGATAAAGGTAATTACATATTTTGAATTTCTCATAGTATAGACCTATAATATAAAACTTAAAAACCAGGAGAAGGCCATATCTCCCTCAATTCTCACAAGCAATTTTATTTTATTTCCAAATTTTATTAACAATCAAAATTTTAGTTTTATATCAAACATTGTGAAAAAAATTCTATATATTAAATATTCAAATTCTTAAATCAAGTTTTAAATCCCCAGATCATCGATATAAGATGAATAAATAGTATCGCAAATACTGCTAATAAAATTAAAACATATGCCAGTACTTTTTTCTACACAATCTCCACCTCTTCTACAATATTCGATTGACTAAACCGTTTTAGTTTTAAGTAAGAAAATTGCTTATCATCTTATAATTTATATTTAGTATCTGCCAGTCCTTTTTTTCTGCATATCTTCCACCTCTTTTACAGTATTTGATTTACTAAATCGCTTTAGTTTCGAGTAAGAGTAAGCAACTAATAATTTATATATAGTAGTTATATAGGAAACGCCTTCAGCATAATTCCTCAAGCTAACCAAGGGAGCAATCATCTAATCCATAATATAAAAATATTCAAATCTTTAAACTTAACTATAAAATTCCAGAATTATTGTTATAAAATAAATGAATAATATCCTAATTGTTGGTAAAATTAAAAACATATGCCAGTCCCTTTTTTCTACATTATTTCCACATCATTTACAGTATTCGACTTACTAAACCGTTTTAGTTTTAAGCAAAAATAATTAACTAATCACTTTATATTTTATATATATAGTTTATAGTTTTAAATATTCCTTATTAACTTATATTTTACTAAAAAGCTTTTAATATTTAACTGTTATAATACCCATATACACTTAAAGGATATTTATATTCCCGAATATTTCCTCCATTTATTATTATATTCGTTATCTTTTGAAAATCTCCTTCTTTTTTTTAGAAATTATTTTAATTTTTCTAACTCCTTTTCAACATGCTCTTAATAAAGAATTTTAGTTGCCTATCGAATCCAAGATTAACTTTATTGAAATTAGTACCACAACTAATCCAATTACAAAATAGATTATATGCAAAAAATTAACTGTTCTCATCATTATGCACTGCACTATAATCCAAACGATTAGCGCCCAACCTAAAAGATTACTAATCAATAAGCTGAATTTAAATTGATATTTTAAACAGAGTGCAGCAAATATATTACCAAGACCAACTATTACAAATAAAATAACACCAGGAATAAAGAAATTACTAAAGGGAGACACTTCTAACAGTTCTACAGAAGCCCCTAAAGGATTATATGGATTTCTAATGGCAACCATACCACCATATAAAGCTCCTAGACTAACAAATACATGTAAAAAGACTAATATTTTTTTCAATAGTCTCAGCTCTTTCTTTATATTTATTGTTTAACAGCTCAATGCTTATGATGGCATCAATAGTAAACTTTTACTTTATTACCCTGGCAAATGTATCAGCTAATCTTTTTATTCCCATTTCAATGTTCTTTTCATCTACACATGAATAATTTAACCTTAAAGTACTAACATTTTTCTTGTTTATATAGAAAGGGTCACCTGGTACAAAGGCAACTTTATTTTGAATTGCCAGATCAAAAAATTCCATAGCTGGTATGTCATCTGGTAAGGTTACCCACAAAAACATTCCCCCTTCAGGTTTAGTACATTTAATTTCATCAGAGAAATACTTTGTAATACTATTTAACATTGCTTTCCTCTGTCTGTTATAAGTATCTTTAATCAAGGAAATATGTTCATTAAGATCATTGTCACTTAGATACTGATCTAGAATCCTCTGACTAATATAATTAGTGTGTAGATCTGAGGCCTGTTTGGCAATAATAAGTTTTTCCATAATAAAATCTGGGGCCACAACCCAACCAATTCTAAAGGAAGGGGCCACTACTTTTGAAAAAGACCCTAACAGTATAGTTTGTTCTGGTAATATTTTTTTAAATGAGACTATATCCTCCCCGATATACCTCAGCTCACCATAGGGATCGTCTTCTATTAAATAAATATCTTTATCTTTGATAAGACTGGCTACAGCTTCCCTATTAGACTTTGCATAAGATATACCTGAAGGATTTTGAAAATTAGGGACTGTGTACATTAATTTAGGATTATACGTATTAAGTACCCCTGCCAGTTCCTGTATATTTAAACCCTCATCAGAGAGTTGAACTGTTCTAAATGAGGGACTATATATAGAAAAAGCCTGAATAGCCCCTAGATACCCAGGTTCCTCAATTATAATTTCATCCCCCTGATTTAAAAATACCTTAGCAAGGAGATCTAATCCCTGTTGTGAACCATTGGTAATAAGTATATTTTCAGGGGATACTTTAATACCTTTTTTTGTTTCATATCTTTGGGCAATATATTCCCTTAAAGGGAGGTATCCTTCTGTATTACTATATTGTAATACCTCTTTTCCTGCTGAATCAAAAACATCATTACTTGCTTCCTGAAGAGCTGATACTGGAAAAAGATCCCTATTGGGCAGTCCCCCAGCAAAGGATATTATATCCGGTTCTACAGCTACTTTTAATATTTCCCTGATAAATGACTTAGGAACATCTATTATGCGTTCTGAGAATATATTGCTCACTATTTTTCTCCCCTTTTTATTTTTTACTAATTAATAATAACACTTTTACATAATTAAATTGTTGACAAAACAAATTATATTATTACTATAATAATAGATTTAAGTATTAAAGTCAAGTATTTGTGAAATCCTGGTTTAATTTATTCATTGCCAGTTAAAATGGATAACTCAAACTTATTGTTGTAACAGCTTTAGGCATTAACCCTTTAGCTCTGAAAAGTGAATCCTCTTCACCCAGGAAAATCGAAGAACTAATATCAAGGTCAAAATTACCAGGCAAGGTACTTTGATAACCAGGTATTAAAACAAAACTACTATCATCCAGATTTAGCATTGTCGTCAATGATATCGAAGAAAAATCATCAATAGGATAGGTCATACTCCCAGTTAATAAGTTAATCCTCTCATTTAAAATATCTACCCCTGAAAATAAGTCCTGTACTGTTTCCAGACTATTTAACTCAATTCCCAGGTATTCTAGCTGCATATTAACTGTAGTATAATAGTTGAGATTATAACTATAATCTACCCCCAGAAGATAACTATTACTCCCTGCTACCCCTTCATCAAAATAATGCCCATAAGAACCATAGACCCCTAAGTCTTTCCAATCACCCTTGATTGTAAAACCAGCCCTTTTTTTAGGAATAATTGATGATACCCCTTTAATAATATTATTAAAGGAATTTTCATCAAATATTAACTCCGGTTCCTGTACATAATTTATAGTTAAATCATAACCACTTACCCCTACCCTGGTTCTGATTCCCCATTTCATCTTATCAAAATCACTGCTAAACCCAGCAGGAAAAGAACTCACAATAGCCAGGCTAGAATTCCAGTTAAGTGGAATGTACATTTCCAAGGCATCTGTATATTTGCTATTATTCTCCTCGTCCAGGGCAACTGAACCCAAAGTATAGTCTACTGGATTAAGCAGAGAACCAAAAGACCAGGAAACAGGCTGCCGCCCTAATGTCAAGTGAAACCCATCAAAACGATGTTTAAGATAGAGCTTTTTAGCAAAATAACTAAGTTCCTCCCCCTCCTGTAAATCCTGTAAGGGTTTATCTATTTTAAATTCATAACGCAGCTCATTATTAGCTATTTGCGGAAGAAAAAACTCCAGATTTAAACTCTCTATAAACTCACTATCAAGACTTCCATCATCCTGTAATACACCTGATAATAAAACCTTAAGTTCTCCCCCAACCTCAACTGCACGCGACTGAGTGGCAAAAACAAAGACTAGACAGAAAACTATTATTAAAATGGGGGTTTTATACATTTAGATCATCCCTTCATCTAATCTTTCTTATGATAGATATTTCATTAGTAGTTATCAGGGGAGTAGTAATTACTGCATATTTTCCAGACTAAAGGTTCCGGCAGGTATCTCAGGGTTAAATTCTATTGATTTAATAATAAAATCAGTACTGGTATTCTTCCTCAGTTTATTTTCCATTACTGATTCAATTGGATACCAGCGGTCATCTATCTGCTCAACCCTATTAACATTCATTATTTTTAATAAACGGCCGCTCTGGGCATATAGTTCTTCCTTAAGACCAATAAATCTCTCCTTATCGATCCAGGACCTGCGTCGATAATAAGAAACCTCTTTATTTTCCTTAGCTATACCCTCTAAAACATAACACTGACGTCCATGCAACTCTTCCTCACCAATCAGTTCAAAATTATATAAATCTGTCAATTTATCAGATTCCATCATATCCTGATATGAAAAATCACTACCCATCATACCCTGGTTAAGCATATGACCGGAGATCTTTACTATATCTTCAGCATCAGGAAAGAACATCCAGAGGTCATCACCCCTCTTTAAAAACTTAGTTCCCCTATCACGTGGATTAGTAAAATGGGATAAAGCATTATTCCCCTCAATAAAAGACTCCATTGTCTTGGACATTTTCCGATTACCATTAACAATAACCATCTCTGACTCTACTCTAGCCGCCTCAAGATATTCGTTTTTATCCCTTTGATTGATAATCTCTTCAGCAGTAATAGCACTAACAGGAGTAATAATAACAACTAACGTAAAAAACCAAAAAAATAGTAAGATTATTTTTTTCACCTTTTAATAGCCCCTTTCTTTTTAGTAATAATAGTAATTCCTACATCTTATCGCATAGCCTCAGTAGGTTCTAGTTTGGCCGCCCTACGGGCTGGAATAATACAGGCGATAGTAACAATAATAACACCTAACACAAAGGCATAGATAGTATTCCCGGTTGAAGAAACTGGATAAATAATTGATTTGATTATAATATCTGAACTAAATCCAGTCAGTGCAGAACTAAAATCAATACCCCTTACAGATAGATAGGCATTGAGCAGTGAACCAAATAAAGCACCAAAAAAGCTACCAATAACCCCCATAATTCCACCCTCGATAATAAAGAGCCATAAAATATCCTTACTTTCCAGTCCCAAGGCAGACATCATCCCGATTTCCTTGGTCCGTTCTTTAACAATCATGATCATAGTATTAACAACTACAATACAGGCTAATAGTACCAGAAAGATATAGATCTGATTATAAATTAACTTAGCCATTTCCATGTAGGGTAAGAGGTCACTGGTTTCTTTGTAACCCAGGACCAGATACCTATCTGCAGCCCCGTTCCTGGCCAGTAAATCTTTAACATCAGGTAATACCTGTTCAACTAGGTTCCTATTCTCTGTTACCAGCAAGAGTTCGGTCACCTGATCTTCCATATATAATATGTCTTGAGCCTGGTCAAGAGGTAGATAGAAGACAATTTCATCAAGCATCTTAATCCCTGTTTCTATGCTGCCAACTATTTTGAAGGTAACACCCTTTAAAGAGTTAAAGGCTGTATTGGATAAAATAGTTACTTTATCACCAAGCTGACGATTTAACTTTTTTAACAGGGCTGTTCCCATAACGATTTCCAGCTGACCTTTTTGTACCATTCTACCTTTAACCAGTTTATCCTCAATATCAGTAAACTCAATTTCTTGAGTTGGGTCAACACCCCAGCCGATCATGGTTACTAATTCATCTTCTGTACTAACCATAGCCCCATACTTTAACCTGGGGACTACCCTCTCGACTTCATCAATTTCCTTTAAACTTTCAATCATCCCGTTCAATCCCTGACCATTAAAGCCATCCACCGGATAAATGAGGGGCAGGATACGCTCCTGCTGCTGGTATTCCTGAGCAACTATCTTGATGTGTCCAGAATTATATTGAATATGATCAGCAAAAGTTGAATCTATCAAGCCAACTATATACCCTCTGGCAAATACAACAATCATAACCGCAAAAACAATAGCCATAATGGAGACAATCGTCCTTAATTTATGTCTAAACAGGTTTTTAAAGGCAATTTTAGCAAGAAAGCTCATTTCTCTACCCCCTTATTGATGATAAATAGCCTCAACCGGGTCTTTACTGGCTGCCCAATAAGCTGGTAAAATACTGGACAACAATGATACAAATACCCCAAAGCCAAAGACCAGTAGAAAAGCCCCTAGATTCCAGACACCATACATTTTCCCGATAATTGGCACTCCAAAAGCAGACATATCCGTACCAATCATAGCACCCCAGTCTATTCCATATATTGAAAATATCCAGACAGCAATACCCCCTAATAATAAACCAATTAAACCTCCCAGCATACCAATACCTGTTGACTCCAGAACAAAGGTATAAATGATCTCTTTTCTTTGTAAGCCCATAGCCTTCATCATACCGATCTCTTTCATTCTTTCCAGGGCAGCCAGAATTACTGTATTAATAATAGCAATTGCTGCAATCAATAATATAATAGCTAGAATCATTTGATTCCCCATCTGCTTAGCCCCGGCTACTGATACCGCTTCCAGGTCTCCCCAGAAGATCACCTCAAGGTTGTTATCTAAGGTTTTTAAATTTTCTGCCAGCAGATGGCCGGAGATTTCGGCCAAATCTTTATTTTCTAATCTGACTATTAGCTTACTCACCTGATTATCGACATTAAGGGCCTGTTGAGCAATATTAAGGGGAAGATAAACAATACTACTATTAACCTTAGGATTACCTGTATGAAGCAGACCTGATATCTCTACATCAATTGTATTAAAGGTTTCATTTTTATCTTTCACCAGCAGTGTAATATAATCACCCTGTTTTAATTTAAGCAAATCAGCCAGTCTCTTTCCCATAACGGCCTTGTACTCCCCTGACGAAAAAATTGAACCTTCCACAAACTTATCCTGCAGTTCAAATACATCTAATAACTTATCAGGATTAACCCCTTTGCCTATTACAGGGAGTTCATTAGTCCCATCATTTAACCTGGCCTGAAAATTCAACTCTGCTAAACTAGCCTGGTACCCTGCAACCCTCTTGACTACACCTATTAGCTGTTCATCAACAGTCAACAGGTTTTTCAAAGGTAGTTCATCTTCCTCTTCCCGGTACTCATGACTTACTACCTGGAGATGACTAGCCTCATATTCAATAATGTTCTCATAAGACATTTCAGTCATACCACCAATCAAAGAATCCATTAAAATAAAGAAAAATATCGCAAAAGCAATAATAAGGGCAGTAATCAGGGTTCGATTACGGTGGCGTACCAAGTTCTTAAAAGCCAGTTTAGTCAGAAACATAACTTTCCCCCCTTTTATCCTGGGATATTAAACCATCTCGAATTTCCAGCATACGATGGGCATAATCCATCACCTGGGGATCATGTGTAGAGAAAATAAAGGTAGTCCCCAGTTCCTCATTCATCTTAACCATTACCTCCAGTACCTCTTCACTTGTTTTGGAGTCCAGATTGGCAGATGGTTCATCAGCCAGAATTAGCTTTGGCTCTTTTACCAGGGCCCGGGCTATTGCTACCCGCTGTTTCTGACCACCTGATAACTCATTAGGTCTCCTGTTTTCTAAGCCGTCAAGGCCAACATCTGCCAGTATTTTCATTACCCGTTCTCTAATTTCTTTTTTACTGTGTTTATCAACTAATCTAATGGCAAATTCTACGTTCTCATAGGCTGTCAGAACAGGAATTAAGTTATAGCTTTGAAAGATAAACCCAATGTTATATCTCCTGAGCATAGCCAGACCTTTTTTATCCAGTTTTTTAAGATTCTGACCATTGAAGTTTATTTCACCACTGCTGGGTTTATCAAGACAGCCAATCATATTTAACATCGTAGTCTTTCCTGAACCAGAAGGACCAAAAACAGTAGTAAATTCACCCTTATTTACCGTCAGATCAATTCCCCTTAGAGCAGGCACCTCAATTTTCCCCTGCTGATAGATCTTTTTGACTGCTTTTAATTCCAATAAAGCCATTTTTACAGACCCCCTATTAATCTCTTTTCTTGAGACCATTTTCAATAAAATAAAGCATTTTATCAATAATTTCCATGGATTCATCTATATTATTCAAATCTATTTCACCATCTTCATATATAAAATCACTTAATGTATAACTAATATTAGTCAACATCTTGGCAACAAATACAGGGTCAATTTTTGAATCTATTGCACCTTCAACTATACCCTGCTCAAGTAATTCCAAAAAAAATTCTGAACTCTTGTCTTTATATTCACCAAATATTTCACGGTATAATTCTTTATTATTAGCTAGCTTTGAGGCAACTGCAAGTAACTTAGGGTGTCTTTTAGCAAAACGAAAGCCGCTTAAATATACCTCCCTTAATAATTGAAAGAAACTATATTTATCCTTATTTTTTATCATATCTAAATTAATATACTTTAATTTTTTATTAACTGACAATTCAATTATATATTTGAAAAGGTCTTTTTTATCCTCAAAATATTGGTAAAAACTACCTTTTGCTATACTGGCATTATCTGCAATAGCTGTAATCCTGGCTTGATGATACGGCCTTTGAGCAAATTCATCTATAGCTGCTTCTATTACCCTTTCTTTTTTTTCATTAACCAGATTAAAAAACGTCTCTTTAGGCATATACCGCACTCCTTTTATTCTATCTATAAGTATATATTTTATGAACATGAAGTCATGTTCATATGAATCTTAAGTCATATTATAATATAAAGCTTTACTAAAGTCAAATATTACTCCCTTTCCTCCACTCCACTATTTGCTCGAATTCTTTCAGAGAACAAAGAAAAAGGGAAACATTTGTAACTTATGCTTTATATTTCATTACCCTTATACAGTTCTGTTGAATTTTCCCTAAATATCTTCTCAATTCTTTCTTTTCTTTTTCAGTAAACTCCTGTAATAATATGTTTTCTGTTTTTTCATGAATAGGCCACAATTTAGCTAATAACTCTTCACCAGTTTTAGTAATTTCAATTTCATCTCTTTCTTTTTTTATTAAATTATTTTCAAATAAGGGCTTAAGAAATATTTTTAAACTATTGCTAAAGTATCCAAATTGTTTTTCAATTTGCTCCTCATTCATTTGAAATTCTCGTTTAAGTACCATTAAAAATATAATATGATCCCCAGTATATTCACTTATTTCCTTTAATTTAATATTAAATGCTTTTCTAATAAGTTGTGATGTTACATTGATTTCTCTCCCCAGACTTGCCATAATTTTATCTGCTAACATGGTTAAAACCTCCTTAAGGCGCAATTCATAAATACTAATTCCTGTAGCCACTCCTACATTAAGTGATTCTACTCCTGTATACATAGGTATTTGAACAATATGATCAGCTGCTTTTAGGACTTCATCAGAAACCCCTGATGTTTCATTCCCTACTACTAATGCAACTGGTTTTTTATCCAGTTTAATGGTTGATTGTAATGACTTCCCATGTGGACTAGTAGCTATTATCTGATACCCCTTTTCTTTAAGATAAGAAACTGCCTCCTGGGGATGAGAATGTCTTCTAAAAAATACTTTGAAATTAGTCCCACGAGAAGCATCAATTGTTTTAGGCATATAGGGATCAAGGTCATCACTAGTGGTCAGATAATCTTTAATTCCATATGCCATACCAGACCTAATAATAGTTCCTATATTCCCGTGGTCTTTTACATTATCCAACAATAATACAAATTCATCTAGCTCACCTTTTATTGGAGGGCCTTCAGCAATTCCCACACTTTCAACTAAGTAATTTGTTCCAGTAATTTTTTTTAGAATTCCATTAGAAGTTTGGTAAATTTGACATGGAATCCCCTTATAATCTGCTAAGTTCTCATTATTACTTATTATAATACTTTTTATTTCCAAACCAGCATCCCAAGCCCATTTTATTTGTTCCAGGCCACGTAATTGTATCTTGTTTTCTGCAATCCTATTCTTACTTTTAGATAATTCTCTTGCTTCCTGAACCACTTGATGTTTTAGCTTTTTAATTATTTCTACCACGATTATTACCTCCAAAATAGAACTTATACTTATGTTCAATCATTTTAGATTCAAAATTACTTTATCAAGGACATTTCTAATTGCTTTGGCTTATTTCCAGTCAGCAGACTATTAAAAATATCATAATATAATTTAATATGAATTACAAGTATTTTTATAGGAATTACCTTTTTTGAAAATAATTAGATACCAATGTTAATAGAGATATAAGATACAATCAATAGTAGAAATTAAATTGAAATTTTAATTTAATGCTTGACATTTTGAGATTACAAATGTAATATGTTATTAGATTACATTTGTAATCTAATAACATATTCAAAGGAGAGAAAGTAATGAATAAAAAATTACCGAATATATCAGATGCTGAATGGCAAGTTATGAAGGTTTTATGGGAAAATTCACCACTTACTGCTGCGAAAATAATTGATAAGATCATTCCGGAAACAAAGTGGAGTCGAAAAACTGTACATACTTTACTTAGAAGACTTGTGAAAAAAGGTGTAGTACATGTAGAAAAAAATAATCCCTATATTTATTATCCCTTATATGAAGAAGAACTCTGTATGAAGGAAGAAACGAAAAGCTTTTTGAACCGGGTTTATAATGGTTCACTCCAGTTATTGATGGCTAATTTTTTAAAAAATGAAAGATTATCAAGTCAGGAAATTGAAAAACTAAAAAATATATTAAATGAAAGTGAAAATGGAGACGATGAAAGATGATTTTTTTTAAGGTATTTCATGTAATACTGACGATGTCTTTTCTGGGGACTATGACTGCTCTAGTAATTTTCCTTGTAAAAAAAATATTCAAACAAAAGATCAGTGCCTTCTGGCATTATTTAATCTGGTTGATTCTATTAATAAGATTAATCATACCCTATGCCCCAGAAAGCAACCTAAGTATTTTTAACTTTTTTACCCACAATCAGCAGAAGATAGAAGAAATACAATCTCCCCGTATACGGGACATGAGTTCAAACTCTATTTATTCCAACAATACTAAAACCAAAATAAATACTCGACCGCAAGAAAACATTGTAATAAATCCTTCTCCAAAGTCAGATAAGCAAAATAAATCTTTCTCTGAAAATAATATGAATTTTTTTAACAGACTACCTAATCAAAGAAATTATCTGTCCTTTATTTCTGAAGGAAGTATTGATAAAAATAACATTCAGCTCTTTCATATTGCCAGCCTAATCTGGATATTAGGGGTCTGTATTGCTGGAATATACATTAGCTGGGTTCAGATATCCTACTGTTTTAAAATAAAAAAACTACCAATCTGCAACCATAAAAAAACCATCTTAATTTACGAAAACTGCAAAAAAAGAATGAAAGTACATAGAAGAATACCTTTAGTAATGGATGATGGGATTAATACACCATCTTTACTGGGTGTTTTAAATCCTAAAATAATTATTTCACCAAATTATATTGACTTCCTAACAACAGATGAATTAAAATATGTGTTTATGCATGAACTGGCCCATTATAGACAAAAGGATATTATAATTCGCTGGATCTTAATTTTTCTTCAGGTCCTCCACTGGTTTAATCCAGTACTATGGTTTATCTTTAATAAAATACGTCAGGATGCTGAAACAGCCTGTGATACCCGTGTATTATCCTGTATTGAACCAGAAGAATATAAAAAGTATGGAAATACCATGCTCAAGATGCTTGACATCTTTGCTGGATACAACTGCCCTTATGGTGTTGCCGGCCTGCTCAATCATAAAAAACATATAATGGAAAGGGTGCAAAATATTGTGAACTTTAAAAAACATTATCTTATCTGGTCACTTATAGGTATTGTTTTGTTTTCAGGTTTAGCAATTTCTTTGTTAACTAATGCTAAAGAACAACCTAAGGAAGTTATCAAGATTACATATGAAGCTGAGGCATTTGCTCAAAATACTGAGTTTGGAATGATTAGCAGAATAAAACCTTTATCAAATAAAAAGCTTCTTAGCTATGATGATATAAATTACCAGTTTATATTGATTGATAATCTGGGAAATAAAGAAAATATTGATTTCGAAGGCTTAACCAAAGATTCTCCTATAGAGCTATTTACCGTTGATTACAATGATTACATATATGCATATATTGCCAGTGCAGAACCGAAAATCTATGTTTATAATCTGAAGGGGAAAAAAATAAAAGAAATAAATCTGGAGCTTAAAGATATAAACCTAGCAGAATATAATAATGTATATCGATGGGATATGGAGGTGGATTCAAAAGGAAACATATATATATCCATACCAGAAATAAACATTCGGGTGTTTGATCCGGAAGGAAAAAATATAAAAATCATAAAGACAGATGCTTTCGATGCACCTATAGAACTGGATGAGGAAGATAATTTGTATACCATTACCTGGAAAGGAGAAGCCATTATAACAAAACAAAATCCTCTAACTGGTCAAACTTTATGGCAATACGGAGATAATAAAAACCTTGCTGACATAAAAAAAGCAGTCTACTCAAAAGAAAATAAATCCCTATATCTACTTGAACAGGATAGTATTTTAAGATTTGACCTGGAGAAGCAATCTATAAAGAAGATTATTAATCTAGATGCAGTATTAAGCGGGAAAAGCCCAGATAGATTCAACTTTGAAGATTTTACCATTAATAATGACGGTACTATCTATTTATGTGGTTATGATCGGCAGAATTCTAAAGGTTATCTATATAAAATAAATACAAAAAAAATCCATATTGATGGCGGTATAAAGACATTGACAATTTCTGTAAGAGGTTTGTCTGCTACATTAGAATATGCCATTAATAAATTTGAAAATCAACACCCTGATATTGTTATAAATATAGACAATCATAATGCTTTTTCCTGGTTTAGGTTTAGCTCTGACATGAGCTATGAAGAACAATTAAAGGCCTCTGAAGAAAGTGCTCAGAAAAAATACGATTATGTTCAAAAGATTAATGCCCAGATGTTAAGTGGAAAAGGGCCTGACATTCTTCAGTTAGGCAGTATTCCTTATAGAAAATATGCAGACAGGAAGCTACTTTTAGACCTTAAAGAGCTTATGGAAAATGATCCTTCCTTCGATAAAAACAGATACTATACGAACATCTTTAATGCTTTAGAATACAAAGATAAATTATATGTTATACCCCTAGAATTCGATTATCCTGCGCTGGTAACAAATACAGGATTTTTAAAGGAACAATCCATTAAAGTAAATGATCGAAACTGGACCTGGAATGATTTTATCGATATAGCCGGTAAAACTACAAAAGATATGGATGGAGATGGGAAAATAGATATCTATGGATTACCTACCATCGTATCTGAAAATTTATTTGAATATATATCTGCTTCCCTGGATAAAAGTTTTATTGATTATGAGAATAGAAAAGCTTATTTTACATCAGCAAAATTTATTGATCTACTGAAGATGTGTAAGAACATGGCAGAGGAATCCTTTATAAATCCTGATATCACAGAGTTTAATACCCAGCAGGGAGGAATAGTATTTTCCCCATGCTCTATAGGTGATTTTTCTATCTTTTACAGTAACTGGTTAATTAATGCTAATGAGGTTAGTTTTTATAGATATCCAACCTCAAATAATAACATATCTACTTTTAAAGTAAAAGAGATGTATGGGATAAATAGTAGAACCAAATATAAGAAAGTGGCCTGGGAGTTTATTAAATATCTTATTTCAGAAGAGATTCAAGGCTATCAAAAACTATATGATATACCTGTAAATAAAAAAGCAAGGGAAATCAGAAGCAAAGATATACTTAAAGAGGCAGAGGATGATATTAATAAATTTGGAATTCTCTATGGTTATCAGGTTACATTACCATCTGAAATTAAAAAACAGCTAATAGATAATATCAATAAATTAAATGAAATAATACCGAAATTAAACAACTGTAATCTTAATGACATACAGGTTGAGCAGATTATTAATAAAGAAATTAAGCAATTCTTTAGCGAAAAACAATCTGCCGAAGAAACGGCTCAAGTCATACAACAGAAAGTGGAAATGTATTTAAATAAATCATTATAAAGCAAATCACCTTCTGGAACCTTAAGATCAATACCTTGAACTGCCTGAAATTTCCCGAAGTTTTTAGATAGATTATCTGTCCTGATTATATGTTTACACATTTACCTCACTCCAAAGATTTATTCTTTAATAAGATTATATAAGATAAATCTTAAGCCACCCTGTAATTTACCTTAAGTTTTCCTTAAGTTTAAAATTAACAGCTATTAACTGAGCAAGAATTTAATAAAAACTGTTCATTTAAAAACAAAGCGACAGCTTATGGGCTGCCGCTTATATTATTACTTTTCTTTACTTGTACATAATTATAAATTAGCAAGAATATAAACAATGATATATTGTCACAGTTTAGATGACTGAATAACTCCTCTCACTATTAAATTTAATATCCCATTTCTTTTAATATCCTTGATAAAGTACGTAACCGTTCACCTATAAGTTCATCATCATCACTAAGAGCCTGATTAAATAATTGAATATCCTCATCAATCTTTTCATTATCTTTACAAACAGCGACTGTCATGGCATCACCCTGTAAACCTACTCTATCTATAACAGGGTTTTCAATATCATATAATTTCTCATAGCGGTAGGCCTCTCTAAAATGCTGCTGTGCCCTGCAGATTAAAATTGCCATATCCAACACTCTATGAAGTGGTAATTCCTCAGACTGTCTTGACCACTTTTTACCTGTATGCCTCCATACTTTAGCTGAAATATCTACTTTCCCTCTATCATTCCACTGAGCTAATCCTAATGAAAGCCCCTTTGCATCTGAATGATAAGCAGCTCTACCGTCAACATTCTCATAGTTTTCAGTTACAATAACTGGTTTGTGCTTCAAACTAGTTGGTATTTGCATGATTACCTCCTTAATATAGTCAGTAATTTAGTAAACTACTAAATTACTGACTATATTATAATTCATTTTTTATACTTTGTCAATATAGATTTAAAATTAATATCTGTAGGTTGTATTTACTGAAAGAAGACTACTTTTATATTTAAGTAGTCTTCTTAAAACTTAGTGATTAATCTATTTTCTTTATAGAAATAATTATCACTTTATGAGTGACTTTCAATATCATAAAGTAATTAATTATTTGAATTTAAGGTTTTCATAAGCTTTCAATTCTGAAATAACATTAAAATTTTCACCTACACTTTCACGTTTTATTAGTCCCATATTCTTGGCATAATAACTATAATTAATCATTTCACTTTTTCCATTCAGAGCGTGACTCTTTATTTTAATCACATCATAAAATGTACCTACTGACACTTCCAGTTCCATATTAGTTTCAACTATTTCTATTTTCTTATTATTTGATTCCCAGCTGCTTCCCTTTTTTATAGGTGTTTTCAATACAATTTCTTCTATTTTAACATCTTTATCCAGTTTAGATAACAGGTTTTTATCACTGTAGAATTCTTCCTCACGTCTGATTAGAGCAATCTGGTTTTCTTCAACTTTATAAATTGCCGCAATAGTTGTTCCTCCATTATTATCATGCACCTGTATAAAAGGGGGATCAACATACATAACATCTCTTATAAAAGCAGCATATTCTATCCCCTCCCCCCTATATTCATAATGCATTCCTTCTAACATAGGAAAATAACCATAAACTTTTTCTTGGATTTTAATAATACCTTCATTATTGTCAATACCTTCACCAGCATTATTACCCAATTCCTCATTTGCAGCACACCCTGAAACTAAAACCAATAATATTAAAATTATTTTGACAATTCTTTTATTTAACATGAAAGAAAACTCCCCCTTTTGCATCCTAAATCATACGTAAGCGTCAAAACGTCCCCACCTGGAAAAATTGAGGACATTATGATAGGCTAATTCTTATGAGGAATCCTGCATTCTTCAGGAATAGATTGAGACCAGGGTAATAATTCATCCAATTCATCTATATTTTGTAGATCAATGTTGGGTAGTTTTTCAAAAAGGTATTTTAGATAAAAGAATGGTACCAGGTCATTAGCTTTTGCAGTCTCTATGATACTATAAGTAATTGCACTGGCTGTAGCTCCTTTTACTGACTTGGAAAATAGGAAGTTCTTTCTCCCAATAACAAAGGGCTTGATTGCTCTTTCTGCCCGATTATTACTGATCTCTAGTCTACCATCCAGGAGAAAGGCTTTTAGTTTTGGCCATTGATTGAGACAATATTTAATAGCTTTGCTGAGACCACTTTTAGGTAAAGTCTGTTGTTCCTTGATTTTTAGCCATGACAAAAAGGCCTCCAGAACTGGTTTGCTTTGTTCAAGGCGTTTTTGATATCTTTCTTCAGCTGATAAGTCTTTTAAGTCCCGTTCAATCTGGAAGAGTCGATTGCAGAAATTTAGACCTTCCTCAGCATTAGTTTTCGATTGAACAGAGCCTTTAGGTAATGACTTCAAAGCATCTGTGAAACCACGTCTAGCATGAGCGAAACATCCGAGCTGGGTGACGTCCTGAACACTATTGTATCCAGCATAGCCATCGGTTTGAAGAAACCCACTGAATCCAGTTAAGAATTTCTTGGGATGTTCATTAGCCCTGGAAGGTTGATATTCATATAAGTAGATCGGTGGACTGGAAACTCCAGTAGCATAGAGCCACATATATGATTTGCTTTTAGCTGCTTTACCTTTTTCAGATAAAACCTGAAGTGTAGTTTCATCAGCATGTACGATATCTTCTTTTAATAAATATTCATATATTCTATCATATAGATAGTTAAGCCAGTTATTAGCTCCATGGATTACCCAGTTAGCCAGATTTTGACGGGATAGCTCAATGCCAAAATTCTTAAATTGTTTCTCCTGTCTGTAAAGAGGTACTGCTTGAGAATATTTGGTATCCATGATATATGCCAGTAACGATGGAGAGAGAAAACTCCCTTTTAAAACTGGATTAGGCATAGGAGCAGTAATTACTGGAGTTGTGATATTTTCCTTTTCGCAATTTCTACAGGCATAAACATCACGAACATGTTCAACAACCTTAACCTGAGCAGGAATAATCTTTAATTCTTTTCTAATTTCCTTACTCATCACATGAAGTTGCTTACCACATTGCGGACAGATCTGCTCAGCTTCATCTAGATGATATTCAATGACTTCGACTGGGAGATCTTCGAAGGATTTTTTCTTTTTGTTTTTGCCCTTACGTCTTTTATATGTAATCTCCTCAAGTTCGGGTTCTTTGAGACTGACCTTAGCTTCCTGTTCAGCCTCATTGAAAATTGATAACTGATTAGAATTAAATTTTTCACTAGAAGCACCAAATCGCCTTTGTTGGTTTAAGCGAAATTGTTCCTCATACCAGTTTAATTTAGCTGTCAATTCTTCAATTTGTTGAGCCTGTATTGCAATTTTATCTTCTAAAGATAGCTTTTGATTTTCTTCTTTATTAACTTGTATAGTCGTTGATTTATCAGTAGTTTTCATAAGTTTATTATATCATTTTTAGGAGAAAAAAGATACTAAAATTAAGCGTAAAAGCTCTGATTTTACAATGTTTTTGAGCCTTTTGTCTAAAGTTTGTTTTAGATGATTATTCTTTCTTTAACGGCAGGATGAGCACCTTTTTGATGAATAGATAAACCATCAAGTAACCACCTGAATTGTCTTTCATCAATCATTACTGTAGAGCCAGTAGTACCATCAGGCCATCTGAATCTGCTTTTTTCCAGGCGTTTGTAGTGTAACCAGAAACCATCATTATCCCATTCCAAAATCTTGAGCTTGTCCTGCTTTCTGTTACAGAAGACAAAGAGGTCATGAGAAAAGGGATTGAGCTTAAAGCTCTCCTGAACTATTAAGGATAGGCCATTGATTGATTTCCTAAGATCAGTAGGCCCTAGGGATAAATATACTTTATTGATATGATGCTGATTTAACATTGTTCTTTAAGAATCCTGACAAGAGTTTCAAAAGTATTAGAATCAAAACCTGGAACGACCTCTATGATCGCCTGACCTATAGTTACTTTTATGATTTTAGTTTCATTATCTTTATTTTCTGCTGGGGCAGGAAATACAGCTGTCCATTTGGTTTGATTGGATTCTTGTTCTTTCTTTTCCTTGTTAAATTTATGAGTATAGTATCTTAGAGAATTAATGCTTACGCCATTCTCTTCACACCATTTGGCAGCAGTTAGGCCACTTGCTTTGTAATCCTGGATTCTTTTTATCCAAATTTCACGTTTGTTATTCATTTTAAGATAACCTCCTTCAGGGAGATTATCTCATAGATTTCGGCTGTAAGGAATGTGGGTTATATTTGACGCTTACCTTTAAAAATATACGATTTTTAATATTTTTTTATTTATAGTAAATAATAAAAATATACAAGCATAAGGGGGTGAAATAATGGATCAATTTATGCAAATACAAAATAATTTAAGACAGGTTAGACAGGAACTCAATAATACACTAAACCATATTAATCAAAGGTTAGCAAACTCAGAACAAATGATTCAAAGTCTGGGCAGTCAACTATCACAGCAAGACCAATCTAATACTCGAAAGAATTTTTCTTCTCAATATAGCACTGCCCAATATGGTCAAAGTCAATACAATCCAGATCAATTTCAAAATACTGCTGGGAGCTATACAAATCATGGTGTAAATAGTCAAGAGAAAATCAATCCAATCTCTGGATTAAGTGAGAATAAACCTACAATGGCACAAAAAACTGGTATAAATAAATATGGAGCTTCATATTCATCAGGTAATAATTATGGTCAATAAAAAATTTATATTAATAAAGGGGTGCAGTTCACTGCCCCCTTTTCCTCTATAATATACAGCTTAATTCTTTTGGAATAAGATTCCCTAATAACTGCTAATAAATACCCCATTGAGCCTTAACCTTACTTATTTTTCTTAATTTTTTTTTTAATACATAATCACTTCATTTATACAACTAAATCAAGTTTAACTTTACCAATAAATCTTTTAATTTATTAGTAATCTCATTTAGTTTATTTATAATGTTAAAATCTCGCTTATATAAATTATTAAATAATTCTTTTATATCTGATTCCATATTTTCAGGAATAAAATCAAGCTCTTCTGTTGTTATTTTCAAAAGCTTTTTCTCCCCAGGATGAAGTGTCTTATTTATTGCAAAAATTATATCAAAATAGCTTTCAAAAAAACCAGTAATTCTGTGATTAACACTAATATAATCGTCTCTTTTTAAAGCTTTTTCAACTTGGTTAGTATAAGCTGGAATTATCTTATTTAGAAGCGGAAAATTTTTTTCAATTATATTTTTTCTTAATTTTTCTGGATAATCAATATCAAACTTATTTTGTAATTTTTTTAATTTCCCATCTCTATCATATAAAATATCTGATTTAATAATATTTGCCCAAAAACAAGTAGTATATCCTGTTGAAGCCTGACATTTAATTACTATATCATCCAATACATTCTCTATCCATTTTAAATTTCTATAAACGATATCAATTGGAATATTAATCTTTTTAAAAAATCCTTGATCTTCTTTTTCCCAAGTCGTATTATTTAATTCAACATAATTAAAATACTTATTTGACATTTCTTTTCTAAAATCAAAAGAAATTTCTTTATTAGAATATATATATCATAATCAGAATTCTTATCAAAATTATCAGTAGTTCTTGAACCAGATAAAAGAACAGCTTCTACCAACTTATGTTTTGAAAAATCATCAACTAACGATAAAAAAATATCATCATATTTTTTCATGCTATCATCTCCTTATATAATATGATTAAGATATTTGAGAATAGCAGATATGTTGCTTAACGTACCAGGCATTTACTAAGTTTCTCAATCTTAGGTCGACTGCCCTTGATGAAGGAATTTGGGCAAAACAATAGTGTAGCTGTAAATGCCATATTAGACGATCGTACACAAACGTTACTTATGCAAGATAAGAAAAACCAGCAAATAGAAACTCTTTTTTTATATATTGACTCATTACTCTTTTATATGTTTTTTTATTGTTTTATCAAATTTATTTAAACTAAACTTTCTTCCATGTCCTGGATAATACTTTTTACAATTTTGTTTTCTTATTTTTTTCCAACTCTCTAATAATTCTTCTTCATCATTTGCAAATGGAGGATAAACCGAATTAAGAAACATATTAAATAATGTATCTCCTGTTATACAAAACTTATTTTCTATTATAATTGAAATAGACCCTTCTGTATGTCCAGGTGTATGAATAATTCTACCATTTACTCCATAATCTGATAAATCAAAACCATCATCTATAATAATATCAGCCTCAACTGGTTCAAATTGATCTTTTGAAAAGAATAAATTATTTGCAAGGCTAGAAATAATTTTTGAGAAAGCCATAGTCCCATCAGGAAATTTATTATATCCTCTTTTTAAATAATTCTTTTCTTTTTCATGTACTAAAACTAACGCATTTGAGTTTTTCTTGATATCATCGAGACTGCCAACATGATCGTTATGTACATGAGTAACTATAATAAGGTCAATGTCATCAAATTTAGCATTATAATTATTTAGGGTCTTTAATACATTTTTACTTTTACCAGGCATACCTGCATCAACTAATATAAATCCATCCTTTCCCTTAATTAAATACGAATTTGATTTTCCCATAGGTATTCTACTAATTTCAGTTTTCATACTATATTACTCCTCCAAAAGATTTTTAACTTGCATAATATACCCGCTAGGGCACGTCAGAGTCACGGTAGGATTACCGGTTATCCAGTCATCCCCGCAGTCGAGTAAGCAAGGAGATTTTCTACCCAAGCTTCTCACAGAACCGGACTTGAAAGTCTCCCTTCATCCGGCTCTTATCATTCACCTTATTATAACATTCCTATATATATATATTTCCAATGTTTAAATAGATACGGTTCTCTTTTCCTGATATCAGATATCCAATTCTCAGCCCTCTTCCTGTGACTATTATACCGCACTTTAGCTAATCCTAATTTCCACTAAAAAAGTCACATTATTTATTAATCTGACCAAATCAGTATCAAATTAATTAATCTTTATCAATCCCTCCGGAAAAATCATACTAATCTTTTAATTAAGATAGATAAGCGGAAATGAACTATTATCTCTACGACTGATCAGCCTGATATTCGCGTACTCCAGTTTTAGGACCCTCTTCCTGGCCCGTAATAAATCTAGGAGACCTTCATTTTCACTGTCAGGTACTCAGAAGTGAATTCATTACTTCTTAATAGGCTTGTTAACTTAATGGCATCCCGTCGATCATTTTTTTATCCGATTTCCCTTAAGCCATGCTTATTAATTATTAAAACGAGTTTACGTTTTCTGCTAGATCCACAATCCATACCCCAACTCATCCTGCGATATTATGCACATGTAATCAAGTAATACTATCTGGGCAGAAACTTTCTATAAATTTTAAAGCATTTCTAGGTTCCGATCCCCTAATACCAATCATATTTATCTTAATCTGCTTTTTCTCTAACTCCTTTCTGAGTAAATTTATAAAAATACCTTCTCCTGGAACTTCCTGATTGTTTTGTGAAGTCGTATTTACACCACAACTTGGAGAACGATTTATCCCTATAATTCCCATGACATTGAAAACCATTTTTAATATATTCATTAATTTGTAACATTACTTGGTCAACCAAATTATTTATTGTCCTGATTGAATCACTCTTCTCTAACTCGTTTCTTATTCTAGTATTCTCAACTACTATCTGTCTTTGACCACCATGAATATCCCTGCGATCCAAGCCTAAACACATTATTTCTGGACTGGGCATCTGGATAATCCCTATATTAGAATCTAGTAATTTTTTTGTAATAATTTCATTTATACCAGGATATTCAGCAGTACCATCAGACACTGAATTTTGATTTAAAATACAATGAGAAACTAATAAAATATTTTTGCTTCTTGCATCATTAAACATAAATACTCCCCCTATTCCTCATACCTCAATTTAGTCATCCCAGGAAATTATTTTTAAGTCAGGCCAGAATTTAATCCACCTCTCTACCTTCTTTTCATATATTTCTTTAGTAATCTGCACCTTATTCGCCCTTACTACTTTTCCAAAAACATCATTTAAGCCAAAAGGGGCATATAATTTCCAACTGTTATCCTGGTTCAATCTAATCCCAATTGCCGTTGAAGTCGTCGGCCAGCTATTTATGGCCTCTTCAATTGAAGAATATGGCTTTATTTCATAACCGAAATGTTCTTTATACCATATATGCACCCGGGCCTGATTTTTTATATCAATAGTAAATGGTATATCTTTCAACAATCCATGTAATTGTTCTATTGCCTGATTTTCTTTCTCATAGCTTAAATCCCTATCAAAATATACTAAATCTATATCATTTATCCCATGATTTAAAGAAAATCCTGATAAATAGTTCCAGACAGTTTGAGCAAGACAGCCAGCACCAATATAGTAATTAGTTAAATTTAAGCCCCTGATTTTGTCACAAATTTCATAAATTAATTTGTTTTTACTTATCAGTTCACAAAATAAATCTAATTGTGAATGTAAATCTCTATTAAATCCACTCAATTTATTATTCATAAATATCATAACCTCCAAAACATTTCTTCTTACTGCTAATCAAATCGATTATTTTAAAAAAAATAATAACTTTGCTACCGATTCCGGTTGCACTTTCCACTTTCTACCTCTATAGTACCTCCGTGGAATTGAATTACCTGTCTGGCAATAGCCACAGTCCTAGCCCGGCTCTCTCACTCTCCTGACTGGTATTTGTACCCCGGTAATATCTATCAAACAGCTCTACAGTCCTTATATGGTTGCTTGGATCCCTATCCCGCAACGTTTCTTTAGTGCTATTACCCGTTTCTTCCCAAAGAACTTCGGCCTCATGTGAGTTCCGAACCATTCGGCACGTTGATCATTCCTGCTATGCAACTTCCGCTAGGAGTTTATTTCGAGACTGCAGTCATTTGTTTATCTTCAAGCCCCCATACTCGCTAGACCCCCTGGCTGCTTCCACCGCTGAAATTTCAGGGCGGCTGGGCCATTTACACCACGCAATGAATATGTGGTTACCCACATAAACTGTGGCATCACTACATGTCTGAATCGGACAATTGAGATGGCGGGACTTTCACCCGCAGGACAGTAGCCTTATCGGCTGCTACCAAAAACCGTAAACTCATTGTTATATGACGTGCAGCGGTTTTAAATATATTTAACTATTTCTTTTAAAGATTCTACATTAATACAACCTTCATTATTAACATTAATCCCAAAACAGAGTAAATTAAAATGTTTTCCCAGTTTAACATCCGATTTTGAATCTCCAACAATAAATGAATTAGACAAGTCTATATTTGGATATTTTTCTAATGCCTGTTTTATCAAACCTGGTTTTGGTTTAAAACAATCACATTTCTCCTCTTTACTATGCGGACAAAAGAAAACATCTAAAACTTTAATATTATTCGCTTTTAAATAATTGAGAAATCTTTGATTAATTTTCTTATATTGATCCAATGTAATAATTCTCTCATTTATTAGATATTGATTTGTAACAATTATTATTTCATATCCTTTTTGTTTTATTATTTTTAATGCTTCAATAGCACCTTTAAGAAAAACAGGTTTTTCAATTTCTCTCCATTTTTCATCCTCATAATCTTCAATTATGGTTCCATCCCGATCTAAAAATGCTATTTTCATATTTATTTTTCCCTTCTTTTATCGGTTGCAGCAGTCGGGTAAGTAGGAGGAATTGCTCCCTCTTCCTCCCCTAAGAACCGTACGTGAGAGTTTCCCCTCATACGGCTCAAGTTATTTAAAACTATCCGTTACTAGCAGACAGCAAGCTGTTTCTTTTTAATCTTTTATTGTAATAACTCTTATATTCTTCATAATATGGATTGGCTTCTAGTTTTATTAACACATGTCTCTTAATCTTTGTATCGCTTGCAAAAACTAGTTTTGTCTCATCTGTTTGAAATATCCAATCCCTGGTTTTTGTCTTTACCCAATATCTGTTTTTCCTCCAGTTTTTGGGTTTTGTTGGATGTCTTCTTTTTGCCCAAGACCAAAGTGCTTCAAATACATTTTTATCTAAAGTTTGATATGTTTTTTTGAACATATATTTCTGTGATAATTACACCAACCTCTAATGACTTCATTTAGTTTCTTTATTAATGGTGCCAAACAGTTCAACATGGGAGTTCCGAGGAGGAACCCGTTTTGCATTACATTTTTATATCATTATTTTTTCTTATTCTTTCTCGTTCCAAATTTTTCATTTATTTTTTTGTTTTTATTAATTCAGATATAATTTTGGTGAAAACAGTAAGCTAATAAAAATTAATCAAATTTTTTCCAATCCTCATATTCCATATATACCTTGGTCTTGTTTTTTATCTTTTTTCCACATAACTTTTCTACTATATAAAGAGACAAATCAATACCAGCTGAAATACCTGCAGAGGTCATTAATTTCCCATTATCAATAAATCTCATATTTTTATTTATTATTGTTTTAGGGGCAATTTTTTGAAGATGAGGTATTACTTCATGATGAGTTATAGATTCCAAATTGTCTAGTAATCCCAATCTCCCTAACAGACGTGCACCAGAACATACTGAAAAAGTGATTTTTGATTTTCCATAATTTCGATTTAACCATTTTAAAACTGTATGCTTGTTTATTTCACTTTTAGTACCTTCTCCCCCGGGGATAATAAGAATATCGATCTTAGGGTGATTTTTAAAACTATAGTCAGTTATAATTTGCAGTCCATTAACTGTTTTAATTATATTACCATCTTGTGAAATAGTAAAAACCTTAAACAAATTATTATCATTTAGTTCAGAAGTAACTGAAAATACTTCGTATGGTCCTGCAAAATCCAATAATTCAACTTTATCAAACAAAAAAACACCAACATTCAGCATGTTAACCCTCCATATAATTTTATTATAAAATCAAGCTAGTACAAATCTAACCTCTCAAGTTGAAAAAGTAGGAGATCCGAGGAGATACCTGCTTTTTCAACATGGTTCCAGCCTAATTTATTTTGTAATCTTAAGTTAATAAGCCCACTGCATCATAGTCGGGTAAGTAGGAGGAATTGCTCCCTCTTCCTCCCCTAAGAACCGTACATGAAAGTTTCCCCTCATACGGCTCAAGTTATTTAAAACTATCCGTTACTAGCAGACAGCAAGCTGTTTCTTTTTAATCTTTTATTGTAATAACTCTTATATTCTTCATAATATGGATTGGCTTCTAGTTTTATTAACACATGTCTCTTAATCTTTGTATCACTTGCAAAAACTAGTTTTGTCTCATCTGTTTGAAATATCCAATCACTGGTTTTTGTCTTTACCCAATATCTGTTTTTCCTCCAGTTTTTGGATTTCGTTGGGTGTCTTCTTTTTACCCAAGACCAAAGTGCTTCAAATACATTTTTATCTAGAGTTTGATATGTCTTTTTTGAACATATATTTCTGTGATAATTACACCAACCTCTGATGATTGCATTTAATTTTCTTATTAATATTTCTTGTTTTTTCATGCGATTCCTTTTTATTGTTTCTCTTACTTTTCCAGATACTTTGATTAGAGATTTTTTTGATGGTGTTATCAGTAATTTGTTATTGTATTTTCTAAAGTTCCATCCTAAGAAGTCAAATCCTGTATCAATATGGGTTATTAGTGTTTTTTCTTCTGATAGTTCTAGTCCTCTTTTTCTTAAAAATTCCTTTATATCTTCTTTTATTTCTACCAGAGTTTCTTTTCTTGTCGCTGTTATTACAAAGTCATCTGCATAGAAAATAGCATATACCTTGCTTTTATTGTATTGCCTTCTTATTGTTCCTACATTATTTGTCCAGTATTTCTCCTTGAGTAGCTTTGCTATTCCGTTTAGTGCCATATTTGCAAATATTGGTGATATTATTCCACCTTGCGGTGTTCCTGAACTTGTAGGATATAACTTCTTCTTAAATACAAATCCAGCTTTAAGAAATTGTTTTAATACTCTTTTATCCATTGGAGTGTTTTCTACTAGCCATTGATGGGAAATATTTTCAAAACATCCCTTTATATCTCCTTCTAAAACCCACTTCGCAGATGTTTTTTGTGATAAGCACTTAAAGAGATATTCAGCTGCATCTTTAGTGCTTCTATATTTCCTAAATCCAAACATAGTATTGTCTAGTATTGTTTCTGTGATTGGGTCTAGACTTAAAGCATATAGTGCTTGCATTGCTCTATCATACATTGTAGGAATACCAAGCGGTCTTTTCTTTCCATTTGACTTTTTGATATAGGTCCTCTTCAGGGGTACTGCTTTATACCCTTTATTTGATAAAGACATAGCTCCTTTATACTTTTGTTTTGGAGTTTTCCATAATTGATTATCTATTCCAGGTGTTCTTTTCCCTTTATTTGAAGTAACCTTCTTAACTGCTAGTAGTTTTGCATAAAAGGATTTTATCAGTAAGTACTGTAGTTTTCGGACTAGATTCCATCTGTTTTTAGAAACTGCTTTGGCAATCCTGGATTGAAGTTTATTAACTTTTCTTTCTACTAATTCCCAATATATATTCTTCCATTTGAAAGAACAGTCTATAGATGCCCGCTTTTCGCTTTTTGGCTTTTCTATATTCATAAAGTTTCTATCCTTTCTTCGCCTTAAATAACCATGCTAGAAGTCTGCACCCTTTCGGGTTAGGGTATGTTGACCCCTATCCACTTCATTACCAAGTGACTTTTGCTTTCTCTAGCACTCCTTTACCCAATAAGTATTGTATCATCCTTACAAATAACCTACCTATATATTTTTTTAGGAACCTATTGGGTTTACTCAGTTTTACATCTTAGCCAGTTCGTATTACCTTAGATTCTACCTTTACCCCGGGGCCCTCATCCACTTGTTAGATGATATGAAAACTCATCTAACTTAAGCCCACACCTTTTGGTCATAGCGTATCAGCCTTATTTCGCTACTCACGTTTTACGAGGCTTACAGTAGTTCAGTTAATTTAATCATAGTAATTCATTTACTCTAGCAATCACCTGCTTTAGGCTAACAGGATTTTCACATTGTCTCTATAGCTTAGCACCCCACCGTTACCAGTGGCGCACCTATAGATAGAGTTACTCCAAGTGGATAGAGTAGTCCAAAGACTTGTTATCCATTAACAAGCTTAGACAGCCTAAGATGCAACTTGTCCCTTTTATTTCAAGGGCTGATCGCACTTTCAGATAACGTACCAGGGGATTGAAGAAGTTCATGAGGTTTAGAGCGACCGCTCTTACCGAATGAATTTGGGTGCAGCGATAGCGGAACCGGCAATACTGTGTTGAACAAAACTGCTACGCAGTGGCCTTCCCCAATTGAAATCATACTATTTCTCTCAATATGTATTTGATATAACCACATCTTCGTATAAAATAACCTTACAAATTATTCAAAGGAGATGTGGTTTTAATGACAGATTTTAAAGAAAAAATGCTTCAAGATATGAAATTAAGGAATTTTAGTAGTAGAACTCAAGATTGTTACCTAAGGCATATTGAGCATTTTGAAAAGTTTTTTGATTCTAAGGTTGATTCTCTTGGTACAGAGCATATTAGAAATTTCCTAACTCATGCTATTGATGTAAGAAATTTAAGTACAGGCTATGTTAATCAAGCATATAGTACTCTCCGTTTCTTTTTTGAAACTACTCTGGATAAACACTGGGATATTAAGCATATTCCCCGGGCTAAAAAGCAGAAAAAACTCCCCGTGATTCTTTCTAAACAAGAAATTCATGATATTTTTAATCAAGTTCATAATCTTAAACATAAAACCATTCTCTTTACTATCTATGGGGCTGGTCTCCGTGTTTCTGAAGCTGTTAAATTACGTGTGCAAGATATTGATAGTGCTAATATGAAGATTATTGTTCATCTAGGTAAGGGTAATAAAGATAGACATTCTTTACTGTCTAAAAAGAATCTTGAGATTCTTAGAGCATATTACCGTGAATATAGACCTGACTTCTGGCTCTTTCCAGGTCGATATTCTGATAAACCTTTAACTACTAGAACTCCTCAAAATCTTTTTCGGAAGGCCAGGATTAATGCTAGCATTCTTAAAGAGGCTACTATCCATACCTTAAGCTACTCATTTGCTTGATGCTGGCGTTGACCTTGTATATACCCAACAATTAATGGGGCACGCCAGCATCAAAACAACAAGTATGTATCTCCATTTGAGAGATACAAGAGTGCTTAAGATAAAAAGCCCCCTTGATACCTTAAGCTATGATAAAAATGCCTGAAATTCAGGACATTTTAATCCAATATTGGGATGAGTTTGAAAAGAATTATCCTGTCCCCTATAAGGCCTTTAAAGTTGTACGGGCCTTAATGAATTGCCGCACTTCTGCTCTTGGCGGCCATCTTGACAAATGTGAAGAATGCGGCCATATCAAGGTCTCATACAATTCCTGCCGTAATAGGAATTGTCCTAAATGCCAGGGAATGAACGAGAACAGTGGGTTCTTAAACAACAGGCTAATATGTTGAATGAAAAGTATTTTCATCTTGTTTTTACTGTTCCTGATAAGTTGAATCCTGTTGCACTTAGGAATCAAAGACTTTTTTATTCTCTTCTTTTTAAGGCTGCTTCAGAGACATTGCAGGAACTTGCTCTTGATAAAAAATATCTTGGTGCACAGATTGGCATTACTGCTGTTTTACATACCTGGGGACAAACACTCTCTTTTCATCCTCACATACATTGTATCATACCTGCAGGGGGATTATCACCTAATAATCAATGGATTAAGTCCAAAAAAAATTTCTTTATTCCTGTCAGGGTTATTGCCAATAAGTTTAGAGGTGAATTCCTTGCTTTCTTTAAAAAAGAAGTCTCAGCTAGTAATATTAAGTTTTATGCTGATATTAATTATTTAAATAGTGATAAAAATTATCAGGATTTTGTTGATGCTTTGTATACTAAAAATTGGGTTGTTTTCTGTGAAAAAACCTTTAAGGATGCTTCACATGTTATTAATTATCTTGGCTAGATATACTAATAGGGTTGCTATAGCTAATAGCAGGATCATTAAGCTTGAAAATCATCAGCTTACATTTAGATACAAGGACTACAAGGATAATGGTAAAATTAAGTTTATGACACTGGATGTTCTTGAATTCTTACGTAGATTTCTGATGCATATCTTACCACATAGCTTTAAGAAAATCCGCTATTTCGGTATTATGAGCAGTAGAAATCGTAATACTAAGCTACTGTTATGTAAAAAACTGACCAGAACAAAGATTATTGAATATATCAGGCTTTCAACAGACCAGCTTATTGAGAAACTTGGGTTAAATCTTAAGAAATGTCCTGTTTGTGGCTGTACTAAATTCAAGCTAAAAGAACTATTACCAAAAAATATTAAGTCACCACCTGCTTCAAATTATCAATTTAAAAAAAATTAATTTTATGGGGAGAGGGAGATTGCACCCTTATCCTGCTATTTTTTAGGTTTTTTTCTTTTTATTTCTTCAAATCAAATTATTATATCACTAAATATATAGTTTTTAGTAAGAGTGAAATTATTAAAACCCCATAGTATTAAGTGTAAATCACCGCAGCTTCGTTCAACAAAGTATTTCCTCAATTGCATATTTTTAATTAATCATATTTTTAAGCTCAAATGAAATCTTTTAAGAATTTATTTGAGCTTTTACTTTCTTGCAATTGGAAATACTCCTGATTTGTTATCTGAAGTTGGATGTAAAAACCTAGTCTTTATTTTTAAGCCAATTTTCATATTCATCGAATGATATTTCGTAATCAATTAAACAACTTTTACAAATTACTTTCCCATCCCTGGTTTTTTTCTCTGCTTGATAATCTTTTTTTATCCAATGTTTGCATCTTGAACAATAAAATTTATTTGGAATTGAATCATTAACCTTATCTACAGCTTTTTCTATTTCATTAAAAAATGGAGTCATTTTTGATAAATCATAATAATACTCTAATGTCTCAACAATATACTTCCTTCTAAATTCCTCATCTGCAGCTATCGCACTTCTTAAATTATGTAATCTATCAGCAATCTTAACATTTAGTGCAATTTTTTTCTTGCTTATTTTCTTAATATATTCATCCATTTTATAATCTTTTTCTTTAGTCAAAAGCTTAACTATTTTTAATATATTATCATTTCCAAACATTTTTATTTCTTTTTCAGTAGCATCAGTATCTTCAAGCAAATCATGAAATAAACCTATAATCTGAACTTCTTCACCAAATCCTTTATCTTTTAATATTTCTGAAACTGCAATTGGATGGGTAATATATCTTTCTCCACCAATTCTAAAACTTCCTTTATGTTTTTTAGTAGCAAACTCTAAAGCCTTATAATAATTCATTTTTTCACCTACAATTTTAACACATGATATTACTAACAATTATACATGCGTATGTTTTTATACCCAAGTAATCCTTTTAGAGTCACGGTAGGATTACCAGTTACCTAGTCACCCCCGCACAGATCCCGGCGTGCGGAACTACCGCGCCGGGCTCCTCAAGAATATTCACTTCCGTAATCAGACAAAATCGAATTGTAACTGGGTTTCTGTATTCTCCGTTATTCTGGGTTTACATATTCCATACCAACCTACAATCTCATTGAACTTATCCCAGTTCATGCTTCTTCTCTGGCTTCTCCTGTTTAACCATTTATACAGTACTTTATCGCTATGTCGAAAAACTCCTTCAAACTATCTCCATTATTTATCAATCCATAATAGTTATAGTATCCGCGTAGCTTAGAATTCAGTTTCTTGAATATTGTTTTAAGGCGCTTGTTTCTAATCATCTTACACCACTGGGTAAAATTCTTGATTGACTTCTTTAATTTCTTCCTGGAAATCCTTCGCTTAATTATATCTCCAAACTTTTCTGATTTTCCCCATCTGAATTCAAAACCCAGAAACTCAAAACTACCACTTTCTTCTTTGAATCTGGAAAAGATAATTATATTGGTTTTTTCCATTGATAGTTAGGTTGAATTTCTTTAATCTTTTCTGCATTTTATGTGTAAATATATATTTGCAAGGACTGGACTGATTATTCCTCCCTGGGGGGGGGGGGTACCCGTTACTGGATGAATTACCTTCCCGTCTACTTCCAATATACCTGCCTTCAACCACTTCTTGATTAGTCTGATAAACTGCTTGTCATTTATCCGTCTTCAAGCATCTTTACTAACCAATCATGGTCTATATTGTCAAAGAACCCTCTGATATCTGCTTCTACTATATAGTTATACTTACCAAATTGTAGTTCTTTGGTTAAATCTATTACTGCCTGCTTCGCACTTTTGTTTGGTCTGTATCCATAGCTTTCTTCTATGAAATCCTCTTCATAGATTGCTTCCAGTATATCAGCTACTGCTCTTTGTACTATTTTATCCGATAATGCAGGTATTCCAAGAGGACGTTTCTTACCATTTCCTTTATCTATATATTTTCTTCGTACCAGTTTTGCATGATATCGTTTCTCTTTCAGCATCTCCAGTATATTGTTAAGATTCTCATCTAAATTTCCTTCAAATTCTTTGGCCGTAATCTTATCCACTCCTGCAGCTGCCTTCTTGTTCAGTTTCTTCCAGGCCAGCCTTAACGCTCCTTTGTTTATCTGCCTGTATAAGTCTCGAAAACGATATTTCTTTTCCCTTTTTGCCTTCTGCGATATTCCCTCCAGTGAGGTTTGCACTAAGTGTTCCGACCTTGCTCGTTCGGTTAGTGTTTTCTTTGAAGACTGCATATTCTTGTCAACCCCTTCCCCATATAGCCGGCTCTCCCGACCTCGGAGTACTATGAGTTGATCCGAAGTCCTATTGGTTTCTGGTTGTCCTTCTTGTTTGGTTGGATTAACCTACCAGCCTACTTATCTCCTTATTTTCTTGTATCTAAGCTGGAACCCATAGGATTCCTCCCAAGTTCCTGATATTTCTCTCTCTTCATGCCTGGTCCTCTGACCCAGACAGACCCTCCAGAGTCTTACCATTGCGACTCTTTTGTTTCGACTTCCGCAACGTTAAATACGTCGTCATCTGCTCTTTGTCTGTTTCCAGACCCTCGCTTACGGGGCTGAATGTGCTTCAGGAGTACGGTCTCCTTCTGGCCTAAAGATTTCTCTGTGTACACTTCACCTAGTAGTTACCTATTTTCGGTGCAACACTCGATACGGGTGACTGGTTAGGTCTTGCCCGACAAAGACTGGCCTGTGAAAATCCATTCAACGACTATTGCTTTGTTCCAATAGACAGCGAGGTAGCAATAGTTCACCTTATGCCTGGCTCTTTATTTCAACCTTACCATCGGGTTTACTTACGTTGGATCTTTCACTCGATTTCACTTTGCAAGAAATATCAAGCTTCTTGGCGTTCTAACGTCCCGCAGGTTTACGAAGTTCATGAGCCTTAAGCAGTCAAGTAAGCGGGGCTTTACAACCCCAACTCCTCACAGAACCGTACGTGCCCTATTTAGGCATACGGCTCTTCACTCGATTATTCACCTAACATAACTAGCACCAGCACCTAATCTATATAAATTTACTTTTATTCTTGGCTTGACAATAGGATATTTCTCCAAGAATATTTCGAACTTCTCCCAGTCAAAGCTTTTCTTTTGACTGCGTCTGTTTAACCATTTATAAACTAGCTTTTGAACCTCATCATACAGGCTATCAATACTTTTGCTGTTATCTGATACTGCATAATAGTTGTATGTTCCTGTTAGTTTTCTGTTTAACTTCCTCATTAGTTCTTTTACTGGAAGAGTTCTATTATATTTTAGCCAGGATTTACATCTCATTATACTACGATGATATCGCTTATTACTTGTCTTTCTCTTTAGTCGTTTGATTCCATCCTTACATTTACCCATATAATGGGTAAATCCAAGAAAATCAAATGTGTCATTGTCATCATCAGCAGATACATTTACTATCTTAGTTTTCTCTTCTGATAACTCTAAACCGAATTTGGATATTCTTTCTTTCATTGCTTTATAGAAGTATTTTACATCTTCTTTATACTGTAGGCAAAATATTATATCATCTGCGTATCTCACCATGTAAGCTTTACCCTTTAACTCTTTACGCATTGTTTTATTAAACCATAGGTCAACAACATAATGTAGATATAAATTCGCCATAATTGGAGAACAGACTCCACCTTGCGGTGTTCCTTGTGGAGTGTCATATTTTATTCCTGCCTCCATGACTCCAGCCCGAAGAAGTCTCGATATGAGTCGTTGTATATTAGGATCTTTAATTCGATGGTCAATGAATTTCATCATCCACCCGTGGTCTACATTATCAAAGAATCCTTTAATATCTGTATCAACTACATAGTTAATATCATCTCTGTTAACTATTCTTCCTAATATTCTCAAGGCATCATGACAGTTTCTTCCTGGACGAAAACCAAATGAACATTCAAGAAAGTCTTCTTCATATATCGCATTTAGAATCTTTGATAGTGCCTTTTGAACTAGTTTGTCTTCGTATGCTGGAATCCCTAGCGGTCTCTTCTTCCCATTTTCTTTTGGAATATATACCCTTTTCGCAGGTAATGGCCTATATGCCCATCTTTTCATTCTAGCTATTAAGCTCTTAACATTCCCTGGAAGATTCTTTCCATACTCCGCTTTTGTTACTTCATCTACTCCAGCTGCTTTGTTTCCAGCTAGTTCATGATGACATTTGACTATCAATTCATAATTAATTAGATGTATTAGTGATGTAAATCTTTCATTAGGTCTATTTCTAGCTACTTCAGCTATTCTTGCAAGTTTCGTTTCCACATTTTCACCTATCTCTGTGTATAGAATATGTTTCCCTTTTAAGATTAATCTTGTGTAATCGCCTTCCCATCCACAGGCATTACTCTGCTTCCTCGGTACTATGCGATTATCCGACTCCCTGTAATATTAGATGTCCTTACTTTGTTATCGCTTGGTTACATCCTATCTCTCTGCGTAGAAATTACAGGGCCTCCCAAGTTAACAATATCATATCTATGTATAGCATGCGGAGGTCTCCGACCCCGGGGTGTTATTGTATTCTCGCTTATCGAATACTATAATGTTGCCTTCTGCTCAGTCGACAGCATCGGCCTTTCCCAATCTCCAAGATTTCGAGGCTCAATCCCTTCAGCTAAATGCTTACCGCCTACTACCTAACTGTTTACGCTTAACATCTATGGTTACCCAATAAATGTCCAAAACTCGCTATGAGTGGTTTGCTAAACCTTCCTCAGTAGGAATCCCACCTACTATATGATATGCTCTTTTCTTGGCGCACCGACTGCGCTTGGCGAATAAATTTGGATGATGGATAGGTTATAATTAATTGTACAGAAAAAACTCGGACATGATATAATGAAAAAATACAATATCAATGGAGGAATATCATGTCATCAAAAAGAGCCAAAAGATATAATGATGAATTCAAAAAACAGATAGTAGGTTTAGTGAGTAATGGCAAAAAAATAAATGAAATAGTAAGTGAATATGATATTGCCAGATCCACTATTAATAAGTGGGTAAAAGACTTTAATAACTCAGGGTCATTTAAAGCAAAAGATAACAGAACTGACCAGGAAAAAGAATTAATTAAATTACGCAAAGAAAATCAACACCTAAAAATGGAGAATGATATTTTAAAGCAAGCAGCGCTGATAATGGGACGAAAATAGCAGTAATTAAAGCTAATAGTAATAAATACAGTATCAGCGCTATGTGCCGAATATTAAAGATATCAAGAAGCCTTGTCTATTATGAGCCGAAGAAAAAGTCCTCAGATAGTACGCTTGAAAATGAAATTATATCTATCTTTAAAACGAGTAAAAACAACTATGGCACAAGAAAGATAAAGCAGGAATTAGCCAAGAAAGGCTATCAGGTATCCCGAAGAAGAATAGGCCGAATAATGAAGAAATACGGTTTGGTTTCTAAATACACTGTTAAGCAATATAAAGTTCATTCTACAAAATGCAATGAGGAAAAAACCGAAAATATCGTTAATAGAAAATTTGATAGAGATCAGAGTTTAGATGTTGTAGTCAGTGATTTAACATATGTAAATGTCAATGGGAAATGGAATTATATTTGCTTAATACTGGATCTATTTAACCGTGAAATCATAGGCTATGCCGTTGGCAAAAGAAAAACAGCATCACTTGTAATGAAAGCTTTTTCAAGTATTCAAAGGCCTCTTAACGAGATCAATATTTTACATACTGATCGAGGTAATGAGTTTAAAAACAAGGCTACAGACCAGTTGTTACATACGTTTAGTATTAATCGTTCTTTAAGTAAGAAAGGCCGCCCTTATGATAATGCAGTTGCAGAAGCTGCTTTTAAAGTTGTAAAGACAGAGTTTGCTTTTGATAGAATATTTACTAACTTTGAGGAATTGAAATATGAGCTATTTGATTATGTTAACTGGTATAATAACCATAGAATACATGGGTCATTAGATTATCTTACCCCTGTAGAATATAGGATGTTAATGTCCGAGAAAAAAGTGTCCTAAAAAGGGTTGACAATCCATGAAGCGACGACAGGAGCGAAATCGTAAACCTTGCTGTTATCTGATGGATGAGGCCCCCACGTAGGACACATCAACCATCACCCTGATCAATATTTTTATTTTATTTTTGACTTTGTGCAACTATTATAAAACGGTGACTTGTCCCTGATATATATCCTTTTTCTTTTAATTCTTTTTTCAATTTACATAAATTTTTAAAACAAGAATCTACAGAGAAATCAGGAAATTCCCATTTTATTACTTTTGAAAAGTATACCAGTGCCCCAATATCATAAAATTTTATCTTAGGAAATGTCTCGTCTGATAGTATTATTTTAAATCCATTTTTCAGTAATAATTTAATATTATTTTTCAGATCATGTTTTGGAAAAAGTGGTTTAAATCCATCAATTAATTTTTCTGATAAGTCATTATTATTCTTCCCGCCAACTTGTTGTGTAATAAAATATCCACCGCTTTTCAATATACGACTTATCTCATCTACATTAAATGCCTCATGTCTGTTTATCACAATATCAAAACTATTAGTTTCATAAGGAATATCACTATCAGTAAAAACCTGCCTTACTTCAATTCCTAGCGGAGACAATTTGTTTTTACACAACTCTACATTAGGCGGATAAGCTTCTGTTACGCTTGTTAAATTATATGGATGGTTTAGAGTCAATAAAAACTCGCCACCACCTGTACCCATGTCTAATAATTCATCTGATAATTTAATATATTTAAGTATAATTTCTTTGTAATCCCACGGAATCTGCTCATGTTCCCATCTTTTTTTTATATGGGAAAAATCCCAACCTTTAAACGAATACTGTTCTTCTCTTTTCCAATTCTCTTTTAATTTTTCTAAATTCATTTTAACCTCCATTCCGTCGCTACCGCTGGCGGCACAAATAGTAATGAAAAAATAGCACGGCCTTCAATTCTTTGCTATAATTATCTTAAGGAGAAGATATACTACAAAGCACGGCGGGGTGAGTCGTAGACTGCTCTTCTCAGCTTAAATCAGTATTTTAACCAGTGTAAGTGTTATACCGCACTTTAGCTAATCCTAATTTCCACTAAAAAAGTCACTTTATTTAATTCTTCCCAACTAAGTCAGATTATTTAACCTGACCATATCAGTATCAAATTAATTAATCTTCATACATAAAATAACCTATATTTGGTAATAATAAATCTTGTTAATTAATTAAGTTATTTCTTTGTGACAAATAAAAATAGGGAAAAGCAAGTGTATGTCACACACAAATTGCTTTTCCCACACCCAAAATTCTAATGATTATTATTTCCGGAATTCTAAAAAATATACCTGAATATGTTAAATTAGGAAAAATAAATTTGTATAGACATTATTACTGTAAAGATTGTGGCTACCATGGTAAACTACATTACCATGGCTCTTATCCCCGTAATGTCATCACTCTCCTTGGCTATCATATTATTTATATTCCACGCTATATCTGCCCTGAATGTGATAAGACTTATTCCATCTTACCATCATTTGTTATACCATACTATCAATACTCTTTTTCTTTTATTTTTTCTGCCTGTACTTAATCTATATCTTTAACTTTTCTTATGATAAGTTTGTTGTTATCTCAGACATATTGAACATTTTGAGAAGTTCTTTGATTTTTTGAGTCAACCCTTGATCAACACTGGGATATTAATTCCTCAAATAAGTCTATTTAATTTCACCACATCATAATAGAAGTTATCAGGGTTTTATTGATACTTTGTAAAATAAAAATTGGGTTGTCTTTTGTGAAAAGACTTTTAAAAATACTTCCTATGTTGTTAACTATCTTGCTAAATATACTAATCGGGTTGCTATTGCCAATAGCAGAATTGTTAAAGTGAAGAATCATCAGGTCACTTTTACGTATAAAGATTATAAGGATAAAGATAAAAAGAAATTTATGACACTCCATGTCTTTGAATTTATCAGAAGATTTCTTATGCATATCCTACCAAAGAGATTCAAAAAGATCCGTTACTTTGGTATTATGGGCAGTCGAAACCGAAAGACCAAACTTCTTTTATGTAAAAAACTTACCAGTACAAAGATTATTGAATATATTAGACTTTCTACTGATCAGCTTATTGAAAAACTCGGTCTTGAAATTAAAAAGTGTCCTGTATGTGGTTGTCATAAATTTGTTACTGAAGATGAGTTACCCAGAAACTTTAAAGGCCCTCCAGATCTTAAATTTTATAAAAATTGACTTTATGGGGAGGGGGAACTTGCATCCCTGGGTTGCTATTTTTTAGTTTTTTTTCTTGTTATTTCTTGGGTTCTTATTTATGTTTATATCTTTTATTTAATTTTAAGGATTTGAAGATTTATTAAAAATCCATAGATTAATATCTTGAGCACCGCAGCTTCGTTCAACAAAGTATTTCCTCAATTGTATCTCATAGTTTAGCAGATTTGAAAAGCTCAAATCATATTTATTATTATTGATTTGGGTTTTCTTTTTGGCTCAATTGCGGAAATACTCCTGATTTGTTATGTGAAGTAGTCGGCTTACAGCTTTAAAGTATCTTTAATCATTTTAGAATTATGTTTAGAAGTTATTTCATATTTTATTTCCTTAACTTCCTCCTTAAAAAGTAAAAAACAAGGAAGAAAATTCTTGGTATTATGTTTTAAATAGTTTTGATGGAATTTTAATATATCATAATCATGACTTGAATAATAATCAAATAGAAATCTACTAGAAATTTTAGAATTATATTTTTTCATATCCTTCTTATATTTTTCTTCTTGAAATTCTCTATTTAAGTAAGACAAATTAGGAATATTTACATCTAAATCTATATTATCATTATAATCCGGATAATCTTCAATATGATGAACTTTTTCCTGTTTTAGAAAATGTTCGATATAATTATTTATATTCTCTATAATATTTTGAGATGGGATAGTAATGTCATTTTTCAACAAAAGTCTGCCTTTTGGAATATATATTTTTATAGATATATCTACATCAAAGCTAATACCATTATTTTCAATAACTAAAGATAGTCTATTATAATCATCAAGAATATTAAAATACTCAACATAATCATAAAACATAATTACTTGTTCTTTTATTTCCATTATCTTCTTGTATTTCTCTTTTTCACTTTCTGTTCCTACTAATTCGGGATATTTATATAACCCTTCCAGACCTACATTAAAGAAATCTTTTTGTTTTAAATTTCCTATATCGAATAAACTTTCATTTATTTTAATATCATAATTTGTTGCAAAATCTTTAATTGTTTTTTTTTGTTTCATTTGTAATATCAACAAGTTCTAAACCTCCAAAAAGCAAATTTGTTTGTATATTAGTTAACTCTTTTAAAGTTTTATTATTCTTTTCATTAATATTTAATTTATCTGACTTGTCTAAATTAAAATTTAATATATATTTAATATCTTCTATAATTTTATTCTGTAATTCTACCATAAATTTAGAATTGCTATAATTGCTTCTAGTAAATTTTAATTTCGTGTAATTTTATAGGTCTATTAGAAAAATATAAAAATACCTACTTGTCGCTTTTTAACATTTTTTCAATTTCTTCTTCTGTCCCGGAATCATATTCTTCTGTAGGCGTACCAAACCTAGTCCAAAATATAGCAATCGCAGCATCAGAGTCATTTACAATTTGTTTATTTAATAAAGCCTGCGGTCTTTTTCCAGACTCAGGAAATGCACTCGTTTCCCAATGAATAGGTAATAATGATATGTTATTAATTTTACCAATAGGTTATATTAAAATTTGAAATTGCTTTTTTTACTATATCTACTTCTTGTTCGACATCAGATAGTGCAGAAATTAATATTTGTATCTGCTTAACATTTTTTCCCATAATATCACCTCAATATTTAAGACTATTTCACATAGTCTTCACGTATTGCGTCTAAGTACCTATATTTTTTTCTTATGCGCATTGCGTAAAAGTAAAATATAGGTATATTATATAGTTAATCAATAATATCATCAAGTGGATTTTTTATTTTATTAATGCTATTACTGCTTACATGAGTATATATCTCTGTCGTTTTACTACTTTGGTGTCCCAGTAACTCCTGAATATATCTTAAATCAACACCACTTTCCAACAAGTGAGTTGCAAAAGAGTGTCTAAGCCAATGTACAGTTACTTTCTTTTTAATACCAGAGTTTCTACAAGCTTTATTAAATACTGCTTGAATTGTTCTCACACTTATATGCTTATTTGAATTTGCTCCAGGAAACAACCATTTTTCAGTATATTCTTTATAGTACTCTCGCAATATAACAAGTGCTTTATCCGATAATAATGTAATTATATCTTTATGTCCTTTAGATTGCCTTACTCGTATAATATGTCTACTACTATTAATATCATTAATCATAAGTGAGGCAGCTTCGCTTACTCTAAGGCCAGCTGAATAAATTAACATTAGTATAGAGTAAATATTCCCTTACTTTATTTATAAATTATCTTTATTATATGATGTAGAAAAGGCTGTAAACAGGAATAAATACATATTTACAGCCTCATATATTTTCAACTTATTTAACTGTATTAAATAGAACAAACTTTATTCAATCTTTTTAAGTCTTATACCTGTTTCATGTTCATTAAGGTCAAATATATCAAGTTCTTCATCTACAGATTCAATACTTACAGCCAGAGTTTCTTTCTTAATATAATCCTCAAAGGAATTAACAGCAGTTGATATTTCTTCATCACCATTATAATAAATATTGATATTATCGATAACTTCATAACCATTATTCTTACGAATCTGCTGTACTTTGGAGACAAATTCCCGGGCATAGCCTTCATCAAGTAATTCCTGAGTTAGTGTTGTATCGAGGATAACAAAGAGATTATTATCCATGGCAACAGCAAATCCTTCTTTATCTTTGTTTTCAATGTTTACATAATCTGGTTTTACCTCAAATTCTTCTCCATCAAGGTCTACAGTAAGTGTCTCACCCTTATCAACTTTATCCTTTATTTCGTTAGCATCTAACTTAGCCAGTGCAGGAGCGAAAAATTTCATTTTATTCCTCAGTATTGGACCTACTACCTGGAAATTTGGTTTTGCTTTATAATCCATATACTCACTGAGTTCTGTAGTAAAGACTACCTCTTTAACATTTAGCTCTTCTTTCATTAATGGTACCAGATCTGCAATTAATTCTTCATATTTACCATCAACCAGGACCTGCTGAATAGGTTGGCGGACTTTGAGGTCATTTTCTTCCCGTACTGCTCTTCCCAAAGTAACAAGATTCCTAACCAGATCCATCTTTTCTTCAAGTTTATTGTCTATTAGCTCCTGATTAAGTTCTGGATAATAAGCTAGATGAACTGACTCCTCACCAGTAAGTTTCTGATAAAGCTCATCAGCAATAAACGGTGAAAATGGTGCAATCATTTTAGATATCCCTACCAATACTTCATAGGTAGTATTATAGACAGATTTCTTGTCTGTATCCAGTTCAGATGCCCAGAATCTCCTTCTGGAACGTCTAATAAACCAATTAGAGAGGTCATCATCTACGAACTGCTGAATGGACCTGACTACATTTGTTAAGTCATATTTATCCATATAATTTTGCACAGTTTTAATCAGGTTATTATACTTGGATAACAACCATTTATCAAGCCGGGGTCTATTTTTATATTCTACAAAGAAATCAGCTGGATTCAATTCATCAGTATTGGCATATAGTTTAAAGAAGTAATAGACATTTTTAATAGTCCTGTAAAACTTACTGTCTATTTCCTTTAGACCCTCTATATCAAACTTAGTTGGCGTCCAGGCTGGTGATACATAAAAAAGATACCATCTTAAAATATCAGCACCATAATTATCAAACAATTCAAAGGGATCAACTGTATTCCCTTTGGACTTGGACATCTTTTTACCTTCTTTATCAAGGATTAGGTCATTTACCAGTACACGTTTATATGATGATTTACCAGTAACAAAGGTTGATATAGCCAGTAGGGAATAAAACCACCCTCTGGTCTGGTCAATACCTTCACAAATAAAATCAGCCGGAAAATTCTTTTCAAAATACTCCTTATTCTCAAAAGGATAATGCAGTTGCGCAAAAGGCATAGACCCACTATCAAACCAGCAGTCAATTACATCAGGAACTCTTGTCATCATGCCTCCACATTCATCACACTTCAGATGGATTTCATCTACATAGGGCCTGTGTAATTCTATATCTTCATCAATATCTTCCACTGCCCTTTCTACCAATTCCTTCCGGGATCCGATACTTGTTTTATGACCACATTCACAGGTCCAGATATTTAGGGGAGTACCCCAGTACCTACTCCTGGATATAGCCCAATCTTTTAGGTTTTCCAACCAGTTACCAAATCTACCCTCCCCAACAAAATCTGGATACCATTCTATTCCATCATTATTCTCTATCAATTTATCCTTTAATTCTGTCATTGCAATATACCAACTTGGTTTAGCATAATAAAGTAATGGGGTATGACATCTCCAGCAGTGGGGATAGTTATGCGCCAGTTTTTCTTTTTTATATAACTTGTCTTTTTCAAACAGCCATTTTAATATCTCAATATCAGCATCCATAACAAACATGCCTTCCCAGGGAGTTGTTATATATTTACCATCTTCATTTACCGGCTGTATTACTGGAAGATCATACCTGAGACCTGTCTGATAGTCATCCTCACCAAACGCAGGAGCAGTGTGAACTATACCAGTACCTTCTTCGGCTGTAACATAGTCTGCCAGAGTAACATAAAAGGCTTTTTTGTCAGGTTTAAGGAAAGGCATTAATTGTTCATATTCAATACCTTCCAGGTCCCTACCCTTTAATTCCTCGAGGATTTCATAATTACCCTCAAGTACCTTAGGAGCAAGAGTTTTTTCAATATATAGTATTTCTTCATCATTATGATTAACTTTTAGATAAGTCATAGCTGGATTTACTGTTAAGGCAACATTAGCCGCCAGGGTCCAGGGGGTTGTGGTCCAGACCAGGAAGTATTCATCTTTATCTTTTCTTTTAAATTTAACATAAACTGTAACAGATTTAATCTCTTCATAGCCCTGGGCTACTTCATGTGAAGCAAGACCCGTTCCACATCTGGTACAGTAGGGGAGTATTTTATGACCTTCATAGATCATTCCTTCTTTATTAAATTTATCAAGGATCCACCATACTGTTTCTATATAATTATTATCCAGGGTTATATAGGGATCATCTAAATCAATTAAATAACCCATCCTTTTAGTCATCTCACGCCATAGACCCTCATATTTAAAAACAGATTCACGGCATTTCTCATTAAATTTCCCTATCCCATAATCTTCTATTTCAGTTTTATTATTAAGGTCAAGCTGTTTCTCAACTTCAATTTCTACAGGTAAACCATGGGTATCCCAACCAGCCTTTCTCCTGACCTGGTAGCCCTGCATGGTTTTATACCTACATACCGCATCTTTTAAAGCGCGAGCTAAAACATGGTGAATACCTGGTTTCCCATTAGCTGTTGGAGGACCTTCATAAAATACAAAACTATCTTTTCCCTCCCGGGAAGAAATGCTTTTTTCTAAAAGATTAATCTTATCCCAGTGTTCTGCTATTTGTTTCTCATTTTCACTTACCGGTAAATCTGACAAATCTTCAAACCTACTCATAATAATCCATCCTTTCTTTAACAACCATATTATATATTTAAATGGGAGTGCTGTATATATAACCTAAAATTAGTACAAATAAGAATAAAATGGCTTCGCCACCCAGACTTAATCAATAATTATTAATTTTTACTTAGGAATATTTCTTACACAAAGACAACTTGTTACCATAATACAGACAAATATATTTACTGGACGACTCTAGAAATTGTCTGTAGGCACGACGTCGGAAGACAATTTCTCGACAGTAAACGAAGGCAGGACGCCGTAGTGCACGGCAAGGGAAGTAAATATATTTGTCGGTCTTCAAACTTATCCACAATTTCAAAAAAATAATTTCATGATAAAAAAAAGCCCTAACACCCCTAAGGGACGAAGGACTCCGCGATACCACCCTAATTAATACCTATCAGGGTCAAAACTCGATAGATATTATCTTAATAATCATTAACGCTGACTAAACGGGTACCCTTACTAAGTATTCAGAATACCAACTCCTGAGTGATCTTCATAGATAATTCAAATTGCTGGCTCTCACCATTTCCAGTTCGCTGTAAATCTAACTATCTATTACTCTCTCGTTCATTGTTTTTCAATCAGTAAATATTTTTCTTTATTATAAAGGATAAAAAACTATTCGTCAAGGTCTAAACGGCTAACAGCAATATCCTCTTCAGACCCTGGTAATGTTACCTCATCTTCTTCTATCATCTCTAAATGACTTTCCAGCAGTGTTTTAAAACGAATCTTAAAAAGGTCTTTATGTTCTTTAAGGTCCTGTAAAGCCTGATATTCCTTCTGTACTTTATTACGGGCTTCTTTCTCTATCTGTTCTGCCTTAATCTCTGCTCGTTTAATAATAATATCTGCCTCTTTTTTAGCCTGTTTAATTTGTTCTTGAGAAGTATCCTGAACAGTAAGCATAATCTTCTCTAGTCGTTTTTCCATTTCATCAATACCAGCCAATTTTTCTTTTATTTTATCATTTTCATCCTGTAGTGAATTAACTTCTTTAAGAAGTTTTTCATAAGCCATACCAACTTCATCTAAAAACTCGTTAACCTGTTTCACATTATATCCAAAGGTAGATTTTTTAAATTCTTTATTATAAATATCTAGTGGAGAAAACCGCATCACTACACCCCTCTTTCCCTAAGTATATCTTTCCAATGATAATTTAATTCTCCCCCTATTAGACAAACCAATTCTTTCCACAACATTCACCCGGCCCCTACCCCTGATCGAGATTAAATCCCCTATCTCAACACTACAGGCAGGGTCTGCTACTGTTTTCCAGTTCAACTTAACCTTTTCACTTTTAATATCCCTGGATATCTTATTTCGGGAATCCCCAAATCCGGCACTGGCCACGGCATCCAGCCGCATAGAAGCTACCGTTGTTTTTATCTCTTTAGTATTATTTGATGGTAAAATTAATTCTTTGGATTTAATCTCCATAACCTCTACAGGAACTTGATGAACCTTAGTTAGTTTCGTTATAATAAACTCTACCATCTCTGCCGCTACAACTACCTCGGCCATTTCCTTTAGTATTAATATATCACCAATCATTTCCCTTTTAATCCCTAACCCCATTAGGGCCCCTAAAAAATCACGGTGATTTACTGGCTGAAACTTGAAATTTCCTTCTATTTTTAAAATTTCAACCTGGGGATCCACATGTTCAGGGAATAAATATTCAGGAAAAACAGTAACCCTATTTCTCTCAGCACCCTGATAACCCCCATCTATCAGGTAATTCACCTCATAAATCTGTTGAAGTAAACCCTCAGCTATCTCACATTCATATGGATTCAAAAAATTAGTAGATTCTTCACTTTTTCTCTTTAAAACCATCTCAATTTTATCAAATATATGTCCGGCAAGTAACTGTTCTTCCCCCCGGTGCAAATGTGAACTCAACTTTTCCCTATCAAGCATCTAGAACTGGACACTCCTTCTAAAGATATAGTTTATATATTTAATTCCTAAAACATGAAATTGCTGCCAATACTATATAAAAGATTAATTATAAAACCACGCAAGATAGATAATAAAAACATGGCAATTAGTGGTGAAAAATCAATTCCAATATTACCTGTAGGAATCAATCGGCGTATCGGACCTAAAATAGGCTCTGTTACACTATATATAAAACTTAATATTTTACGCCAGTTAGGGTCATGAACACCCGGCCTTACCCAGGACAAAATGGCCCTGATAAGTATTAACCAGAAAATAACCTTATATGTGGTATTGACCAGAAATACTAATAAATACATTATTTTAGCACCTCCAAATATTATACTTAACTAAAAAGTGAACGACTTTCCTTTAAGACCCCACTATCAATATCTATATTATGAGGAGTAAAGACAAAGATGTATTCAGCAACCTTCTGGATATTGCCACCTATACCATAGACAGCTCCACTCATAAAATCAATAATCCGTCTGGCCAGTTCCCTATCTAATTCTTCAAGATTAAGGATTATTGGTTTTTTAGCCTTGATTTCATCAACAAGATTTTGTACCTCATTAAATGATTCAGGGTGGTAGAGCATAATACTAAAGCCCTGTTTCTTCCTGTATATACTTATAACCCGTTCATCATTATGCTCTTCATAGTATTCTTCTTCCTGGCCATTTGCCAGCCCGAAGAAATCAAGTATTCGTTCCCAGATCTCTTTAAACCTCATTGATAGTCACCTCTTTTACCAAACAAAGCTGTTCCCACCCTAACTATAGTAGCACCTTCTTCAATAGCAACCTCAAAATCATTAGTCATTCCCATTGATAATTCCTCTAAATCATACCCCTTCTGTACCAGGTCTGATTTTAAATCAGTCAGTCTCCGGAAAAAAGGTCTACTCAGTTCAGGGTCATCTGCATAGGGAACTACCGTCATAAGCCCCTTAATAACAAGGTTTTTAAGTTTAACAGCCTTTTTTAAAAATTCTTCTACCTCTTCTAATTTAAATCCAAATTTATTTTCATCCTCAGCAACATTTACCTGTACCAAAACAGGCATAATACATTCATTTTTCCTGGCTCGTTTATCAATTTCTTTGGCCAGACGCCAGCTGTCTAATGAGTGTATCAACTGGCAGTTTTGGATCCTCATTAAATATTTTACCTTGTTTCGCTGAAGATGTCCAATAAAATGCCAGGTTATTTTATCAATTTCAGCTGCCTTATCCAGTAATTCCTGTACCCTATTCTCTCCAAAATTACTTATTCCCTGTTCTTTTAGGTATTTAATCTTATCTATTGGGTGATTCTTACTGACAGCCACCAGTTTTATTTCACCAGACTTCCTGCCACTCCTATCAACAGCTAAATTTATCCTTCTCTTTACCTTAGTTAATCTAGTAGCCAATCTTTCTACTGCCATAATTATTACACCCCTTTTCCGTAATCTACAGAAGAAGGATTTTCGATAATACTCTCACCCATCTCTATCCCCTCAACTATAAGTCCTTGCTTTGTTCTTTCCAATACTTTTAATTTCTTAAATTCTATCTTACCATTATTGGTATTATACACTAATACACCCTCCCCTTCAGCCTGTTTAAATAAAGCCTTATGGGGAATAATTATACCACGATATATATTTTTAATAAACTCTACTTCTACCCACCGATTATTTAACCATTCAGGTACAAATGGTATCAGTTTTACAAGCATTAGTGCCTTTTTATCAAAAACCATTTTATTAACAACTCTGGCATCTATAAGGCTTTTTTTGATATCAGGGGCTTTTAAAAAAACCTTTTCATTAAGCCAGTATCGCTCCATTTCTTCAGTGGTAACTTGTAAAACCAGATACATATTATTTGCTATTATCCTAAAAGCAGGTTCCCCTTTATTTAGATAATTGCCATTTACTAATTGTTTATAGTTACGCTTATATTTATTATATTTGTCAGGGGTAAGTTCGTTAATGGAGTTAAATCCTAAAGAATCTTCCAATCCATCTGTCGCATAGCTTATTATACCTGCCCTATGGTTTATTAAACTATAGTCCCCTACTCTCATTACTCTCTGTCCATAGGAAATCCTACTACCTTCTGTTAAATTCAATTCTATATTACCAGACACTGGTGAATAATAAACCTGTTCATCCCTGACAATTAAAGCCTTTGTAGTAAACCCATCAACAAGTTCACCATACCTAGCCCTCACTATAACAATCCTGTTATAAAAGCCAATAAAATAGATAAAAAGTATAAAAACAATTAATAAAAAAACAGCTATTAAAAATCTTCTTTTGTTAAACCTATCTCTCCTATATTGATGGTTTTTATAATTGCTTTTCTTTTGTGCCAGATAATAAATATTATTATTGCCCATAGAAAACCTACCCTAAATTAAAATACTTAATCAATCATATTTACTTACAAATATATAATACTAGCCATCCTGCCAGTTCTCCCCTTTTCCTTCCTGTAAGAAAAAAACAGGTCAGTATTAGCTGCAGTACAATAATTACTCAAAATAATCTGTTTGTCTTGTATTCCCAAAGAATGGAAAACTGCTCTATTGGCTGCCCATAAATCAAAAAGATACCTGTCCTTTCCCTGGTCTGACAATAAATCTCGCCAGCAGGAAAAATTACCCTTCACCTGAGCAACTACCCTCTCATCAACCTGATAATAATCCCTGGAAATAGCCGGCCCTATCCCAACCCATATATCATCTAGCTGACAATCAAAGATACCTTTCATCAGAGAAATTATGTTGACACCTATTTTTTTTACTGTCCCTCGCCAACCAGCATGAGCCAATCCTACTACACCTTTAACAGGATCCATAAGTAATAATGGTACACAGTCTGCATAAAAAGATATGAGAGGCAAACCCCTGTCAGCAGTAATCAAACCATCTATACCTGGAAGGCTGCTTTCATAAGAAAAAGCCCCCTGACCAGAATTATTTTTATTTACCATTGCTACTTTATTACTATGTACCTGTTGAGCAGCAACAAAATCCTGACAATCAATCTTAAGTGCTTCGGCAAGCCGGCGTCTGTTTTCCAGGACATCTTCTTTGCTATCAGCAGTATGGAGGCCCAGGTTTAAACTATGATAATCCCCTGAACTCACACCACCAAGTCGTGAAGTAAAATACACCTTAACTCCCCTATCCATAAACTCCTCAATTACTAGATATTTGAGAGCACCATCCTCCCGCCAGGCAAACATACTAGTCCCCCTCTAATAATCTCTCTAATTCCTGTTTAAACTTATTAACATCCTTAAACTGCCTATATACTGAAGCAAATCTAACATAAGCTACTTCATCAATTTTTTTAAGGGCCTCCATGACCAGTTCCCCAATTTCAACACTGGTAACCTCCTGTTTCATATCATTGCGTAGTTCCTTTTCAATATGGGAAACCATCATATCTAACTTGTCCTGTGAGATAGGTCTTTTTTCACAGGCCTTCATCAAACCCTTTAACAGCTTATTTCTATCAAACAATTCCCTCTCACCATTCTTTTTAACAACCATTAAGGGAACATCCTCTAGTCTTTCATATGTGGTAAACCTTTCAGCACACTCCAGACATTCCCTACGCCTCCTTATACAGGTATGTCCTTCTGTATAACGGGAATCAATAACTTTACTTTCTAAATGCTGGCAATAGGGACATTTCATTTGAAATCCTCCTGAACTTAAAACCGTTTTTATAAGATTGACACTATTAGTATATCACATATTAGGCCTTTTTTAAACACTTAAGTCGTCCTTTAATTCAACCAATATCACATCTTCTCCAATTTTTTTGATCTCGTTCCAATTAATAATAAGATCCTGCTTTTTAGAAAAAAAACTTAAAATTTTATTATTGTGTGAGGGAATAATAAAGGCTCTTATCCTACCCTGTTCTAATTCTATATCAACATCATCAATATAACCAAGTTTTTTACCATTCTTAACATCAATAACATCCTTCATCTTCAATTCGGAATTCTTCAACATCCGGATCACTCCCTATAATATTATCAAAATTATTATATGCTGAAGATAATAAATCTGTGAATAAATAGGAAGCATCAGAATCACTACCCAGAGGATTACTTATTTTTATTTTCCTAGTAGCAGTTTTAAATAACTCAAACACCTTAAATTTAAATTCTAAGTGATTTGAATGATCAATAGACTGCTCTTTATCTATACAAAGCGGTGGTAGCAGGACACACCACCAGTTAGCCCCTTCACCCCTTCCTAGAATGATACGAAGTGCTTTGTATTCACCTGCTGGTAGTGTCAATTCATCATAGGTTCTTTCCGGAAAATAAAACTTGCCAGTTTCCACTTTTACACCCTGATAAAACCCCTCTTCATGTAAAATCCCTTCAATATATTTTTTTACTGACTCCAGGTCTGATAATACTAATTCTTTATTACTGGATTCTGCTAAATAATTTATTACTTTGTCTCTAACCATCCGTTTGATATACTGATCACGGACAGAATTACTATTGGCTATTACATGGAGACGCAATAAGTTATTATTATTATAAGCATTGATTAACTCACTGGACTCCCTGATAAGGAAAGCACTATTCACATTTAAACTTGTTAATACAATAGTAATTATAATTAATAGTAAAAATATCCTGAGCTTATTCATATTATTTTTCCTCCTTAACATGCCGTCTTAAACGTTTTAATGCCGCTTTCTCAAGACGGGAAACCTGTGCCTGGGAGATACCAATCTCATCCGCTACTTCCATCTGGGTTTTACCTTCATAAAACCTGAAAGAAAGGATTAATTTCTCTCTTTCATTTAGTTTCCTTAAAGCTTCACGTACAGCAATACCCTCTAACCAACTTTCATCCTCTGATTTTTCATCACTGATCTGATCCATCACAAAAATAGGGTCACCACCATCATGATAAATTGGCTCGAAAAGGGATATAGGATCCTGGATAGCATCAAGCGCATAGGTTATTTCTGACCTGGGAATACCCAATTCTCTAGCAATCTCTTTTAGAGATGGTTCTTCAGAATTCTTGTTTTTCAGATTCTCTTTTATCTGTAATGCTTTATAGGCCGTATCCCGCAGAGACCTACTAACCCTTATAGGATTATTGTCCCTTAGATAACGTCTTATTTCCCCAATTATCATTGGAACTGCATAGGTAGAAAACCTCACATTTTTACTCAAATCAAAATTATCAATAGCCTTCATCAAGCCAATACAACCAACCTGAAAAAGGTCATCTACATTTTCTCCTCTATTATTAAATCTCTGGATAACACTTAACACTAACCTTAAATTACCACTTACAATTGTATTCCTGGCTAGTTCATTACCATTCTGCATATCCTTAAATAATACCCTCATCTCTTTATTAGATAAGACTGGCAATTCAGAGGTATTAACACCGCTAATTTCTACCTTGTTACCCAATAGATATCCCCCCACTTCTATTAATTAACAGAACAATATATAACCTTATTAATCCAATATGTTCCATTAACATTATTGCCAGCCATATCTTATTTATACATGTAATAATAGGAAATAAAAAAGGAAGAGCATATGCCCTTCCTTTTTTATTTCCTATTAAAGTAAAAACCATCATAAAATATAAGCTATCTACTATTTAAATCATCCTGGCAACCTCTCTCTTAAGCTTCCTGATAATTCTTTTCTCCAGACGAGAAATATATGACTGTGAAATACCTAATATATCGGCAACATCCTTCTGGGTTTTGGTATTACCTGATTTTAATAAACCAAAACGTAAGATTAATATCTTTCTCTCTCGTCTACTTAAACTTTTCATCGCATCCTTAAGTAATTCCCTGTCTACTTCCGATTCAATATTTTTATATATTATATCACCTTCTGTACCCATAATATCAGAAAGTTTTAGTTCATTTCCATCCCAATCAATATTTAATGGATCATCAAAAGAAACCTCACTCCTTTTTTTATTGTTTTTCCTGAGATACATAAGTATTTCATTTTCAATACATCGTGAAGCATATGTCGCTAATTTGATATTTTTACTTACATCAAAAGTCCTGACTGCTTTAATTAAACCAATCGTGCCGATTGAAACTAAATCCTCTATATCGATTCCTGTATTATTAAACTTCCTGGCAATATACACAACCAGACGTAAATTATGCTCAATCAAAAGCTGTTTTACATTATCATCACCTTCAGCTAATCTTTCCAGGAGATATGCTTCCTCATTATCCTCTAATGGGGCTGGTAGAGTCTCACTACTCCCCAGGTAATAAACAGGTGAACGATACAAACCCAAACCTCGCAATAGTGAAATCCAATATAATTGTAATTTAATTTTTACCTTGAAATAAATCCCTTTCATAATCTCCTCCCCTTTCTACACTAAATTTTAAGGATTTTCGGATTGATTAAGACCTGATAAACACCATCTTGGTCAATAATATGATCACTCATCCCCAATACAACCTTATCTGTCGCTATAACCTCCCCCTTATAATCTATTTCAACCATCTCAGGTCTTACTCCCACAAGAACAGCATGCTCTTGTCCTAGATCAGAAAAAGGCAATATTCTGATCCGATTACCTCTATTAAATTCATTAAAAATATTAATAATCTCCATACTATTAACCATATTGGATGTCAGCTTCTGCTGCATCTCTGCTGGATAAACATCAATAATATCACCTAGATAAACAACAACTACTGGTACATTAGTCAGGGGGTCATTGAGCATATTACCAGTATCAAGTAGACCGGTAAAAGTAAACACCTGTGATTCTAGATATATTTTTACCGAAAGATAGAATTCCTCAGGAGATAAATGGCTCTGCAAAATATTCCAACCGTATTTACCCAGCATATATATCACAATTAAACCAGTGATAATTGCTATAATTAATTTGCTTGAACTGAAAAAAGACCCTCCATAGATGTAAAATAAAGATAGAGTTGTACCAATACTAATAAAACTTACGAGATATAAATACCCAACTGCTTTTAAAAAAGTCTTTATACTAGAATAATTAAAAGCAACTTTAATCATGATTATAGCTATAGTAAGATTTAAAACAATCTGTAATACTCCCTTATAAAAAGGATGCAGAGACCACATTTGTATTAATAGTACCAGAAAAGTATATATACTACCAATTAGAGCTGACAATAGTAACATAAAAAAATTTATTTTAAAGTCCATTAATTGGCCTACTGCCCAAATAATAGCAAGTGTCATTAAAAAATTATTAACAAATGTAATATCAGCATAAATTACCATTTTTTACACCTACTATCCCATCATTACTTATATATATGTGACAGAGAAAAAAATATTACCAGCTATTTTAAAATTCTTTGTCGAATAGTCAAAAAAGCAAAAAACTCGATACCATTTAAAAACAGTATCGAGAAATAATAGGTTTTATACAATAGTAATTATTATATATTTAAACTAACCCTGTTGTCTCCTTAAAAAAGCAGGAATATCAAGGTCTTCTCCGGAAAAATCTTCAATATCAAAGTCATCAGAATAATCTTCTCTCTCTTGCTCAACAACCCTCTTTTTTTCAAAAGCAGTTGCAATTACAGTTACCTGTACCTCATCTTCAAAATCTTCATCAATAACTGCTCCAAGTATTATGTTTGCTTCAGGGTCAGCCACTTCCTGTATAATTCTAGCAGCCTCATTGGCTTCATGAATACCCAGATTCATACCACCTGTAATATTTAATAACACACCCTTAGCACCATCAATAGATGCCTCCAGTAGTGGTGACTCAATAGCCTGTTTAGCTGCTTTAGCAGCCCTTTCCTCACCCTGAGCCCGTCCAATACCCATCAGGGCAGAACCAGCATCAGTCATAATTGTCTTCACATCAGCAAAATCAAGGTTAATAATACCAGTAATAGTAATTAAATCAGATATACCCTGAACACCCTGACGTAACACATCATCCGCAATTTTAAAGGCATCCATCAAGCTGGTCTGTTTTTCTGCCACTTCCAGCAAACGGTCATTAGGTATAACAATTAAGGTATCAACACTCGATTTGAGGTTCTCAATACCCAGTTCTGCTTTTTCCATTCGCTTACGGCCCTCAACAGTAAAAGGTTTAGTAACTACAGCTACAGTGAGAGCGCCTAAGCTTTTGGCAATCTCAGCTATTACCGGGGCTGCCCCGGTTCCAGTACCACCACCCATTCCAGCAGTGACAAAAACCATATCAGCACCTTCAAGTGCCTGGGCCACCTCTTCCCTGGTCTCCTCGGCAGCTTCCTTACCAATAGCCGGATTTGATCCAGCTCCAAGACCCTTGGTGATTTTTTCACCAATTCTAATAGTTCTACCAGCATTAGAAGCCAGCAGAGCCTGGGCATCAGTATTAATAGCAACAAAATCTATACCTTCAAGACCTTCCTCAATCATTCTATTAACAGCATTATTTCCACCACCACCAACTCCAACAACTTTTATATTTGCAAATTGTTCTATCTCTGTTCCGATATCAAACAAATTTACCTCCCCCTTGAATAATACATAATTTAATGCCATAATATTGTTAAATAATTAAGTGTCATATCTATTAGTAGGGTAATTTTAAAAAAAATCAGTTAACCAATTTTTCACTTTAGCAAAAAGGCTGCCGACTATTTCATTATTAAACTGTTTTTTACTAGGCTGATAATATCTCACACCAAATTCAACCAGACCAACAGCAGTTGAAAATATAGCTTTGGGAACCTTATCACCCCTATTTATATAGACAGGATTATCTATTACATCTGTTAAGCCACTAATATGTTTCGGCTCTCCTTGCCTGACAGGAAGGCCAATAATATTAGATGCTAAAACATCAGAACCGTACAATAAAGATGCCCCACCTGTCAGAACAATCCCACCAGGTGTAAGATCCCTGGGACCAACCTGTTCTAATTCCCGTTTAACAAGACTAAATATCTCCTGCATACGCGGCTCTATTACTTCACAGAGAGAAAGTAGTGGAACCTGTTGTGTCTGTTTACCACTGGCAGTAACTACATCAATATAATCTTCTTGATCAGCCATACTCTTTAAAGCACAACCGGCAGTAATTTTTATCTTCTCAGCTTCTCCAATCGGAGTTCTAAGTCCAACTGCAATATCATTACTGACATGGTTGCCCCCCACTGGTAAAATGGATGTATAACAGATACTACCTTCATGAAAGACAATCAAATCAGTAGTACCACCACCAATATCCACTAAAGCAACACCTAATTCCTTCTCATCAGTAGTTAACACTGATTCACTTGAAGCCAGTGGTTCTAAAACAATATCATCTACATCTAAACCTGCCCGGTGAACACTCTTAACCAGATTCTGTATAGATGTACTGGACCCGGTAACTATATGTGTTTCAACTTCCAGCCGAACCCCGGACATTCCAAGAGGGTCTTTAATGCCAGAACAACCATCAACGATAAACTCCCGGGCTAAAACATGTATTATCTCTTCTTCAGCAGACAAAGGAATTATTTTAGCAGCTTCCATAACCCGCTCAATATCACTTGCTTTAATCTCTTTTTCTTCCCCTGTTACTGCAACTACACCATGACTATTAAGAGAAGAAATATGTGAACCCGCAATACCAACAAAGGCAGATTCAATACTGATTCCGGCCATTCTTTCGGCTTTTTGATAGGCCTCTCTGATCGCCTTGCTTGTCTCATCAATATCCACAACAATTCCTTTCCGTAACCCATGGGAAGGAGCCAGACCAATACCAATTATATCTATTTTATCCTCTGTTGTTAACTCAGCAATTATCGCACATATTTTAGTTGTACCAATATCAAGTCCAGTCACAACTCTACGGTTTGTCACAAATATAAACCTCCTCCCCAATAATAACTCTAAACAATAAATTCAACATTAATCTTTAAACTCCTTTTTTTATAATCCATTTTTATTGATTATTTAGTTTAATAACAGGTTTCTCCAGCAGCGATAAATCTATATAATCTACTACTATATCTTCCTGTAATATTTTATCAAAGATTGATTCCAGAATACGAAATTTCTTATTTAATTCCTGGTAATCATTTAAATACACAGGTATATTATTATGATAAGCAGTAATTTCCTTATCCTGGCACACTATTTTATTAATTAATCCTCTTGTTTCTTTATCTACCTGTGCAAGGGCCTGTACAATATTTTCTAATTTCGGTGTAAAGGATATATTATTCTGGTCTAAGGAATAACCTGCCCCTATTACCTCTGGCACTTTAACCCGCATATTTATAGTACCTTCTTCTATAATATATCCACTACTGCTAAACAAAAGATATTTACCATTATTATTTATTTTAGCCAGCGGAACCCTTTCTTCTACTATTATATATATATTATCTGGAAAAACTTTTTCAACCTGAACATGTTTTATCATAGGGGTTTGCTCTAATATTTTCCTGATAGACACCTTATTCAGTAACCAGATATTTTCACCATAATAATTATCAACAAGACTATTTACTTCATTCTTACTTAGTATTTCAAGTCCATCAAACTCAATACTATTTACCTGAAAAAAAGGTGACATTGAAAAAGAAAATAAGGCAATAAGGCTTATCCCAGTTATTATAAAAATAAGAAACCTATCCTGTCCCATTTAAAAAACCCCCTGCTCAGGCCATTTCACGTTGTTTTTTCATTCTATCAATGAACATCTCGCCCACACGATAAACATCACCTGCACCAATTGTTAGCACTAAATCTTTAGGGCGGATCACCTTTTCAAGGTAAACTGCAATATCCTCTAAACTAGCAATAAATTCTACCTTTAAATCCAGATTTTGAGCAGCTAGCTTTGCCAGTTCCCTGGCATCTACACCTGGTATTTCCTTTTCACCAGCAGAATAAATATCTGTTACAATAAGGTGATCGACCAGCTCAAAAGATTCACTAAATTCCTTCATTAAATGCTTTGTCCGTGTATAACGGTGTGGTTGAAATACAGCAATTACACGTTCATAACCTGTATTTTTGGCTGCTTTAAGGGTTGCCTCTATCTCTGTCGGGTGATGGGCATAGTCATCAACAACCAGTACCTTATCTATTAATCCTTTTTTTTCAAATCTACGTCTTACCCCAGTATACTTTTCAATTCCAGCCTTAATACTGGAAAATTCCATTCCAGCATAAAGACCAACAGCAGTAGCAGCCAGTGCATTTAAAATATTATGTCTACCCGGGACCTGTAGGTTGATTTCCCCCATTATACAATCATTAAACATAAGTTTAAAGATACTTCCAAAAGGTAATAATTGGAGACTGACAGCCCTTAATACCCCTCTTTTAATTCCATATGTAAGAGCCTTTTGATCATCTTCATTAATAATTCTATATACATTGTCATCATCAGCACAGGCTATAAGTTCACCATCTTCAGGGATGTTTTTCATAAAATCCTCAAAGGTATTCAGTAATTTATTTTTGCTGTCATAATAATCCTGATGATCCATCTCAATATTAGTAACTACCACAACCTGTGGTTTATAATAAAGAAAAGAGCCATCACTTTCATCTGCTTCAGTGACCATAAAATCGCCGTCACCTAGAAAGGCATTACCATTGATTGTGCCTAATTCTCCACCAACCAGAACAGTAGGATCAAACCCCCCTTCTTTTAACATAGTGGCTACTATAGATGTTGTCGTTGTTTTCCCATGTGTACCCGAAATAGCAATGCCTTTTTTATCCTCCATAATCATAGCTATCATTTCAGCCCTTTTAATAACTGGTATTCCCTTAAATACTGCATAATCTAACTCTGGGTTATTCTCTGGTATAGCACTGGAGACAACAACAAGGTCAGGATTTCCGACATTAGCAGCTGAATGGCCGATATATATCCTGGCTCCTCTTTCTCTTAATTCAGCCAGCAGGTGAGAATCTTCAAGATCAGAACCACTAATCCTATACCCCTGCCTTAACAATAATTTAGCTATACCACTCATAGAAATACCGCCTATCCCAATAAAATGAATACTTTCAATTGATTTAAACATGAAAATCACCCCTTTTCTCCACCACATCTTAATATATGCAGTTGAAAACACTTTGTGCATCCTAGCCTGTACATTTTATTTGAACTAACCTACTAAATCCTCGATTGCCTTAATAAGTTTTTCTGTCGCCTGTAACTGGGCAAGTTTCTTACTATTTCTACTCATTTTTAATAATTTGAGTTTATCATTTATCAATTCGCTTATCCTCCTAAATAATAATTCCCCAGTTAATTTATCATCAGCAATTACAATGGCAGCACCATGGTCTGCCAGACTCCTGGCATTATACTCCTGATGATTACCAGCAGCATAGGGATAAGGCACTAAAATTGCCGGTATACCACAGGCAGTAATCTCGGCCAATCCTGTTGCTCCTGCCCGGTATACTATTAAATCAGCAGCAGCATAAGCCAGTTCGATCTCCTTAAGATACGGCATGATTCTAATATTCTTATTTTCGACAGGATTTAATCCCCTGCCATTTAATTCATTAATAATATCCTGATAATTCTTCTCTCCAGTAATATGTATAATCTGCCAGTCATTATTCCTTAATTTATAATATATCTCAAACATAGCCTGATTTATACTTGCAGAACCCTGACTCCCCCCAAAAACAAAGATGGTTTTTTTATTTTTATTAAGTTTAAAAGCTTTAAGGCCTTTCTCCCTATCTGTCTCAGTTATAATCCTTCTTATTGGATTACCTGTAACAACTAGTTTGTTTTTAACCTTTTTTGAAAAATACCTTTCAGCATCAGCAAAATTAAGGGCTATCTGCTCAACACTATAAGACAATAAACGGTTAGTAAAACCCGGATAAACATTCTGTTCATGGATAATAGTTGGTATATTACCAAGACTACCAGCCAAGACAACTGGCCCAGCTACAAAACCACCTGTTCCCAAGATAATGTCAGGTTTATACTCTTTAATCAAACCCCTGGCTTGAAAAAAACCCCGGCAGGTCAATAGTATTGCCTTAAATAATACTATATTTAGTTTGCGTGGGAGTGGTAACACCTCAACTTCCTGATAACTAAAGCCTTCATCAGGAACAATTCTTCCTTCCAGACCACCCTTTGAACCAATATATAATATATCCCAACCCTTTTCTTTTAATGCCCTGGCTATTGCCAGGGCAGGATATATATGCCCGCCAGTTCCTCCTCCAGTAATTATAGCCTTCATTTCTTTCACCTCAATCAACCGCACTCTTTGAAATATTTAACAGAATACCTACCCCGGATAACATTATAACCAGTGATGTACCACCATAACTGATAAACGGTAATGTTATTCCTGTAATAGGCATTGATGCTGTTACTACACCAATATTTATAACCGCCTGAATAATAACCATAGTTGTTAAGCCAACAGCCAGCATAGAACCAAACATATCTGGTACTGATGAAGCTATCTTTAAACCCCGCCAGACAAAAAGAAAAAACAATCCCAACACAAATAATCCACCTAAAAAACCAAGTTCTTCTCCCAGAACAGCAAAAATAAAATCAGTTCCTGGTTCTGGAAGATAAAGAAACTTCTGCCTGCTATGCCCTAATCCTACCCCAAAGAAACCACCAGAACCTAAAGCAAGTAATGATTGGATAATATGATAACCAGTATCAAGAGGGTCTCCCCAGGGGTCCAGGAATGATAATAATCTCTCGCGACGATAATCCTCACTCATTATAAAATAATAAAGCAGGGGGAGACTTGATAAAGAAAGCATCATTAAATGCGACAAACGTACCCCGGAGACAAAAAGCATAATAAAAAATGTACCGGCAATTGTCACACCTGTTCCAAGGTCAGGCTCGAGTAATATTAAAGCAAAGATAAGTCCCAAAATTATTAAGGGGGGTATAATACCCCTGCTAAAAGAATCCAGGTGCTCCTTTTTTCTTGTAAAATACTGAGAAAAATATATTACAACACCTAATTTAGCTAATTCAGAAGGCTGAACCTGAAAAAAACTAAAACCAATCCATCTCCTTGAGCCCCCGACTACACGCCCAACCCCAGGAATTAAAACCAGTATTAAACCAGCAATTGTAATTAATAATATTAGTTTAGCATTTTTTTGATAGATATGATAATCAATATTCATAAAAAATATCATGGCCAGAATACCCACTAAAGACCAGACAAGTTGATGTCTAAATAAATAATAACTATCTTTATACATGGCATGAGCCCTAATAGAGCTGGCACTCAAAATCATAATTATACCAAGTGTCATTAAAGTAATGATTACAAACAAAACAATATAATCTGGGGTCTGCTTTTCCTGCAAAATTATCCTCCCCTTTTCAAGTCAACTTCTCTCTGAAACTCCCTGCCCCTTTCCTTGTAATTAAGATACATATCCCAGCTAGGACAGGCAGGAGAAAGCAATAAACAATCACCAGCCCTTAATTCATTAAAAGCTAAGCTAACAGCCTCTTTCATATCTACCGCTTCATGTATATTTATATTATCAAAACCCTTTTTTAATACTTCTTCTTTTAACTTTTTCTTGGTCTCACCTAACAAAACAAGTACCCTGACCTTTTCATAAACAGTCCTGGCAAACTCAGAAAAATCAGCATCCCTATCCTGACCACCAGCAATTAATATAAGAGGCTGAGAAAAAGAAATCAGGGCTTTAATGGCTGCATCAGGATTAGTAGCCTTAGAATCATCTATATAAAGTGTACCATCATCATCAACAGCAATTTCCTGCAGTCTATGTTCTTCAGCAGAAAAATTAAGAATACCCTGTCTAATATCATCCTTATCAACACCTGCCAGATGTGCGGCCATGATAGCAAAGGCAGTATTCATAACATTATGTCTGCCCCTCAGTGGTATATCATCAACCGAAATAATACTTTCCTTTAGAATACCTGTTTTATCCTTATCCCTGATAAATAATTGCCCATCCTTTAAATATACTCCTCTTGCAATACAATTACTGGTACTAATTAGATACTTCCAGGCTTTACAACCCTCAGCAGCTCTTATTACTGCTGGATCATCATCATTAATAATAGCATAATCTCCAGCCCTTTGATTCATAAACAATCTCCTCTTGGCTTCCCAGTAACCTTCTATAGTCTTATGTCTATCAAGGTGATCAGGGGTGAAATTCAAATAAAGACTAATAAATGGTCTAAACTCTTTAATAGTCTCTAACTGGAATGAACTAATCTCAGCTATAATCCAGTCATCACTACCCAGCCCAACAACCTCCTGAATCATAGGAACTCCAATATTACCAACTACTTTCACCTGACCGGGCATTAATTTCTCCATAATATTCCCTAGAAGCCTTGTAGTTGTAGTCTTTCCATTAGTACCTGTAATAGCAATTATGCTGGCCTTTGTAAAATGATAAGCAAGTTCTATTTCACCTATGATAGGGATGCCTTTAACTGCTGCTTTTTTAAAAAAAGGCAGCTCAAGAGGTACACCAGGGCTTACCACCAGCAGATCACAGGCCAGACACTTCTCACCATGACCTCCCAGTTCAAACTCTATCCCTTTTTCTGTTAGTATATTAACTGTTTTCTCCAGCTCTTCTTTACTTTTAACATCAGAAGCAATAACCTTTGCACCATGTTCATTTAACATGGTAGCAGTAGCAATACCAGTACGGCTGAGTCCTATAACAGCAATTCTTTTTCCGGCTACTTCTATCATAATATAAGCTCCTTTATTTTTTCCTGAATTATTATTAAATAAAAAGCATAAAGATATGGTAAACTATACTAAATCACATAAAAACTAGCCAGCCCCATCAGAGCAAAGATTAAGGCAAGAATCCAGAACCTGGCTACAACCTTGGACTCAGCCAGACCAGCCAGTTCATAATGATGATGGAGTGGACTCATTTTAAAAAGTCTAGCTCCACCAGTACACCTAAAATAACTAACCTGTATCATCACAGATAGGGTTTCAACAACATAAATACCCCCAATAATCAACAAAAAAAGTTCTGTCTGTGATAAAACTGCCAGACTTGCTACAGCACCACCTAAAGCCAGTGAACCAACATCACCCATGAAAACCTGAGCAGGGTAACTATTATACCAAATAAAACCCAGACAAGCTCCGGCAACTATCAAGGCAAAAAGTGTCAGTTGTCCATATCCCAGAGCAGAAATCAGAACAGCCAGTGAAGAAACTACAATCAAAGTAACACCTGATGCCAGCCCATCAAGGCCATCTGTTAGGTTTACCCCATTAGCAGTACCAACTACAGTAAATATTACAAAAGGGAAAAACCAGTAGCCTAGATTGATATATCCCCCTTTTATAGGCAGAATAACAAATGTTCCTAGATCTGTAAATAAATATACATAAACAGCCAGTAATAAAGCAAATAATACCTGACCAATCAATTTTTCCCGGGCCTTTAATCCCAGAGAACGTCTACTCCTGATTTTTATTATATCATCAAGAAAACCAAGTAAGCCCATTCCAATAGTAATGATTAATGCCCATATAATATATGAAGATAAATCCAATATTAATAAAGCTGTTATCAGAATCGCCAGTATAATTAGAATACCACCCATAGTAGGTATTCCCTTTTTCTTAAGATGTGATTTAGGCCCTTCATCCCTAATCTGCTGCCCATAATTAAGAAATTCAAGCACACGAATTAGGGTTGGACCTAATAATAGAAGTATAAAAAAAGGAAAAATAACTGCCAGATAGTAACGCATATCCTACCCCCCCTGACCTCCAATAATTTCTACTATCTCTTCCATTTTATTTCCCCGGGAACCTTTAACCAAAACAGTATCATTCCCTACAAGAATATTATTCAACAAAACTGCTGCCTGTTTATTGTTATCAAATATATGTATATTTTCTTTTTTCATATTACCTTGGATTGCACCTCGGGCAATTAATTGAGCAATTTCACCAACTGTTATTAGTACATCAACAGCAGAATCAGCTATTTTTTTCCCAAGTTCCAGATGAGCCCTACTTTCATTACTCCCCAGTTCCAGCATAGCACCAAGTACCAGGATAACCCTGTCTTCAGCACTTTCACAGACAGCATCCACAGCTGCTTCCATTGATAAGGGATTAGCATTATAGCTGTCATTTATAATTGTAATACCACCCTTTTTCTTTTGGACATCCCACCTTAAAGATGATAAGTCTACAGATAAAAGTGCTTTTTTAATACTATTCCAGCCAACAGCTAGTTCCCGGGCAACCGCAATAGCTGCTAGAGCATTATAGACATTATGCCGTCCGGGTTTATCAATTAAAATATCCCTTTTATCATCCTGATATTCAATTAAAAAGGATGTCCCCTTATTATCAATCCTGATATTACTAGCTGAGATATCAACAGCTTTATTAAACCCATAATAAATAATCTTTTCACCTTTAAAAACAGATTTCATATCCCTAACATAAGAATTATCATAATTTAATATAGCTATTCCATCTTCAGGCAGAGCAGCAATCAACTCACTTTTCCCCTGGGCAACATTCTCAATAGTCCCCAAGCTCTCCAGATGTGTTTCACCTACATTTGTAATAACACCTATCTGTGGTAAAGCAATACTGGTCAATAAACTAATTTCCCCCAGAGAACTCATCCCCATTTCAAGGACTGCAATATCTTCATCACCCTGCAGCTCAAGTAAGGTTAGGGGTAGACCATAATAGTTATTAAAATTGCCCTGAGTCTTATGAACTTTATACTTGCTGGCTAATAAAGCAGCTATCATATCCTTGGTAGTAGTTTTCCCGGCACTTCCTGTAATAGCAATAACAGTCAAATCATCAATTTGCTGACGATAATATGCAGCCAGCTGCTGTAATGCCTCTGTTGTATCATTTACTACTATATAGGCTGCTCTCTCAGGCAATTCTACCTCATCACTTATAATAAAAGCTGCAGCACCATTAACCGCTGCATCATCTATAAAATCATGACCATTAAATTTCTCGCCAGGGATAGCAATAAATAATTCATCTGCCTTAATAGTTCTACTATCAATTGAAACACCTTTGATTTTCTTATTTCTATTACCCTGGACAAGAACACCTTCTACCGCCTTGACAATTTCCCCTAGTTCCATATCCTTCATTTTTTATCATCTGCCATTTTTTCCTTTATTGCCTCACGAGCTACTTCCCTATCATCAAATGAAATTGTTTTATCCTTGAATATCTGGTATGTCTCATGTCCCTTACCAAATATTATAACCATATCATTGGCACCGGCCCTGCTAATAGCATGAAAAATAGCCTCTCGCCTATCTGGGAGCACTATATATGGGGTTTCACTATCATAATCTAAAACCCCTTTTTCAACCGCCGCCAGTATAGTAAGGGGGTCCTCTGAACGAGGATTATCTGAAGTAAGAACCGCATAATCACCATAGCTGGCTGCCATTTTACCCATTAGCGGTCGCTTACCTTCATCACGATCACCACCACAACCAAAAACCACAATTATCTTTCCTTTAACAAACTCAAGGGCAGTTTTTAATACATTCTCCATACCATCAGGTGTATGGGCATAGTCTACTACAACAGAAAATCCTTGACTCTCGTTAATTAGTTCAAATCTACCGGCAACACCTGGTATCCCTTCAAGACCTCTTTTAATACTATCATCATCAATATCAAAAGCAACTGCCACACCAACTGCTGCTAATGTATTATAGACATTAAATTCCCCGGTTAAATTGATCGATAAAGGAATATTCTTCCTACCCCTAATCAAAAAAGATGCCCCTTTAGGTGAAAGCTGAATATCCTCTGCACTGAGATCGGCTTTTTTATTTATACCATAGCTTATCACTCTGGCACTGGCAGATTCAATTACCTGATTACTATAATTGTCATCAATATTAATAATAGCAGTTCCTTGATCTGTAAGTTGTTTAAACAAAGAACACTTGGCTTTTAAATATTCTTCTATTGATTTATGATAATCCAGATGATCCTGGGTTATATTTGTAAAAACAGCTGCTGCAAATTCCATCCCTTTGACCCTTTTTAAGTCAAGAGCATGTGAAGATACTTCCATTACTACATGGGTAATCCCCTCTTTAAGCATTTTATCGTATAATTGATATAGATCCAGGGACTCCGGTGTAGTCCTGGTAGCAGGTAATGTCTTATCAGCAATAATATTTTTAATTGTTCCAATTAAACCAGTTTTCAGCCCGGCCTGTTCAAGTATGGATTTAATGAGATAAGTAGTTGTTGTTTTCCCATTTGTTCCAGTGACACCTATTAGCTGCAGTTTATCAAGTGGATAGTTGTAGAAACTAGCAGCCAGAGAAGCCATAGCCTCCCTACTACTCTTTACCCTTATATATGTGATTCCTTGAATATATTCATCTACTTCCCTTTCAATTACTACTGCACAGACCCCATTTTGAACAGCCTTAGGGATAAAATTATGACCATCATACCTGAAACCGTCTATACAGATAAAAAGATCCCCCTGTTTAGCCTGGCGGGAGTCATATACCATACCGCTAATCTCTATATTCTCATCACCAGTTATTTTTTCCACTTGTACATTAACTAATAATTCTTTTATCTTCATATCCTTACCCCCAAAATATATTTTAACCAATTATCGGTAAATTTACCCATCTTCCTTAAGAATAACAGAGATTTTACTCCCACCGGGCACTCTTTCCCCTGGCTCAATATCCTGTTTAATAATTACCCCTTCACCAGAAGGTACTAAAATTAAACCCAGTTCAGCCAGTAGATTAGCTGCTTTTTCCCCGGTTAAACCACTAAGGTCAGGGACAGCAACATAATATTTCTTTTCGATACCCTGGGCTTGCTCAGTAAACAACAGAACAGTACTCCCCTCAAGTATATCAGCCCCTGCTAAAGGTATCTGTTTAACAACCTTATCACTTCCACCTATAAGTTTAACATCAAATTTATTTTTTCTCAATATTCTTTCTGCCTCAATTACAGTTAAGCCCTCAACATCAGGCACAGTAATATTCCTTTTTTCTTCTTCACCCTCTTTTGGAATAATTTGAGGTGGTATCTCCAGATATCTCAGGATATCTTGGGCTACATTACGAAAAATAGGGGCAGCCGTTTGGCTGGCATAATAAGGAAAACCTTTCAGGTCATATAATACCGTTAGAATAACCATCTGGGGGTCATCAATTGGTAAGATGCCAATAAATGATGAATCATATATCTGGGCTCCATAATGTTCGGCAGTACCTGTCTTACCACCAATTCGATAACCTTCAATAGCTGCACTTATCCCTGTCCCCTCAGCAACAACCCTTTCCAATAACTTTAGGGTTCGTTGAGCTGTTTCTTCCGAAACAACCTGTCTGATTGGAACTGCTTGAAATTCTTCCACTAATTCATCATCAGCATTCCTGATTTCCTTGACAAACCTCGGACGTAATAACATACCATTATTGGCTACTGCTGATACTGCAGTAATCAATTGTATGGGAGTAACAGAAATACCATGACCAAAACTCATGGTTGCTAATTCAACTGGACCAATACTATCAAAATCATATAATAATCCCTTGGCCTCACCTGGCAATTTTATTGATGTCTCACTACCAAAACCAAAAGAATTTATATAATTATAGAATGATTCTTTGCCAAGGCGCATGCCAACCTGAACAAAACCAACATTACATGAATTTTTTACAACATCTGCAAAGGTCTGCCGGCCGTGTCCACCGGCTTTCCAACAATTAATACGTCGATCACTTACTTTTATATATCCAGGGTCAACAAAAACATCATTTTCATTAACCACTCCATCTTCTAAAGCAGAAGCTGTTGTAATTATCTTAAAAGTTGAACCAGGTTCATATATATCGGAAATCGCCCGGTTACGCCAGTATTTCTGTGGGTAATTAGCAAAATCATTGGGGTTATAATCAGGGCGATTTGCCATGGCCATAATCTCCCCAGTTTTAGGGTTCATAACAATAATAGTACCACCAGATATATTAAATTCCTCTACAGCCCTATCAAGCTCTCTTTCTATTATATACTGGATAACCTCATCAATTGTTAAATAAACATTATAACCATTTTGCGGAGGGACATACTCTCGAATACCATCTGGTATTGACTCACCACGAGCATCACGTTCTGATTGAATCTTTCCAGGTATACCCCTTAAATATTTGTCATAAGATAATTCTAAACCATCTAATCCCTGACTATCTATTCCAGCAAAACCTAGCAAATGGCTGGCCAGGTTATCTTTGGGATAATACCGTTTGCTTTCCTCAGTAAAAGTAATCCCTTTAAGGTCAAACTGGCGAACTTGCTGAGCAAGGGTTTCATCTAACTTTCTTTTAATATAAACAGCACTAGCCCTACGGGTAATCCTTTCATAGACATAATCATAATCAATACTCAGCACTTGGGCCAGCTTGCGGGCTGTCTTTTCAGGTTCTTCTATTTCGTTTGGTATAGCTACTAGGGTTTCACTACTTGCACTAATTGCCAGTTGCCGACCATTTCTATCATATATTATTCCTCGTTTCGGCTCCACTTTAAGCTGTCGTAATCTCTGATCCAGGGCTTTCTCCTGATATTTCTCACTAGAGATCACCTGTATCCAAAAAAGGCGCAGTCCTAAAATAATGATAAGTAAAAAAAATATAAGAAACAGCGAAATTATCCTTTTTTTTACTTTGAGATGAGGTAGATTTGCCAATCTTACTCCCCCTAATTATCCAATTCCTCAGCCTTAACAGACTTATTAAATAATTTTCCTAAAACCTGGGCAAAATATGTTTTCTTCTGTTCTGGCACTGTATCTTCCTTAATCTCTTCTTCTTTATTTAAAACCACAACCTCTACTCTGTCCGGCTCACTCATATGCAAATCATTCCTGGCCAGTTTTTCAATCCTGGCTAGAGATTTATTTCGGGCTAATTCAATATTTAACTTATGATTTTCCTCCTGTATCTTATCATACTCCTTACTTAGTTTAGTAAGGGTATAATTAAGGCGGGTTATATTAACAGACTGACAGATATATGATATTAATATAAGGGCAATAATAGTCACAATCAATATAAAACTAATAATTGTTTTAAAATCAATGCTATTTTTGGTCTTTTTATTATTGCTGCTATTTTTATTATTAATATAACCATAATTATAATCACTTTTAGGTTTGGTTTGTAACAATTTATTCACCCACCTTCCAATTTAGAACTTTTCAGCAACCCTCAATTTAGCACTCCTTGCCCTGGGGTTACTATCTATCTCTGTTTGAGATGCCCTAACAGGCTTCCTAGTAATAATTTTTATTGATGGTTCACGGTCACATACACAAACAGGGAAATCAGGGGGACAGTCGCACTTTTTAGCAAGCTCACGAAACCCCCATTTTACAATCCTGTCTTCCAGAGAATGAAAACTAATAATACATATCCGGCCCCCTGATTTTAAATAAGGAACAGCATTATTGATTAAATCTTCAAGTTGTTTTAATTCATCATTTGTTGCAATCCTTAAGGCCTGGAAAGTACGCCTTGCGGGATGGCCACCACTCCTTCTGGCACTTGCCGGAATGGCAGCCTTAATAACCTTCACTAACTCATGGGTGGTGATAATTTCGTTATCTTGTCGAAATTTAACAATAAAATCTGCTATTCTTGAAGCCCACCTGTCTTCACCATATTTCTTGATTATACTTGTTAGTTCTTCAGCAGAATACTTATTTACAATATCCCGGGCTGTCAAATCCTGTTTTAGATTCATACGCATATCCAATGGGGCATTATATTGATAACTAAAACCACGTTCCGGATTATCAAATTGAGGTGATGATACACCCAGATCAAAAACCATTCCATCAACGGCTTCTAGACCCCTATTGGCCAATATCTCCGGAATATTAATAAAATTACCATGTACCAACTCGAGATTTTGGTCATCAAAGCTGCCGGAAACCGCCTCTATAGCTTCTGTATCCCTATCAATAGCTATCACTGTCCCCTGTCCAGCTATTTCATCTAAAATTGCACGGGTATGACCTCCCCGCCCCAAGGTGCCATCAACATAAACGCCATTTTTCTGACATTTTAAATATTCTATTGTTTCCTTTAAAAGTACTGGTTCATGAGTAAATTCCACTTTACTTACACTTCCTCAGTTTTAACATATACTAAATCCCTAATTCTTCCATAGCAGCAGCTATATCTTCATAAGAATCCTCTGCAGAATCAAGATATGTATCCCATCTCTCTTTAGCCCATAATTCTATTCTATTTGCTAAACCTATTATTACTATGTCTTTTTCTAAATCAGCATAATTTCGCAGATTAGCTGGTATAGAAACACGACCCTGTTTATCAAGGTCACTCTCAGTGGCACCAGAAAAGAAAAACCTGACAAATGTTCTAGCATTTTTACTGGTCAGGGGTAAAGATGTTAATTTTTTTTCTAAAATAGACCATTCATGCATAGGATATACAAAAAGGCAATTATCTAAACCACGGGTAGCCACAAATTTTTCTCCCAGTGATTCACGGAATTTTGCAGGGATAATAACCCGTCCCTTGGCATCCATACTGTGTTGATATTCACCCATAAACATGTGGCCCACCCCCTTTACCACTAATCCACCACTACGCACCACTTTCTACCACTCACTTCTTATATTCGTTATCTACATTAAAAATCCTTTATTTTTTATAAAAATATATTGTTTTTATAAAAATATATTTTATTGTTAACCATTCAGGGGCTTGCTACATATAATATTGATGAAAAAAGGAGGGGAATATTTTAATGAAAATTAATTTCTTTTTCGCCTGGACCAAAGATAAAGATACAAGTAAGGAGTATACCAAGACTATTGGGGCAGGTTTTAAACTCCCATCTTTTTTAAGGTGGTTAAATATCTTTAAAAAAGACAAAAAAAAATAGGACCTATCACAGTAAGATAAGTCCATATCTCAATATTATAACCTTGTAGTCCAGAAAACTACAGGGTTTATTTATATATCCTAAAACTAATTAATACTCACTACTTCTACATCAATACCCTTTTCTTTAAAAGCAGGTAAAATATCTTCTTTTTTACCAACTATTACTGTTAAAAACCTCTCTGGATAGGTATATTCTGCAAAAACCTCCTGGGCCTGTTGACCATCCACCTTATTATATTCCTCAACATATTTATTAATATAATCAACATCCCTATTCATCAGCTCAATATTATAGATAATAGAAATAAAGACATCTTCAATATATCGATAATTTTGAGGATAATGTGCATTCCACCTATTTATTATCTTATAAACTTCTTTATCCTTTATTGCCTGACTCCCATCTTTTATAGAATTCATAATACCTTTGACCATCTCTATCGTTTCACAGGCTTTTTGGGGCCTTACATTGGTATCAATTATAAAATCTCCAGCAAGTTTATTATACTTTACATAAGAACCTATATTATATACATAACCCATTTCAGACCGCAGTTTTTCCATCAGACGGCTTTCAAAATCTCCTCCACCAAAAACACTATTGGCAATATCAAAAACCACTTTTTCTGAAAAACTATTATCCTTAAAGAGATAACCCATCTTTATCCTAGCCTGTGTAGCATCAGGTTTATCAATTAAAATTATTTTGCCCCAGTTATCTGGAGCTGGTTTGAGTTCTGCTTCCTGTAAAACCACCTCTGGACCCTGCCAGTCAGCAAAATAATCTTTAACCATCTTCTTTATTTCCGCAATATCTATATCACCTACCAACCCAAGTATAAGATTAGAGGGGGTGAAATTTTGTTTGTGAAATTCCTCCAGACTAGCAGGAGTAATATTATTCAGAGTTGATAATAATAAATCAACATCACTACTATATGCGTAGGGATGGTCTTTATAAAGATTTTTGTAGAAATTTACTGCTGCCAAATAATCATCATCAGCCTTGGTCTGCTGATAATTATTATATAAAAAATATTTTGTACGCTGATAATATGGTGTATCAAAGCTGGGATTTTGTAAAACCTCAGCAGCTAATTTTATCAATTCCTCCTGGTCAGAAATAAGTGCATTTCCCCTATATCCAAAATAATCATTACTGCCGTAAACACTAAAGTTAATCCCATAACGCTCTTTATAATAAGCAAATTCCTCTTCACTGTAGTTTTTTGTACCTGTATTCATCATTCTAACCAAGAATTGAGATATTCCGGCTAGCTCTATTGTTTCCTGACTGATTCCACCCTTAATATAACCAAAAATCTGCACCACAGGCATTTCATGGTCTTCAGCCAGGTAAACCGTCATACCATTAGCCAGAACTATTTTCTCATAGTCAGGAATTTTTATCCAGGGAATTTCATTGGTGTTCTCAGCAAGTTCCTCAAATAATTCCTGACTAAATTCCACCTGAGCCGAAATATTTCCTAACACAATAAGCTGCAATCCAAGTAGACAAAAACTCAGAATAATAATCTTACTCTTCATCTTTTATTTCACCTCTTAAATTTATTGATTATCAGGTATAATATAACCTACCGTTCTTTTGTTTTTAACAAAATATTTCTCTGCTACCTGAACGATATCCTTACTGCTCAGTTGATTAAGTAGTTTTATTTCTTTATTATATTGCTCAGGATTATTAAATTTAATAACATCACTTATAATCAGATTAGTAAGATCAGTCATATCTCGACTGGCAAAGACATTTGTTTTTAAAACCTTTCTTTTAACTATCTCTATTTCCTCTTCACTAACACCATTATTTATCAGTTTCTCAACTTCATCCTCAAAGGCCTTCTGAACAGACTCTATTTCATCTGTGCTGGTCGGCACTAATATCACCTGGGCAAAACCAGGGATAGAATATGAGCTTGCCCTGGCACCAGCAGCTAGAATAAGTTGTTTTCTCTGTTCGAGTTCTTTAGTGACCCTTGATGTTGAATTATTAACAAGAATGTCCAGCAAAACATTTATCGCCACCATATCCTGATGATTTCCCTCTGGTATTTTATATAACATTACAATATAAGGTACCCGGGTAGGTCTGCTTAATTTAATAACCCGTTCTTCTTGCTGCTCTTCAGTAATTAACTTTGGTTTATCAATCTCTTTTGCCTGATAATTCCCATAGTATTTTTCGGCCATTAATAAAACCTCTTGGGGATCAACATCCCCTGAAACAGCCATAATTGCATTATTTGGTGTATAATACATCTTATAATAATCACGCAGCTGTTCAACTGTAATATTATCTATATCTTCCATCCAACCTACTATTTGATGGTGTAGGGGAGACTTTTTAAAAGCAATAGCCATAATCTCTTCCATTGAAGACTGAAAGAAATCATTTTCAACCCTCATACGCCTTTCCTGTTTAACAACTTCCTTTTCCCTGAGAAATTCAGCTTTATCTATTTTTAAATTTCTCATTCTATCTGCCTCTATAGCCATTGCCAGTTCCAGTTTACTAGAAGGGAGATCTTCTTCATAATATACTGTATACTCATAATTAGTCCCTGCGTTATTACTACCACCGGCTGTTTTAACCAATTTATGAATTTGATCCTTTTCTAGTGTATTTGTTCCCAGAAACATAATATGTTCCAGCAGATGTGATATACCAGTTATACCCTCTTTCTCATGAAATGATCCAACCTTATACCAGAGACTAAAATTAACCAGTGGTACTGTATGATCCTCAAAAACATAAATCTCTAAGCCATTGTCAAGTTTACTATAAGTATAATCAAACTCAAGATCAGCTATTTCTCCATTTATCTCAGCCGCTAAGCTTAACCCTCTTATAGTAATCAACAGTAATACAGTGACGATAAATACATTTATCATTCTTCTTTTTCTCACATTAATACCTCCCAATCTATATAAGTTTCATTTAATATATTCACACTAATGCTTTGTGTAAGCCAATTATATTAATGAAGCGACTCTATATTTTTCACGTAGGCAGGACGCCGCAATGAACGACAAGCGGAATTAATATAATTGGCTGGAACGGAAAAGTACAATATTTAAGTGCTACTTATATATTACAAATATTATATTAGCAGCCAATAATTAAATACTATTGGCTACAACTTCTTAAAATAACAATCACTTAATTTACTCCAGATTTCTGGCTTTTTTAATAATATTATCACCATAACGATCCTTTATCCCATCAATAGTTTTGGAGAGCTTTTCTTCTTTAATTCTGTCAGAAAAAAGTGAGAGTTGTTTCTTATCCCCGGTAGAAAAATTACTGATTCCAACCCCAAGTAATCTAATAGGTTTATTTAACAATCCTTCTTTATTAAGCAGTCTCTTAGCTGTAGAATATATTGTATCATCAGTGGATGTAGGTACAGCCATTGTCAATCGTCTGGTATATGTCCTAAAATCACCATAACGTACTTTTATAGAAACTGTATTTCCCTGAAGACTATACATCCTGAGTCGCCTGGCTATTTTAGAAGACATAACCGCTAAACGCGCATACAGCCTGTGTTTATCACTTAGATCATTCTGAAATGTCTCCTCATAACTAATAGATTTCAACTCATTATTAACCTCGACACTCCGTCTGTCTATTCCCCGGGACAGATAATATAACCTTTCTCCTGCTTTACCAAAGAGTGATGAGAGCAAATTTATCGACAACTGTCGTAATTGACCAACCGTTTTAATCCCCCGCCCAAGCAGAATATCAGCTGTTTTTTCACCTATACCCCATATTTTCCCAACTGGTAAATCAAGTAAAAAATCATCTATTTCATCCTCCTTAATAATATAAAATCCATCTGGTTTATCAACTTCTGAGGCAAGTTTAGCAAGAAATTTATTGGGAGCAAGACCAACGGAAGCCGTCAAACCTATTTTTTCTTTTATCTCTTGTCTAATAGCCTTACCGATCTGGACTGAAGTACCAAAAAGGCGGTGACAACCTGTCAAATCAAGAAAAGCCTCATCTATAGAAAGTTTCTCAATTAATGGTGTGTATTTAGCAAAGATCGCAAAAACCCTTTCTGATAATTCAGCATACCTCTGTCGCCTACCTGGTAGAAAAATACCATCAGGACACAATTTCCTGGCTTCAACTATAGACATTGCAGAATGAACACCATATCTGCGGGCTTCATAAGAAGCTGTAGATACAACACCACGTTTGCTTAACTTCGTTCCCCCTACAATAACCGGTTTTCCTTTAAGTTCAGGGTTATCAAGTTGTTCTGCAGCAGCAAAAAAAGCATCCATATCAATATGCATTATTTCTAATACCATAAAAAAACCCCTTCAAATAACTTATTGTTACGTAACCATTTTCTGCAATATCTATTTAAAAATATATAAAGAAATGGCAACCCCATATGCTAAGAGTGCCATTCAAGTGATAAATTAATTAATTTATCTATTAAGTCACCATATTTTATTCCACTAGCCTCCCACAATTTAGGATACATACTGTATCTGGTAAAACCAGGAATCGTATTAATTTCATTTACCAAAATTTCATTATTATCTTTAATAAAAAAGTCGACTCTAGCCAGCCCCCGCCCATCTATTGCTCTAAATGCCCTCATTGCTATCTTTTTAAGAGAATCAATAATATCATCATCTAAATGAGCAGGTATCATTAATTCTGTTGATTCATCCTGATATTTAGCTTGATAGTCATAAAATTCATGCCCAGGTTTAATTTCACCTGGTAGAGAAGCAATTACATCCTCATTTCCCAGGACTGAACACTCCAGTTCTCGCCCTTTAATATACTCTTCAATAACTATTTTATGATCATGTTTTGCTGCCTTATTTAGGGCCTCTTCTAATTCTAATGAATTATGCACCATACTAATACCAATACTTGAACCCATATTAGCTGGTTTAACAAAACAAGGCCAGGAAATTTTACTGTTTATCTCATCCTTGATCTTACCTAAATCAATGGCAAAAGAATAAACCACTATATATTTCCCCTGAGGAATATTATTTGCAGCATAAATATCTTTCATAATTGCTTTATCCATTCCTACAGCAGACCCTATTACACCAGCCCCTACATATGGAATATCAAGCATTTCAAGCAGTCCCTGTATCTTACCATCTTCACCATAAGGTCCATGTAATACTGGAAATACAGTATCCAGGTCTGTCTCCAGGAAAGTAGCTAAACTATTTTTTATTGAATTATCTGTATCATTAAAAACCCTGCTTATTTTATCATCATCTAATATCCTCTGTGAACGCTCAGAATTAAGCCATACCCCATCTTTAGTAATAGCAAATGGAATAATCGCATATTTTTCTTTATCAAGCATTGAAAAAACGGATCGAGCAGACATAATGGATACCTCATGTTCCTGTGAACGCCCACCAAATAAAAGCCCTACCCGAAGTTTACTCATTCAATAACCCCTTTCTGATCAAAGCCTTATTATATAAATACTAATTAAAATTAGAAATTATACAGAAAAATAATCTAATTGCATTGCTTCACGCACTTCTGCCATCGTATCCTGAGCAATATCCCTGGCTTTTTTAGTTCCAGCCAATAAAATTTCATCAAGCAACTGCTCATTTTCCTCATATTTTTGACGCTTCTGACGGGTTGGTTTTAATAGTTTATTTATTTTAGCAGCAAGATTTTTTTTACAGGCCACACAACCTATTGTTCCAGCACAACACATTTCCTCAATATCAGCTGCCTCTTCAGTGTTAAAGGCCTTATGATATTCATAAACCGTACAGACCTCCGGATGTCCTGGATCATCTTTGCGAATTCGTGCTGGATCAGTCTTGGCCTGCATAATCTTCTGGCCTACCTCCTCAGCATTATCTGCCAGATAAATTGCATTTCCCAAGCTCTTACTCATCTTATTTTCCCCGTCAAGTCCAACTAAACGAGGAAAATCACTAATTAAAGCCTCTGGTTCTGGAAAAACAGGGGCGTATAACTGATTAAACTTCCTGGCAATCCTTCTTGTCTGTTCCACATGTGGAAGTTGATCAGAACCTACTGGAACCAGGTCGGCTTTACAAAAGGTGATATCAGCTGCTTGACTAACTGGATAACCTAAAAAACCATAGGTCATATCATTATAACCGTATTGCTCTGCCTCTGATTTAATAGTAGGATTATGTCGTAATTGATTAACAGTTACAATCATTGAATAAAAAACAGTAAGTTCAGCTATCTCCGGTACTAATGACTGAACAAAAATTGTTGTTTTATCAGGATCAATCCCCACTGCTAAATAATCTTTAGCAACCTGCCGCACATTTTTTGATAGTTTTTCAGGCTTTTCAAAGTTGGTTGTTAAAGCCTGTACATCTGCAATAATTAGAAAGGTATCATAATCATATTGTAATTTTACTCTATTTTGTAAACTGCCTACATAATGACCAAGATGTAGTTTGCCTGTAGGTCTGTCACCAGTTAAAATCCTTTTTGTCTTTTCTACCATATCTACCAAACCTTCCTTCACAAATTACAAATTTTAGTTAATCATATCAAATATTTTTTTCTACGTCAAGCTTGCGGTTACTTGACTTATATCGCATTTATTGATAAAATAAATAATAATAATTATTATTAATTGGAGGAGTTTCTATGAAGTCACCTAAACACAGAATGACTAAACAACGCCGTCTTATACTCAAAACATTAAGAAGTACAAATACACACCCTACTGCTGACTGGATATATGAAAGGGTTAAAAAAGACATTCCTAATATAAGTTTAGGAACAGTTTACCGTAACCTTAAATTATTAGCTGATATGGGTGAAATTATGGTACTTGATTTCGGCAGTTCTTATAGCCGCTTTGACGGCAACCCGGAAAACCACTATCATTTCACCTGCGAAAAATGCGGAGGTGTCTTTGACCTGGATATGCCACTGAATAATGAACTAAACCAAAAAGTAAATGAGGAAACGCCATACAAGGTATATAGCCATCGCATTGAGTTTTACGGATTATGTTTAAATTGTCAGCAAAAAAACTAAGTTTAATCACTTTAAGAACCCGTTTCCAAACGGGTTCTCTCTTTTATCGTCATTCATTATTTAACTCTATCTGTTCTTTAGCTAATGAATCTACTCTCTCGTTATATTCATTTCCTGAATGACCTTTTACTTTGACAAATTCCAGTTCATGATATTTGGACAAGTTATCTAATTCCATCCAGAGATCTTTATTCTTAACAGGCCGATTACTGGCTGTTTTCCAACCCCTCTTTTTCCACCCCTCCAACCATTCTTCAAGTCCCTGTAATACATAATTTGAATCTGATAATAATCTAACAGAAGTATTTTTATCAATTTCTTTTAATCCCTCAATTACTGCCATTAATTCCATTCTATTATTTGTTGTTTCCGGTTGATATCCTTTAATAATTATCTCTTCATTATCTTTAATGATTAAAGCCGCATATCCACCTGGTCCAGGATTACCTGAACAAGCACCGTCAGTGTATAATTCAATCTTTTTATCCATAATTAACTCCTCTTTTATCCATCCTTTATTAGCATCTTCATGGTTATCAAGCTTTACAATATATGGTTTAATATCAATGATAGGTGTCCCGTTTAAAGCATCTATTCCAGATATGTAAACTATATTTTCTTTTATTCGTATTAATCTAACAATACTAAGACCAATATTATTCGGTCGTGAAGGTTCTCTACTGGCAAATACACCTATATCCTGCCCTTCTTTTTTTATCCTAAACTTATGATCAATATCATTTAATTCCTCATTTGCTGCCTTATGCAAATAAAAAATAACATAAATATACTTGAACCTACTTAACTCTTTTAACCCACTCTGATATTCTTTATTAATCTCCAGATAATGACCTTCTTCATCACTATAGGGTTGTCCTGGTATATTATTCAAATTATTATAATTATTCCTTATGTACCCTACAGATGTAAAGTTAATCTCCATTTTCATCACCTTCTCTATATTTATCATTTATTTCTATCCCTTGTCTTTCTTTAATATTTTTTAAATAAAAACGTTGTGTTGGGTAAGCAAGTTCAATTCTTTCAACTTGTGAAAAAACCTTTAATATGTTCTCCCAGATTACACCCTCTGAATTCCTTAGTTGCTGGGGTTCACATAGATACCTTATAGTAAGTAAAACACCACTCTCCTTTACCCTGGTATAAACAATAGGTTCTAAGTTCCCATAGTATATCAAAAACTTCTTTGCTGCCTGGTCAATTTTAGTTCTATTAACCTCAACATCATCTGATTCCTCTCTAGCTATTGATAATAAAATTTCCTTTGCCCTTTCCCAATCACTTTCAAAGGTGATTAAAACTGGTATCTCATTCCAGATAAGTGAAAATCCAGCAGTATAATTGGAAATATCACAACTTAATATTTTGTTATTGGGAATATGTACCACTCTTCCAGTACTCTGATCTGCATCCACCCAGTTACCAATTTCTATTAAAGAAAACTGAAAAAGACGTATATCAATAACATCACCAGCCATTCCATCTATCTCTATTCTATCCCCAATAGAAAAAGGCCTTCTCCAAAATATAAATACCCAGCCTATAAAACTTGCAATCAAATCACGCAAGGCAATTGCTAAACCGGCAGTAGATAAACCAAGGTATGTTAAAAAAGATTTAAAACCCTTCAACCATATAGGAAGAATTAAAGCAAGGGTAATAATAAATGATAAATATGTTGTCATTTTACGCCATTTATAACGAATAGTAATATCTTTTACGTTATTATTAATAAACTTGTTTACAAGCCATTTAAGAAGAGATACAATTAAAATTAGTAAAACAGAATATAACAGCTGATATCTACTATTATATAATAACTCTGATAATTCCTGTAACCAGGTTTCCTCTAACATTATTATAACCCCTCACCTAATTAAATTCATCTATAATTCTACCATATATCTATTATTCAGTAAAATAAAAAACACCTGTTTTTACAAAACAGATGTTTAAATCTCTATTATTTAATATATTGCAAATAAAAAAATGGCTCCCCGAGCAGGACTCGAACCTGCGACTCGATGGTTAACAGCCATCTGCTCTACCAACTGAGCTATCGGGGAACACATATTAGTAAACGATATATAAATATAAATAAAATCGGCAGCGACCCACTCTCCCACAAAGTCACCCTTGCAGTACCATAGGCGCTGGAGGACTTAACTGCTGTGTTCGAAATGGAAACAGGTGTTTCCCCTCCGCAATTGCCACCGAAAATTTTATCTACTTTTTATAATCCATCACATATTATAGCATATTTATCTTAGTTGTCAATAAACTATTCTTTCAAAAATGCATACAGGAAAATAATTTTTAAAGTTAAGATTAAGCCCTCGCCCTATTAGTATTGGTCAGCTTAATGTGTTACCACACTTCCACCTCCAACCTATCAACCTGGTCATCTACCAGGGGGCTTACCTCTTGCGAGTGGGATACCTAATCTTGAGGCTGGTTTCACGCTTAGATGCTTTCAGCGTTTATCCATTCCACACTTAGCTACTCAGCTATGCTCCTGGCGGAACAACTGATACACCATCGGTGTGTCCATCCCGGTCCTCTCGTACTAGGGATAGCTCCTCTCAAGTATCCTTCGCCTGCGACGGATAGGGACCGAACTGTCTCACGACGTTCTGAACCCAGCTCGCGTACCGCTTTAATGGGCGAACAGCCCAACCCTTGGAACCTGCTTCAGCTCCAGGATGCGACGAGCCGACATCGAGGTGCCAAACCTCCCCGTCGATGTGAACTCTTGGGGGAGATAAGCCTGTTATCCCCGGGGTAACTTTTATCCGTTGAGCGACGGCTCTTCCATTCAATACCGCCGGATCACTAAGCCCTACTTTCGTACCTGTTTGACTTGTTGGTCTCACAGTTAAGCTCCCTTCTGCCTTTACACTCTTCGTGCGATTTCCATCCGCACTGAGGGAACCTTTGGGCGCCTCCGTTACTTTTTGGGAGGCGACCGCCCCAGTCAAACTGCCCACCTGACAATGTCCCATGACCAGTTTATGGCCTCTGGTTAGAATTCCGCTAAAGAAAGGGTGGTATCCCACTTGCGGCTCCTTTGATACTAGCGTACCAAGCTCTTAGCCTCCCACCTATCCTGTACATCCTTTAGCAAAACCCAATATCAGGCTACAGTAAAGCTCCACGGGGTCTTTCCGTCCTGTCGCAGGTAACCAGCATCTTTACTGGTACTACAATTTCGCCGAGTCCCTTGTTGAGACAGTGCCCAAGTCGTTACGCCATTCGTGCAGGTCGGAACTTACCCGACAAGGAATTTCGCTACCTTAGGACCGTTATAGTTACGGCCGCCGTTTACTGGGGCTTAGGTTCTATGCTTTGGTTTTCACCTAACACTTCCCCTTGACCTTCCAGCACCGGGCAGGCGTCAGCCCCTATACTTCGTCTTACGACTTAGCAGAGACCTGTGTTTTTGCTAAACAGTCGCTTGGGCCTCTTTGCTGTGCCCACTTTCGTGGTACCCCTTCTCCCTAAGTTACGGGGTCATTTTGCCGAGTTCCTTAACAAGGGTTCTCTCGCGCGCCTTAGAATTCTCATCCCGTCTACCTGTGTCGGTTTGCGGTACGGGCACTATTAATCTCACTAGTGGCTTTTCTTGACAGCTTGTTTGACAACTTCCCCTCTCTCGGGTCCAGATCACCTTCGATAGTTAAATAAAGGGATTTGCCTCTTTATTCCTACCTTAGGCTTCTGCACACACCTCCAGTCGTGTGCTTTGTCTTTCTTGCCGTGTCCCCACTTCATTCAAACGATTAATAGCGGCATTGGAATCTCTACCAATTATCCATCACCTACGCCTTTCGGCCTCGGCTTAGGTCCCGGCTTACCCTGAGCGGACGAGCCTTCCTCAGGAAACCTTAGACTTTCGGCGGAGGGGATTCTCACCCCTCTTTTCGCTACTCATACCGGCATTCTCTCTTGTATAGCGTCCACTGCTCCTTACGGTACAGCTTCTTCCACTATACAATGCTCCTCTACCATGTGTAAACTGTTCACGCAATCTACTGCTTTGATAGACAGACTTTAGCTGCTTTGCTAAATAGACTTTAACCTGGAGTCATTTGGTCAAAAGTCTCGTTTTGAATTTCTTTTTGTTACTTTTGACTAAATGTAACTCTATATCTCTATCTTTAGTTAACAATAGACTTCGTGAACAATTTACACATCCACAGTTTCGGTGACAGACTTTAGCCCCGTTACATTTTCGGCGCAAGGACGCTCGACCAGTGAGCTATTACGCACTCTTTAAATGTATGGCTGCTTCTAAGCCAACATCCTGGTTGTCTTTGCGACCTCACTTCCTTTCCCACTTAGTCTGTACTTTGGGACCTTAACTGGTGGTCTGGGCTGTTTCCCTTTCGACTACGAAGCTTATCCCACGTAGTCTGACTCCCAAGGCTTATAAACTTAAGTGTTCGGAGTTTGAATGGATTCGGTAACCTTGTTGGGCCCCTAGTCCAATCAGTGCTCTACCGCCTAGTTTTATTCCTTGAGGCTAGCCCTAAAGCTATTTCGAGGAGAACCAGCTATCTCCAGGTTCGATTGGCCTTTCACCCCTACCCACAACTCATCCAATGATTTTTCAACATCACCTGGTTCGGGCCTCCACGGGTTCTCACTCCCGCTTCACCCTGGTCATGGGTAGATCACCTGGCTTCGGGTCTATTCCTTGTAACTTGCGCCCTATTCAGACTCGCTTTCGCTGCGGCTTCACCTTTCTGGCTTAACCTTACGCTACTAAGAATAACTCGCCGGTCCGTTCTACAAAAAGTACGCGGTCAGACTTTCTAATAGTCCTCCCACTGCTTGTAAGCTTACGGTTTCATATTCTATTTCACTCCCCTCACGGGGTTCTTTTCACCTTTCCCTCACGGTACTTGTTCACTATCGGTTACCTGGTAGTATTTAGCCTTGGAAAATGGTCTTCCCTTCTTCCCACAGGGTTCCTCGTGTCCCGTGGTACTCTGGATAATCTAAGGTGTCTCTCCTTTTCACCTACGAGGCTTTTACTCTCTCTGGCTGACCTTCCCAGGTCATTCGGCTAAAGATTCAACTGCCTTTGTGATTCTACAGTCTCACTCATGATTATCCTAAACCCACATTTAACAACGGCTGTAGCCTTACATTAAATGTGTTTAGGCTCTTCCCCTTTCGCTCGCCGCTACTTAGGGAATCTCTTTTGATTTCTTTTCCTCGGGGTACTTAGATGTTTCACTTCCCCCGGTTCCCTTCATATAGCTACTTCTTTCACTATATGATGACGGCCCTCTCGACCGCCGGGTTTCCCCATTAGGATATCCGCGTATCTACGCTTCTTAGCAGCTACTCGCGGCTTTTCGCAGCTTGGCACGTCCGTCTTCGGCTCCAGGTACCTAGGTATCCACCGTAAGCCCTTATTAGCTTAATCTTTCTTCTTAGAAAATTGTAGTACCTTCCTAGAAGTTTCCGTCTTCGGTTTCTTACTTCTTACCTCAGACCTCTTACTTCCTTTCTGGTACCTTCGTCTTTTCCTGTATGCAGTTTTCAAAGAACAGTTTTTTAGAATGTTTTTAGTTTAAGGTTTTTGCTTTAATCTAACCTCCAACCTCTTATTTCTAACTTCTAAGATGGTGGAGGTAAGCGGATTCGAACCGCTGACCTCCTGCTTGCAAGGCAGGCGCTCTCCCAACTGAGCTATACCCCCATTTTGGAAGTTGGATATTTCTCTAACCTCAAACTTCTAGTATGGTGCGACGGCCTCGATGGCCTAGCACCAAAATCTTCCTTGCGTCTTTAACATGAAGATTTTGGTGGGCCTAGGTAGATTCGAACTACCGACCTCACGCTTATCAGGCGTGCGCTCTAACCAACTGAGCTATAGGCCCTTCTTTCAGGAAGAAAATCTTCCCTCAAAGTTGAACAACAAGCTTGACGCATTCTCCTTAGAAAGGAGGTGATCCAGCCGCACGTTCCCGTACGGCTACCTTGTTACGACTTCACCCCCCTTACCAGACACACCTTTGGCATTCGCAAATGACTTCTGGTGCATCTAACTCGGGTGGTGTGACGGGCGGTGTGTACAAGGCCCGGGAACGTATTCACCGCAGTATGCTGACCTGCGATTACTAGCGATTCCAACTTCATACAGGCGAGTTTCAGCCTGCAATCCGAACTGGGATCAGCTTTCTGAGATTTGCTCCACTTCACAGCTTCGCTCCCCTCTGTACTGACCATTGTAGCACGTGTGTAGCCCGAGGCATAAAGGGCATGAGGACTTGACGTCATCCCCACCTTCCTCCGGCTTTCACCGGCTGTCTCCTTAGAGTCCCCAACTTTACTTGCTGGTAACTAAGGATAAGGGTTGCGCTCGTTGCGGGACTTAACCCAACATCTCACGACACGAGCTGACGACAGCCATGCACCACCTGTCTCCGTGTAGTCAAAGACTAGACTCTACTTTCATAGATGGTCACGGGATGTCAAGCCTCGGTAAGGTTCTTCGCGTTGCATCGAATTAAACCACATGCTCCACCGCTTGTGCGGGCCCCCGTCAATTCCTTTGAGTTTCAGTCTTGCGACCGTAATCCCCAGGCGGGACACTTATCGCGTTAACTCCGGCACTGATGGATTCGAACCACCAACACCTAGTGTCCATCGTTTACGGCTGGGACTACCGGGGTATCTAATCCCGTTTGCTCCCCCAGCTTTCGTACCTCAGCGTCAGTTGCAGACCAGAGAGCCGCCTTCGCCACTGGTGTTCTTCCTAATATCTACGCATTCCACCGCTACACTAGGAATTCCGCTCTCCTCTTCTGCACTCAAGATAGGCAGTTTCAAATGCACCTTACCGGTTAAGCCGGTATATTTCACAGTTGACTTGCCTATCCGCCTGCGTACCCTTTACGCCCAGTAATTCCGGACAACGCTTGCTCTCTACGTATTACCGCGGCTGCTGGCACGTAGTTAGCCAGAGCTTCCTCCTTAAGTACCGTCAGGTCAATGCCATTTCCTGCATTGACGGTTCTTCCTTAAGGACAGAGCTTTACGACCCGAAGGCCTTCATCACTCACGCGGCGTTGCTCCGTCAGGCTTGCGCCCATTGCGGAAGATTCCCCACTGCTGCCTCCCGTAGGAGTCTGGGCCGTGTCTCAGTCCCAGTGTGGCTGATCGTCCTCTCAGACCAGCTACGGATCGTTGCCCTGGTGAGCTATTACCTCACCAGCTAGCTAATCCGACGCGGAGCCACCTCTCAGCGATGCCTAGGCACCTTTACTTAAGTGTAAATGCTTACTCTTAAGGCTATCTGGGATTAGTCCGGCTTTCGCCAGGTTATCCCTGACTGAGAGACAGGTTCTCCACGCGTTACTCACCCGTCCGCCACTACCCGGATCTTATCTTCATCCCGAAGGAATCTGTTAAGGCGGGTCGTTCGACTTGCATGTGTTAAGCACGCCGCCAGCGTTCGTCCTGAGCCAGGATCAAACTCTCCATTAAAAATTTTAATAGATTATTTGTGACTCTTTGAATACTTTTGAACTCTTTTGGATACTTGCCTTTTATTTAAAAAAGGCTCGCACTTGCGTCATTGCTTGTTGTTCAATTTTCAAGGAACATTAATTTGTTTATCTCACTGACTTTTTATTATCTGTCAGCGAATTATATCTTATCACTTTTAACCTCACTTGTCAAGAACTTTTATTTTATTTCAAAAATCATTCTCCAAGTGGTATTAACAGCGACGTTTTACATCTTATCATCTCTGTCGATTACTGTCAAGTAGTTTTTTCATAAATAGTCTTTTATCATATCTACTTATCAGTTCCAACTCTTTACCGCTTTTAGCGGCGACAAGATATATCTTAACATCTCTGTCTTCCCCTGTCAAGGGCTTTTTGAAGTTAAGGAAATTCAAATATAAATCCTAATTATTAATTTTAACATAGAAACTTATTTCCTGATGATGACCCTCATTATCTACAACATGAAGGATATGTTTCCCATGTTCTGGTAGTAATAACTTCTGATGTTTTCCAGTAGTACTCCCTAAATATTCTTGATCTAAATACCAAAATAACTTACTATTCTTACCAGTATGGGCTACCTTAAAGTTTACCTTCTGGTACTTTCCATCTGCCCCCCTAGGAATTGAAATTATACTATCTTGTTGGGGGTAAATAAATTCAATTGAATTACCATTACTAACACTAGGACAATCCTTCTTATGAGGTAAAGTGGTATAAACCTCATTCCCTCTCTCTTTTAAATAGGCTACTACCTGGGGTGGATAAACTAATTTTAAACTTTTGGCTAAGTCATCTCTATCCCAACACAGTGAACAAACCTCATAAGTCCCCGCTCGATTAGTATAAATAAGCTTTTCATAAGGAGAATATATCAAAGGCTGGGCTGATTTTGAGACTAAAGCCTCTGTTAAATTTCCTAGTCTCTCATTAATAATCTTATCTCTAATTCGATAACCAGTTTTAGTTGATACTTTTATTTTTTTTAAATCTCCTTCGGGTTCAGCAAAAAAATCCTGATAATAATTTTTAGGTAAGGTATTAAAAATACTAAAAAATAATGGTGCTGCTGCATTTAACCCGCTTATTTCCTCATTTTCTTGGCCATCAAAATTACCTATCCAGACTGCAATCGTCCATTCAGGGCTTACCCCAACAGCCCAGGCATCTCTATTCCCATAACTAGTCCCTGTTTTCCAGGCAATCCGCCATTTAGAAGAATAATCCCGCCAAAAATATTCTAAACCTGGACGTTTTAGATCATCAATAATATTTAAAGTTAAATATGCTGAACCCTTAGTAATTAGTTGTTTTGCCTGCCCGTTCTTACCATTAGCCAGAACATGTAACCCAGAAAAACTGCCATAATTACCTAGTCCTCTATACAAAGCTACCATATCCCACATCTTAACTTCTGCTCCACCTAAAATTAAAGGGAGGCCATATCCCTTAGCATCTCTAAATAATGTGCTTACCCCCGCCTCAGTAAGAAAATTGTAAAACTCTGTAACCCCATAGTCATCCAACAAACTAACCGCTGGGGCATTTAAGGAATTAATTAAGGCCTCTCTTGCAGTAACTACTCCTTTAAATCGGTGATTAGCATTATATGGGGAATATGCCCCATAACTAACAGGAATATCCTCTATCTTACTCTCTGGAATAATTAATCCTTCATCCATAGCTAAGGCATATAAGAATGGCTTTAAGATTGAACCACTGGATCTTTTAATCTGCACCCCATCAATCTTCCCGGAATGTTGTTGATCAAAATAATCATTAGAGCCAATATATGCCTTCACTTGCCCGGTTCTAGTATCAGCAATTAATACAGCACTATTATTGACCCCTTTTTGTTTCATCTTTTCCATATAATTTTTAACTAGATTATTAACCTGAATCTGCATTTTTTTATTGATTGTAGTCTTAATCAGATCCTGATTCAGCTTATTTTTAATCCTCCTGGCTAAATGAGGTGCTGCTAAATTAAAAGGAACTTCTCGATTTGGGATCTCCTCAGCTTTAGCCAATCTACAGGTCATCTCATCAATTATACCCCTGGCCTTTAATTTATCTAATAAACCATCTCTTTTCTGTCTCAATCTCTCTCTACCTCTAGTAGGCGTAATTAAACCTGGACTATTAGGTAATACTGCTAATAAGGAAGCCTGACCCCAGGTAAGCTGATCAGGTTCTTTACCGAAATACCTTAAAGAAGCAGCTTTATAACCGATTATATTTCCCCCATAGGGGGCATGGTTCAAGTATAATTGTAAAATTTCTTCTTTACTATACTTATTTTCTATTTTTAAGGCCTGTATCATTTCAATTAGTTTGTTACTAATTGTTCTTTCTTTTGTCCTAGTCAAACGAGCTACTTGCATAGTAATTGTGCTTGCTCCACTCACTTTGCTCCAGGCCTTTAAATCCTGAATAACTGCTCTAGCTACCGCCAGGAAATCAATCCCGCTATGGTTAAAAAATCTCTTATCTTCAAAGTAAATTACTGATACCTTCAATTTTTCAGGAATCTCCTTACTGCCCGGCGGGAAAATCCACTGCTCTTTAGAATTTAAAAATATTCGTAAATATTCACCTGATTCATCAACAACAACTGTACTATAGTCATCAGGAAACAGAGGAACAGGCAGCCTACTCAGCTGCCATACCCCTCCACTTATCAATATAATCAGAATTAAACTTATTAAAATCGACCTTTTAAGCTTTATCTTATTCATTAATTACTTCCTCTACTCAAAACTTTAACTCTTCTTCCTGCTGTATTAGCCTTATATTTATTATTATACATTGCCTCCACTACTGTTGGCGGTAAATAAAATTCTCCTACTGTTACAGTATTAATCTTAACTACAAACTCATAGTCATAATCATAATCCCCCATATCAAAGAACCATCTAATTCTATCATCTCTAATATCCATATATTCTTCATTATCCAGGTCATAATCATCCATCCATTCAGGTAAACCTGAATCGGATAAACGGATATTTTCTATTTCCCAACCAGCTGGTAATATCTGAACTAAAGCCATCTCATTAATCTCTTCCTCCACTGTTTTATCTACTATAAAGTGGCCCCAGAAAGTAGTGCCTTGTTTTAATTTACTAGGGTCAATTTTATTTCCTTCTTCATCTAACCATTCTACCTGTAAAGACAGATTTTTTTCTGATGGCTCTATTTCACCTCTTAAAGGAATTCCTTCCCATTCCAAAATAGCGAATAAAGGGATTTCCATATTATTTCTGACTTTTACCTGCTTACCATAACTATCTGTTACAGGAAGGTTAGCAATCTTCTCATCTGTATTAACTTTTTTACTTACCCCTGTAGCTAATATAACTTCTGCTTCTAAACTCTTATCTTGATCATCTAATGCTATTAAATACTTACTGGTCGCTAATAATGAATAAGCTGTAGTTTGAGTTGAATACCAGTCTTCAGAAGATAATTCTTTAGCAATATCATTATATAAAACCAAGCCTGTATCATATTTCTTAAAACAAGTCATAATATCCAAGATGACTGCTTTATCTCTCAAACTTGATCCATAAGTTCCAGCTGTTTCCTGATAATCTTCAACTTCAAAATCTAAGTCCGCGATTAACTTATCTGCCACCTTATCATAACCAGCTATTTTATACGCCCCTGCTAAAAAGAACTTGCTAGTATCATTCATTTGCTCCAGTTCATTTTCCCGCATATAATTCATTTCACTAATAAGCGGCTTATTAGCTAAAGTGAGTAAATATAAACGATAAGCCCTGGTTAAACGACCGCCTTCTTTGTCTTTACTCTGCTCTCTTTGATATTCTAACCAATCAGCCAACATACTACCTGGAACAGAATATCCATGGGTCTGGGCTTCAATTAAAAAGTGTCCTGCATAATTAGTACCCCATAAGCTGGCATGATTTCCATTAGGCCAGTAAGAGAATCCACCATTAGCTAACTGAAATTTTCTAAAGCGTTTAATTGCTGCATTAATATTCTGATCTATTTCCTTAAGTCGCTCCTCTTCCATTGGTAAAACCTCTGTCAAATAAAGCTGGGGAAAAACACTGGAAGTTGTTTGTTCAATACAACCATAAGGATATCTAATTAACCATTTTAAACGGTGATTGAGATTAAGGCTCCTGCGTTTAGACAAACTGACTTGAGCATAATTAGTATTTTCAATTCCTTTATTAGGAACCTTAAAAGAAACTTCTTTTCCAGCCTTAATTACCTGTTTGCTCGCCTTATATGTGTAAGGATTGTAAGGTCTAACTGCCAGATTAATTGCCTTCTCACTATGGTAATTATGTTTTTTATCTACAGCCGTAAATTCTATTTTAGCTTCACCAACACCATCTTTAGCCTTCAGGTCAAATTCTATATCCTTATTAGCTACACCATTAAAATGAAGCTGTTTTACTTGATCACCTATTATTTCAACTGGCCCTTCTACCTTCATTCTTACCTGCACATCAGTTAAATTATCTGCCATCCCAAATACAGTAACTGGCACCTTAATCTTATCCCCGGGACCTAATACCCTTGGTAAAGTAGGCATTAACATCAACTCTGTTTTTACAGGTATATTCTTCTCTACCTGCCCATAGTTTCCTTTATTAGCTCCAATAACCATAACCCTTACACTGCCAATATAGTTTGGCATTTTAAAATCAACTTCTGCATGACCTGATTGATCAGTCTTTACTGGCCCTTTAAATAAAGCAACCGGTTCAAAGCGGTCCGTCTGTTCAGCTTGTAACTGTTTCTCTTGATACTTTTTGGATACCCCACCACCAATGGAAAACACATTATAGATATAACCACAATCCAAACCAATAATGTCAGAAAATGTATCAAAAGTCTTCGTGATCAAGCGCTCTTTTTGAAAGAAATAAGCTAGAGGATCAGGGGTTCTGAAATTTGTTATATCAAGTAATCCCTCATCCACCACTGCAATTGTAAACTGTGACACCCTCTTATCTTTAGTTTGAACTTCAATTTTAAACCCTTCTTTGGGTCTGATTTCTTCGGGAGTCTTTAGTATATAATTCAAACGCGCATCTTTCTTATTTACCTTAAGTGATTTTATCCCATACATCCTAATTGGCAGATCATTTCCATTGTCCTGCCGCTGATAAACTGAAATAAATACATAAGCATTAGGGATATACTCTTTTTTGATTGGTATTTCAAGGATAGTATGATTCCCTTTAATCTCTTCCCATCTCTTATCAAGTAATTGACCATTCTTTTCAATAGCAAATAAAATCCTACCCTCTTTAGGGGTATCAAGAACAATTTTAGCTATCTCTCCTGGATAATACTCCTCCTTATCAGATTTTAATGTCACAATATCAGCACTCTGTTTTGTCCCACTATCTCCCCACCAGTAAGATCTAAAGAAATAACCGGCCTTATGACCACCATTGACATCTTCTACTTCTAAAAACAACTCCCCATAATCATCAAGTTCATATTCTAAAGAAGCCAGATTTTCTTTAGAAGTCAAAGTACCTTGAGCAATTACCTCAGTATAGCTATCATTCTTGAAATGCTTTCTAAAGGAATCTCGGTCATCATACTCCCACCACCAATAACGACGCATTCGATAAATCTTGTACTTTAATTTTTCACCGGCAATTAATTCACCATCTTTAGAGACCAGTGCTATATCAAAGTTTACTTTATTACCAATTTCTAAATCGCTGTCTTCTAATTCCCTAATTCCTACATAGCGATCATAAACTTCAATGGGAATCCATTTAGTCGCCGGAACTGGTCTCCCACCTTTCTCCAAGACTTTACTATTAATATTAACCCTCAAGGCAGAAGGTACATCATGAATTTCTGGTAATTTCCAACTTATATCTGTTCTTCCCTCTTTATTAAGTTCTTTATTAAATTTTTCACTACTAATTGGACTAAAATACTGACCGGAATTAGTAAAAGTAAAATGTTTAAACCTATCAAAACTCACCTCATAAGGCTCAATTTTAATTATAGTCTTACTATCTAAGCCCTGAGCTGGGGCACCAAATAAATACTTAGAAGATAAAGAAAAATTAACTTTAGAATCACTTAATTTCAATTTTTCCTTTTCCGGCTCAATCTTGACCTCTATTCTGTAAGGCACTACTGATTCAACCTTTAATTCTTTATAAAATGACTGACCAGCAATTTCTGCTTTCATTTCCCAATTTCCAGTTAAATCTGTCTTTTTAGTAGCAAAACCAAAAGTATAAAAACCATCTTCAGCCTTTCGACTGGTCTCTTCATAAACCAATTTGCGTTTAGGGTTATATACCTTTAAAGTTACTGGATGATTACTTGGAAAGGTATTATCCTCATTCCTGACAATTACTGATAGATTAATTTTATCACCTGGTCTATAACCCCCCCGATCAGTATACATAAATGCTTTAATACCAGCTTCATTATTAATACCACCTGTATTAAATAATGAACTATCTAATTTTGTTTCATCAAACTCTAAAATAGAAAAGTGCCGTCCTTTTTCTACCACTAAATACTCGGCTTCTTTATTCAAGACACAAATCCCATTTTCATCAGTGGTTGCAACTTCTATCAGTTCAGCATCATGATCATAATCATAATAATTATCTCCATCATCGTCTCCATAATCACCATCATCATCATCAGATCTGTCATTATAATCACCTGTACCATCATACTCATCTTTCAGCTTAACTATTGCATTCTCTACCGGCCGGGCTGTTAATAGATCTGTTACAAAAACATAGGTCTTATTAGATGTCTTCTTGACTGTTACCCCTAAATTACTGAGAATAATATGTTTAGTCTTCCTCCCATTTGATCTAACATAAGATTCGGCATCATAGTCATCCCAATCTTTCGGCATATATATGGTGTCATCTTCATCAAATTCAAGTTGTACAATATATAATCCCGGCTGACTTTCTTCTATTGCTGATGATAGATCAAGCTGGGAAGTAATCCATTTATTCTTTTCTTCACCAATCTTAAGGCTTTTAACCTCTATTACCTCCCCTGCCCATTGAAATGAACGTTCATCATATTCATCAAAACTATCACTATTGGGACGATAAGAATGCCGTTCTATGAATTCAATTAGATTATGGGAACTAACTCTCTTTAATTTAGCTGTAACCCGTCTAACATTCATAGTCTGAAAAGTTATTTTTTGTTTTTTAGCTGTCGTTAAAAACATTCCTGATTGAGCAAACCTAAGTTTAGGTTCTATATCAGAGATTTTGACTGTAAAATCTACATTTTTAGTAGTAGCTAATTTACTACCCAATCTCCCTTTAATTCCTTTAAATATTTTAATTCTATACTTTTGATCGGCTTTAAACTCACCAGCTAGTGTTAAGACCCTACCGTCAACATTCACCTCATAATCAAGTTCTGGTTCTACATTTAAATATGCTTCATAATTTAAATCTTTAGCTAAGTCATCTGAAAAAATCATCCTGATATTGGAATGATCATCAACCTTTTCTTCCTCAATATTTAATATCCTTAAGGGACCTATTGCTGGTAAAAGATAATTCTGTTTAAAATCTTTATGTAATCCTAACTTTTCTTTCTTGATTACTAAGGAAAAGTTCTGATCCTCTTCAGTTTGATTAAGCAGGTCTGAAACCAGTGTGAAATTGTAATTATCAGCTGTTTTAACTTCTAAATCCACCCCTTTAGAACCTGTAAACCCTATCGCTTCTTTGACTACATCTTTATCTTCCTTTTCAGCCAGCTTAAGCCTAGCAACAAACCTGGCTTTCCCTTGATTACTATTATCTATTAATTCAAATTCACCATCTAAACTTTCTAAATACTGTCCTAAGGTTTTAAACTCAATTCCTTTTTTTACTGGAGAAACATCTTCTAAATTAAGAAACAATTTATCTAAGTGGATAAATCCTGTATAATCCTGATTCTTTACTAACTTTTCTTCTGGTTTAAAAACTACTGTTTGTTCATCACTCCAATAAACTTCCCCTTTTAATTCAGGAATAAAAGTAAATATACCCTTATTTTTGATTGTCTCCCCCACATATCTCTTATACACCTGTGGTTTATCAAACCTAATGGCAATCTTATCCCCTGCTTTTATTAATCCTGATGTAACACGTGTTATTTTTTTATCCTGCTCCTGATTCTTCATCATTTGACTTAAGTCTCTATTTAAGACCACATTTTTGCCCACTACTATACCAAAAACTATTATCAATACTAATACAGCCAAACTCACTTTTATATTCCTGTTGAATAAATCTTTTAATTTGCTAAACATTAATATCCCCTCCCCAATTCACTAATAAAAATATTCCTGAAATAATTGATATGCTATTCTTTAAAATCAGTACTGCATTTAAAAAAAGAAGATCTAACACAAGGGTAATTTTAACACTATTCTTTTGCCCCTTCATCTTGTAAGATTTGTATTACTTCATTACTATTATTAGCTTTTGCATAATCTAACGCAGTCAAACCATCTTTATGTTTTGCACCGAGATCAGCTCCCGCATCTATTAAAAGTTTTGTTATTTGAGGATGATTTTGTACTACTGCTATCATTAAAGCAGTTATATGCTCTTCATTAGTAAATGCATTAACATCAGCCCCCGCTTTTATTAACACTTTTACTACTTCCCAATTCTCTCTGAATAATGCCAGCATCAAAATAGTTAGATCCCCATCTAGTCTATCATCAATACTGGCTCCTGCTTCTATTAATAATTTTACTATTTTAGGATAACCATAACCTGCTGCCCAAATTAAAGGCGTCCACTCCTTATCATCTCTAACATTAACATCAGCCCCTGCTTTTAATAATAGTTTTGCTGCTATAAAATTTCCTTTATGTACAGTACATAATAAAGGACTCCAACCATCATCATCTCTGAAATTAACATCAGCTCCTGCTTCTAATAATACTTCTACAATTTCAGGATATCCTTTATATGCTGCCCAAATTAGGGCTGTCCAACCATTATCATCTCTGAAGTTGACATCAACTCCTGTTTCTAATAATACTTCTACCATTTCAAGATACCCTTTAGATGCCGCCCAGGTTAAAGCTGTCCAGCCTTCATCACCTGTAGCATTAATATCAGCTCTTGCTTCTAACAATAATTTTTCTATTTCAGAATATCCTTTCTGTGATGCTTTCCTTAAAGCATCCCAACCACTATAATCATTAACATTGGCTCCCGCTTCTAGCAATAATTTTACTATCCCTGAATTTCCACAATCTACTGCAAAGACTAAAGCATTCCCCTTAGAACATTTAAGATCAATATCAGCAGCACTATCTAATAATAACTTTACAATCTTATAATATCCTTTCTTGGCTGCCTCCATTAAAGCTGTCTGGCCATGATCATTTTTAATATTAACACCTGCTCCTGCTTCTAACAATATTTTTACTATTTTACAATCCCCTTCTTTAATTGTTTCTATTAAAGCTGTATTACCCAAATCATTTCTGGCGTTAATATCAATTCCATTTTTTATCAATTTTTTTACTTCTTCGACCTCTCCAGATTTTGCTGCATTTATCAGTTCATCATTATAGAGCTCAAACTTAAACTCTTTATCTTTATTTTCGGAATACCATTTACCAATAATCTGATTCTTAGTTTTAAATTCACCTGTAAAAGAAGCAGTTTTATTCCCGTTAACAAATTCTTCCATTTCGAAATTAGCATAATTAATAGTTCCTATTAATTTTATTTTTCTGTTATATTTAGTATAATAATAATAACCTGTTAATTTATCCCCATCTCTTTTTAAATACATCTTTACACCATAACGACCTAACTTCCCTGAAAAATTCTTTTCAAAATTAACTTCTAAGCCTTCCGGAAAATCTAGAGTAGTAATCGTTTTATAAGAATACTTAATTATACTTTCCAATTTCCCATCTTCTAATTTGAAAATTTCATCCTTCAATTTAATAAAATTCTCGCCTTTCCATTTAAACACATCTATTTGCCAGTCTGTTTCTAATCTCCATAATTCTTGATTTAATTCATCTCTTATTATTTTCTTGCTATTATCATCAAAAATAAAGATATACCCCTTACCCCAGGGACCACTGGCAAAAGTAGCCATACTACTTGCAGTAAATATCCCGACATATTCTAATTGACCATCATTATTTAAATCTATATAATCTGCTGTAGGATCATAGATATCACTACTTCTTGGTGGACTTATATACTTCATAATATCTTCAGTATCAAGATCACTATCGGGGAAATTATAGTATTGAACATTCTTATCCTTAATATCTTCTATTAATTCAAGATATTTTTCATCTCTAACAAATGAGGGGTACTTTATTATCTCATTATTAAAAGTCAAGACCTCTTTTCCGTGGAAAATCATTCCAACCGGGTTGCCTTCAAATTTTTTTAAAATATATACTTTACCTCTAAAAGGAACTATGGAATACTTAGTATACCAATATTCATAACTCTCATCATTGTGATACCCCCTATTTTTACCTCCATGAAGAAATGAACCTAAATCTTCAATATTAAAGGTTATCTCATGGTCTCCGAAAGAATCTGGAACAGTAGCTGAAAAATTAATTTTATCCTGAATTCCATCATTATTTATATCTAATTTATTACCTAAATACTCAAACTTATAATTATAATGATTTAAAATAAAGGTAGCTATATCTATATCTTTAGGTATTTCTAATATTTCTTCTCTAAATCCTCTTAACTTTTTATTAGTTAATTGCTGATACTTAAGATAGTTTTCTTGTATTTTACCTAAATCCAACAATCTAGATCTTTTAAAGTAAGCATCACCGAGATTTAAATAAGATACCGCCCTATCTGGAGATTCTTCCACTACTTTCTCTAATATTTCAATTGCTAAATCTAATTTTTCGGTCATCTTATCACTGATTCTTAAATATTCATCATCAGACAAATCATAGCTTTCTATTATAAAAAATGCATAATCATTTAAAATATTAATCCATTCATTCTTAGCCAGCCCTGTTGGTTGTGATTCCAAAATGTCTTTGATTCCTGCTATTTCTAATCGATATTTTGCAGTCGAAGGATCTTTATCCTGTTTATATTTTTTTAAAACTAAATTATGGACATCAGCTATACTCTTAGCCTCTTTAGGAGTAATACTAGCATCAGTACTGAATGTAGCCCTGACATTCTGCCCCCAGACCGGCCAGTAAGCACCTTCTTGCAAACCCATAGACATAGTTTTTATTGCATATAAGCTCTCATTTAATCCAAGATAGATTATCCCATTATTATTCATTATCATGTTGCTATCGTAATTTATGACAGATTCTAATTCTATCTTTTCTTTAAATTTACCCTCAAAACTAACTAAATAAAGCCAGCCCTTTTGAGTATAGAAATATAATCCCTGTTCTCCTATTAGCAGACTTGGAGTTAAATAATCATCATCTAATACATACTCCCATCTTTGGCCCTTTACAGGATCAAAAGATACTAATCTTTGACCATCAGCAATATATATATTCCCCAGCTTATCAATTACTCCATCATAACGATTATATTTCTTGTCTAAATTACCCAACATTTTCAATGTTCCAAAACTATCAACCGAATAAAGATAAGCACCACCTTCATAAACATTAGAACAATTTATATAAGCCAGCCCCTGTTTTCCAATGATATAATTAGATTCACTATCTTGATTTATTTTAAATAAAACTTCTCCATTTTTATCTAAAGCTACATTCCCTATATAAATAATCTCATCAGATATTACAGTAGGTGTTTTATATTCAGCTCCAACATTAACCTTCCAGGTTAATTCTCCATCATAATTAAGAGCATATAAGTTTTGATCTTCTTTTGAAATATAAATCTCATTTTTACCAAGTACAGGTATAGAACTAATACCATTGAAACAATCTCGATTATCATCAAAACTCCATTTTTCATTTCCCTGAGCACCCAGTGCATAAAGATGATTATTTAAAGCTTCAACTATATAAATAGAATTATCACTACCCACTGATAAATAATCTATATCTAGATCGTCAACCCTCTTTTGCCAATTAATACTTCCTTCTTTTGTGATAGAATATAAACTATTTCGAGCAGCTATAATTATATTTCCATTTTGTGTAATAGCCAGATTTGAACTAATTGTTTTATCCAACTCAAGATCCCACAAAATATTCAATTCTTCTTTCGCAAAACTTATGTTACTAAGCAAAATAATTATAAATACTGAAAACAATATAATCCATTTGTGTTTCATAATTACCTCCATCGTTACACCTAGTTTAATATGAGTTAAATTAATTCTTATATCTTATTTACTCTTTGTTAAGATTAGTCACAGAAAATGATCAACTCAAAAAATTACTTGCTGAATTTGTACTGGACTATATCGGTTTAGCTCAATCGACTTACTATGATAATGATAACATTAAAGGCGTTTTACTATATTCTAGTTCATTTGCCGTTTCCTGGATAAACCTTTATATCTTCTAGCACTATAATTCATATCCCTTAAAGCCCTCCAGGACCAATTGAAAAATTTAACCTTCCACTGGCTGCCTACAGTATTGGTTTCAATAGAAGTTATTCCATAATTATTTTTATTAACATAAAAAAACATATGTCCATTCTTAACAAGCATATCCATTAATGCCAATTGATTATAAGTAATTTTCTCGGCCAATTGACTGCTGTAAAGAAACTTCCAGGAAGGCTCTCTAGAATCCAAATCTAAAACAACTGATATAAGTCCTGAACAATCCAGACCAGTTGTTCGAGGTACATAATTAAGGGTAACCCCTACATTACCCACAATAGCCCCTTTGCTAACTGCATCTACAAAGTTGTCCCATTTTTGACTCTTGCTTTTAGTTTTTAGGGAATCATATCCTCCCCAGCAATACGGTATTCCTGTCATTTCTCGTTTTTCTTTTATTTTTTTTAAATAAATTGGTGTTACAACATCACTTAGTTTATTTGTATTAGATTTAGGGTCATAAGTCCATTTTAAATTAATAAGTTCAATAGCTTTATTATATAAATTTTTTCTAACTGCTAAATACTTATCTTCCACTGAAGAAAAATTATCAATAGTAATCATATCTTGTGTTTTATTAGCCGCTTCTAGTACTTTCAAGTCACTGTTTTCTTTAAATTTAAGTTTAAAAACCTTAAGTTTATTCTTTTTTACCAATAATTGAAAAACATCCCCCGATTTATTAATATCTAAATACTTAAATGGAACAATATAATTTTTTTCATCAACAGTATCAGCTATTCCAAATAATTTTCCAGTATTGTTAAACCTATAAATTCGTTCTTTGATTTCAATTTTGTCATTTTTATCTCTTACCTCTGTTCCCAGGATATATATATATCCCTGCTCATCAATCCCTATCAACTGTTTATATATCTGCCCTTTTAAATTCAGCTTAAATTTATCCATATTTATTTCTTTTTTTTCTCCACTTCTAAATAAATTAAGAAAATTAGTATCATATAAAACAGATATTTGTTTATCCTGATAGTTATTGACTAATCTTATAGGCATAGTCTTGTTAAATTTATTTCCTTCCTGAATTGCCGTTTTAATCATAGTTGGGATATCATATTCATTTAATTCACGTCCATCTTCAAGAAAAATCTCTCTTATTTTACCCTGATCCTCAAATATGTATAATAAATCATTATTAATACCTATATCCCTGGGTTGATAAAAATTAGAGATATCAATTTCCTGCTCAAATTTATTTTTATAATAAACTATAATCTTTCCTGTGGCAAAATTAGACAGATATATTTTCTCTTTATCATCAACTGTAAAAGTCTCAATACCTGCCCTTCTTAAAATGCTTTTACCATTATTCCTTAAAGAATAATCTATTTTTGAATTATTCGTAATTAAATTAATACTTAATATTTCTTCATAGCAAATATCTTCATTTATACTCTTATCTAAAGAATATATTATTCTAGAATTAGAGAATTCTATTAAAATAATAACTACCATTAACAAGATAATCTTTTTAATATTAGTTTTCACAATATCACCTCTACTGCTTTTTCTGATTCAATTAGAAGTAAAATATATTACTTTTGCTATTAATTATAAATAAACAAAGATGATACCTTGAATAAAAGAAGTGGAATTATAAATACATAACAGTTATGAAAACAAAATAAATATATTTGCAGATTAACTTTATTCTATTTCTTATTTAAATTGGTTTATAAGCTCTCTATTTTCCTCTCCATAGAATCGTTCTATTACTTCCCCTTTTTCATTTTTAACATATAAAGTCATCTCTTCATCTTGATACTCACCTACTAGTTTAATATCTTTTTTAAATTTATTATAAAAATATCTTCCTGTCACCTTGCCCTCTTCATTAAATACCAATATCATTGTTACTGGGTATGTATCAATCAGTCCATAATATGTAAAAGTATGGCTTGCTCTTGCTGACATAGATAACATAATTAATATACTAAATATCAAAATACTCTTACTGATTATTTTTATCATTGTTTACTCCTAACTAATTTATTCTTAAATTTTTTGGTTGTATAATTAATATTGCAAAGAAAAACTGTAAATCAAAAATACAATATTAAGTATGCTTAAAATCTTTTAACTTCAAGACTATCATCTAAACTCAATTTATATCAAATATCTTTAATCCCTTTTATAATCTTTATCAAATCACCTTTTCCTTCTTTCTGACACCTTTGCAGAAGAAATTCCTTCTCTTCCCGTTTGATTCTTATTCCTTTTCTACTTAACTTCTTTAAAAAATTCAATTTAACTCCCTCACTTAAATCTAATAATGCTACCATAGTAACTGGATTTGTATAATATTCATTATCTTCATAGGCAAATCCAATTCTATTATCTATTAAAAAATTTATTATATCTTTAACATCTATTATATTGAAATCATCAAAATAAAGAATTTTAAATAAGACATTTGACTCTTCACTACCTAAACCATGTTCTTCTATTAGATACTTAACAAATTCAAAATTCAAAGTAGTAATAGCTGAGTATAATAGCTCATCTTTATATTCTAAATCTCCCTTTAAAGCCAATCCCTGCTTTATTAAGAAATCTAACAATTCTTTATCAGCTTTTTTCATTAATCTACCCATTGGATAATATCCTTCAGAATCACGTTCTCTAATATCTATTTCTTCTTTTAATAACTTTGCTATTAGATCCCTCTTCTTAACCATAATTAAATAACTTAAATGATCAATCTTTGCTTTTTCATATTCTTTCATATTAACTGCCTGATATAACTTATCTGTTAATTCTACTGGATAATTATTTGCAGCTATAAGTAAAGATTTATAACTGATTTGACTCTCTGCCTTTATCAAATAATTAACAAGGTCATTATCTACCTTTATTAGTAATAAATTATTAATAAGCCTTTCAGTTGGTTTTATCCCCTGTTCAACTATAAACTTTATTGCCGCTTTCCTATCATAATACATATATCCAATCAAGTTTTCTAAGGAATTAGTATCAGGTTTGATTCCTTTATCTATTAACCTTTCTGCTAAATCAAATTCATTATACTCGATTGCTTTATCCAACAGATATTTATTCGCCTTTGCCCCAAAATTTAAATATTTTATCATTAATTCTTCATTTCTAGTATCATGAATTTCATCATATAACTTAAAACTTAAATAAAATCTAGTACCAATTATAGATAAGGCTAAAAACATTATCAGAAATAAATACCCTTTAGGATCAACTTTAAACTTAATATCTTTAATCTTAAAATATCCCTTATGTAAAACCAATATTATATTAGCAATTATGAGTATGAAGATTATTAAAAAAGAATACTTAAAATTTATATTTAAATATTCTTTTAATATTAATAACTCAATAAGAAAATAAACATTAGATAAAATTAGTTTTTTACTATTAATTTTTTGTGGCAATCTATAAATTAACCACAAATAGAAACTTATAAAAGCTACTATTAAGATCATAAATTCTATAACAGCTAATATATTAACAAATTTATTATGATAATGTAGATATTTATAATTAGTATAAATAAAAAGAGCTATTATAGAAGATATTATATTTAAAGATATTCCATTAGATATTAATCCTTTTCTTTTCTTTAAATCTACTATTACTGGGATTAATGCTAATAAAGCAAAAGATGCTAAACCAAATAAGCCTAATAACAATCTCCCATGCCAAAAACTAAAAAAGTAAAAACTTAATCCCCCTATCGCTAGACCGGATAATAAAAGATATAGTTTACTAATGAAATTAGCTTTAGAGTCTCTCATTATTACCACTAGAGGGAATAATATAGCTATTGCAAAAATATAATACTTCTCAACATAATACCTGGGACTTACTCCAAAAAATTTAGACAATGATTTTAGTACTACTGGTAATTCAAATTCTTCCATCCCTAAGCCAGCCATCACTATCAAGGCTCCCCAAAAAATAAGCTTTTCGCATTGTTTTAATTCTTTAAAAATAATAAGAAAAATAATAGTTCCAATTATTACCACGGAAACTGTGGCCAATTTTAAACTAAATTCCTTATCAAATACAAGTTTTCCCCAATATATACCTCTATAAAATACAGGAATCAAATAAACTAAAGATATTAAACTACCTATAATATATAATAACTTATCAGTTAACTTTACCTTTCTCTTTACTATAGAGAAAAGTGACAGCAATAAAAAAATAAAAAAGGGATAAGACCTGGACTTAATAAAGTAGGCCATTCCATTATGTCCCTTCAATGAAATATAACTTACTAAACTACCTTGCGATACTTCAAGCATCCAAATAGTTGATAATAATAAGAGCAAACTAAATATTAAATGGGAGTTCTTAATCATCAAATTTCTTTCTTTCATATTCATCCCTCTACCTCTTTCTAGTTGTAATTTTAATATTAGGAGTAAAATAATATTATTTTTTATTATTTTGAAGTATTATCATATAAAACTGTTTTATTCTTTAAACTTTTTAATTCAGTGATAAAAAATATTAAAGAAATAATAAACATCAAAGATGCAATTACAATATTTAAAAACAACCAACCATTAAATTCAATTTCAATATGAAAACGCCACATTATATATAAGGGTACAATAAGTAATAACATATTACTTATATAAATTACCGCCAACTTTAATTTTTTAGCTATTGATTGTAAATAAACAAAGATAATACCTTTGAATAAAAGAAGGGGAATTATAAAAATATAAGAATTAAGAATCCTTCTTGCCGTATCAATCATATTTAGGTCATGAACAAATAAATTCAGGATATTTTTAAAAAATATTAGTGGAATTAATAAAATTAATACTAATAAAGGTAAAATTAAAGCACAGTTAAATAATAATTTCTTTGTTCTAATAAAATTATTTTTAGTATAGTTATAAGTAAAAATAGGTCTAAGCCAGCGAAAAAACACTAAGTAGTGAAAGTACAGGTATATATAGATTTGTATTTATTAAACTAATACTCACTAATTGCTCTAGAATTAGTAAAACAGTTTATAAATATATTATAAAAAGTTTGGCTTAAAAAGAACAAATAGGGAAATATACCAATAAGAAGAATATCTAAAGATATCTTTCTTAATTTTAATTTATTCCACCTTAATTTAGGGACATTACTCTCCTTTTTAGTAAAATGATTTAAAATCAAAAATACTATAATTAGGTCTGACAAGTTAAACAATAAAGCCCGATAGATAATCCCTAAATCAAATTTAATATATATAAATAAAACACTTATCTTTAATAAAAATGAAATCAACTTTAATAATAAAGCCTTTATCGGATTTCCTAATGCAAGAATAAATAGAATTAAATACTCTGCCATAAAGATAAAAGTAATCCCAGATAATCTGGCTATAAAATAGTTTGTAGCCATAATTGTTATCTCTTTATCACCACTACAGATAAGTTCAGTAAAAAAATAATCTTTATAAATATAAGCTATCAACAATAATATAAAAGAAAAGATAATCAATAGGCTAATAGAATTTCCCAATATTTCTTCTGCTTTCTCTTTATCTTTTAATCCCAATTTTATAGTTAACAAAACACTTCCACCAATACCTATAATACTGCCAGCAGATAAAAATAGGCTTATAAAGCGGTTAGCACTTAAAATACCATTTAATCTTATACTCCCAAAATATCCATCTATAAATGTTTCTAATCCTCCCAGTAATCCAGTAAGTAAATAAAAACATAAACCACAGAGAAAATATTTTATAAACAATTTACCTAAACCCTTATTCTCCAATTCCTCTAATTTAGTGAATATTACTGTACTAATTTTCATCACTCCGATTATTTTCATATCTAAAAGCCTTTTCTATTTCTCATTTTATATTATTTTAACTATCCAGGGTAATTCTCCACGTGTTTTTTCCAACCCCATTTTCCTGAATAATAAGTTTATATTTTCTTACTATTCGATTAAAACGCAACTTCTTCTAACTCCCTATTTTTTTCTTTCCTAACTAGCCATTTGCCAACTTTTTCTCCATCTCTATAATTACCCTCTGCCATTAACTTACCTTCTTTAGAGTAATATTTCCATTCCCAGCTTTTCAAAGGCTCTTTAAATTCTGTTGGTTCTCCAAGTGTATAATCTATAGACCAGTTCTTTTCAGGAGGTTGGGCTTCACTATATAAACCTTTAGATCTTAACTGTCCATTTTCATAGTAGTATTCCCAAGCACCCTCTTCTACACCATAGGCAGAATATCTACCCCTGGATTTTAGTTGACCATTAGGGTGATAAAACTTCCATAGACCGAAATGGCTTCCCTTGGAATAGTTTCCCTCAGCCTTTAACTGTCCATTTTTATAATAAAATTCCCAATATCCTGTCATACCCTTTTTAAAATCTGTAATAGCTGAAAAACCATTTTGATCATCATACCAACTATGATCAGCAAGTACTTCCTGAATCTCAGTATTCACAGAAATATCACCAGTACTATCATTAAAATCCGTTGAAAAATCAGTAATTATAGTAATCATAAATTCATAACTATCTTCATATTTAAGTTTATTAAGATCATAAATAGAAGGGGCTTCGGCTCCTGATACTGAACCACGGAATTTTATTTGTCCATCCTTATAATAATGGTCCACCTCACTATCTACATATTCCCCGGATAATTTCCCGGCAAAAGCAAGTCGACCATTATCATAATATAAATTAATCTTTTCATCATTAATTTCTTCCCTGACTAAAACCCCATCTTCATATTTAGCATAATAGAAATGGTCTATTGAATTCTCTTTATATTTTCGAATTGCTTCTATTTCCTCGTTATAATTATTATAATCTATATCTGTCTTTACTCCTGTATCCTTATCATATTCTTTAGCACTTCGCTTCCGATATATTATACCGTGGTCAGAATCATAATCATTAAACCAAACAGTAGTAACTTTATCTACTGTAAACTTTTTAGTCTTAGTCTTCTTCCCTAATTTAAAAGCTGTCCCTTCTACAACCCTTTTCCCTTGCCGGTCGAGTTTAATATATACACCACTGAAAGGAGTAAAAGAACCTTTTTTATAATATATACCATTCTTATTATACATTTTTTCCTTATCTACTGTTGTCTTTATTAAATTACGATCTCCCTTATCAGAAAATATATCTATCGTTCTTGTTGGTTTAAGTGGATATCCATCAATTGGATCATCACATTCTATAGAAACTGTTTTATTATCAAAATTAATATATGTACAGACAGATACAGATACCTCACTGGAAAAAACTAAAAAAGTAATAATTGTTACCATTGTTAATAATACAAAAACCCCTCCTACTGAGGTTAAAATTGTACTTTTTCCCTTATATAAATCGAAACAAAGCCACATTAACAAGAAATAAATAAAAATAAAATTGAAAAGAATAATAGGTATACTACTAAAGAGTTTACCGGTATGATAAAATTGAAAAATAAATAGATAATTGAAAAAAAGTTGAATAATAACAATACCTAACATATTGAACTTATTTTCCTCAAACTTTTCTTTAACCTGTGGATTTTTAGTAATAAATCCCTTAATGTATTCTAACATATACTTATATATCCCCTTTTAACTAATCTAGTCTAACTTTTCTTTTTAATACTCTGTACTACGACTTTTACCTGGTATAAAATTGACCTTTAAAAAATTATATCTTTCTTTATCATTTGTTAAGAAATACATATAAAAAACATTTTGACTAAATTCTTTTATTGGTGTAGTTAGGTTTTCAGGACTATCTATATCTAGAATACAAATTGTATCAAATGTTTTTTCCCCAATCAATTGATCATCTGTTTTGATTATATCGTCAAAGCGGGTTCTTCCTTCTTCGTAAAACAAATAATAATACTCAGGCAAATCAAACTTTTGGAGACTCTTATACGTATTCTTTGTAAGATACAAGGTAGTACTATCATCATATACAGCAATACTCCCACCACCACATACAGTAAGTCTATTAAAAACTGGGTTATCTTTAAGTTTATTATAGAGTTCTGCTTTTAAAGAAGCATGGATATAAATACCAACTTCATCTTTAAAAAACACCTTAATTTTAAAGGGTTTCTTTTTTAAGGTAACTTCATTGTTAATTACTTTTATTTCTTTACCTTCCTGTTCAATTATAAAGTCAAAAACCTTATTGGCAACCGACTGCCATTGGAGATAAGGATAACTTTTACCATTTTTGATAGCCCAAATTTCATTAAAATCCCAATTATCAAATATAAATTCTTGTTCCATTTGTGAAGCCTTAAAACCAATTCCCCCATCAGAATAAACTGCTGAACTCTTACTATAAAAAGAATTTTCTACTTCACCATTATTCAAAAAAACAAGTCCGCAGGTTTTAGAAGATAAAGTATTAATTTCACCTGTATGATAAGTATTTTTGATCATTCTATCATTAATAAGAACCAGCCCTGCCACAGCATTATTACCTTGAATAGTACTTCTGGAATAACTATTTTCTATAATGCCTTTGTTATAAACTGCTAAACCAGCAATTCCTTCTTTACCAACAACATTTGCTGAAGCCGAAGAATTTAATATAGTTCCACTATTACTGGCAACTAAACCACCTGAAAATTTTATTCCTTTAAGACTGCTGTCAGTATAACACTTTTCAATCAACCCAAAATTATCAGCAACCAGACCTCCTAGAACTTGCTCAGCTTGGATACTACATAATCTAGTGGTATAAGAATCTTTTATTATCTTATAATTTGATCCAACTAGTCCTCCAACTTGCCCAAGTCCTTTGATTTCACCACTCACATAACTTTTTTCTATTATCCCTTGATTTTCTCCAACCAGACCCCCTACAGAAATATTGCCTTTAGTATAACCTATAACTTCAGATTCACTTAAAATTCCAAGGTTTGAACCAACTAAACCTCCAACACGCTTCATTCCTTCAACCCTGGTTATAGTATAGCAATTTTCAATTCTCCCTTTTTCGTTATAACCAACCAATCCCCCTATTGAGTAATATTTGCCTTCAATATCACCATTAACATATGAATTTTTTATTGTTCCACTTTCATTGTACCCAACCAATCCTCCTGCTTGATATCCCTGAACACAATTTCCAGTATAAGACCCTTCTATATCTCCATTATTATACCCAATTAATCCACCTACATATATCTTTCCCTTAACAGTACCCCTGGTTATAGCCCTGGAATTAGTGATAGTCCCACGATCATTAATACCAACTAATCCTCCAACTTTATTTCTCCCTGTAATATCTACTTTCACTAAACTTAAATCCCTTATAACCCCTCCATCAAGTACAGAAAACAAAGCTACAGCATCCTCTTGTCTATTTATATATAAATTCCTGATTGCATACCCTTGACCATCAAACACTCCCTGGAACCCATTCCACAGGCCTTTATTTAGATCATTTACTTCCCCAATCGGATCCCAGCCTTTACCATTGTTATAATCTTTACTTTTTGTAATACTGGCATCTATATCATTCACCAATTTATAATGTGCATCTAATGGATAACCCTTTGTTCCTATCTTTTCAAGCCTTGAAAATGAATCTATAATAAATGGGTCTTCTTTAGTTCCCTGACCAATGTATTTAAACCTATTTCCCTCATAAGCTTTAATATTACAGTTAAAGACAGTAATATTAAATATAATAGCCACTAAAATAAATATAAATAATACTACATTATATTTTCGCATTCATCTACCCCTCTTTATGTTTTATAGTATTTACTTTAATACTGGATACTCAAAATTACAAAATATTCCAGAACAAATAATAATCATATTGATTAACAATTAAATACTATTAAGTATTTCACTAACTGTATTACTGCTAAGTCTTACTTTCACATCAGATTCTTCATTATGATTATACTTACCTTTTTCATTTATTATATAAAATTCAAAACACAAATACCCTTCATGACATTCTTGACAATAATGTAATATTCCATTGGCAAAGATTTCACTAGTATTCTCTCTTTCAAATGGATTTGAATCAATAATTTCCATAATTCTTGATGAATTCTCAGTTTTTTCATCACAATACTCTATAATATTGTTAATCTGCTCCTGAATATTATCAACAATCTTTAGTAATTCCTTTTCTTTCATGTATTTACTACACTTTTTACAATAAATAGCAGATTCAATAAAAGCACTGTATACAACATATCCGCCAAATAAAAAACCGAAAAAATCCAACGCAAAAAATAACCAGTTTACAAACTTATTCCCTTCTACATTTCCTATTGTATGCCTTTTATGACTAAAACTTATTGATTGAGAATTTACTTTATCAGTCAAAAAGTTAAAAAAGTTTACTTCTTGGTTTGTATCTTTAAAGTAGAATTCACTAACATGACTCCCTTTGAACCTATAATTGTAACTATAATCATCATCTATATAAGTCACCTGATAATACCCAAATTGTACAAGAAAAAACATTAAAATAGCAATTATTATCAATACTTTAATCTGTTTCTTGGCAGGTTTTATATTTAATCGTTTTATCCCTAATGAATATCCAGAAGTCATTATCGCACCAGAAATTATTGAACCAACAGGAATTATAAAAAATAAACTTAAAGAAGTCAATTCAAACCCAATAAGAATCTTAATTCCAACTAATATACTTACTCCAACTAAACAACTTAATAACGAGAATAAAATTAACAACATAATATATACCTCTCAATTTTTTGATTTTTTATAAATATATATAATACTTTTTTCTAAACTAAAATTTAACTTTTTCCACTCTCCCCTCATACCCTCTTTAAAATCACTGATAATAACGAAATCAATCCTACTCGTCAAGACAACTATAATCAAAAAGGTTTTTTGAACCTAATCATCAACACTATAATATAAATACCAATGTCCTTCTATATGTCTAAATTTATAATATGCTAAAGGTTCATCCTTTTCTCTCTCCTTCTGGTAATCCTCATCCAGGTTTCTAACCAGCTCTAAATGTGCTGGAATTTGCTTTCCCCAATATTCATAGCCCTTGGCTGCACCTGTTACACTAAGACCTACTGCATAGACATTAAATGCAATATTTTCGTTCTTATCATAGCTTTTTATCTGCTTAATCTTTAATTCTTTTAATAAATCCCTATACTCTTTTTTCCTTTCTTCACTGACAGCATCCATAGGAGAGATTATTTTTTGAGAAATATAGCCCAATTCTTTGTCCTGCCTAAACATAGTAATTAATTTCTTGAAATCACTTTTATGTTCTCTAAAATTATTAATTAAAATATCATCAGTTGGAACTGATTCACAGGCAGTTAATAACAATAGTATTATACTTATTAAAAATAGAAAAACAAGTTCAAATCGCTTATTATACAATTTTAAAATCTCCTTTATAGATCTGTGTTAAGTTTCTATACTCCAGTTAATAATATGGTTAAATAATTAAAAATCATATTAAAACAAAATACCACAGGTACTCCGCATTATGAATAAAAAAAATGAAATTATAGCAAATTTAATAAATTTACACAAACACAATCACTATTATATCTTTATATATAAAAAGATTTAATAGGTCTTTAGAATCATATCACTGTTCTGCAAAAAATTTCTAAAAATAATATACTCTATTCATTTAATAAATAAAATTATAATCATCAAATATGATAAAGCAATTTTTTACTCAAAGTAAAAGGGTCCAGGGGTTAACTTATAACCCCTGGACCCTTTTATTCTCTTATTTAAACAAATATTTATTGTTATCTAATACTCAACTATTTATCCCCTTTGCTCTTATTATTACCATGATAATTTTTTATAGCATCTTTAAGGGCATCTGTAGCCAGGTTAGAACAATGCATCTTAGCAGGCGGCAAACCATCCAGAGCCTCAGCAACAGTATTTTTGCTTATCTGGAGTGCTTCATCTATTTTTTTACCTTTAACTAATTCGGTAACCATACTACTGGTAGCAATTGCTGCCCCACAACCAAAGGTTTTGAATTTTATATCTTCAATAACATCATCATCTTTTATTTTAAGATAGAGTTTTATAATATCTCCACAGACTGCATTCCCTACCTCACCTACAGCATTAGCATTTTCTATCTGACCAACATTACGCGGATTATTAAAATGTTCCATAACTTTATCAGAATACATTATAACCTCCCCTTTCATTGAACGATTATGTCAATTATACACTATATAATGGAGACATATCCCTGATTTTCTGTATTATTCCCGGTAATACCTCAAGTAGATAAGTAACATCTTCTTCAGTATTATTAATTCCCAGGGTAAGTCTTAATGAGCCATGAGCAATTTCATGTGGATGTCCAATAGCCAGAAGAACATGTGATGGATCAAGAGAACCAGAAGTACAAGCTGAACCACTTGAAGCAGCAATACCCAACATATCAAGATTTAATAAAATAGACTCCCCTTCAATATATTTGAAACAGAAATGAACATTATTGGGTAAGCGTTTTTCACCTTCTGGACCATTTAAAATAACATCATCAATCTCCTTATTTATACCTGATATCAATCTATCTCTCAACTTCTTAATTCTTTTATTTTTATTATCCATATTTTCTAAGGCTAATTCAGCAGCCTTTCCTAAACCTACTATACCCGGTACATTCTCCGTACCACCTCTGCGTTTCCATTCCTGGGCACCACCTGACATTTGAGGTGTAAGTTTACTGCCTTTTCTAACATATAGGGCACCCACACCCTTAGGGCCATTAATTTTATGAGCCGATAATGATAATAAATCTACCTGTAAATCATTAACATCTATTGGAATTTGACCAACTGCCTGCACAGCATCAGTATGGAAACAAACATCTTTTTCCTGTGTAATTTTAGCAATTTCTTTAATAGGTTCTATAGTTCCTATTTCATTATTGGCCATCATTATTGTAACCAGTATGGTATCGTCTCTAATTGCCTCCTTCACATCAATAGGGTCAACAAACCCTTTTTTATCAACATCCAGATAAGTAACCTCAAAACCAAGATACTTTTCAAGGTATTGACAGGCATGTAATACAGCATGGTGTTCAATTTTTGATGTAATTATATGTTTCCCTTTAGACTTAAGAGCCATCGCAGTCCCTTTAATAGCCAGGTTATCGGCCTCTGTACCCCCTGAAGTAAAGATAATCTCCCTATCACTACTGGCACCAAGTAAACGTGCAACCCTTTCTCTCGCTTCACCTACAGCCATAGCAGCATCCTGAGCAGTTGTATAAACACTTGATGGATTACCATAAGAATTAGTAAAATATGGTTTCATGGCTTCAAATACTTCCTCTGCAACAGGTGTTGTTGCTGCATTATCTAAATATATCTTGTTCATTATTATCACCCCTTAGATATGGTATATAAAATTCCCTTGATTAGCTTGATAATCTCGCTTTAAGCTGGCTAAAGTAACTGAATCAAAAAACTCATCAATTTTCTCCTTAACCTGTATCCAGAGTTTCTGTGTAACACAATTACTATTATAATCACAATCATTATCATCTATTACACATTCAGCAGGGGCAATCGGACCTTCCAGTGCTGTTATAATATCCTTAACTGTAATTTCTTCAGCTGGATGGTTTAACAGATAACCCCCCTGTGCTCCTCTCACACTCTTAACAAGTCCTGATTTTCTCAAATTAGCAAACAACTGCTCTAAATACTGTTCAGATATTTTCTCCCTTTCAGCAATCTCTCTTAAAGGGATTGCCCCTATGTTCTCATGTACAGCTAAGTCAATCATCGCTCTCAAACCATATCTTCCCCTGGTAGAAATCTTCATAACTGTCACCCCTGTATGAATTCCTAGTAATCTTATCAACTTTCTAATACTATTTTAGCATAGTAGTTACAAACTGTCAATAATTTTTCCCAAATACTTAAAAAATACTCCTCTAAATCTTATAAATAAACCCTTTCAACAACTCTTATATCCACTTTATTACCAGTATGTTCGATCAATTTTTTTTCCAATGTTTGATAATTTACAGGTCTGATTAAAACATTTATATCTCCACCATCATTTTTATAATCAGTAGACAATATCTGACCACCTACTGCTTCAATCTGACCCAGGATAGTACCGATTAATTGATAGGTTCCTGAAATAATAAGTTTATCAAATAGTTCAAGCTTTTTAATGCCTGCTTCCTTAATAGCAAGTTTGGCACTATTACCATAGGCCCTTATCAAACCACCTATACCTAATTTAGTACCTCCAAAATACCGTGTTACCACTATCACGGTATTACTAAGACCTTCACCTTCAATAGCCTGTAATACAGGAGGCCCAGAGGATCCAGCTGGTTCACCATCATCATTAGAATATTTTATTGCCTGATCACCAGTACCCAGTTTATATGCTGAAACATTATGGCTAGCATCATGATATTTGTTCTTAATATTACCAACAAAGTCATTCGCATCTTCTTCATTATTTATAGGGGCTATACTAGCAAAAAACTTACTATCTTTTACTTTATTTATCACTTCAATCCTACTGGCTGCTGTATAAAAATATTCTTCCACCCCTATCACTCCTTTTGATAATACCAAAGAAAGATATTACTCATCTGTCCGCCCAACATTTCTTTTATACAGTTTTATCATTCTTTCTTTTATTGCAATCTCCTTACCTTCTGTTCCAGGTTGATAAAACTCTAAACCATCTAAACCATCAGGTAGATACTGTTGTTTAACATAATTGTCTGGATAATCATGAGGATATTTATATTTCTTACCATGTCCCAGGGTTTCTGCCCCTTGATAATGGACATCTCGCAGATGTAATGGAACAGAACCAGTAGGATTATTCTGCACATAATTCACTGCAGTATCTATAGCTGTTACTACTGAATTACTCTTAGGTGCTGTGGCTAGATAAAGAACTGCTTCAGCCAGGGGTATTCGTGCCTCTGGAAAACCAACATGTTCAACTGCCTGAGCAGCCGCCACTGCTATCTCTAATGCCGCAGGGTCAGCCAGCCCAATATCTTCTGCAGCATGAACAATCACGCGCCTGGCAATAAATCTAGGATCCTCACCGGCCACTATCATCTTAGCTAACCAAAATAATGCTGCATCAGGGTCTGAACCACGTATACTCTTAATAAAAGCTGAAATAGTGTCATAGTGATTATCACCATTTTTATCATAATTTAAAACTTTCTTTTGTAGTGATTCAGCAATTACCTCTTTATTTATTGTTATTAAACCATCTTCATCAGGAGGGGTTGTCAAGACAGCTAATTCCAGGGCGTTTAGGGCAGTCCTTGCATCACCAGCTGCTAAGTCAGCTATATATTCCAACTCTTTCTTTCCAATACCTATTTCATAGTCACCCAACCCCCGTTCTTTATCACTAAGGGCCCTTTTCAGGATAGAGATAATTTCTTTATCTTGCAGTGGTTTCAAACTAAATATCCTGGAACGTGATAATAATGGTGAATTAACCTCAAAATAAGGATTTTCTGTTGTAGCCCCTACCATTATTATCGTCCCTTTTTCTACAGCAGGTAATAAGGCATCCTGTTGAGATTTATTAAAACGGTGAATCTCATCTATAAATAAAATTGTTTTTTGATTATGTAATGACAAATTATTAGCTGCCCGTTTAATTACTTCACGCAATTGTTTCACACCAGATGTTACAGCATTTAAACGAATAAAATCTGCCTCAGTATGATTAGCTATCACATAAGCCAGGCTTGTCTTTCCAGTACCAGGAGGTCCATAAAAAATTAGTGATTGTAAACGGTCTGCCTTAATAGCCCGATTTAACAATTTCCCCTCACCTATAATCTCTTCCTGCCCATAAACCTCATCAAGTGTACGGGGACGCATGCGAAAAGCCAATGGTTTATCTGCCATCTCCTCAGATTGTTTTTGTTCAAAGAGATTAATAATCATCACCCCTGAAATCAATAATATTTTTTTCAGTGATAATCATTTCAACTGGTAAATCATGCTCCTCAAGTGTAAGTTCATTCAGCAGAAAACTATCAAATACAAATCCAATTGTCCGGGTCATTTCTGATAAACGGGATAGAAAACGGTCATAATAACCACCACCATAACCCAATCGATATCCTTTTTTAGTAAAAACCATTCCCGGAACTACAACTATATCTAAATCTTTGATAGATTGATTTTCTTTTTTCCTTGGTTCCATAACCCCATAAACCCCTTCAATCAAATCTTCTTTTATATCATTTATCCGACTTATTTGGAGCTCTTTTTCAGCCACTACTGTATAAGGGAGAAAAACCTTCTTATTTTGAACCAATAATTTATCTATGATATCATGGGTAATGACTTCATTTCTAAAGGAATAATAGAGCATAATCCTTTCAGCAGCTATTCTATCAACTATATCCAAAAATTTAGCAGCTATTTTATCACTGGCCTTTTTAACCTGTCCGGCTGTAAGTGAGCTGCGTTTAGCTAAATATTTTTCCCTTAATTTTTTCTTATCTATCATATTTATCACCACCTTAAAATAATTACAAATCTAATTATAATACTATTTTAAGCAAATTACTAGCTAATCTATAACAACTAGTTTTTTATAATATATTTATCTATAATTATACAAATTATAGTATCTTATGCCTATAAAAAAACTAACCTTAATGGTTAGTTTTTCGTATGTTCCACCATGCCGTGTGATCACTGTTTTTGATCCCTATCTTCCAGGTGGGTGCCCTCCTATCTGGTTTACATGTCCTGCAAAAAAGGCATATGCGCCGCAGATAGAGTCCAGGCTCCCTATGTGTAGGTGTTGGTCAAAAATTGTATAATCATCACGCACACAGTAGAACAACCACTCTTAATTTAAATATATACTATCATAAAAACCCTGTCATTGCAAGCATATTGGCCACTAGTAAAAACAGGAAAATGCTTAAAAGAATGAGTAATATTAAGAGTTTTTTGTACATATCTTTATAATAAGAAAGGGGGTAATCAAATGGTTGCCGAATCCCTGACAACAATTGCCTTGCTGGCTGTTATTGTTGAAGTGGTAACTAATGCAATTAAAGGTGCCATGCCTTTTATTAAAGGAGGAGAAAATAAAAATGGCAGCCGGATCGCAGCTGCCGTAGTAGGAATAATCCTATGTATCTCAACACACATAGGTATCTTACAAAAATTTGATATAGGAATTAGTCAACCAATAATAGATTACATAATTACTGGTATTATTATTTCAAGAGGTTCTAATGCAGTCCATGATATAATATCGGTTTTTGATAAACAAAAAACAAATATTATTTAGTCTACTTTAATTCCTAACTCCCTTAACTGCTTTTCAGAAACTCTTGAAGGAGCATTTGTTAAGAGAGAAGTCGCCTTCTGAGTTTTAGGAAAAGCTATCACATCCCGAATAGACTCTGTTTTACCAAGGATCATAATTAAACGGTCGAGTCCAAAAGCAATTCCACCGTGTGGAGGAGTCCCATATTCAAAGGCCTCCAGTAAAAAGCCGAATTTTTCTTCTGCTTCCTTATCACCAATATTTAAGACTTTAAATATTTTTTCCTGTAGTTCACGATTATTAATACGAATACTCCCACCACCTAATTCCTCACCATTTAAGACCAGGTCATAGGCTCTCGATCTCACTTTTTCTGGTTCCATCTCCAATAAAGCAATATCTTCGTCAAGTGGCGAGGTAAATGGATGATGCATTGCATCATAGCGATCCTCTTCCTCATTATATTCAAGTAATGGAAAATCCACAATCCAAACAAATTCATATGTATCCTGATCAATAAGACCTTCTTCTTTAGCAATTTCCAAGCGCAGATTCCCCAGTGAACTGGCCACTATAGAAGGATTATCAGCAACAAACAGGAGCAAATCACCTTCTTCAGCCTGCATTCTTTGTTTAATACCATCTATCTCAGCATCAGTGAGAAACTTGGTAATAGGTGATTTCAAGCTACCTTCTTTAAGTGCTATCCAGGCCAGACCCTTTGCTTGATATATTTTAACAAAATCAGTATAAGCATCTATTTTACTTCTGGGCGAAGATGCCCCGCCCTTAAAGTTAATACCCCTGACTTGCCCACCATTTACAACAGTACCACTAAAAACCTTAAATTGACTATCAATTACTAAATCAGATATATCCTTAATTTTCATGTCGAACCTCAGATCAGGTTTGTCTGAACCATAATTATCAATAGCCTCCTGATAGCTCATGACTGGTAATCTTGCTGGTAGTTCTATACCTTTAATTGCAAATAATCTCCTCATCAGGCCATCTACCATTTCAAAGATATCTTCTTCGTTAATAAATGACATCTCAATATCAATCTGGGTAAATTCAGGCTGTCTATTTGCCCTTAAATCTTCATCCCGAAAACACCTGGCTATCTGAAAGTATTTTTCCACCCCAGAAACCATTAATAACTGCTTATAGATCTGTGGTGACTGTGGCAGTGCATAAAAATTACCAGGATTAATCCTACTGGGCACCAGATATGTCCGGGCACCTTCAGGAGTACTCTTACCCAGTATAGGGGTTTCAACTTCCCAAAATTCATTTTCATCAAGATAATCCCTGGTAGCTTTCATTACCTGGTGCCTCAAGGCAATAATATCCTTCATTTTAGGTCTTCTCAGATCAAGATAACGGTACTTTAATTTAATATCCTCATTTATGTCTATATCATTATCAATTATAAAAGGAGGAGTTTTTGCTTTATCAAGAATTATTAATTCCCTGCCATTAAGCTCAATCTCACCTGTAGGGAGATCAGGATTAATATTACCCTCTGGTCTTTTTTCTACCTTTCCCTTAACAGCTACAACGTACTCTGAACGCAGTTGATCTGCCAGTTGAAATGATTCCTCATCTATATCAGGATTAAATACAACCTGTACAAAACCTGAACGGTCCCTCAAGTCAATAAAAATAACCCCACCATGATCTCTCCTTTTCTGAACCCAACCCATAACAGTAACAGTCTCCTCTGCATTTGTCAGAGATAATTTACCACAGTGATGGGTTCTCTTAAATCCCTTTTTTACTTCACCCATAACAAGCTTCCCCTTTCTAAACCATTGATTGCATTTTTTCTGTCAACTCTATCAGCTTTATTTCAAGCTCTTCACCAGATTTCATATTCCTTATTGTAGCAACTCCATTATCTAGCTCATTATCACCAATAATAATGGTATAGGTAGCATTCATACGATCAGCAGATTTCATCTGCCCCTTAACACTTCGTCCCAGGTAATCCATTTCAACCTTCAAACCGACTTCCCTTAGTTTATATATATATCCAAAAGCAGCCTCTTTGGCCTTTTCACCTATTGTAGTAATAAAGAGGTCAAGGCTTTCTTCAATAGGCAGTTTAATACCCTGTCTTTCAATAGTCAAAAGTAGTCTCTCCAGACCAATAGCAAACCCTATGCCAGGTATAGCCTTATCTCCAATCTCTTCAGCAAGCCCATTATAACGCCCACCACCAAAAATAGTATCCTGGGCGCCAAGTCCAGTATATTTAACCTCAAAGGCAGTATTAGTGTAATAATCAAGACCCCTTACCAGGGTTGGCTCTACTATATATTTAACCTCAATAGAATCAAGGTATTTTTTTACCATATTAAAATGCTGATTACATTCCTCACAAAGATAATCTGTAATTATAGGTGCTTCTTTAATAATCTCATTATCTATCTTACAGTCCAAGATACGAAAAGGATTACGTTGTAACCTGTGCTGACAGTCAGAACAGAGTTCATCCTCATATTTTAGTAAATATGCCTTCAGCTTATCTATATACTTTACACGGCATTCAGGGCAGCCAATACTATTTAGATATACCTCTAAGTTATTTAAACCAAGTTTTTTTAATATATTAAGTCCCAAGGCTATTACTTCAGCATCAAGTGCCGGATCATTGGAACCAAAGGCCTCTACCCCCAACTGATGAAACTGACGAAATCTACCTGCTTGCGGTCTTTCATAGCGGAACATAGGTCCAAGATAATAATACTTTGTTGGTTGTGCCTGGCCATATACCTTATTTTCCATAAAAGACCTGACAACAGAAGCAGTTCCTTCTGGTCGAAGAGTTATACCCCTGCCACCCTTATCTGTAAAGCTATACATCTCTTTTTCCACAATATCTGTCACTTCACCAATACCCCTTTGAAATAATTCTGTATATTCAAAAATAGGGGTCCTGATCTCATGATAATTATAGTTATGTAGTATTTTTTTTGTTAAGTCTTCAATATACTGCCATTGTAAAGAAACGGGGGGCAAAATATCATTTGTCCCCCGTGGTGCTTTAAGTTTCATCTAATCACCCTTATTATTCATTAGTTGTATCATTATCATCAGTTGATGATTCAATATTTTCTTCCTGTTCAGCTTTTAGTTTTTCCTGTATTTCCTTTATTATTGCTGCCTCTTCATCAGCTTTTTCATCTGCACCTAACTGGCTGTAAGCCATAAAAATCCTGTAATGGGCCATTATATCTTCACCAGCTAGTTTTGATGCTGCATCAATTTTAGCTAAGGCATCTTCAGTCTCTACTTCATCTCTCTCGGCAAGAAAATTACCATATAAAAGATTTAATTCCCAATCTTCAGGGAAGGCCTCAACAGCCTTTTTATATATCTCATCAGCCTTATCTATCATTGAATTAGCTTTATAAGCCTCAGCAAGATATACGTAGGTCATTGGTACAGGATAAGTCTCCAGAGCAAGTTCTAATTGTTCAACAGCCTTTTGGTAATTTCCCTGTGATAAATATTTATATCCACTTAATTGTGGATCATTTATCTGAATATTGCTTTCAGCCTTAACACTTTCAAGCCAGTTAGCAAAAGCCTTATTTTGTTTGCTCTTTAACAATTGTTCTTTTATTTCTTCTTTTTCTGCCTGATAATCTTCTCCCTCAGCCAGTTTCTTATCTAATACCTTAACAATATAATAGGCCTTATCATCAGTAATAATATCGCTGACAACACCCTTGTCCAAATTAAACAATTCATTACTAGTCTCTTCACTAAAATAACCATTATCACGGTTTATATTACCAAGTTTACCCTCACCTACAACCAGGTCAGAGTATTCATCAGCCACCCCAGCAAAATCTTTGCCTGCCTTAAGCTCAGCATAGGCTTCTTCTATTTTAGCTCTGGCTGCATCTTTATCTTCTCCAAACCTAACCATAATAACCTGGGGTTGAATTGTTTCATAAGCCTCAATTACCTCATCCTCAGTAACAGTAACATTACTATAACTTCTTTCCATAACCTGATTAATTAAATCATTCTTTTCCAAGCTATTCTTAATATAATCTTTAAAATCAGTCAGTTTTGTATTTTCTCCCAGCTCCGCAACTAAATCTTCTTCAGTCATTTCATTATTTTCTAAGAAGGTATCATAATAATCTTGTACATCTTCTTCAGTTATAGTTGACTGAATATCCATTTTGCCCGCTTCCTGTAAAAGTATCTCCGTTTCAATTATAGAATCCAGAACCCTTACTTTAAACGGTACTATCTGTGAACGTTCAAAATTTGCCCCTGCAGTTTGATTCTGCATAATATAATAATATTCTTCTTCAGAAATATTACTGCCATTTACTTGCGCAACATATTGAGATTGAGCCTTTGTTGTAGCTGGTTTATTAAGATACCTACCATACCCTAATAAAGCACCGGTAACAACCATAGCAACAACAATAACAATAATAATAATTTTACTATAATTCCGTAAGCTCTTTAACATCATTCCACTCCTTTCTAGAATTCTTTTTAATTTTATCTTATTAGACTATACTTGTCAATATATCAGCATGGTAAAATTAACCATAATAATTCATAAAATCCTCGAGAACCGTCTGTGGTCCATGACCAGGGTAAATAACAGTCTCTACCGGCAAATTATTCTTGATCTGTTCTATACTATTGTGTAAATCCTTAGTACTGGAACCAGGAAAATCTGTTCTCCCTACCCCCATGGCAAAGATAGTATCACCGCTAAAAAGGATACCTTCTTCTTTATGATATAAACAAATCCCTCCCGGAGTATGTCCAGGAGTATGGATTATCTTAAATCCATTAATCATATCACCATCCTTTAATAAATGATCAGCCGGAACTGTTTCTATATCAGAACCAAATGATGAAGAAAGATTTTTAGAGGGATCAACTAGCATTTCACTATCTAATTTGTGAATATATACCTCTGCCTGGAGGCTATCCCTTAGATAAGCTAAAGCAGCTATATGATCAAAATGGCCATGTGTTAAGATGATCTTTTTAATTGAAATATCCATATTATTTATTTCCTTAATTATCTTATCTCCTTCTCCACCAGGGTCAACCAATAAACCATCAGTATCAACTAATTTTATAAGGTAACAATTAGTTTTATTAAAACCTACCGGGATCCTCTTTACCTGCATAATATAACACCTCTTAATCTAAAATTGTTTATTACTATCAAGTAAAAGTGTTACTGGACCATCATTTACCAGGGCGACATCCATCATAGCCTGAAATTGTCCACTCTCTACTTTAAGTCCTGTCTCTTGAACCCTTAAAACAAAATATTCATATAGTTTTTTAGCCTGTTCAGGGCTGGCAGCAGTAAAAAAACTTGGTCTCCTTCCCTGCCGACAATCCCCATACAAAGTAAACTGGGAAACAACTAACAATTCTTTATTGGTATCTTTAGCAGACAGATTCATCTTCCCATCTACATCTTCAAATACCCTTAGATTTATTATCTTTTTTACTAAATAATCAACATCTTCTTTATTATCACCTTCACCAACCCCGAGAAAGACCAATAAACCGGTATTTATTTTCCCGATTATTGTATTATCAACACTAACCTTAGCTTCCTTAACTCGTTGTATAACAGCCCTCATCAAAACAACTCCTTAAGTTGGTTTGGCCCGTTCAACTGATAATATCCCTGAAATATCACCTAATTTAGAAATTATATCCCTCATGTGTTCTAAACTACTTAATTCCAGTACTAATTTTATATGTGCCCGGTTATATTTATCTGTACGGGCAATCACCGATAATAAATTAATCTGTTCTTCTTTTATCAGGGAAGTAATATCATTTAACAAAGCCTTTTTATTTACTGCTTCTATAGCAAGGTTAACCTCATAGGATTCAGAACGTTCCTCATCCCAACTAACATTAATTAATCTTTCCTGATCATGCTCAATTAAGTTCTGTAAATTTGGACAGTCACAACGGTGAATAGATACACCCCTACCCCGGGTTATATAACCAGTAATATCATCCCCGGGAACCGGATTACAACACTTTGAAATCCTGACAAGCAGATCATCTATCCCCTTTACCTTAACACCCTTATCGGCTGATTTTTTTACAACCCTTTTAGTTAATCCCTTCATATCTTCAAGCTTTATATTATTATCTTCCTGAACAGCCTTCAATCTACTAATAACCTGCTGGGTATTAATCTGATTATAACCAACAAGTTCAAGTAATTCGTCAACATTATTTTTACCCATTTTATCAGCAATACGGACTAGCTCTTCCTGTTTTTCCTGTTCTTTTAGTTCAATATGTCGTCTTTTTAATTCCTTCTCTAACAAATCCTTACCACGCTGAATAATCTGGTCTCTTTCCTGTTGTTTAAACCAGTGTTTTATCTTACTCCTAGCTTTTGAGGTCTTAACATATTTTAACCAGTCACGGCTGGGGCCATTACTAGTTTTGGAGGTCTGTATTTCTACAATATTACCATTCTTCAACCTGTATTCCAGTGGCTTAATCTTCCCATTAACCTTTGCACCAACACAACTGTGGCCTACCTCGGTATGAATATAATAAGCAAAATCAACCGGTGTAGCTCCCCGGGGCAAGGAAATAACATCTCCTTTAGGGGTAAAAACAAAAACCTCATCTTCAAACAGGTCTATCTTTAAAGCCTCCATAAATTCCTGTGGTTCCTGCAGATCTTTCTGCCACTCAAGTAACTGCCTCAACCAGGAAAGTTTCTCCTCAAAGGCCTCATCACCAGTTTTCCCTTCTTTATAACGCCAGTGGGCAGCGATACCATATTCAGCAGTTCGATGCATCTCCAGTGTCCTAATCTGTACTTCCAGGGGATCACCTTTAGGACCAATTACAGTTGTATGGAGGGATTGATACATATTTGATTTAGGCATTGCTATATAGTCTTTAAATCTACCTGGAATTGGTTTCCATATTTCATGAACCATACCCAGTACCTCATAACACTCCCTGACAGAATCTACAATAGCCCTGATTGCTGTTAAATCATATATCTCAGTAAAATCAACTTCCTTGCGTTTCATTTTTTGATAGATACTATACAGATGTTTAGGTCTACCATATATATTGGCTACTATGCCCTGGGATGCACATTTCTTACTCAGATAATCTATCGCATCTTTAATGTCTTTTTCCCTTTCGGCACGATTAGCAGCTACCTTTTTGGCTACCTCATAGTACATATCCTTATCCAGATAACGGAAAGAAAGGTCTTCCAGTTCCCATTTTATTTTGGACATACCAAGACGGTGGGCAAGTGGTGCATATATCTCTATTGTCTCAGTAGCCTTTTGAATCTGTTTATATTTCCTTAAATAAGCCAGGGTTCTCATATTATGAAGCCGGTCAGCTAATTTTATTAAAATCACCCTGATATCCTCAGCCATAGCAATAAACATTTTGCGTAGACTCTCAGCCTGATGTTCCTCTTTAGATTTAAATTTTATTCTGGTTAATTTGGTTACACCATCAACCAGCAGGGCAATTTCTCCTCCAAACTCCCTTTCAATCTCATCACTTGTAACCTCTGTATCCTCTACCACATCATGAAGAAGGGCACCGGCAACTGAAATAATATCAAGACCTAAATCAGCCAGTATTAAGGCAACACCCAGTGGATGTTCTATAAACGGCTCCCCAGATATTCGGTTCTGCCTCCTATGAGCTCTTTCTGCAAAATTATAGGCCTTTCTGATAAGTCCTATATCTGGATTGTCTATATATGATTCTATCTTTTCCAGCAATTCATCCAATTCCATTAAGACTCTCCTCTATTCCTGTAGTAAAGAAAATACATCATAATTACTTAATATATCCCTTCCTTTTAAAAAACATAGCTCAAGCAAAAATCCTATACCAATAACCTCTCCACCCAGTCTTTCTACTAAATCAACTGCAGCACTTACAGTACCACCTGTAGCCAGCAGATCATCTATGATCAGAACCTTATCACCCTCTGTTATAGCATCCTGATGCATCTCAACCTGGTTAGTTCCATATTCCAGTTCATAGCTAGCTACAACTGTCTCAGCAGGTAGTTTACCTGGTTTTCTGACAGGGATAAAACCCTTATTAAGAGCCAGGGCTATTGGTGCACCTATAATAAATCCCCTGGCTTCAATGCCTACTACATAATCTATATCACAATCCTTGTATTTTTCTGCCATGTGATTAATAGCTTCTTTAAAAGCAGCAGGATCCTTGAGCATAGTAGTAATATCTTTGAAAATTATACCTTCTTTAGGAAAATCAGGTATATCCCTGATTGTCTCCTTAAGATTCATTGCTATTCCCCCCAATATATTCTTTTAAATAATATACTAAATTAAAAACATTATCATTAAATGCTAGCTTGGAAAACAACCTGAACTTTTCTATAATATCAACATTATTATTATAACTTATCGAATCAGATAAGTCCAATTTTTCCCCAGAAATCGGTAATAGAGTAAGCTTTCCATTCTTTTTCTTCAATAACCCTATTTCAGATAAGATAGTAATCCCTTTACCCAATAATATTTTATTAGTTGATATACTTTCATTTTGTACAATAGCCTTATTAAGGTCTTCAATATAAATTTCCTGGCAAGCAAATGCCCTTAAATACAAATACAGTTTTCTCAGGTATTTATCAACAGGCAGTCTATTTTTAATAATTTTATTATTTATGTCATATTCCCGCTGACCATAAAGCAGATGTATTACTCTTTTCTTAAAAATAAAATTTTTAATTATATCAGCCATCTCCCCCATAGAAAATGGCAGGGAAATAAATACAAGATCGCTTATTCTGATATTTTCAAGGTTTTTAAGATTATTAAAAAACAAAATACTGCCAGAATCATGCCTCTTAAAGTTATCTACTTCTTTTTTGCTGCCAGCTGAAAATACCTTTACCTCTGCAAGCCTTTTTATATATTTTCTACAAAGTTGTGAATTATTTAAAAAAACAGCGACCTTTCTCTGCTCAGACAGGAGGTTATTGAGGTAATCAAAGACTTCAAGACAGTTTCTCTTATCTATTATCTCCCAGTTGCCTGATTCAAAACTAACTGGATAATGGCTTGCTTTCTCCCTGATACTAAACCCCTCGAGATTTACTTGTATTTTTTCCTTATCCTGCCATCTATTTATATCAATCTGACAGGCTAAATCTACTTTTTTACCCTTTAAATCGGTCAAAATACTGCCAAAGCCAAAGCCAATCCCTTCTACCCCATTACTAAGAGTAAACTTGAGGTGCTGCTTATTTTTGCCAACCTGATACAGTTTGTCTAATTCAACCCTGTTAAGAAGAAACCTGGGCCTCGGATTAGCTACACCATAGGGCTCAAGTATTTTTAGTTTATTATATAATTCTTTATTGATTTCATCCCCAGTTAGTAAAGCATCTACATTTAATTCTGGAATAAGGTCTTCATCATCTAAAATACTATCCAGATAAGCATTAAATTCCATTCTAAATTTAACTATATCATCCTGTTTAATAGTAATACCAGCAGCCATAGCATGCCCTCCATATTCCTCAAGATAATCAGAGGAATTACTTAAGGCCTGATAAATATTTAAACCCTTTATACTACGGCATGAACCCCGACCAATCCCCTCATCACAGGCGACTAAAATAGTTGGTCTGTAGTAACGTTCCACCAGTTTTGAGGCAACTATTCCAATAACACCATGATGCCAGTCGGTAGAATAAAGAACAATTGCCTTTTCTTTATTGAGATCTATTTCCTCCTCTACCATATTGACAGCTTCCTTGAGTATATCTCCCTCTATTTTTTGGCGTTCACTATTTAATTGAACAAGTCTGTCAGCTATTTCTTCTGCCTCATTAATATCATCTGTAATCAAAAGTTTTATACCCAACTCTGGATCCTCTACCCTGCCAGCAGCATTTAATGGAGGGGCAATAATGTAGGCTATCTGACCAGGTGTTAAGCTCCTACCTTTCAAACCAACTCTATCTATTAAAGCCCTCAGACCAATATTTTTGCTATCTTCCATCAATAAAAGACCTTTTTTGACTATTATCCTGTTCTCTTCCAGCAAGGGCACAATATCAGCTACTGTTCCCAGACTTACAATATCCATTAAATTTTTTAGAGTTTCATTAATTCTTTGACCAGAAGATAAAAACTCAAGACTCTGGCATAATTTGAAAGCCACCCCAACACCGGCCAGTGATTTAAAAGGATAGGGGTCATCTTGCTGATAGGGATCTACTACACTAACCGCCTCCGGAAGCTCTTCACCTGGCTGGTGATGATCAGTGACAATAACATCTAAACCGTTATCCATCCCATAAGCCACCTCTTTAACAGCTGTAATACCACAATCAACAGTTATTAACAAATCATAATTATCTTCTACAAAGGATTTTACAGCCGGGAGGTTAAGACCATAACCTTCTTTGTGCCGGTTAGGCAAATAATAATCGACAACTGTATTAAATCTCTTTTTAAAATAGAGATTTAATAAGGCAGTAGATGTAATCCCATCAACATCATAATCACCAAAAACAACAATTCTTTCCTTATTATTAATGGCTTTTAGTATTCTCTGGGCAGCCTTCTTAATACCTTTCATTACTAATGGATCAAACAAATCATCAAGTCCATTATAAAGAAATCTTTGAACCGCATCTTCATTATTTATACCTCGTTTGGCCAGTATCTGAGCCAATAATGGATCTAACTTAAGTTCTTGATTATATTCATCACTCAAATATAACCTCATTGCCTTTTGCATAATTTATCACCACAATTATTTATTCAACATAAAACTGCTATTTCCTGTTGTTTTAAGAACAAAATAAAACCCCCTCTTTCATGCAGAGGGGAGTAAAATTACAATTTATTTTAAAGTTAATACTATATACTTGTATCTTTTTTACTAACAAAACCCCTACTATAGGTAAAGGCCATATATAAGACTACAGAAGTTACGGCATTAATTACTGCCGCTGGAAGTACTACTGTATAAAATAGTATAGAAAATGGCCCTGGTAATCCTGTTATCAAGGCAGCTGCTCCAAGGAAAACTGCTCCACTGATTACAGTACCTACTACTGTAACAATACCGACTCCTATTCGATTATCCAAGCTATCAGCAAGTAATCTTATAATAGCAGATACTGCAACAAAAGTAACTAACTTATCAATTATATTAGCATATTGTCCACCCGGGAAAGTTGTTGTAAGTGCAGTAAAAATACCTGTCGCTAATGCTACTAGAAACCCCAGTTTTAAATCCCTTTTTACTATTAAAACAATAAACATCATAGCCAGTGAAAAATCAGGTTTCATTCCCATAACAATAGCCGGAAAAAAGGCATGAAGAATAAAACCAATGCTTACCAGTAAAGCCGCCTCAGCTAAATCTCTAATTTCAAAACCCTTAGTACTCATCTCAACTCATCTCTCCTTTATTATGGTATTAATAAAATTTTATCTTACTTATATAACTTTGTCAAGTTAGCAATCAATTTTCTTTCCCATTATTCTCCCTTTTCATCAACAATACTACCCTTATCATTAACTTGATTATCTCTCTCTTGTTTTTTTTGTTTCAATATTAAACTATCCTTTAGCTGTTTGTTTTCAAGAGATAACTGCTCTTTCTCTTTTGAGAGATGGCGGATTTCTTTTTTTAATCTTAATTGATTTAATGAAGAAAATAAACCCATAATTATTACACCCAGGGCAATAGCACCCAGTACAATAATAGCAAGAGAAACCTCGTAGTGCCAGGTAAGTATTGAAATAGAAACAGAGCCAGCGTTTTGGATTGAAAAAGCCGCCACTACTAATGCAAATAATAATATTAAGATTATTTTTTTTTGCATTAAAATCCCTCCAATAATTCCCGAATTACACTTAAAAATGTGTTCATTTCTTCACTTGACCCAACAGAAATCCTCAAGTAATTATCAATTTTATTCTGCTTAAAATATCTAAGTAAAACACCCTTCTCTTTCAGGACATAAAACAGGTCTTCAGCATTATAATCTGGGTGGCTGACAAACAGAAAATTACTACTGGAAGGCAGCACTTTAAAACCATAGTCCTCTAATTTCTCTGCAGTATTATTCCTTGTCCTTATAATCCTCTTAATAGTCTCTTTGTAATAATCCTCATCCTCTAATGCTGCCTGTGCACCAGACAGAGCTAGCCTGTCTATTGTATAAGAATTAATTGAATTCTTTATCCGTTCTAACCCTTCTATCAAGGAGGGCTGTCCCAGGGCATAACCTACTCTCAAACCAGCTAAAGAACGTGATTTAGAAAAGGTCCTAACTACTAAGAGGTTATCATAGTTTTTAATCAAAGCTACTGCTGAAGGTTCGCCAGCAAAATCTATATAAGCCTCATCAACTATCATCAAACTATCCCTGTTTCCTAGAAGTATTTCTTCAATATTGTCAAGGGTCAGATAAATCCCTGTAGGGGCATTGGGATTCGCAAATATTATACCATCATTTTTCTGAAAAAAATCACTTCGATGAAATGTAAAATCATCTTTCACTGATATAAGGTTATAATTAATATTAAATAATGAACTATAGACTGGATAAAAACTATATGTTATTTCTGGAAATAATATTGTACTATCAGGATCAAAAAAAGCCATAAAGGAAAAAGCTAAAACCTCATCTGAACCATTCCCAATAAAAACCTTTTCTATATTAAGAGACTCTTTTGAGGCAATAAGCTCTTTTAAAGCAGTACAATCTGGATCTGGATATAAACTCAGTTTGCTGACATTAGAAACTATTGCCTCTTTTACTGCTGGTGATGGTGGGTAGGGATTTTCATTAGTATTTAGCTTAATATACTTCTTATCAAGAGGCTGTTCACCAGGGACGTAGGGCTCTACTCTTCTTGTTTTTTCACTCCAGAATCTAGTCAAAATAATACCTCCTTAATACTTACATTAAAAACGACCGGATTTAAAAATTGAAATAACCAGGAATAAACCCATAATACCTGCTACACTATAACCAAGGAACCCCAGTAGGGGGATACCGAATAAAACAGGTTTCATATCTGTCTGAATTATCATAGATGAGCCAATTATCAAAGCAGAAATAATCATACTTATTGACAGCCGGTTTGACACAATATCAAGTTGATTACTAAGACCTTCGAGATTCTTGTGTTTAAAATTAATTGTTAAATCATCACTAATTACCTTATTGATAATTTTACTTACTCTTCCAGGAATGTCTTTAGTAGCATGACGGTAGTCCCATAATTTATTAAGAAGTCTACTAAAAAGTTTTTTGGGTTGAAATCTATTAATTAATAATTCAATAAGAAAATCATTGGCCACTTCAATTATATTAAAATTAGGATCTAATTTATAAGCAACACCCTGGCTTACTGCAATCGCCCTGAATAAGAGAAAAAATTCCTCTGGCATTCGAATCTTTAGGTTGTATAATAACCTTTCCAGGTCATCTATAATCCCAAGAAAGTCTATTTCTGCCAGTCCTGCACCATAATACCTATTAAACCAGTCCTGAATTTCAAGTTTAAATTTCCTTATATTTAGATTAGGATCAAGGTCACCAATATCTATCAAGATATCAACTACTATATCAATATCCTTTTTAAGTACTGCCACAAACAATATTCCCATCCTATCCCGGTCTTCAGCTATCAATTGACCCATCAAACCAAAATCTATATAGGCCAGTTTATTTCTATCAACTATAAAAATATTACCCGGGTGTGGATCTGCATGAAAAAATCCATCGAGCAATATCTGCTGCATTAAAGCTTTAGCACCTATCTCAGCTATAAATGCAGCATCTATATCAGGGTTAAGTAGTTCATCAATTTCACTTAATTTAATACCCTTAATTTCTTCAAGGACAAGGAGTTTTTTACCGGAAAGTTCTTCATAAACGGTAGGTATTATTACAAACTCATTTTGCCCAAAATTAGCTGCAAATTTATTCATATTAGAAAGTTCCCGTTTAAAATCAAGTTCTTTTTGCAAACTCTCCTTAAACTCGTTTATTAATCTATCTGTCTTGAAGAAAGGTGGAAAAAGCCCTTTTTCTGTAGCGAGGCCAGCTAGATTGGCCAGAATTTGGAGATCTGTTTTGATTGATTTTTCAATACCTGGTCTCTGTATCTTTAAAATCACATCACTGCCGTCTTTTAATTTTGCCCGGTGGGTCTGGGCAATTGATGCTGTAGCCTGAGGTTTTTTATTTATTTTAAGAAATTTTTCCTGATAATGATCACCCAGTTCTTCGATCAAAACCCTTTCCATATCTGAAAAAGAAAGGTGTTCTGCCTTATCCTGCAGTTTTCTTAATTCCTTAATATAAACAGGCGGTAAAATATCAGCCCTGGTACTTAAAAGCTGTCCGAATTTAATATAAGTAGGACCCAGTTCCTGTAATACCTGTCTTACCCTGGCAGCAAAACTCTTTTTATTTAGGCTGTTTTCATCCCTATTCAATCTTTCTTTAAAAGGAAGGTATTTATCTAATTCTAACCAGTCTACTAATATCCCCAATCCATTCTTCAATAAAATCTGGGTAATCTTTCGATATCTCTGGAAATGTTGATATTGTTTAGGTAAGTTAAAAACCATAAAATGTCTACTCCTCTTTTAGAACATCCAGATTTAATCAAGAAGTTTATAATAATTCTTGCTCAAAGTTAACTACTTATCATAAAACAGACCAATATATTTACTGGACGACTCTAGAAATTGTCTGGAGGCATGGACGCCGAAAGATAATTTCTCGACAGTAAACGAAGGCAGGAGCTTGGTCTCGATGACCTGATGCTGACTCGACCATGCGTAATAAAAAGAAGAGTCAGTGAGCCGTAGTACACGACAAGGGAAGTAAATATATTGGCCGGTCTTCAAAGTCATTCCACATTATAATGAAAATATAAAAACCCCCTATTTTTAAGCAAGGGGGTTATCTATCTCCTACTTAGCAGATGTTTTATTCTGCCAGGTTACCAGTAATGGGCTTGCTATAAAGATAGACGAATAAGTACCAGCAAACATTCCTACAAATAATGCCAGCATAAATGTTTTAATAGAAGCACCACCAAAGAAATAAACAGCCAGAATAGTAATCAAGGTAGTGATTGAAGTATTAATTGATCTAGGAAGTGTATCAATTACCGCCTTGTTAGCCAGTTCAATAAAAGACATCTTCCGCTGATAGTATTTCATATTTTCCCTTATTCTATCAAAAATAACTATAGTATCATTTATTGAATAACCAATAATTGTTAATAAGGCAGCCACAAAGGCTGTATTAATCTCTCTACCAATAACCGCAAAAACCCCTAAAGTAATAAAAACATCATGTAAGAGTGTTAAAATAGCAACTACCGCAAAACGAAATTCAAAACGAATGCTTATATAGATTATTATAGCAATTGAAGCAAATAATAAAGCCAATAATGCCTTTACCCTTAATTCCTGACCGATTAAAGGACCTACCATATCAGTTCTTAATACCTCTGTTGAAGGATATGCTTGACTTAAAATATCCTGAATTTCAGTAATCTGTTCAGGGCTTAATTCTTTTGTTCTAATCAGAACCCCGTTGATCCCCTCTTCAGCTGTTTGCTGTACTTTAGCCCCTTCAATTAGTCCAGTATCTGCCAGGAGGGTTCTAACCTCCTCATTACTTACCTCTTGATCAAATTTAAACTCCAGTAGGGTTCCACCTCTGAAATCAAGCCCAAAATTCATTCCCTTAAAAGAGATAAATAATAAGCCAATTATTAGAATAACTAGAGAAATTGTATACCACATTTTTCTTTTTCCAAGTATATCCATTATACTATTTCCTCCCTTTCAAGCCAAATGCAGCCCCACTATTAAGGAGTTTGGTATCAGCAAATAAATCTATTACATTCCTGGTAACAAAAAAGGCAGTAAACATACTAACAATAACACCTATACCCAGTGTAACAGCAAATCCACGTACAGTACCACTGGTAAAATAAGCCAGGATTAAAGCTGTAATTATTGTAGTTACATTTGCATCAATAATGGTAGTATATGCCCGTTTAAAACCAGCATCTATTGAGGCCTTGAGTGTTTTACCACTCCTGCGTTCATCCTTGATCCGCTCAAAGATAATGATATTTGCATCAACTGCCATACCAATTGATAAAATTAAACCAGCTATACCAGGTAAAGTCAGTGTTGCCCCCAGTCCAGCAAGAGTTCCCAATAGTATAAGCCCGTAGATAGCCAGAATAACAGCAGCTAGTAAACCAGGAAAACGATAATAGATAAGCATATAAATTCCTACAAGTAATAAACCAAACAAACCTGCAGTTATACTCTTTTGAATAGATATTTTTCCAAGTGTTGGCCCTACAATACGTGATTGTACAACCTTGACGGGCACAGGCAAAGCCCCTTCAGTTATTAAAACAGCATCATTTTGCGCCTCTTCAACACTTTTATAGTTTCCAGAAATACTTCCACTACCCCTTATTACTTCATTAACAACAGGGTTCATCAATTCCTCATCATCAAGATAAATAGCAATATGCTGTCCCAAATATTGTCTAGTTATAGCCTCAAACTTTTTAGAACCATCAGGAGTTAGTTCAAAATTCACCACAGGTTCTCTAAATTCCCCACCATAACCAGCCTTAGCACTTTTTATAGCATCACCTGTCATCAAAACATCCCCCTGGGCATTCCTAAAGGTTAAGACAGCTGTTCTACCGATTGTTTTTATTGCCTCATTGGGATTATCAACAGCAGGCAAACCAACAATTACCCTATCTCTACCTTCTCGTTGGATTAGAGCCTCTGCTAGTCCCATCTGATTAACCCGGCGCTCAATAATATTACTGATCACCTTCATTACCTCATCACTGATCTCTCGTTGCTCAGTTGGTTCAGCCTGTAGCACAATATGAGAACCACCCTCAAGATCAAGGCCCAGGTTTATACCATAAAAGTGATATAAAAAATAAGAAAAAAGAATAATGGCTACAATAAAAACAAGTTTTAAGATTCTTTTTTGTTTATACCTCATGATTTAGTATATCCCCCTAACTATGTATTTTCCTTATGCCTAATAACTCTCATCTTATTTAATGGCCAGTAGACCCAGAAGGCTTTACCAGAAATTGATTTATAATCTACATAACCTACATATGAGGGTATACGACTATCAGCACTATGATTCCTATTATCCCCCATTACAAAAACATGACCCTCTGGCACCTGATATGGTCCATATTCCCCCTGCATTTTTTCGTTAATATAATCCTCTTTAAGGGGTTCACCATCAACAAATGTCCTACCATTATGTATATATATTGTTTCACCAGGCAAACCAATTACCCGTTTGATAAACTTATTCCTGGGAGCACCATGAGGTTTAAAAACAATAATATCCAATCTTTCCGGTGGATGAAAACGATAAATAAACTTATTGACAAACAACCTCTCTCCATCATGTAGGGTAGGTTCCATAGATTGACCATCTACTACAAAAGATTGTGCAATAAAAGTAATTATAAAAAAAGCTAGTATGGCTGCAATCACTAACGATTGTAAAAACTCCTTAATATCTCCACTATCAATCATGACTTCACCCCAACTATATATTAATTCTCAGCAGACTCCTCTTTTTCTTCTTTATTTTCCTCAATCTTATCAAACTCTGGATTCATACGACCAATACTCTGTTTTATAACATCAATATCTACATTAGATGATACCCTTAACCTAATATTATCACCTTTGATTTTTACTATCTTGCCCTTAATTCCACCAATAGTAATAATATTATCACCTGGCTGTAAATTATTAACCATTGCTTGATGTTCTTTTTGTTTTTTCTGCTGCGGCCTGATTAAAAAGAACCAGAAGACACCAAAGATTACGACAAAGGGTAAAATACTCACTAAAACTTCCATGAAAATTCCTCCTATATTTTATTTTTGTACCTTAAAGGTAAAACTCCACTATTCATTATTCAACAGTAAAAAGAAAAATCCTGCATAAAGTCTTAATTAAATTTTATATTTCTGGTAAAATTTCCTGTAAAACTCCATAAACCTATCTCTTTGAATAGCATCTCTCATTTCTTCCATCAAATTAATTAGAAAATAAAGATTATGATAGGTAGTCAACCTAGCCCCCAGTATTTCATTCCTTTTAATCAAATGTCTAATATATCCCCTGGTATAATTCTGACATACATAGCAGTCACATTCATGATCCAAGGGAGTGAAATCCCTGGCATATTCAGCATTACGCACTGTAATTCGACCATGACTGGTAAAAACAGCCCCATGGCGGGCAATCCTTGTTGGTAATACACAGTCAAACATATCAATCCCCCGTTTAACACCTTCAAGTAAATCCTCTGGTGTCCCAACCCCCATTAGATAACGAGGCTTATCTTCAGGCATAACAGGCACAGTAAAATCCAAAACCTCAAGCATCTCCTCTTTTTTTTCCCCGACACTCAACCCACCAATAGCATATCCAGGAAAACCAATATCAAGCAGGGCTTCAACACTCGCCTTTCTTAAATCTCGATAAACACCACCCTGAACAATCCCAAAAAGGGCCTGTTCTGTGTCCTGCATCTCTTTTTTACACCTTTCAGCCCAGCGAATTGTCATTTCAAGGGATTTTGCTAGATAATCATAATCAGCCGGATGGGGTGGGCACTCATCAAAAGCCATCACTATATCTGAACCTAAATCCCGCTGTATTTCCATAGATATCTCTGGTGAGATGAAATGTTTCGAACCATCCAGGTGTGAACGGAAATACACACCCTCTTCAGTTATCTCATTTAAATCTGACAAACTAAAAACCTGAAATCCTCCACTATCTGTTAATATAGGTCCATCCCAGTGCATAAATTCATGAAGCCCTCCAGCCTCAGCAATCAATTTTGAACCAGGCCTTAAATATAAATGATAGGTATTAGCTAAAATAATCTGTGAACCTATTTCCCATAATTCTTCAGGTGTCATAGACTTAACAGTCGCCTGTGTCCCTACCGGCATAAAGATTGGTGTTTCTATCTCACCATGTACTGTAGTAATTTTTCCCATTCTGGCAGCGGTTTCTTTCTCTTGATGTAATAACTCAAAACTAAATGACATATCAACCTACATCCCTTACACTTTAATTATAATTAAAAACAATTGTTATTTTATAAACATTGCATCTCCCAGACTAAAAAAACGGTATTCCCTGTTAACTGCCTCTTTGTAGGCAGTTAAGACCTTCTCTTTTCCAGCAAAAGCACTTACCAGCATTAACAGGGTAGACCTGGGAAGGTGAAAATTAGTAATTAGGCTGTCAATTACTTTAAACTTATATGGTGGATAGATAAAGATATCTGTCCATCCTTTTTTAGCCTTAATTTCCCCTTTAGCAGCTATAGTTTCCAGTGTCCGGGTAACAGTAGTCCCCACAGATATAACTCTTTTACCTGATTCCTTTTTTTCTTTGATTAATTCTGCAGTTGCAGTATCAAGTTCATAGTATTCAGAGTGCATCTGATGTTTCTCAACCTTGTCAACCTTAACAGGACGGAAGGTACCAAGCCCAACATGGAGGGTAATATAAGCAATATCTATCCCTTTTTCCTCCAACTGTTTAATTAATTGTGGTGTAAAATGCAAACCAGCAGTTGGTGCAGCAGCAGACCCAGGTTTTCTAGCATATACTGTTTGATACCGTCCAGGTTCTGCTAATTTCTCGTGAATATAGGGTGGCAAGGGAAGCTCCCCCAGTCTTTCAATGATTTCATTAAACTTACCCTGATAGGAAAACTCCATTATCCGCCCACCAAATTCAGTATACTCAACAGCCTTAGCCATTAATTCATTATCCCCAAATGATATTTCAACACCCTTTTTCACCCTTTTTCCCGGCCTGACCAGAACCTCCCAAACCCCTTCCTCTTTCTCTGTCAGGAGTAAGACCTCTATATCAGTACCTGTCGAAACCTTTTTCCCATACAACCTGGCTGGTATAACCCTACTATTATTCATAACCAGGAGGTCACCAGGGTCTAATAAATCAATAATATCTTTAAATATTCTATCTTCAATCTCTCCTGTTGCCTTATCTAAAACCATCAAGCGGGATTCATCCCTGTTTGGTACAGGCTGCTGAGCTATCAGTTTTTCAGGGAGATAATAATCAAACTCATTCACATCCATGACTCTAAACCCCTTACAAGTATTGTAATTATTATTACCATAAAAACAAAATATATTGATTTCTCTTCCATTATTTATTTTCACAATTTTGATAAGAATAAAGTGGCCTAAAGGCCATCCAGACTTAATCAACAATTATTTTTTACCTAAATGTATTTCTTACTAAAGAAGTTAACTAATTTTAATAATCCAGACATATATATTTGTTGTACGACTCTAGAAATTATCCGCAGGCACGGAACTTGGCCTCGATGGTCTGATACTGACTCGACCATGCGTAATAAAAAGAAGAGTCAGTGAGCCGGAGGAAAATTTCTTGACAGTAAGCGGAGGTAGGACACCGCAGCGCACGACAAGGGAAACAAATATATATGTCGGCCTTCAAAGTTATATACAACCTAAAAACACATTCAAACACTTACTACCCAAAAAGACTATCACTATCCTCATCCCTTTTTATATTAAGGTGTTCATAAGCCAATGAAGTCGCTACCCTTCCCCGGGGTGTTCTCTCAATAAATCCGATCTGCAGTAAAAAAGGTTCATAGACATCTTCAATGGTTTCACATTCCTCACTGATGGCAGCAGCAATAGTATTTAAGCCAACAGGTCCACCAGAAAATTTCTTGATGATAGAGCGCAGGAGTCTGTGATCCGTACTGTCCAACCCCAGGCTGTCAATCTCCATTAATTTCAAAGCCTTATCAACCACTACCGGTGTTATATCCCCTTCTGCCTTCACCTCAGCATAATCCCTGACCCTTTTTAATAATCTATTACTTATCCTAGGGGTACCACGAGATCTACAGGCTATCTCCAGGGCACCCTGTCTGGCTATCTCTATCCCCAGAACCCTGGCTGACCTTTCAATAATACAGGCCAGTTCTTCCTTATTATAAAACTCCAATCTATTAATTACCCCAAAACGATCCCGTAATGGGGAACTTAATAAACCCGCCCGTGTAGTAGCCCCTACCAGAGTGAAAGGAGCCAAATCCAATCTTACCGATCTTGCACTGGGTCCTTTACCAATTATTATATCCAGTGAAAAATCTTCCATAGCAGGGTATAACACCTCTTCAACCACCTTATTTAAACGGTGTATTTCATCAATAAAAAGGACATCATTAGCTTGAAGATTTGTTAAAATAGCTGCCAGATCCCCCGGGCGTTCAATTGCCGGACCTGATGTTGTATGTATATTAACATTTAATTCATTGGCAATAATATTAGCCAGAGTAGTCTTGCCTAAACCAGGTGGACCATAAAGTAGTACATGGTCAAGTGCTTCACCACGTGCTTTAGCAGCTTCAATAAAAATCTCCAGTTTTTCTTTAACCTTACTCTGTCCAATATAATATTTAAGTTTTCCCGGCCTTAAGGTGTTATCAAGGGGAAGATCATCAGGGATCCTATCAGCTGAAATAATTCTCTTTTCATCTTCCATAAGCTATCTCTCCTTCCCCAGCCGGGTCAAGGCTTTTTTAATTTTTTCTTCTATAGTAGTGTTTTCAGCAAACTCCATCCCTGAAAGAGACTGCTTAATTTCCTGAGGAGAATACCCCAGTCCCTGTAACGCTAAATAAATTTCTTCATCATCAGAAGATTTTATAATGCCCTGTGAAAGATTATTAGCCAGTTCTCCAACTTTGCCCTGTAATTCCAGTATTAAACGGCGGGCTGTTTTAGGACCAATCCCAGAAACCTGTTTCAGAACAGCCAGATTTTCTGTCAAAATTGAATTTATAAAACTATCATAAGATAGGGTTGCTAATATATTAAGGGCAGCTTTAGGACCAATTCCAGAGACTGTAAGTAAAGTGGTAAAAAGTTCCCTCTCCTCAATCTCTTTAAAACCATAGAGGGATAGGGCATCTTCTCTAACATAGGTATAAATATATAATTTAATCCCTTTACCTACTTCAGGAATTATAGCAGCATCTGTTACCTCAACATAATACCCTATACCATTAACATTAACTATAACGGTTTTACCCTTATACCATTGTACCTGTCCATCCAGATATCCTATCAATATTATTCCCCCATTTTGTTTTATTTACAACATACTATTTATTCCCTGACTATTACCATGGCAAATAGCCACAGCCAGGGCATCAGCAGCATCATCCGGTCTGGGGACAGTTTCTAAGTTCAATAGAGCCTTTACCATCTCCTGCACTTGCTGTTTAGCAGCACGTCCATAACCTACTACAGCCTGTTTAACCTGTAATGGTGTATATTCAGCCACTACTATATCAGCCTGTGCCCCTGCCAAAAGTATTACCCCACGTGCTTGACCAACCCTGATAGCTGTCTTAACATTTTTATTAAAAAATAATTCCTCCACAGCCATCTCATCTGGCTTATATTCCTTAATTATATCAGTCAGTGAAATATATATTTTTTTTAGACGATTAATGTTGTCGTCACTGGAAGGTGTCCTGACTACACCATAATCAAGAACAGAAAAACGGTTGCCCTCCTTTTTCACCAGGGAATAACCCACAATAGCCAACCCTGGATCAATACCTATTATTAGCAAAAAAACCACCCCATTGCTGATATATGTACTATAAAATGTAATAACTATAGCTATTAATCCTGAATAAAACTCCTCATACCTTCAAGGATTGTTAATAACTCTTCCTGGGAGTAAACCTGAATTCCTTTTTCCAGAATTTTCCTCTCGTTATCAGGCAAATCAAGAACAGATATATCAGTTACTTTCTCCAATTCCCTTGCTTCTTTATTAGCAGTATATATTGCTATTTTGCCATCTTTTAAACCAATAATAATATTCTCTTGATTAAAATGATTAGATTGAACTTCCGGTGAGACACTTCTCCTATATAAAATCAATGACTTATCAGGAACATACTCTTTAACCGTCCAATCACCACTAATAGAATTTAGTTCACCTACTGATAAGCCTACAAAATCATCAGGCATATCAGTAATATTATGTATTAATTTATTCTTATCTTTATAATATGTTTGTAAGATCAAAGGAGTATTGGCATTAATATATTTATCTTTGCTAAGAAAAACAATATCCAGACTAAAATCATAATTTCTTACCACTTCATCCTTCATTTCTGCAGCCCTTTCCCTTAGTAGTGATAATGATTCAGCAATATCATCAGGTAACTCAGACAGCTTAATATCCGGTGTATCTAAAGAATTATTATGATGATTAGTATCAACTTCATTCCATATAAGCATAATGGCAAAGATTAAAAAAGAAACTAACAAAACCTGTCTTGTTATCTTACGCATGAATTCCATCCCCTGTATATTTTTAGGATTATTTTACCCATAAACCCAAAAAATATACAAAAAGACACTGAAAAATCAGTGTCCTGGACCTTACTCTTCTTCTGATATTTCATTCATGATCTCATCTGGAATATCAAAATTTGAGTAAACCTCCTGTACATCATCATGGTCTTCTAGGACATCCATCAACTTGAGGTTTTTTTTGGCAGTTACTTTGTCCAGTTCTATCGTATTATCAGGTATCATTGCTATATCTGCAGCAGAAAACTTTAAACCTGCCTCTTCAAGTTTCTTTCTGCTTTCTTCAAAATTAGAAGGATCAGTAAATATTGTTACCATCCCATCTTCTACACTTACATCTTCTGCACCTGCTTCTAATGCCTCCAACATTACCTCATCTTCATCATAATCAATCTCTGCTAAATCAACAATTAATTGGCCTCTCCGTTTAAACATCCAGGCTACACAACCTGATTCACCTAGATTACCACCATGCTTGCTAAGCAGATGTCTAATTTCAGCAGCTGTTCTATTCCTATTATCACTCATAAGATCCAGGTATAAAGCAACACCACCAGGGCCATAGCCCTCATAGACAAACTTTTCATAATCTACACCTTCAAGTTCACCTGTACCTCTTTTTACAGCCCTTTCTATATTATCATTCGGCATATTATTATCCTTAGCCTTTTGAATAGCTAGACGCAAATCAGAATTCATCTCTGGATCACCGCCACCTTCACGGGCAGCTAAAGAGATCATTTTACTCAATTTAGAAAACAACTTTCCCCTCTTGGCATCCTCTTTCGATTTTTTATGTTTTATATTAGCCCATTTTGAATGACCAGCCATACAACCCCTCCTTAAATAATAAACTCGAAGTTTATTTTAACATACTTTAATAAAGTTTTCAATGAACTTAAAATATCAGCCCTGGTTAAAATCACAGGGCTAAAAGATAAATGTCAAGGAAAAATTGGAGAATCTATCCCTTGACATTATCACCATAAATTTCATCATCATATCTGTTATTGTATCTTCTTTAATTTACTAATTACATCCTGTAAATTCTGCTTGCCTTCTGAATTCCACAGACGTAGAAATGAATCAATCTCTGCCAGTTCTTCTCTTGTTATTTCTTTACCATTAAAGGGATCATCAGGATCTATTCTTTTAATAATATTGATTGCCTTTTTAAGTGGGTACTGAACTTTATAGTAGATCTGGTCTGTCATCTAACTCACCTTCTCCGTTTTGCTTTTTTAACAACTTATTAATCAATTCAATCTTGGGAATCCCCTCACTCTCCAGGAATCTAAGATATCCCTCAAGGGTAATGATCCGATTATCAAGGACTCTATCACTTAGATTTACATCTGAGACATCAAATTCTGCCACTTTGCTTAGTGTAGAATTTAGGCGTTCTACAGCATCTAATACATTCCCCTTCTTCATTTTAACACCTCATTATTATTTGTTATTTATATTATAATAATTTTCCCTTAAAATAATACAATAATTGTACAAAATTTATTCGGCGGTTTCAACCCTATTTTTTCCATTGTCTTTTGCTTGATATAATAATTGATCTACAGTGTCAATAAAATATTCCTTAGACTGATCAGGGGTATACTCTGCCACACCCATACTCACAGTTATATGTAATCTTTCATTATCAAGTTTAATCTTATTATTATCGATTATCTTCACTAACCTATTAGCCAAAGCATCCGCTTTTGCTAGATCTGTTTCAGGTAATAGAATAGCAAATTCTTCACCACCATAACGGGCAACTAGATCACCATCACGGGTATATTTTTTAAAAATAACAGCCAGTTCCTTTAAAACCTTGTCTCCAATCAAATGACCATATTGGTCATTTACTTTTTTAAAATCATCTATATCAAGAAGAAGCAGTGAAATAGGCCATTTACTTTTTTCATTTAGTAAAAGACTTAATCTATTCTGAAAATAGCCGTGATTAAATAAACCAGTTAAACCATCCTTGTTTGCCATTTCTTCCTGTTTGCGGTATAATTTGGCATTTTGTAGAGCAATACTAAACTGATTAACAAAAGATTCAAGAAAATTATGTTGGATGTTATTAAGATGTTCCAAGGTAGGGTCAAAAATATTGATAGAACCGTATAATTCATTTCCTTTATTTATAGGTAAAACAATATATTGGTATCTAGTATTATTACTTATCTCTTTTGAGGGGAAAAAAGAAAATATGTCATCTCCATCATTAATCTCTACCATTCCAGAAATTAGTGACCTTTTGCTAGCCAATTTCTTATAAATACCCTTATTAAGGTCAATCACGATTTCTTTTTTATTTTCCATACTGGCAATTAAAGCCTTTTGTTTACGTGAAAACACATCATCAAAAAGTTTATCTATAAAAACAGTAATAGAACAGGAACGCAGACCAATTAAACCTACTATGGCATCTAAAGTTATATCAAGCAATTTTTCAAAATCCAGGGTTGAATTAACAAAATCGCTTACATTTTGTAGGGTAAGTAATTCAGCCAGTCTCTGTTCCATTTTATTGTATAATATATTTTTATTTAGTATAATAGAAAAAAATTTACCGGTTAATAACAAAACACTTTCTTCTAAATTATTCAGTTCAACAACTGTGCCTGTATAAAAAAATAAAAAGCCAATATAATCAGCCCCATCATAAAGAGGGAGTATTAGTATATCTGAAGGATTATCCTGTTCTTCAAGTCCAGGAAACAGTTTATATTCATTGTTTAGCTCTTCAATTATCAAACCCCTGTTAGCCTTTATTTCTTTGAGTAAATACCGCTCGGGAGGCATTTCACTTGTATAAAAATTATTTCTGGGAATTATAGTAAGTTTTTTTTCTTTTTCTAAAAATAAACCGCTTCTAATAATGGGAAAATGGTTAACAGCAAAATTATGAATACTGTCCATTATAAATTCTTTACTTACTGAGGCATCTAAGCTTAGACAAAATTCCAAAAAGTCTTCTATGAGGTTTTTAACCACCATCTTTTCGCCCCCAAGCCTAACACAACTATTCTTTTTTTGATGTAGATAGAATAAGTTGACCTGTAAGCCGAGTTCTGTCTGGGATGATCATCTATCTAAGATATCAGTTACCTGATATCTCCAGCGTCCTTACCCGGAGAACAGGCGGGCCACCTTAGTTCTCTCTATTTGGACTTTCTCCAGATGGGGTTTACCTAGCAGTTCAGTCACCTGAACACTGGTGAGCCCTTACCTCACCTTTTCACCCTTACCTGCTAAAAAATTAACAGGCGGTTTATTTCTGTGGCACTTTCCTGGGAGTCACCTCCACTGGACGTTATCCAGCATCCTACCCTATGGAGCTCGGACTTTCCTCAACTATAATAATAGTTGCGATCACCCGGTCAACTTATGCTATTTTAAAATAAACCCAGTACTTTTGTTCGATATAAATAATTCATTGTTAGTATAACACTGTATATAATTAATGTCAAGGTTTCATACCTTAACTCCTGATCGCACCAAGTAAATCCTTATAGGTATCAAGGTCCATTCCTATCTTAGTATCTTTAATAATCATATCACTCCCAAGTTTTTCTGCACAATCCTTACAAATTCTGGTCTCAGGGAGGACCTCTAACCTTTCGGGATTTATTAATCTTCCACATTTAATACAGGTATGAAAGAACATAATCATATGATTTACCCTCCCTTTTAAAGTTATAATCTATCCCCTGTATTTCCAGGGATTTGTATTAACACTGGAAACAAGATAGTTAATCCCTTTTATTTCTTTAGATAAATATTCACGTAATAACTCTTTAACAATAATCTCTGTCTCATAATGACCAGCATCTAGCAAAGCCATATCTAGTCGATCAGCCAATTGGGCATCATGATACTTTATATCCCCACTTATATATAAATCTGCCCCTGCTTTACTGGCAGACTCAATCAGATCAGACCCACTTCCACAGCAGAGAGCAACTGTACGTATGTGTCTGTTATTTTCACCAACAAAACGTAGTTGTTTTAATCCCAAGCGCCTTTTTACAAAATCAAGATACTCTTTTAAAGTACATGCCTTCCTAAGGCGTCCTATCCTACCAATCCCATCTTCTCTACCCTTATTAGTCAAATTGTATAGATCATAAGCAATTTCTTCATAAGGATGCTCATTAATCATTACTTTTAAGATAGTCTCTAGATCATCCTCTTTTATAATTGTTTCAAACCTTATCTCATCTACCGTATTTATAACCCCTTTTTTACCTAAATAAGGTTGACTATCTGGCAACGGTTTAAAAGTTCCTCTACCTTCAGTAGAAAAAGAAGTATGACTATAATTACCAAACCAGCCGGCACCAGCATCTAAAATAGCCATCTTAACCCTTTCATAATGAGACTCAGGTATATAGACTATTAACTTATATAGTTTTTCATAATTAAGGACTTTGAGATTCTGACAATTATAAACCTCAAGTTTTTCTGCCAGATAATCATTTAAGCCATCAACAGCAATATCAAGATTTGTATGAAAACTCAACAAACTAATATTTTTATTAATAAACTTCTTAATTATATTACCCTGCTTAGAATCCAGATCAATATTTTTTAAAGAATTAAAGAAAAAAGGGTGATGAGAAATAATCAATTGGCAGTTATTCCCCAGGGCCTCATCTAATATACTATTGTCTACATCAAGACAGAGTAAAACAGAAGAAATCTCTTGAGTCCTGCTGCCAAGCTGAAGTCCTACATTATCCCAGTCAAATGCTAGGCTTACAGGAGCAAGTTTATATAAACTATCCAGGATATCCTGTACTTTTATCATCATACCCTCTCCTTTATTATATTCAAATTGCTTTTTTTGGTGAATCAATAATATTATATCTATAAATCAAAAAACCCTGTTCTATAAGTATACTAGAACAAGGTGGCATATTCATTGGTGGGCCCACCAGGATTCGAACCTGGGACCGACCGGTTATGAGCCGGTTGCTCTGACCAGCTGAGCTATGGGCCCTTTACATCCCGCTACAATAATCTGTTTTATCCAGAAAGTTTATCTTTATTCGCGCAAAACTTATTATATGATATAATAACTTTACGGTCAATCATGCAAAGTGTCTATTTAATTCCATAGGAGTAATTTAAAATATAAAAAACCTGTATATTCTTTTATTTGCTCTCTATTACTACCCTTTTTAATCTAAGTAATCCTTTAATTTCTTGCTTCTACTAGGGTGTCTCAATTTCCTTAATGCTTTTGCCTCTATTTGTCTAATTCTTTCCCTGGTTACACCAAATTCCTTACCAACCTCTTCCAGGGTTCTTGGACGTCCATCCTCAATACCAAATCTCAATTCCAGAACCCTTTTTTCTCTATCAGTTAAGGTATCAAGAACATCATCTAACTGTTCCTTAAGTAAAATAAAGGATGCAGCTGACGCTGGTGCAGGGGCATCTTCATCTTCAATAAAATCACCAAGATGGCTATCTTCTTCTTCCCCGATCGGGGTTTCAAGTGAAACAGGTTCCTGGGCAATCTTCATTATTTCCCTTACCTTCTCAGCAGACATATCCATTTCTTCACCTATCTCTTCAGGTGTCGGCTCTCTACCTATTTCCTGTAATAATTGCCGTGAAACCCTGATTAATTTATTTATAGTTTCAACCATGTGGACAGGTATACGTATTGTCCGTGCCTGATCAGCTATAGAACGTGTTATCGCCTGTCTAATCCACCATGTGGCATAAGTACTAAATTTGTATCCCTTGCGATAGTCAAACTTTTCTACAGCCTTAATCAAACCCATATTACCTTCCTGAATCAGATCAAGAAATAGCATACCACGGCCAACATATTTCTTGGCTATACTTACAACCAAACGTAGATTGGCCTCAATAAGCTTTCTTTTGCAGGCCTCATCACCTGCCTCCATACCTTTGGCAAGTTTAACCTCTTCCTCAGCAGTTAATAAAGGAACCTTACCTATCTCTTTTAGATACATTCTTACCGGGTCATCTATCCCAACACCATCAGGTATACTAATATCTAAATGTTCTTCATCATCTTCCTGTTTATCTTCATCATCATTATTATTATCAAGAATATCTATATTCATTTCATTAAACAGCTCATAAATTTTTTCGATTTCATCAGAGCTAAGGTCTATTTCTTCAAGAGCATCCATTATTTCTTCATATGTTAAACTTCCTTCTTTTTTACCTTTTTCTATTAGTTCTTTAACCTCAGCAATTTTTATAGAATTGAGTTCATTTTTTTCAGTCACTCAAAATCCCTCCTTCCTATTATAAGCAGACAACTTTTTAAAATTCAATAACAGGATATTTAATTCGTCAAGTTCTATATTATCACTATTTTGAAGCCTGGCATATAATCTTTTTTTTACCTCTAAAATAAATTTACTAAAAATCACCCCAAATTTGTTAATTATATTGCTATTATTATTAGCAACCGCAAAAGCAAGCATCCTTTTTTTTAATTCTTTATCCTGAAGCTTATTAATATCTTCTTTAACATCAAAACGGGGATTTTCGCAAATATACTCTATAATATTCCTATTATTCCTGGAAAAAAAATCTGTTTCAAGATACCTGAGCACCTTTTCCCGGATATCAGGCCTATCAATCAATTGTTTAATAATAATTGTTTCTATTCTATTTATATTATTAGGGGTATTTGTCTCATTATCCTTTTTAGTATATCTGTTTTTATAATTTTTATCCTTTTTTTTAGTATCTTTTTCCTGCAAACCCTTATTAAGCTCTTTTTTAATAAGCGCCCTATCTATTGCAAATCTCTCTGCAATTTTATCGGCATATACCTGACGTTCTATATTATCATCTATATTAATCAGTAAATATATTAATTTCCTTGTTAAATCTATTCGCTCTTCCACTTGAGAAAAATCCCTGTTCTTAACAAGTTCCTTTATTTTAAAATCAATTAAAGGAAGGGATTCCTTCAAAAAATTTCTAAAAGCATCTCCACCTTCCTTTTTAATATATTCATCAGGGTCCATATCTTCAGGCAAACTAACAATTCTAACCTTTAAACCATTACTTTTTAATATGTCAAGACCGCGCATAGTAGCCCTGGCTCCGGCAGCATCTGCATCATAAGCAATATATACTGTTGAAGCATACCTCTTTAACAATCTTGCCTGCTCAGTTGTCAGTGCTGTCCCCAGTGAGGCCACAGCATTATCAATACCATATTGATGTGCTGTCAGAACATCTGTATAACCTTCCATAATTATAGAATAATTATTGCTGCGAATAGAATTTTTAGCCCAGTTTAATCCGTATATATTTTCCCCCTTTTTATAGATTAAGGTTTCTGGTGAATTTAAATACTTTGGTTTAGAAGAATCAGCGCTATCTATTACCCTAGCACCAAAAGCAAGAACCTCTCCCCTTACATTAAAAATAGGGAATATCACCCTATTTCTAAATTTATCAAAATAATTGCCCTTACTTTTCGAAATCAATCCTATCTGATGTAATTCCTCTTGCTGATATCCTTTAGAGGCCAGAAACTTTAATAAAGCATGCCAGCTGTCAGGTGCATAGCCCAGTTGATATTTTTTTATATCTTCTTCCTGAAACCCCCTTTTATATAAATAAGCCAGGGCATTTTTTCCCGCTTGATCATTTAATAATAGATAATTATAGAAACGAGCAGTAAGATTATTAATAGTAAAAACCCTATCCCTTGCCTTTGTCTGTTGTTGTTCATAAGGATTCTCTTCAGGTATAGCTAATCCTACCCTTCTGGCTATAACCTTAACCGCCTCTATAAAAGTAGTATTTTCAATCTCCATCAAGAATGAAATAATATCACCACCAGCGCCACAGCCAAAGCAATAATACAACTGTTTCTCAGGATCAACATTAAATGAAGGGGTTTTTTCCTGATGGAATGGGCAAAGTCCCTTGTAATTTTTGCCAGCTTTCTTTAAAGATAAATAATCTGAAACCAGCTCAACAATATTAGCCCTGTCTTTTAATTTTTCAATAAAACTATCATTTATTCCAGGCAATTTAACTCACCCTAATTAAAGTTTCGTCATAACAGGAAAAATTCCTGCTTTAATCTTTTTTACATATTCATTAATTCATTAAAAATCCACAATCTCCTGCAAATATTTTTTATTTTTTATCTATCCAGGGGAAGGGAAGAAATAATTCCTTCCATCTATTCATAGCATACTGGTCTGACATACCAGCAATATAATCTACTACCAGTTGTTCATTACTTATTCTTATTCCTTTTTCTTTACTTTTAAAATGTTCAGGGATTTCATCTATATGACATAAATAATATTCATATAAATGTTGTACCAATCTTTTAGCTTTTTCTTCTTCCTTTTTGGCTGCTGAACCAATATAAACCTTTTGAAATAAAAAAGATCTTAGCTTTTCTGTAGCATCCTTTATTGCTGGACTTCGTTTAATAACTTTCTGCTCCCAGCTTGAGTTTATCATATCCCTGACCATAGTATCTATTCTCTCTGAGTGAGTTTCTCCCAGAAGATTAATCTCTTTGAGCGGCAGATCTTCTCTACTTATAACCCCAGCCCTTAAGGCATCATCTATATCATGGTTAATATAAGCAATACGATCAGCTATTCTAACAACCTCTCCCTCCAGGGTCAGAGGTATCTCATCCCCGGTATGTTTTAAAATACCATCTCTTACTTCAAAACTTAAGTTTAAAGATTCAATATAATCAACAACCCGTAAACTATGTTCATTGTGTTTAAAACCAAGATTAGAAATATCATTAAGAGCTGATTCCCCGGCATGTCCAAAAGGGGTATGTCCCAGGTCATGCCCGAGGGCCATTGCTTCAGTAAGATCCTCATTAAGACCAAGGCTACGGGCAATAGTCCTGGCAATCTGAGCAACTTCAAATGTATGGGTTAAACGGGTTCGATAATGATCCCCTTCTGGCACAATAAAAACCTGTGTTTTATGTTTTAAACGGCGAAAAGCCTTGGAATGGATTATTCTATCCCTGTCACGCTGAAAAACAGTACGAATATCACACTCAGGCTCTTCCTTAAGCCTGCCCTGACTATTCTTACTTAAAAAGGCATAAGGAGAAAGTATCTCTGCTTCTCTTTTTTCAATATCAACCCTTTTTAACATATTTCCTCCCCTCCAAAATCATAACCTAATCTAAAGCAATACTATCTATATCCATTACCCCAGTAATCAAAGCGCTCACTTTTTGTAATAATGCCAATCGATTATTTTTTATATCTTCATCTTCAACCATCACTATTACATTATCAAGAAAATTATCAATAGCCGCCTTCAATTCTACAAATCTCTTTAGACCAGACAGATAATTTCCCTGGCTAAACATTGTATTTATCTCACCACTAAACTCCAGATAACTCTTATATAAATCAAGTTCAGCATTTTCTTTTAACAAGCCCTTATCTATGTTATATTCCTTCTCAGCCTTGCTGGCAAGGTTTTTCGCCCGCACAAGACCTCTAACCAGATCAATAAATAAGGCAGGATTATCCTCCCTCAATTCCATAACTGCCTCTGCCCGATCCATAAGATCCACTGGGTCATTATTATTGACTGCTATGACAGCTTTAATAATATCATATCTGATACCCTTTTCTTCTAATATATTATTAACTCTCTGTACCAGAAAATCCTTTATTTCCTGTAATAGTTTTTCATCCTGCTTATTCATAACCTCAAAAGTGTAGCTGATTAAGGTGTCAAGTTTAAGATTCAGGTCTTTTTCAATGATAATTTTTACTATACCTGAAGCTTGACGTCGTAAAGCAAAAGGATCCTGTGAACCACTCGGGATGTGACCTAGACTAAAGTGTCCTACAATACTATCAATTTTATCAGCAATGCTGATTATCTGCCCATAAACAGTCTCAGGGAGGCTATCACCAGCATAACGGGGTAGATATTGTTCAAAAATCGCCTCAGCAACTTCCCTACTCTCTTCATTTACCAGGGCATATTCCTTCCCCACAATACCCTGAAGTTTTGAAAATTCATTGACCATTTCAGTAACCAGATCATTTTTACTCAGTTCTGCTGCCCTTTTTAAAATATCTATCTGTTCAGCAGTAAGTTCAAAAGAGACAGCCATTTTTGAGGCAATAGATTTAATACGTTGCACCTTATCATACATACTACCCAGTTTTTCCTGATAAACTATATCTTTAAGTTTTTCCCGCCTATCTACTGGGCTGAGCTTTAAGTCCTCATCATAGAAAAAACGGGCATCTGCCAGTCTGGCCCTTAAAACCATCTCATTACCATATCGTACCTCATCAATATACTCCTCTGCACCATCTCGAACAAACACAAAATAGGGTAATAAATTGTCGTTTTTATCTACTACAGGAAAATATCGTTGGTGTTCCATCATTGAAGTTGTTAATACCTCTTCTGGTAGTTTTAAATACTCCCTCTCAAAACTACCGAAAAAAGTAGTTGGGTATTCTATAAGTTCTATTACCTCAGAAAGTAATTCTTCATCTACAAGAACATTTCCTTCAGTAAGGGATAAATCCTTTATTTGTTTTAATATTAACTCCTTTCTTTTATTATGGTCAACAACTATATAGGCATCTTCCAGTTTAGAAAAATATTCTGCTGGATTATCTATAGTAATAGCTTTATCAGTTAAAAACCGATGTCCATAGGTCTTTTTATCAGATTCTATTCCAGCAAAAGAAAAATCAATTTTTTCCTCACCGAATAATAATAACAACCACCTGATAGGTCTGATAAACCTCTCTGTACTATTCCCCCAACGCATAGCCTTGGGAAAGTTCATTTTATTAATAATACTTAAAAAAACATCAGCTAATATATCTACTGTTTTTTTGCCTTCAATAACACGCTCAAGATAGAGGTAACCATCCCTGATAATAAGTTCATCAATATCTACCCCCTGTCCGCGGGCAAAACCAAGAGCAGCTTTAGTTGGTTTGCCAGCCTTATCAAAGGCAATACTCTTGGCAGGGCCTCTGAGGGATTCACTTTTATTTTCCTGCTTTTCAGTTAAACCTTTCATGTAAAGAGTTAATCGCCTTGGTGTTGAATATACCTGACAATCATCAAAAACAAGCCTTTTATTCTCAAATGTTTTTTCAGTTAGATTTTTAAAGTCTTTCCTGACCGTACTCATATAGTTAGCAGGTAGTTCTTCTGTGCCTATTTCAAATAATAGCTCTCTAGACATCTTTCTCAACTCCTTTTACATTAATAGCCAGATATTTTTTAGCACAAAGATGGGCAAGCTCCCTTACTCTGGAAATATATCTTGTTCTTTCACTTACACTAATAGCACCCCTGGCATCAAGAAGATTAAAAGTATGAGAACACTTTAAGGTATAATCATAGGCTGGTAATACAAGATCATTTTCCAGTGCCCTTTTTGCCTCCTCTTCATAGAGAGCAAACAATTTTAACAATGTTTTGATACTAGAAACCTCAAAATTATAGGTTGATTGCTGAATCTCATTTTGGAGGTATATATCCCGATAACTTATTCCATCAACCCATTCTATGTCAAAAAGGCTTTCTTTTTCCTGAAGATACATAGCTAACCTTTCTAGACCATAGGTTATTTCTGCTGTAACTGGTTTTGCTTCAAAGCCCCCCACCTGCTGAAAATAGGTAAACTGGGTTATTTCCATACCATCAAGCCATACTTCCCAACCAAGACCCCAGGCACCTAATGTAGGTGATTCCCAGTTGTCCTCCACAAAACGAATATCATGTTTTAAAGGATCAATACCTAGAGACTCTAAACTATCAAGATATAATTCCTGAATATCTTCAGGTGAAGGTTTCATAATCACCTGGTACTGAAAATAGCGCTGTAATCTAAAGGGGTTATCACCATACCTTCCATCAGTTGGTCTTCTACACGGCTGAACATAAGCTGTATTCCATTTATCTGGACCTAATGACCTTAAGAAAGTTGCCGGGCTCATTGTTCCAGCACCTACCTCAGTATCATAGGGTTGTTCAATTACACAACCCTGCTCACCCCAGAATTTATTTAATAGATTAATTAAATCCTGAAAATTCATATTTACCCCATCCTTTCATTTTCATGATCATATAAAAACCCCATCCTGAAATAAGGATGAGGTAAAACCTTTCCCGGCCAAACAAGATAATTCACTACAATAACTTTTATTCACCATTTTCTGGCTGATTTATATTTTGCTCTTCCTCTTTATTTCTTTCAATTTCGAGGGTGTAGTCCTTATACATAGCAGTAGCACCAGCTAGTAATGTTAAATAAGGAAACAGAACCAGACTAACTACTCCAGCAGTAACCGGTATCTCTACCAGGGTTTTCTCATCATTTTTTACAATTACTTTATTTACATTGCCTTCTTTTATTATATTCTTGATCTTATTGATTAAATCCTGCCCTTTTACATGAAAAAGATCAGTATCAAGATTGAATTTTTTCTGGCCATCCCCTTCCTTTTCCAATTTTATTAAAGCCTCTACTACATTACCATCCGTTTCCTGCAAGGCCTGATATGCTTTTTCATAACTAACATCGATTCTTTGCCTGATTAAGTCTATTTTCTCCAGGTTTTCCATTATATCACCTCATTAAAAGTTTAACCTAAATTTTTAATCATATTCAAAAATCCAACTGACTTCAAATGAATATCTAAATGATAGACCATATAATCATCAATAAAAGAATCCAGTTCATTAAAAGCCTTTCCTGAGATCTTTAATTTGCTCAACTCAAACCCAGTTTTAAAGAAACGCTTAAAGACCTGCAAAGCCTCCCCTGACAGTTGATATCCCTTACCCTCTTCTTGACAATAACAATTATCACATACCAGGCCTCCCTGTTTTAAAATAAGGGTATTTCTTACACCCACAGGTATTTTCTCTTTACAGGAAACACAGGAATCAAGTTCTGGTTTTAGACCCAGAAGACCTAAAATACGAGCTTTAAAAGTAATATTAATATATTTTATCTCTTTTTCAGCTGCCTTTAAGAGCTGATGATATGTAGTAAGCAGCAGGGAAAAAAGGGCCTTATCAGGGTCGGCTGGCATTCCTACTTTCTCAACTAATTCTGCCATAAAAGAGGCATAAGCCATCTTTGTTATATCCTCTCGCAGTGGGGAAAATGAAAAAAGGTTTTTTATTTGATTTATTCTATCCAATGATTTCCCCTGATAAACAGTCAGGTAATTATAACTAAAAGGAAGCAGCAGGCCAGAATTCTTGCCTTTACGAACACCACGGGCAACTGCCCTCACCTTACCATTATCTTTAGTATAAAAGGTAATAATTTTATCGGCTTCTCCCAGATCATATTGTTTTAATACAATAGCTTCAGTTTTAAATACAGCCATTTTTATTGTTTTTCTTCTTCTGCTGTGCCTAAGCCAGTAACAATAGCAACACCAGAACTAGCACCAATTCTATTGGCTCCAGCATCCAACATATCCAGGGCAAGATCATAATTCTTTATTCCCCCTGATGCCTTGACACCTATCTCTCTGCCAACAGTCTTTCTCATAAGACTAACATCCTCCACAGTAGCACCAGCAGTCCCAAAACCAGTCGATGTTTTAACAAAATCAGCCCCGGCCTCTTTGGCGATCTTACAAGCCTGAACAATCTCATCATCACTAAGATAACATGTCTCCAGTATCACCTTCACAATAATATCTGAACTAACACCAGCAGTTTTGGTAGCATCAACTACAGCCTTAATATCTGCTTGCACCAGATCATAGGCACCTGATTTAAAAGCCCCCATATTGATAACCATATCAATCTCCTGGGAACCATTTTTTATAGCATTCCTGGTCTCAAAAGCCTTGGTTTCAGAAGTATTGGCCCCAAGTGGAAAACCAACTACAGTTGCAACCTTAACCGAACTATCAGTTAATAGTTTATTAGCTAGTGGTACAAATATTGGGTTAACACAGACAGAAGCAAATTCATATTCCTCTGCCTCCTCACATAGATTCTTTATATCTTCAACAGTGGCTGTTGGTTTTAACAGAGTATGATCAATCATTTTTGCCATATCACGCGGTTTAATAGCCATATTATTCACTCCTTAATTCTCACTTTTATATTATATTCTTCTATATTATATTCTTCATATTTTACTTTTTTCCTGCTATTATATTAATTTTTCCATTAGTATAGTTGCCATTGTAAAATAAATAAATAAACCAGATATATCTATCAATGTTGTAATAAACGGTCCTGCAGCAACTGCCGGATCTGCCCCAAAGGCCTCCATAATAAATGGTATAGATGTACCAGCTGTTACTGCTGTTAAGAGAGTCATAAACATAGAACCCCCTACAATTAGACCAAGCAAGGGATTTCCCTGCCAGAAAAAAGCAATAAGTGATAACATTGAACCCAGGATTACAGCCATAACAAATCCCACTTTCACTTCCTGCCAGAGATGACGCCAGAAATTAGCAAAATGTAATTCTCCGGTAGCCAGTCCCCTTACCACAACAGTCAAAGATTGTGTTCCTACATTCCCTCCCATATCCATCAAGACAGGTATGAAAAAAGCCAGTGCAACAACCACCTGTAAGGATTCTTCAAAGTTTTTAATTACAGAACCAGATAAAAGGTCCCCTACTAATAAGATTAACAACCAGGGTATTCGTTTTTTCACTGCTGCCAGTAGTCCACCGTGAATATCCCCGGTAGCTGCCATTTTATAAATATCCTCAGTTGCTTCATCTTCAATAACATCTATCGCATCATCTACAGTTATTATACCCATTAACTGGTTCCTTTTATTTACAACTGGTACAGCCAACAGGTCATATTTTGCAAAAACATGTGCTACTTCTTCCTGATCAAGATTTATTCCAACCTTAATTACATTCTCTGTCATTAGGTCTTTTAAGTTTTCATCAGGCTGGGCAGCCAACAACTGTCTGACTGATAAAACCCCCAGCAATTCCTTTTTTCTTGAGATAACATAAATATAATAAATCATCTCGGCACCAGGACTAATTTTCCTTAACTTTTGTAAGACCATATCCGCAGTCATGTCATTATAAAAAGCCAAGTACTCAGTGGTCATTAACCCACCAGCACTTTCATAATCATAACCAAGCAGAGACTGTAATTCTGATGCCTTTTGCTCCTTCATTAAATTTAGGATCTTTTTTACTTTTCCTACAGGCATAGACCCCAAAAAGTCTACAGCATCATCAACATATATCCTGGATAATATAGTGGAGAGCTTTTCTTCATTCATCAATTTAGCGACAATATTCTGGTTCTCATAATCAAGATAACTTATAATATCAATAATTAATGAAATATTAGCCTTATTTTTTAAGATGTATTCCTTTTCATCATTATCAAGTAACATTAAAAAATCAGCAATATCTGCCGGATAGGCTTCATCAAAAAAATTTTCCAGGTTATTATAACCAGTAGGTAAATAGTCCTTTATTTTCTCTTCCATTATCATCACTCCTTATAACCCATGCGTTTTACTAACTCCGGCTTATCCCTCCAATCTTTTAATACCTTTACCCATAAATCAAGATAAACCTCAGTCTGCAATAGTTTTTCAACATCTTTTCTTGCTTTCTGTCCAATCTTTTTGAGCATCAAACCATTTTTACCTATAATTATTCCCTTATGTGATTTCTTTTCCACATATATATATGCCCTGATATATATCATACCATTATTTCTCTCTGTCATTTCTTCAATCTTTACTGCTACACCATAAGGTATCTCTTCTCTGGTAAGATAAAATATTTTCTCCCTAATCATTTCTGCAATAATAAATTGTTCAATCTGGTCAGTAATCATATCTTCGGGATAATATTGAGGTCCTTCTGGCAGCAATTTAAATATCTCCTCAAAGAGTGTATTTAAATTCCTCTTCTTTTTAGCAGAAATCGGTATAATCTCTCTACCGGTTTTTTCTTCATAATGAGTTATTCTACTGGCCAACATTTTATTACTCAAACTATCAATCTTATTTAAAACAAGCAAAAAAGGCAGACCTTGAGCCTTGCTATGCTGGAGAATATATTCATCCCCATGACCAAAAGGGCTGGTAGCATCCAGCAAAATAATAACAAGGTCTATACCTTCCAGGCTCTTAAAAGCCTGTTCAAGCATATATTCATCCAACTTATTTTTAGCTTTATGGATTCCAGGTGTATCAACAAAAATCACCTGTCCTTCCTCTGCTGTATAAATAGACTGAATCTTATTGCGCGTAGTCTGAGGCTTAGGAGATGTTATAGCTATCTTCTCACCTATGATAGTATTTATAAGTGTTGATTTGCCTACATTAGGACGGCCAATTACAGTTGCAAAACCAGATTTAAAAGCCATTTATCTTAATATCACTCCTCATACTCTACCCTACAGGATAGTGGCACTACCTCTATCCAGGTCTTTCCAGGATTTAATTCTATTTCTTTTCCAGTTTCATCATAATACCTTGCCCACTCATCATTATTTTTTTCCCAGTAACCACTAATTACTATACCATCCTTAAAAACCAGGGCTTTATTCCTGCCCTCAAGTTCCATTTCCAGACGACCCTGCTCATCAATTACCTCTGTTTTTACATATTGAACAATGATATTCCTGGTTTTTAAGCGTCCACCAGTATCAGTCATATGAGGAATATTATATTTTGAGTAATATCTCAGGTAAATATTCCTATCTTCATTATATTTATATAATAGTCTATTATCACCCCAGTAGTTTATGCTGATTTTATTAGCCTTTATTTGAGCCGGATTAATCAAACTAACATTCTGGAAATTAAAACGAGAAGTATATTTTTGACCAGTAATATTTCTCAAATAAGGTTTTACTATGTCACCACCAGTATAGAGATTATGTGGTGCTTTTCTATCACTACTCCTCCAGTAATAACTCCCATTATAGATCTGATCAAGGTGAAAAACATTTTCCTGCTGCAGAAGAGCAAAACCTGCTGGACTAGCTCCTGCATGTAATAATAAAGCATGATAATCCTGTGAAGTCCTGATCAAATAAGGTCTTACACTTCTTACCGGACCAATCTTATCCGGTATCTTCCCCCAGTAAAGGGCAAGAAACCTGGTAATGCCCCCTTCTACCAGAAATTCATAGACAATATCAGCATCCTCCAGACCAGACTGTGGACGAGCAGGCTGGGTATTTTCAATACTAGCCATTATCGCCCTTTCCCTCTTTATTTCTTCTATTGGTTGCCCGGTAAACGGTGATAGATATGCAATTTGCTGATCCTCCTCCATCACTACCGAGCTGTCCCTGTCACTACGATCATCTTCAATATTCTCACTAGCAAGATTATCTCTATCATTTTCAGTCTCTGCTAATTTTTCTTGTTCTCTATCTTCTGTCTCATCTATTAATTCTCCATCTTCTTTGTCTTCCGGAGTAATAACATCCTCTATCTTTTTCTCTGGTTCCGGTGCCAGTTCATCAGTAGGAGAATCACAGGCAGTTAAGATGAAGACCGTTAAAAATATAATTAATAAGACAACAATTCCTTTCTTCATATTATCACCTCTCATAATTTTTCTGGCCATTGAGACGGATATTATCCTCAGCTACGACCTCAATTTCAATACCAAAATTCTCCAATTGTTTTCTAACAATATCCAGGCTGCTAGCAAGAGTCCTCGGCTCCCCAACAGCCTTGATAATAATTGGATTAACAGAGATCGGTTTATTGTTGACCAGAATAGTAGGGCCGACACAGCGTATTGCCGAGTGGACAGTTAATCTCTGTCCACCTACTTCAATACCCCTGGCACCAGCAATTACTAATTCATTGATAATATTTCTTATATCAGCATCATGAACAATACCCATTTTTTCAAGATTATTGTCCTTATCATAAACATTGATTATTATCCCCTTACCATTTAACGGCTCATAACCAGCTTTTTGCGAAATCAACTTTAATTGCCTTTCCAGAGAGGCAAGCTTTGTCTGTAGAAAATCTACCTGATTAAAAAAATCACCAGTGGAGACAAGACTTGCCCTCCCATCCTTGATCTGAATCTCAATCGTCTGATTAAAAGTAAGTCCTTCAAGTTTTTCCCTGGTTTTATTGGTCAATATTTGATCAGGATCTAATATTTTTAATTGCTCAGCTGTCCTGGCTATCGTTATTTTCCCCTTTTTGGGTAAATTCTGGCTGTTAATAATCTTAAAAACCTTATCAATCCGTTTTTGTTGAAGTTCACGAAAAATTATATCCTGTGTCTGTCGACCGTAGTCTACCATTAAACTGGCCAGTTCTTCTGCATTATTTGCTTTTTCAACTTCATATTTAAACCTGGCCAATATATCAGTAACCGACTTCTGTTCGTCTACACCATAACTTTTTGCTAATTCTTCGCTATATTCGATTACAGATTGAGCCCCCTGGGAAGCCCTATCTAACGGCGTTATTTCACCAGGAAAATAAAATACACCCAATATACGAAGAAACAAAATAATATTAAGCAGTATAATCAAAATAACCGCTGTATATAATATGTATCCTGATTTTTTCAACATAAACACCTCTCCTTATCCCTTACCTTACCTCGCCTTAGCAAAAGACATTATTTCAGGGTCAAGAATACCACCCGAGATTATTAGTTTAAGGGCTTCCTCTATACTTAACTCAAGAATTATGGCATCCTTCTTGGGAACCATAACAAACATTCCCGAAGTTGGATTAGGGGTAGTTGGTAAAAAAACATTATATAGCTCTTCACCTGTTATAGAATCAAAATATGGTGAAGATTCTTTAGTAAGAAAACCTATTTGATAAAGGCCTTTTCTGGGATATTCAAATAATACTGGTTTCTTAAAAGAACTATGCTGTCTTGTAAAAATGGCATCCATTACCTTTTTAATACTAATATATATATTACGAAAAAATGGTATCTTTAGCAGCATCTTTTCCCCAAATTGAATTATCCTTTTTCCAATAACATTAGTAGCAAAAATACCAATCAATAAAATAATAATAAAGGTAAAAATAATTCCTACACCTGGTATATCACGCCCAAAAATCAACTCTATCAATGGTTCTGTACCTGTATCAATAATACTAAACAAAAAGTAAATTATATAGCTTGAAACCACCAGGGGTAAAACAACTACCATACCGGTTAAAAATAAATTTCTTATCTTCTTAAACACTTGATCACTCCCTATCATCAAAGCCATTAAAAGGGCTATTACTAATAATTTTTAATCTCTCTATTCTATGTTCACTAGTTTTTTCAACCTGAATAAGCAAATCATTTAAAACAATCCTTTCCCCTTCATCTGGAAGGTAACCAAGGTAATAAAGTATAAAACCACTAATAGTCTTATAATTATCTTCATCACTCAATGGGTCAGGTAGTATTTCATTTAATTCATCTATTTCTACCCTTGAGTCTACTATCATCTCCTTATCATTTAAAAACTCAATCTGTTTTGGCTCCAGATCATATTCATCCTGGATATCACCCATGATTTCTTCTATTAAATCCTCTATAGTAATTAAACCTGCTGTACCACCATATTCATCTAAAACTATAGCAATATGTATTTTCCTCTTTTTCATCTCAGTTAATAATTCATTAATCTTCTTACTCTCAGGAATAAAAAAAGCGGGACGAAGAAAATCACTAATTACAAAATCTTTCTTTTTAGTCATTAACAATTCCAGTAAATCTTTAACATATATTAGTCCCTTTATTTTATCAGTTGTATTATGATAAACTGGGATACGAGAATGACCCTTTTGAACAGCTAATTTAATAAAATCATCTAGTTCAATACCTTCATCAACACAAACCATATCAATTCTCGGTATCATTACTTCCCTAACTGTGGTATCATCAAATTCAAAAATACTATTTATCATTTTCCGTTCTGTCTTTTTAATTACTCCCTCTTCTTCACTAACATTAACAAAACGTCTGATTTCTTCTTCACTTAAAAAAGATGATGATAAAGGATTAGCTTCACCTACGACTAATTTTATAAGATAAACGAAAAATGATATAACTGGTGACAAAAACCTTTCCATCCAATAAAGGTACGGGGCTGCTAATTTAGAGTATTTTACCGCTTTTTTACTGCCAATTGATTTAGGAGTTATCTCTCCAAAAATCAAAACTATTAATGTCACTACACCGGTAGCAATCCCTACCCCTTTATTACCAAAAAGTTTAATTGCCACAGATGTTGCAATAGCGGAAGCAGCAATATTAACTAAATTATTCCCAATTAAAATAGTAGCTAAAAGTCTTGTGTGTTTTTTTAATAATTTATCTACCAGAACTGCTTTTTTATCACCATGATTACTAAGTTCTTTGATTCGAACTCTATTCACCGACATAAGAGCGGTTTCCGAACCTGAAAAAAATGCAGATAAAGCAAAAAGCAATAAGAGACTTGCTAAATATATGATCATAAATACACCTCAATAATCCAAGTTATTTATAGAGTCTGTTCGAAAAGTATCAGTATATACCAGCCGGGGATTATACCTTTTCGAACATACACTTATAACTAAGCAAAAAGTTTAAATATTACTACAGCTAGCAATATTCCTATCAGCGCTCCAATTACCACTTCTAACATCGTATGAGTCCTTGACTGAAGCCTGCTCTGGACAACCAGTAAAGCCAATAAAAAAACTAGGGAAGCAATAACAATATCCATGGTCAAAAATACTATGATAGTTGCTATTAGAAAGGAGATGGCACTATGACCGCTCGGCATACCACCTTGAAGAGGTGTGCCGCTTTCTCCCACTGCCTTTAATGCTATAATTATAATTACTAATAAACCCAGACTTATAAAACTTAAGTGAGCTGTTTCCTGTTGAATATCATTTATCAAAGAAAAACTCAAAGACCTGAGATCATCAATAAAGATCAAATAACCAACTATAACCGCATTAATTGCAGCCATAAACACCCCTGCTGCTGCAACATTTTTGGCAATTTTAGCCCTTAAAGAATACTGCTGACTTATCATATCTATAACAACCTCAATAGCTGTATTAATAAGCTCCATAGCAATTACAAAACTAATCACCGTAAAAAGCAATACTAATTGTATTTTCCCTATTTCAAAAAACAAACTTCCAAAGAGTACTATAAATGCTACTATAAAATGAATTTTCATATTACGCTGGGTTCTAAAGGCATGAATCAGCCCTTCAAAGGCATAATTAAAACTATCACTTAAACTATGAAACTGCACAAAGAATCACCTAACCTTATTAGCGCTGAAGATTCAACTCACTTAAAACACGTTCTTCCTTATAACGCATCTCTGCTTTTTCACCAGGTGTTTTATGGTCATATCCTAGAAGATGCATTATACCATGAACAGCCAGATAACCGAGTTCCCTTTTTAAGGAATGCCCATATTCTTTAGCCTGAGCAGCTGCCCTCTCTGTTGAAATTATTATATCCCCCCAGATTTCCTCATCCATAGGAAAAGATAAGACATCTGTTGCCTGATCATTATTACGGTATTTTTTATTTAATTCTCTAATAATCTTATTATCAACCAGAGCAAAACTAATCTCACCCTGATTATATCCCTCTATTTGAGATGTCCGTTCAGCTATCTCCTGGAAAAGCTTGTAAATGTTATTATCAAGCTCTACTAAATCCTGTTTATTATTTATCTCTATCCTTATCACTCTTATCAACCCTTTTCATCTCTTTTAATAGACTATCAGGATATTCTACTCTTTGATGATAAATACCAGTTAACACCTTAACAAAACTCTCCGTAATTATATCCAGTTCTTTAAGGCTAAGGTCAGATTCATCTAACTGTCCTTCAATCAATTTATTTCTAATCAATTCCCGGACAAATCCCTCTATCCGGTTGTGATTATTTTTATTAAAGTTTTTGGAGCGAATAGCTGCCTCAACAATATCAGCCAGCATGATAACTGCTGATTCCCTGGTCTGAGGCTTAGGTCCATCATAACGAAAATCACTCTCCTCAACATTATCATGTTCACTGGTTTCCTCTATAGCCTGCTGATAAAAATATGCAATAAGATTTGTACCATGATGCTGTCTGATAATATCTATGATAGATTCAGGAAGCTTAAATTCCCGGGCCAGTTCCACACCATCTTTTACATGAGACTTGATTATTAAAGCACTAAGATTAGCAGACAGTTTATCATGTGGATTATCTGCTGCATAATAGTTCTCAATAAAGAAATATGGCCTTTTCATCTTTCCAATATCATGGTAATAAGCACCAACCCTGGCCAGGAGGGAATCTGCACCAATATTATCTGCTGCTGTTTCTGCCAGATTACCCACAATTACACAATGATGGTATGTTCCTGGAGCCTCCACCAAAAGTCTCTTTATTAATGGATGACTGGGGTTAGATAATTCAAGCAACTTAACCGATGAGGTTAACCCAAAGGCATTTTCCAAATAAGGCAAAAGGCCATTAGCCAGAATTGCCACTAAAACCCCATTAATTACCCCAGCTGAAATATAACCCAATAGATCAAGCCATCCCCTGAAAGGGCTATTAAAAGTCAAACCCATAATTAGTACTACCATAACCGCACTTACATTAAATCCTGCCCTTACCAGGTCATTACGTTGGCTCAGTTTTGAAACACTAAAAATACCAACCAAACCACCAATAAACCCAGTAAGCGCTATATTATAATCATTATTAAAAATAATTGCTACCAGAAAACTAATAAACACTGTTAAAACAACTGCAACATCAGTACTGATTAAGACAGTTGTCAGAATTGAAGCAATAGCAACTGGTACCAGGTAAGGCAGATGAAAATAATTAACTGCTGGTATAATATCAATTATTTTGGCTATTATTAACACAATTATTACTAATAACTGCAATAAAATTATTTTAGGCTGTGCCTCCCAGACGTCAGGTTGATATTTATAGAAATACAGACAGGCCATAACAATTAATGTAAGAATAATTGTTACTATACCAAATATCGAAAGATAATTTATTTGTGGTCTCTGTAGACCAAGAGCTTCTAATTCTTTTATATCCTCACTAGTAACTATATCTCCTTTCCTGATAATCATTTCACCCTGTTTAATCGTATGTTTGTAGGGAACAACCTTTTTAACTGCTTCTTCCTGTTTCTTTTTAGTAGCCTCTTCATCAAATATCATATTAGGTCTGATCATTGTTTCCACAATATTTGCCAGGACAAGCCGGTATTCCTTATTAAGATCCATAGCCATTACTTCCTGTACTAATTCTTCCCTGATTTCAGGTAGGTCTTCGGGATGAATACGCTCCTTTAACTTAAGCTTTATGGTATTAACAGACCTTTGTTCCAGTTCATTAAAAAGATCTGGAGGGGTTTCTAATAGAATTTCAATTGTCTCAAGCGTAATTACTGGATAATTAGCTTCAATATCTTTAATTAACTCTTCTCTATTTTTCCCATCTACAGCAGTCATTTCTTCGTCAACTGCTGTTTCCTCATCCCTCAGTTCTTTTATCTGTTTAAAAAGACCATTAATATCTTTTTCAATTCTATTTTCAATATTTCGATCTTCTTCATAGACCCTACCTGCTGATTCAGCAGCAATGCTCTTTAGTTCAGCAGTTTTTTCTTCATCAACATAGGTTATTGTCATCGGGGCTTCAATATCCCGCTTACTAACTTGTCCAGTTTCTAAATTGACATTACTAGGAAAAAGATCAATAGTTAAAATTAGTATAATAACTATAATAAAGGAGATCCCCCAAAACATTTTCTTGCTGTGTGGGCTAATAGAAGCACTTTTTTTAGAGAGTTTTTTCCACCATTTATTTAAAATACTATGATTAAGCATAATCAACTCCTGTCCTCATGCCTTTCGTAAGCCTGAATTATTTTTTTTACCAATTCATGCCTTACAACATCTTCTTTAGATAAATAGACAAAATCTATTCCCTTAATACCCTGCAATATTTCCCTGACCTGGTTTAATCCAGAATTCTTATTCCCTGGCAAATCTACCTGAGTAATATCACCTGTTATTACTGCCTGTGAATTAAAACCTATCCTGGTTAAAAACATCTTCATTTGTTCAGGGGTAGTATTTTGGGCTTCATCCAGGATTACAAATGAATCATCAAGAGTTCGCCCCCTCATATAAGCCAGTGGTGCAACCTCTATAATATCTTTTTCTAGATACTGGGCAACTTTTTCAGGACCTAATATATCATATAAAGCATCATATAAAGGCCTCAAATAAGGGTCAACCTTATCCTGCATATCCCCAGGCAAAAAACCTAGTTTTTCACCTGCCTCTATAGCAGGCCTGGTAAGAATAATCCTATTTACCACCTTGTTTAAGAGATATTTAACCGCCATAACCATAGCCAGATATGTTTTACCTGTACCAGCAGGTCCAATAGCAAAAACAATATCCGACTTCTTGATAGCCTCAATATATAATTTCTGCCCCAATGTCTTAATAGATATTTTCTTCCCACGATAACTGACCTGTAACACATCACTATATAGATCTGTTAAATCAATTCCCTCATCTCTTTTTAATAATTCTACAGCATATTTAACTTCACGCTCTGTAATTGTTTTATTTCGAGTAATCTCACTAAGCTTTTTTATTATATTTTCAGTTTGTTCAACCTCACTTTGTTCTCCACTAATTTTAATAGAATTACCACGGGCAATAATCTTAATCCCATTTTTCTTTTCAATTATCTTAAGATTATTATCATTATTGCCAAAAAGATTCTGGAGAACTTGATAATCATCAAATACAATTGTTTTTTCAGTCTTTGACACTAAAACCCTCCTTATCTATACCTGGTAGATCTGCAATATCCTCTTCTACTTTGACCAATAATTTTATTTTAACTGTCTTATCATCAAGACTAATATCCCTTGACTGTACACTATGAATTACTGCATCAGCAGGAATATCTGATAATATAGTATATAAAGCCTTTTCTTTAGCCAGAAAGATCGCAGATTCCCTACTTAATTTTTCTGATATAAATTTGATCTCCCTATGCTCTTCTATTATTAATTCTAGAGGGATATTAATATTCCTCCATTTTGGAATTGTTTTTATTTCTCTTTTTCTTTTATAATTATTAAAATTGGCATTTATCGGCTTCAACCAGAAAGTTTTATCAGCAATTTTAATTCCCCAGAACTTTCTATTTTCTCCAGTAAAAATCACCTCATTTATATTATACCGGCACAGTGCTTCTGCTGTATACCATACATATGCCCTGACAATCCCATGTGCCCTCTCTTCCCCTTCTCCAGCTAAAATTAAAGGCTGGCCCTCAGTAACAGTATCACCCTTACTAACAATTCCTCTTCCCTTTAATACAATAAAATCATTAATAACCCCATTTTTAGCTGCTACTACGTTACCCTTAGCTGTTTTAGAAACCGTTTTCTTTTCTACAAGCCTGATATTAAGGCAGGTTCCCTGCCACCTTACATTTGCCCAGATCAGTCCAGATTCATTTTTTAGAAGCTCCCTCTCCAGATCTGTAGGATTAATATTCCTTTTATAAATACCTGGTTTTATACCATTATGTTCAAGAATATTAATTATATCCTCTCTATCAATAGTCTCTAAGCCTTCTATTTCAATAAACCATAAAAAAGATGAGCCAGCATAAAACAGGAGTATAAATATTAAAAAACCTATTAAGAGAAATTTCCGTTTATAAGTCCTGAAAAAAAGGATAGGTAATCCCTTTTTTTCGACTATGTTTACCCGGCATTTCCTCCTTTTTACAAGTAACCTTAGTTTGTTAAAATCAACGGTATATATCTTAGCACGGTAATGACTCTTTTTAATCCTTCTTAAATCCCATATAAAAATATCCAGGGTTATCATCTGGTTAATAAATCTCTCCAAAGCATTACCTGTAATATCTATTACTAAATAACCCTTAATAAACCTGATCAGATATTTGAGCACTAGACAGCCCCTCCCCTTTTTTCATATTGAATCATTACAATATTTCCCGAAATAAAGAGGCAGTCTTCCCTGATCTCCTCAACAACTAATTCTTTTCCTGAAAAAATAAGATAACCCTTATTGATACTGATTTTAATTTTATCACTATCAAAATTTTTTATTCCCTTATGATTTTCTATATATAATTTCTGCTGACCTACCAGCATTATTAATGGTAAATCAAGAACAATTTCAGGCGATAGATCAAAGATATCTAAAAATTGTTTTTTTATTTTATCCATTATTATCCCCCTTCCCCTGCATTAAAAATTTATGCATAAAAAAGGAGAATAATGCTAGGTTAATTTATATTATAACACATATTAAAAATCTTACAATCGTCCCACAGCAATACATGGTACTGCCTGTTCATTAAAACCTTCCCCTGAAAAACTAGCATATAGTTTTACATCCTGAAAACCTATTTCACCCAAAATATCCAATAATTCATCAGGCAGTAATGGTAACAGCTTTATAGTATTTTGATAACTATTTCTTACTCCCTTATCTATACTCAGATTTGTTATAAATCTAATCTTGTCTTTACTGTCTTCCAGTAAATATCTCCTGCTAAAAGTAATCCCCTTGTCTTCGTTGATTATCACTGGTAACTGTGTAACATTATTTTTTAAGATTCGTTGATAATTAATAATCTGAATAATAACAACACCTTTTGGTTTTAATAATTTTGCCATAATTCCAAGGGCTTTTTTAATATCTTTCTTTGTATCAAGATGAACAAGCACATTTCCGATACAATAAATACCATTAAAATAATTTTCACTATATAGTTTATCAAGTTTTAACATGTCAGCAACTTTAAAATTCACTGCTAAATTACTATTAACTACGCGCAAGCGGGCTAATTTTATCATTTCCTGATTAAGGTCCACGGCAGAAACCTGATAACCCTCTTCTGCTAAGGCAATTGCATAACTCCCGGTTGCAGTACCAATATCTAGAATTTTATTTCCATCATCAGTATCAGTAAACTTAGTACTTAAAAAATTTAATTTTTCTACTGATAAAGGAAAAACATCATTATAATAACTAGCAAATTGATTATAAAACCCCATTTTATTGATCATCACCATTCCTTTGATATATCTTTAATTCTTTATTTTCATCAATAGTAGCCAGTAAGATTTGAGATTTATCTACCCCTATATCCTGCAGTTTTTTCTGCAACCACTCTTTATTAATATTAACAAGTTCTTTATTATAAGATATCTTACCATCTATAATTACAGGTAATTTAAAGGAATCATCACTTTGTTTTAACACTGTAATATCACCTGATGTTTCCAGTAAGGCTACTTTTACATCGTCAATATCAAAGATATCTTTCATTCTCAATTGATGTAAGAGGTCATTAACATTATACTTAGTTTTCTTTAATGCCTCATACAATATCTCCCCATTTTTTATTAATATCTCTGGCCGACCACTTACCAATCTTCTTATAAAAATGCTCTTCAAGGAAAGAATCGACAGCAATATTTCCAAAAACGCCAGGACTATAATCGGTACAAGGCCGTCAATAATTCCTAATTCTTCATTTTCAATTGGGAAAATAGCCAATTCTGCAATCATAATAGCAATTACCAAGTCAAAAGGTGATAATTGACCAATCTCCCTTTTACCCATTATTCTAATTATAACAAGCATTGCAAAATAAATAAATGTTGTTTTGATAATAAGACTAAACACTACTCTAACCCCCTGTCCCTTATTATTAACAAAATTAATTAGTTTAAACAGGGAAAACCCCATTAACTTACAATGGTTAATGGGGTTTTTGTAGTTATTTTCTACGATAATAAATTGGGCGATAGGGTTTTAAAGCCCGGGGACTATCTAATATTTCTTTAAATATTATCCCCTGTATAATATCCCTTTCTCTATTAATCTGCAAATCGTAATTACAATCTTCCTTTTTGGCAGTCTTATACCCCTGAGGCTTATCTTCCTTTTCAGCTTGGGTAAAGTCCTTAATGGCAACCTTAGTATTTTTTTTCTTACTACTATTTTCACTAATACCTACTGGTTTCTCATCTATACCATCCTCAGCAACTTTGGAGTCAAGCATACTGCTCCCTTTAGATTCCATATAAGCTGGTAGATAATCATCCTCTTCATCAACAGTTCCTTTAAAGAAATCATTCAATTTATTCCCAATTTTTTCTTTAGTATTATGCTTATTTTCCGATTTATTCTTATTCCCCTTAAGGTAGAAACCCACTACCATAATAATTATCCAGATAACAGCACCTAAGATATCATCCATCTAGATCAACCCCTTATTTATCCTCATCATCTATCTTTTTTTCAGAGCTATTACTGGAATTACCTCCTAATTTGGAGATATTATCTCTCATACCGGTATCAGCCTTAATATTTTGTAGATTAAGGTAGTCCATAACACCCATATTACCAGAACGCATCGCTTCTGCCATAGCCCTTGGTACATCTGCTTCAGCCTCAACAACCTTAGCCCGCATTTCCTGTACTTTAGCTTTCATTTCCTGTTCCTGAGCAACAGCCATGGCCCTTCGTTCTTCAGCTTTGGCCTGGGCAATCTCTTTATCGGCTTCAGCCTGATCAGTCTGCAGTTGGGCACCAATATTTTTGCCAACATCAACATCTGCAATATCAATAGATAGAATTTCAAAAGCAGTACCTGAATCAAGACCCTTACCCAGGACAGTTTTTGAAATAGAATCCGGATTCTCCAGTACCTTTTTATGGGTAACAGCAGAACCAACAGTAGTGACAATACCTTCACCAACCCTGGCCAGCACTGTTTCCTCACCAGCACCACCAACAAGCCGTTCAATATTGGCCCTGACTGTTACACGGGCAGTAGCCATAACCTGAATCCCGTCCATAGCAACAGCTGTTACAACCGGTGTTTTAATTACTTTAGGATTTACACTCATCTGTACAGCCTCCAGTACATCCCTACCAGCTAAGTCAATAGCAGCTGCCCTTTCAAAACTCAAATCTATTTCAGCACGCTGGGCCGCTATTAAAGCATCTACTACACGGTCTACATTACCACCGGCCAGATAGTGTGCTTCCAGTTTATCACTCCCTAGTTTTAATCCTGCTTTATGTGATTTAATCATAGGCCCTACTATTAATGAAGGTACAACCCTCCTTAACCTCATTCCAATTAGGTTAAAAAAACCAATCCGTACACCAGCTGCTACAGCAGAAACCCATAATCCCAGAGGGATAAAATAAAAGAAAACCGACAAAAAGATTATACCAAGAACTATAAGTAGTATCGCCAACACTTCAGTCAAATTACTCATCCTCCTTAATTTGTTTAACTACAATACGGTTACCAGTAATTTTTATTATCTTAACCTTGACATCCTTATCAATAAAACCACCATCACTTACAACATCAAGTCTTTTACCATCGATCTCTATAAGACCAGCTGGTCTTAAAGATGTCAATGTATAGGCTGTCTTACCCAGATATTCTTTTTTATCATACTGAGCAATATAACCTAAATCTTTAGTCTGACTTTCCCTAAGAGAGATCCTCTGCCAGAACCGGCTGCCGCCAAACAGCTTTAAAATAACGATAGTAGCTGCAATTGATAGTATCAGAACTGTTGCTACCGCAAATAAAGCCGTGGTCGGTGTAGGAAAGAGTAAATAGAAACTCGCTAAAATAGCAAGAATTCCACTTATTCCTGTAATACCAAATCCGGGGACAACAAATATCTCCAGGGCTAACAATACTAAACCGACTACCAGCAAAACAACTACTCCCCAACCAGCAACACCTAAATAGATATAACTACTAAATACCACCCCCAGGGAGAGAAGACCAGCTGTCCCCGCTATCCCCCATCCCATTATAAAGGCTTCGGCAATTAATGCTATCAAACCAATAGTTAATAACACAGTACTAATATTGGGATTTATAATAAAACGGGCCAATTTCTCAGCTGAACTAACCTGTACAGAAAGAATCCGGGCTGGTGAAAAATCCATTAAATCATATAACTCTGTAAGGTTACCCACCTTATATTCTGCCATATTATGTGTTACTGCTTCATCAGCAGTTAATGTAAGTAATTTACCAGCAGCAATCAACCCTTCAATCTCAAGATCAGAGTCAACCATAGCAGCTGCTATTTCTGGGTCTCTCCCCCTACTTTCAGCCGTTGCTTTAAATTCCTTCCTCAGGGCAGAAATATATTTCTCTTCCTTAGGTCTTGTCTCAGCAGCCCCAATACTACTACCAGGTACCATTGCAACTATATCACCTGCCAGGGTAATCAAAGCCCCTGCAGACCAGGCCCTACCCTTAACAAAAGTAAGGGTTTTGATCCTGGAATTATAGATAAGGTCTTTTATCTCTATAGCTGAATTAACATACCCACCAAAAGTATCAATCTCAAAAATAAGCAGGTCAGCACCCTCTGCCTCCGCTTCACTAATACCCTTTTTTACCAGATATACTAAACCCCTATCTATCTCACCCGTAATAGGTATCTTATAGACAATTTCTGTCCTATCAACAGCCTGAACAGATAAAACTAATAAAACAATAAATAATATCATCAAGCAAAAAACAAACTTAACCCCTCTCATCCATTTATCACCACCTTTCTACAGTAGATAAACTATTAGTATTATTCTGCTATATGTAAAAAAATATGAGAAAAACAAGGGCCAGGAAATCCTGGCCTCACCCTTAACTTAATTTCCTCTGTACAATTTTATTGACAATTCTACCATCAGCACGGCCTTTTACCCTCGGCATAATTGCCCCCATAATCTTTCCCATATCTGACATATCATCTCCACCAATCTCTTTAACTACATCATCTACTAATTTTGCAATCTCTTCTTCTGTTAACTGTTCAGGCAAGTATTTTTCCAGAACCTTTATTTCCCTTTGTAAACCCGTAACAATATCATCTTTTCCTGCCTTTTCATACTCTCTAATTGAATCCCTTCTTTGTTTTACTTCGCGGGCAATAACTTCCACTACCTCATTATCATCAAGGTCTTTTCTTTTATCAATCTCTACATTTTTTATAGCAGCCCGAGCCATCCTTATTACAGATAAGCGTTCCTTATCTTTTGACTTCATAGCAGTTTTCATATCATCAAGTAATTTTTCTCTTAAAGAGGTTATCTTTTTCACCTCCCTGAAAATATTATCATTAAACTTCCATATATTGATTATATTAACCTGGAGGCCACTGCATACTGCGTCCACCCAGTAAATGAAAATGAATATGATAAACTGATTGACCACCATCTTCATTGCAATTAGATACCACTCTAAACCCATCTTCAGCAATACCATTTTCGCGCGCTAATTTGGCAGCAATCATATATATGTATCCAATTAAATCCTGATCTTCTGCTGAAATATCCAGTAAAGTTGATATATGTTTTTTAGGTATAATAAGCAAATGTACTGGTGCCTGTGGATCAATATCACTAAAAACAACCACCCGCTCATCTTCATAAAGTAATTTAGTATCCATCTCACCACTTGCAATCTTGCAAAAAATACAATCACTCATTTATTAATCACCATCCTTTAATTTATATTTCGCTATAGAAAAAAGAATTCCTGCTTTTCTTTGATACAGTTTTCTATTATATTACAATTTTACCAATAAGATTCTCATGATTAAAACTATTAATTAATTTTACATCTACCAGTTTTCCCATCATTTCATTATCACCATCACATAATACCCTAAGATAATTATCAGTCATACCTGTAAGTTTACCTGTTTGGTAATCCCTCTTTTCCTCAATAATAAGGCTTCTTATATCACCAATAAACCCCTGTTGATACTGTTGCATTAATTCCTTATTTAACTGACGCATCATCTTACTATAGTATTTCTTTATATCCCCAGCTAATTGGCCTTTCATTTTTGCAGCTGGGGTACCACGCCGGGCTGAAAATGGGAAAACATGAAGCCTACTAAAAGCAATTTCTTTAACAAAATCATAGCTCTCTTTAAAATACTTTTCTTCTTCACCAGGAAAGCCTACAATAAGATCAGTAGTTATAGCAATATCTTCTATTATATTCCTGACCTTATCTACAACCACATTAAATTCTCGTTTTGAATAAGGTCTTTTCATAGCTTTAAGTATATAATCACTTCCACTCTGTAAAGGAAGGTGTAAATGGGAACAGAGTTTATCTTCTCTGGCAATCAGGGCTAATAAATTATCGTTTATTTCTGTAACCTCTATAGAACTCAACCTGATATGGGCTAAATCATCAACAGCAGATAAATGTTTTAATAATTTTACTAAACTATCATTTTCCCCCCAGTCATAACCATATGCCCCTAGATGGGTACCTGTTAATATTATTTCTTTAACACCACCATTAACAAGTTCTTCTACCTCCTCAAGGACAGAATCTATCTCCCTACTTCGAACCGGCCCCCGGGCATAAGGTATAATACAATAAGTACAGAACTGATTACACCCCTCTTCTACCTTAACATAGGCTCTTGTGGTTTCTGTCAGGGTATTAACCCTTAGTTCTTCAAATTCTTTGAGTTCCTGCCAATCAACTATTTCCGCAGTGAAATTACAGTTAGACCTCACTTCCTCAACCATTCTAACAATATCAGTCCTCTTAGAAGTCCCAATTACTAAATCTATTTCCTCAATATTACTAACCTCATCCGGTGAAACCTGGGTATAACAACCAACCATTACTACAGTTGCTACCGGGTTATTTCTCTTAGCCCTCCTGGCAAGCTGCCTCGATTTACGGGCTGCTTCATTAGTAACAGTACATGTATTTACAACATATATATCAGCCCTATCATTAAAATCAACAAGTTGATAGCCCTTATCTTTAAAGAGATCCATCATAGCTTCAGATTCATAGTGGTTAACTTTACACCCCAGTGTATGGAAGGCTACTGTTGCCATATTAATTTCCCCCTAAATCATTTGTCTCATATAGTACTACAGTAGCAGTAACTAAACCAGCCGTTTCAGTCCGTAAAATTCTAGGTCCCAAAGTAATTGATATTCCACCTATCTTAGTAATACTTGCTACTTCTTCAGCAGAAAACCCCCCTTCAGGACCAATAATTATTAGTACCCTCTTATCTACTGCCCTTATTTTGTCCTTTAGGTTGATAAGTGAGCAAGACTTCTCTTCTTCCCATGGTATGATAATTAAATTATATTTATCTTTATATTTTACTAAATCCCTTAATTTATGTACCCTGGCAACAGTTGGTATCATACCCCGGCCGGCTTGTTTAGCAGCTTCTCTGGCTATTTTCTGCCACCTATTTACTCTCTTTTCTTCTTTTCTCCCTTTTAACTTAACAATAGTTCTAGTAGTATCCAGGGGTATAAAATTTTTCACCCCAAGTTCAGTACATTTTTGAATAATATAATCCATATTAGTCTTTTTAGGAATAGCCTGGGCTATTGTTATATCTAATGAAGGTTCAGAACGGTTTTTTTCCTTATTTATAATCCTGCCTTTAACAGATTGATCACTAAAATTTTGTAGTTCAACAAGATAATCCCAGCCGTCCCCATTAGAGACAATTATCTTATCCTCTGGGGCTAATCTTAGTGAATGAGAAAGGTGGTTAAAATCACTTCCTGTGATTCTAACCACACTACCATCAATATCATCCTTATCTACAAAAAATCTGTGCATAATATCAATCCTTCCTTAATACCAGGCTAACCCATTCCCCTAAGAAACACTGCTCAATCACTGTTAATCCCTCTCCACGGGCTAAATTTATAATTTTATCTTCTTTATTACTAATAATTCCTGATAATATTAAAAGACCATCTTTTTCCATTAAAGAAACGACTGTTTTTAAGAGTCTTTCTATAATATCTGGTAATAAATTAGCGATAATCAATGGAAATTTACCACTTAAGCCCTCAGTAAGATCCCCCTGGATTACCGTAACACTGTCACTAACATTATTTATTACAATATTCTCTCTAGCAGCCTTAACTGCTGCTTTATCAATATCTATCCCTAAAATATTATTAACACCAAGATAGGCAGCAGCAATAGATAATATCCCTGTCCCCGTACCAATATCGAGCATTTTAACTGTCTTATTACCTATATACTTTTCCAGGAGTTGTATAGATAATTCTGTAGTTTCATGACTACCTACCCCAAAAGCCATACCCGGGTCTATTTTAATAATAATACGTTCTTCATCATCACAATCTTCCCAACCAGGACATATTAAAAACCTATCACCCAGATAAAGAGGCTTAAAAAAAGATTGCCAACTTGTAGACCAGTCTTCTTCTGCTGTTAATTGTAACTGGTACTTCACTTTACCAGTCTCAAGACCGAATTTCTTCAAATTTTTAACCCATTCCTTTAAATCCCTTAGATTTTCTGAAAAACTATCATCAGCTGGATAATAAGCAGTAATTTCCATGTATTCATCATTCTCTTTAATTACTACACCATGTTTACTATTTTCCTGTAGATAATGGGCAACTGCCTCAGCTGCCTCCTTAGCTATTTCAACCCTTACTTCCTGCCAGTTCATTTATCACACCCCAAGAACATCCCTTACTTTCTCCAACCAGCTTTTGTGTTCAGGATTAATCTCTTCACCAGATTCCTCAGCAAATTCCATTAAGATCTTCTTCTGTTTTTCACTAAGGGTTTTAGGAATCACTACCTTTACCTTAATGTACTCATCTCCTCTACCGTAACTATTAAGATGTGCAATACCTTTGTTCTTCAATCTAAAAGTAGTACCAGGTTGAGTACCTTCTGGAATAGTAAACTTAACCTTTCCTTCCAGTGTAGGTACTTCAATCTCATCACCAAGTATAGCCTGAACAAAATTAATTGGTACCTCACAATAAATATTATCTTGTTTACGTTTGAAGATTTTATGTTCTTTGACCTGAATTACAATATATAAATCACCATTTCTTGCACCATGATCACCAGCCTCACCCTCACCGGACATTCTTAATTTATTCCCATTCGAGACCCCAGCAGGGATATTAACTGTAATCTTTCTCCTTTTCCTGATCTTCCCTTGACCATGACAATTTGGACAGGGATTATCTATAACCTTACCAGTACCCCCACATTTATCACAAACCCTTGTCTGGGTAAAATGACCAAAAGGTGTCTGCTGTGAAGTCCTGACCTGGCCATTTCCATTACACTGTGGACAGGTTCTGGCCTTACTACCTGGTTTAGCCCCTGAACCATGACATGTATCACAGGTCTCAGTCCTGGGTATACTTATCTCTTCACTCCCACCAAAAACAGCCTTTTCAAAATCTATAGTCAAACGGTACTGCAGGTCTGAACCCCTCTGTGGGCCACGACGTCTACCTCCCATACCACCACCAAAAAACATATCGAAAATATCAGACATGTCTTCAAACCCACCAAAACCACCACGGGCAAAGTCATCAAAATTAAAATCATTATCATTTATCCCGGAATGACCATACTGATCATAACGTGCCCTTTTATTAGAGTCACTCAATATTTCATAAGCCTCTGATAGTTCTTTAAACTTTTCTTCCGCATTGGGGTCATCTTTATTAACATCAGGGTGTAATTTCCTGGCCTTTTTACGATAGGCCTTTTTAATCTCACTCTCATCAGCATCACGACTCAAACCCAATATCTCATAATAATCTCTTTTCTCAGCCACCTTAACACCACCTTTTTTAAACAAAATTACTCTACAAACCTATTTTAGCAAAATATTTATATTAATAAATTGGCCTAACGGCCATCCAGACTTAATCAACAATCATTAATGTTTTCTTAGAATCACTTCTTATACAAAGTTAACTACTTATCATAAACCAGACCAATATATTTACTGGACGACTCTAGAAATTGTCTGGAGGCAGGACGCCGGAAGACAATTTCTCGACAGTAAACGAAGGAAGGACGCCGTAGTGCACGACAAGGTAAGTAAATATATTGGTCGACCTTTAAAGTTATCCAAAATCTCAAAAAAATATAATTTCTTAATAATATTAAACAGTCAAAAGAGGGGAAATATCCCCCCTCAAGCAACAACCAAATTAAACATATAACTATACTTTGAACCCATATACTATTTATATTAATTCATTGTTCAAAATGTTAGTATTTATTCATTATCTTCCTCATCCACTTCTTCATAATCTACATCAACAGTATTGTCATCACCAGCATCTCCTGCAGAGTCCTGACCTGCCTGCCCTGCTTGCTGCTGAGCCTGTTCCTGTGCCTGGGCATAGAGTTGACTGCTTAATTCAGTCAATTCATTGGTTAAAGCCTCTGTCTTATTTTTAATCTCTTCTATATCTTCACCTTCAAGAGCCTTTTTAAGGTCATCCTTAGCCTGCTCAACTTTATCCTTTACAGACTGCTCAACCTTATCCCCTGCATCTTTAAGTGTCTTTTCTGTCTGATAGACAAGGCTGTCTGCCTCATTCCTGGCTTCAATCTCCTCTAGACGTTTTTTATCTTCTTCTTCATGAGCCTCAGCTTCATTTACCATTTGGTCTATTTCCTCATCAGATAATCCAGTAGATGATTTAATAGTGATATTTTGTTCATTACCTGTCCCCAGGTCTTTAGCTGAGACATGAACAATACCATTAGTATCGATTTTAAAGGTTACCTCTATTTGCGGAACTCCCCTGGGAGCTGGCGGGATATTTGTCAACTGAAAACGTCCCAGTGTCTTATTATGACTGGCCATCTTCCTTTCACCCTGTAAAACATGAATATCCACACTGGTCTGATTGTCAGCAGCAGTTGAAAAAACCTTACTCTTTTCAGTAGGTATAGTAGTATTCCTGTCAATCAATTTAGTGAAAACACCACCAAGTGTTTCAATACCAAGAGATAATGGGGTAACATCTAATAAGACAATATCATTTACATCCCCTGCCATAATACCACCCTGAATAGCAGCACCCATAGCCACAACTTCATCAGGGTTAATACCTTTATGGGGATCCTTACCAATTAATTTTTTGACTGCTTCCTGAACAGCGGGAATTCTGGTAGAACCACCAACAAGGATAACCTCATCTATATCAGAAGCTGACATATCAGCATCCTTGAGAGCCCTTCGTGAAGGTTCCATTGTCTTCTCAACAAGGTCAGCAGTTAATTCATCAAATTTAGCCCGGGTTATATCTACATCCAGGTGTTTTGGGCCATCATCAGTCTGTGTAATAAAAGGTAGATTAACATTAGTAGTCATCACTGATGACAATTCTTTCTTCGCTTTTTCGGCAGCATCTTTCAAGCGCTGCATTGCCATTCTATCTTTACGCAGGTCTACACCATGTTCTTTCTTAAATTCATCAGCCAGATAATCCATAACCTTTTTATCAAAATCATCACCACCCAGATGATTGTTACCACTAGTAGCCACAACCTGAAACACACCATCACCAAGTTCTAAAATAGATACATCAAATGTCCCACCACCAAGATCAAATACCAGAATGGTCTGTTCTTTATCATCCTCCAGACCATATGCTAGAGAAGCAGCTGTAGGTTCATTTATTATCCTCTTGACTTCTAATCCTGCAATCTTACCAGCATCCTTGGTGGCCTGACGCTGACTATCAGTAAAATATGCAGGAACAGTAATAACTGCTTCTGTAACCTCTTCACCAAGGTATTCTTCTGCATCACGTTTTAGTTTCTGCAAAATCATAGCTGATATCTGTTGTGGAGTCTGGTCTTTACCATTTAAATTAACTTTATAATCAGTTCCCATATGTCGTTTAATAGAGCTAACAGTCTGATCAGGGTTTGTAATCGCCTGTCTCTTAGCAGTTTCCCCTACCAGACGTTCACCCTTTTTTGAAATTGCGACAACAGAAGGAGTAGTTCTATTACCTTCTGCATTAGGTATGACAGAGGGTTCTCCCCCCTCAGTTACAGCCACACATGAATTAGTTGTTCCTAAGTCAATACCAATTATTTTACCCATTTCAAATTCCTCCTTATAAATGTTATATTCTGTTAAGTCTTTAGAAATTAAATCTCAAATTTAGTTATATTTAAAAACCTATTGAGCCACCTTCACCATAGTAGGTCTGATTACCCTATCTTCCATTATGTACCCCTTCTGTATTTCTTTAATAATAGTTCCAGATTCATAGTCATCATCTTCAACCTGCATTACTGCTTCATGATAATTATGATCAAATTGTTCTCCTTCAGCCTCAATCGCCTTTACTCCCTGTTTTTCCAGATAAGTTATTATCTGCCGGTAAATCATTTCAACACCTTGATAGAATTCACCACCATTATCTTCCTGGGCAAGAGCTCTTTCAAAATTATCTATTACAGGAAGTAATTCACCAATAAGTTCTATCTTTGTCTGCTGATAAGCTCGCCCTTTCTCCTTCTCAACCCTCTTTTTATAATTAGAAAAATCAGCCTGTAGACGCTGTAATTGATTGAAAAAGGCATCTTTCTCTTCCTGCAGCTTTGCTATTTCTTCTTCTAACTCCTCAACATCTATTACTTCTTCCTCTATGTTTTCTTCTAACCCATCTTCTTCCTCTATCTTTATATCCCCTTCTTTAACCGTTTTAGTTTCTAAATCCTCTTTTTCAGTTTCAGACTGCTGTTCCAATACCTCTTCATCTTTCTTCTTAGCATTTTCTTCTACCATTATCATCACCCACTTAATTCTGATATAATCTTACCCATTAGTTCTGCTACAGTATTAACTGAAGCAATTACCCTGGAATACTCCATCCTGGTAGGACCTATAACACCGATTTTTCCAGAAGCTATATCACCAACAGTGTAAGAAGCAAAAACGAGACTACATTTCTTCATTTCTTCAATTTTATTTTCATGACCTATCATTACCTCAAGTTCTTTATTGGGTATAGTAACTAAAAGGTCTTTTAGCATTTCTTCATGATCAAGTATATTTAAGACCTTTTTTAGGTTATCTAAATCATTGAACTCTGGTTGTTCAAGGATATAAGAAGTACCACCTAAATATATTTTAAAATCATCCTCTTTAGATACCATCTCTAATCCTTTGTAGACTAATTCAATTATTTCCTGAGATAAATCCAGTCTTTTAATTAATCTCTTTTCCAGTTCCTGCAAAACAAGATTGTTTATACCCTTTATCCGCTTATCCTTTAAATTATTAAATAGATACTCATTTAAATACCCAAGTTGTCTTGGGTTAAGATCTTGCTTTAATTTAACAATTTTATTATGCACAATTCCCGTGTTTGTTATCAGAACTATTAAAATCCTCTTCCCTTCTACTGGTATTAACTGAATCTGTTTAATTCTACTTTTTTTCATCTGTGGTTCGCTGACAACTGATGTATAGCGGGTAACACTCGATAACATCTTAGCCATATTTGACATTATCTGCTGAATACCCTGTCTTTCATAATTAAAATTATTAAGTAGTTTAATTAATTCTAGATTCAGATTCTCTCTATCATTAATAAGTGTATCGACATAAAAACGGTAGGCTTTATCAGAAGGAATCCGTCCAGCAGATGTATAGGGCTGTTCAAGATAACCTAGTTCCTCTAAATCAGACATTTCATTCCGGATTGTTGCAGAACTTACACCTAGTTCATATGATTTGGCCAGGGTACGTGAACCAACGGGTTCGGCAGTAAAAATATGCTCATGAATAATCGCTTTAAGTATCTCTTTTTTCCGCCTTTCAACTTCTTCAACCATCGGCTGGCCCCCTTTTTTGTTAGCACTCAATTATAAAGAGTGCTAATTACTAATAATAAAATAACATATTAACACAATTTTGTCAACATTGTATTTCCAAAATGAAAAAATTCCTTAACTTATTAGTAAGAACAAAGTGGCTACGTCATCCTAAATTGATCGAGAATAATTTTAATTCTTCCGCTTGTCGTTCTCTCCGGCATCCGTGCCTCCGTTCTCTGTCACAACTTTTTACTCCAGAGTATAGAGCCACACTATGAAGCAAAGCTTCAAGCCGTGCTTCTAATGTTCCGGCATCCTGCCTCCACAAAAAGTTACGACACCCTCGATGGGCTAGTGTCTAAGCTATCATTGCGCTATATAAAAGAGAGCTTAGACTAGTCGCTACAGAATTAAAATTATTACTTAGCTACCTTAACTCAGACAGATATATTTGTTGGACGACTCTAGAAATTATCCGTAGGCACGAACTTGGCCTCGATGGCCTGATACTGAACCAACCTTGCGTAATAAAAAGAAGGTTCAGTGAGCCGGAGGAGAATTTCTCGACAGTAAGCGAAGGTAGGACACCTCAGCGCACGACAAGGAAAACAAATATATCTGTCGCCTTCAAAGTTCATAATTTCTAGAATTATAAAAATCACTTAAAGAAATTTCATAAACACTTCATTCCCCAATAATAAACCCTTTTCACTTAACCTTATATAGCCATCCTTTATTTCAATAAATCCCTTACTTAAACAATCCTCTACTTCCTGCTGATAAAGCTTCAGCAGGTCTACTGCGAACCTATCAGTAAATTCTGCTAATGAAATACCATCTGTCAAGCGTAAACCCATAAAAATCATTTCAGAGATTTGTTCTTTTATTGACAGTCTCTCTATATTCTCAACTGGCAAAACACTATTGGTAAGATTATTAATGTATTTTTGCAAATCTGCTTTATTAGCAAAACGAATCCTACCATCAAAACTTACAGCAGCAGGCCCTATCCCTAAATAGGGTTGATAATGCCAGTAAATTTGATTATGAATAGAATCAAATCCCTTTCTGGTAAAATTTGATATCTCATATTGTTTAAAATCATGAAGATTAAATAATTCCCTGGCCAGAAGATACATTTCAGCATCCAAAGTATCATCAACAACCTTTATCTCTCCCTCTTCTAACATATTAGCTAAAGGAGTACCTTTTTCAATCTGCAAATTATAAATAGAAAGATGTGGTGGCTGAAATGATAAAACCTGTTTTAGGGTCTCCTGCCAGGACTTAAGACTCTGTCCAGGAATAGCAAATATTAAATCAAGATTATAATTCTGGAAAACCCTCTGTAAGAGTTCAACTGCTTCTAAAGCCTGACCGGCTGTGTGTTTTCTACCCAGAAAATTCAACTCATTATCATTAAAAGACTGAACTCCCAGGCTAATTCTATTAATTCCTGCTTCCTTATATTTTAATAATTTATCCTTTGTAATCGAGCCTGGATTTACTTCTATACTTATTTCCTCTACCATAGCAAGATCAAAATGTTGTCTTATCTTTTCAATTAAACCGACCAAATAGGCCGGTTTAATTAAACTGGGGGTACCACCCCCGATATATATAGTTTTAAGTACTGGCCGCTCAATTAAGCTGGTATATAATTCAATCTCTCGCTGTATTCCTTGATAAAAACCCTCTAGTGCAGAATGACTATATCTCTCCGAATAGAAATCACAGTAATTACATTTCTCTAAACAAAAAGGTATATGAACATAAAGAGCAAAGGGTTTTTGATAGGATAACTGCAGGTCATTATTATTCATCATCATCCCGCTGTAAGACAGCCATAAATGCCTCCTGGGGAATTTCCACCTGTCCAACCCTCTTCATTCTTTTTTTGCCCTCTTTTTGTTTTTCAAGCAATTTCCTCTTTCTGCTTATGTCACCACCATAACACTTTTGTAAAACATTTTTCCTCAGTGCTTTAATATTAACCCGGGCTACAATTTTACTGCCAATAGCAGCCTGAATTGGTACTGCAAACATCTGCCTGGGAATAAGTTTCTTCAGTTTTCGTGCCAGTGAACGTCCTTTACTGCCCGCATTTTCCTGATGAACTATGGTTGATAAAGCATCTACCGGGCTGCCGCTGAGCAATATATCCAGTTTTACCAGCTGTGAAGGCTTATATCCTATAAATTCATAATCCAGGGTAGCATATCCTCTGGTTTTTGATTTTAAAAGATCAAAAAAATCTGTAATAATTTCACTCAAGGGAATTTCATAATATAATTTAACCCTATTTTCATCTATATACTGCATATCCTTAAATTCACCACGGTTCTCCTGACAGAGTTCCATAGCCTGTCCCACATATTCATCAGGTAAAAAAATCTCTGCCTTCACATAAGGCTCCTCAATAATTTCAATTTCGTTTTGTTCAGGAAATTCAGCAGGATTCTCGATTTCAATCATATCACCCTGCTGGTCTGTAATACGATAAACTACACTTGGGGCAGTAATTACAAGTTCAAGGCCATATTCCCGCTCCAACCGTTCCTGAATAATCTCCATATGTAATAGACCCAGGAAACCAACTCTGAATCCAAAACCAAGGGCCTCTGAGGTCTCTGCTTCAAAGGTCAGAGAGGCATCATTCAACTGTAATTTTTCAAGGGCATCTTTTAATAAACCATAATCAGCATTATCAGTTGGATAGAGTCCACTATAAACCATTGGCTTTATTTTTTGATAACCAGGTAGTGGTTCAGATGCTGGATTATCTGCAGAGGTAATTGTATCACCCACCCGACAATTCTTAACGTCTTTCACACCGGCAATAATATAACCAACTTCACCAGCCTCTAAACTAGCTGTTTTTTTCATATCAGGGATAAATATACCAAGTTCATCAACCTCATATTCCCTATTATTTGACATCATCTTAACCCTTTGACCCGGTTTGATACTACCATCCTTTATTCTCACATAGGCAATTACCCCCTGATATGGGTCATAAAAAGAATCAAAGATAAGAGCACGCAGAGGCTTATTAAATGTATTTTCCGGTGCAGGTACTTGTTCTATGACAGCATCCAGCACTTCTTTAATACCAGTCCCTTCCTTGGCACTGGTCAAGATCGTATCCTCTATCTCCAAACCAACATCAATCAACTGGGCCTTAACACGGTCTGGATCAGCACTCGGCAGATCAATTTTATTAATAACCGGTATTATCTCCAGGTCATGTTCCAGTGCAAGGTATATATTAGCCAGAGTCTGGGCTTCTACCCCCTGTGAGGCATCAACTACCAGTATAGCCCCTTCACAGGCTGCCAGACTCCTGGAAACTTCATATGAAAAATCGACATGTCCTGGGGTATCTATTAGATTTAATTGATACCCATTATACTCAAGCCGTACTGCCTGAGCCTTAATAGTAATACCACGTTCCCTTTCAAGTTCCATTTTATCGAGAACCTGTTCTTTCATCTCCCGTTCAGTTAAAACACCTGTATATTCAAGAAGACGGTCTGCCAGGGTTGATTTTCCATGATCAATATGGGCAATAATGCAAAAATTCCTGATATGCTCACTATTCACCTATCGTTTCCTCCTCAACACATCTAATTTCTTCAATTAATTATAACATTGGCATATCTTTTTATCAACAATATTACATATATATCATCTAAACATCTCCACAATAACACCTGCCAGTAGTTCTGCTGATCTAATAGCTTCCTGGGTTGTATTTCTATAATCACCTATTTCCAATAATAAAGCCCGTGGATGTAAATCTTGATTATAAGTGGTATCCCTGATTTCTAACCTACTCAGTAACCCAGGATACATCTCTTCTATTTTATTGGCAAATCTTCTGGCATAATTCAGGTTTTTTTCCCACTCCTGATGATGGTCTTTCAAGTCTAAATGGGCAAAATCAAATTTACCATTAGTAACTACAATCATCACTTTAGCTACCCTTTGATCATTTACTACAGTAGTAATGGTTTCCCGTGAAGGTAGATGTTTAATCCCATCACGATGTATATCCAATAACAAATCTATTTCAGGGTTATTATCCAACAGCTCCTTAACTGTTTTTCGCGAATTATAATATGACATACTATAACGCTCATCATGAACCCTGGTTGTATGAATAACCCGAAAATTATATCTCTCTGCCAGTAATGTTGCCAGTTCACTACCTACTCTGGCAACATTACCAATCTCGCCTGGAAAAACATGGCCATTATTATCCTGCTTTCTCGGATCATCAATATAGGTTTCTGAAGTATGTGTATGATAAATAGCTATTAAAGGCCTTTTCTGATCATCCCTAATTTTATTATCAGGTTCCATCCCTCTTAAATCATCAATTGACTGACTGTTATCCTGCTGACTACTTATCTCTTCCTCCTGCCTTAAGTCAAATTTTAGTTTTACTATTTTATTATTATCTCTAGGGTTATAGACCACCTGTCTAGGTGTTTTTAATTCCTCCGGGGTATAATAAGCCAGCAAAGGGATTTCCCTCTTTAAATAGGTAATAGGGGCCCTGACCCTTATCCTGGTTAATCTATAGAGTAACTGTTCAGGACTAAGATAGTCTTTTACCCTGGTAATCAAACTCCTATTATCTTTTTCTCTATCATAATATTCTACATCATGGCTTGACCAAACTGGAACTACCACATCACTCATCATATGATATTTTAATAGGTTAAGAAAAATAAGCAGTAACATGATTACTACCATTATCACCTTAAGATCTATCTTTTTATAGGACATGTCATTTCTCCTCCTATTAAAATTAATATGATGATAGATTGGTAGATATAACTTAAGTTTTTATCATAAGTTTTAAAATAATAGAAAAAACCCTGGGAGTAATAATCTCTCAGAGTTTTTATTTAAGTATCATTTTAAATAGTTATATTTTGGTTTTTTTCAAAAATTTTCTCACACTATTTAAATTAGGCAATGATGAAATAGCACCTTTACCTGTAGTTGTTATAGCCCCAACAGCATTGCTAAATTTAAGCATTTCTTTTAAAGTAATATTATCCAGCCTGGATAAATCATCAATATCCTCATTAATAAGCTGGGCAAGGATTCCTGCTGTAAAAGCATCTCCTGCTCCAGTAGTGTCCTGGGCATTTACCTTAAAACCTGATACCATCCCTTCTGTCAAACCATTATAAAAATAACTACCCTCTGCACCAAGGGTTATAAATATCAACTTCACATTATATTCTGCCATTACTTTCCGGGCACCCTTTTTAAGGGAAGATTCACCTGTAATAAACTCTAGTTCCTCTTCTGATATTTTAAGTAAATCAGCAGTTTTCAGGCCTTTTTTTATCCATTTTTCAGCCTGTTTTAAATCAGGCCACAGAGGTATACGCAGATTAGGGTCATAAGAAACAATAAGACCATTATCATTAGCAGTTTCAGCCATCCTTAAGGTAGTACTGCGTACAGGCTCATCAATTAAACTAATGGAGCCGTGGTGAAATACTCTTGCTTTTTTAAGCAGTTTCAAATTCACTTCATCCCAGTCATATAACATGTCTGCACCAGGGTCCCTGTAAAAAGTAAAATCCCTATCTCCCTTTTCATCAAGGGTTACAAAAGCCAAAGTAGTTTTTGCTTTATTACTCTGGACTATTCCTTCAACATTAACATTATTCTCCCTTAAGGTATCAATAAGTAAGTCACCAAAAGGGTCAACCCCAACTTTACCCAGAAAAGCACTTTTAATACCAAGTTTAGCCGTTCCAACAGCCACATTGGCTGGTGCCCCACCTGGCATTCTCAAAAAGCCTTCATTATCTTTAAGGGTCAGGCCTTTTTTTAAAGGCACAAAATCAATTAACATCTCTCCCATAGTAACTATATCTACTGTCATTACTTTCCCCTCGCTTACATAACCTTCAATTTATCGAGTAATGTTTCTATATTTTATTTATAATTATATATAAAATTATCCAAATAGTAAAGAAAAAATAAGTTGAAAAAAAGGAAGGTATAAATACCTTCCCTGAATTCTTACAATACATATTATAAATAAAGTGATAAATTATCAGGTGTAATATCAGGATGAAGGGCTACATTTATCCCTCCAGCAATAATTCTTCCAAGATCGAGAATTAACTCATCTACACCTTTAGGAGATACTACCAAACTACCCATATATGGTCCCAGGATATTCCCTATAGTTCTCTTTTTTTCTGCTTCATCAATATGTCTAAACCTCTCTCTTTCAGCAGGAGAAAAGATATTTCCTTTTAATAATTCCTCCATAGCATCATTAACGATAGTTATAGCATGTACAACTGTTGGCACACCAATTGCTATAACAGGAATATTCATTGTTTCTTGATTAATTGCCATTCTATTTTTACCAAGCCCTGAACCAGGTGCTATCCCAGTATTACTTATCTGAATAGTATTGGCTAACCTGGCAGTACTGCGGGCAGATAAGGCATCAATAGCAATAATCAAGTTAGGTTGAACCATCTCTACAACACCTTTAATTATTTCAGCAGTTTGAACACCTGTCAAACCCAGGACACCTGGTGATAAGGCACAGACAGGCCGCAGCCCCTTTCTTAATTCGGGAGGGGCTTCCTGATAAAGATGTCTGGTAACCATAAGATGATTAAGAACCTGTGGACCTAATGCATCAGGTGTAGCATTCCAGTTTCCCAGACCAACTATAAATATAGTCGGCTCAAGATTGGGATGAGGTCTAATATTTTCCAGGTTTGCTAATGAAGCTAATTCACCAGCAAATATTTCACTCAACTGGTCATGAACCATTCTATTTTGTCCTTTGAGACCATCTGATTCTATTGTTATATACTTACCAATGGGCTTGCCGATAGCCTTAGCACCCTGCTCATTCATAACCTCAATCCGGGTTATCAGTGCATTTTCTAACTGTTCTTCCTGAACACTTACTCCCTGTACTTCCCCACCTGTTTGTTCTACTGCTAAACTATGAGCATCAAGTGCAAGATCCGAATAAACCCGATTATTTTCAAAAATCACTTGCTGATTAGTCATCTTTATCCCCTTTATCTTAATTCAGTCGGTACAAATGCATCAACCAGCCCAATTACAAAAGCAGCAATTAAAGCACCAAAAATAGTCACTGTTAACCCCTCAACAACAAACTGAGTCAAATAAATCACTACAGCAGAAGTGATAAACCCTACCACCCCGCGGGCCTGTGGTGAAATATTATCACCAAACAATGTTTCAATAACATAACCCATCAAGGCTATTACAATAGCAGCTATCAGGGCATTACCAAATCCAACCATACTAAATCCAGGTACTACATAGCCTACTGCTAATAATACCAGTGCAGACACAATAAATCTTACTATTGCTCCTATCCAGCCTCTCAAACTATCACCCCCTTTTTCAATTATATTTTAACCAGTTAAATATTTTTATATACAAAACTTGCATTTTTAAAAAACTCATGTTAAAATAAAAATTGCTGTATTTTAAAAACTACTTATAATTTGATTTCTTATAGTTTGTTATGAAATAAGGGAGGTGAAGTGTGCATGCCTATTATTAAATCAGCAAAAAAGAGGGTAAAAACTGCTGAAAAAAGAACAATTCGCAATAGGGAATGGAAAGATAAACTCAAAAACAACATTAAAGATTTTGAAAAAACAGTAGAAGAAGGGGATTCTTCTACAGCAGGAGATAAATTACAGACTGCAATTAAAACAATAGATAAAGCTGTAAGCAAAGGCATAATCCACAAAAACAATGCCGCCCGCAAAAAATCCCGTTTAACCAAAATGTATAATAAAATTTCCTAAGATAAAACAGAGGCTTATTCTTCTTGATAAAAAGAATAAACCTCTTTTTTTATTTTACTATTGCCATCTCCAGGGCCAGAGCAGCCTCATATTTTCCTGTTACTATCTGATAATTTGTTTCCATAAACCTTTCCAACATAATTTCCAGTTCTTCATCAGTAAAGACATCTGCTTTACTATAACACTTTTTGACAGGATACTGATGTACCTTTAATATCCGGGAAATATCCCTGATATCCTTACCTTTCTTTTTTAATTCTTTAACAGACAACAATAACCTTAACTGCCAGATAACTGTACTCAAAATCTTCAAAGGAACTGCACCATCATTGAGCATTTCGTTTAAAATAGTAATAGCCTTTCCATTATTCCTACCAATAATTGCATCTGTAAAAGCAAAAATCAAATTATCCTCTAATAATCTATCCTTACTAATAATATTACTTATATCATTATAATTTATTTTTTCTTCATCATGTTTATATAGTACAATCTTTCCTATTTCATTCTCTAATAATTGGAGATTATTTTGGAACATATTCTCCAGCATATTAATAGACCTTTTATCTATTTTTTTATTATATCTTGCAAATTCCCGCTCTATCCATTTATCCAGTTGTTTATATTTAGGTGATTCTAATTCTATAATCTCTCCATTTTTTTTTATTTCTTTAACAACCTTTAATCTCTTATCAATCTTACCATTAATTAAAAAAAGCAGTTGAGTAGTTTGAGGGAAATTATTAAATAATTCGATTAAAAATCTATCCTCTGAATTTTTATTTTTAAAATATTCACCAGGTTCAATTATAATAAATCTTTTTTCTGTCATAAATGGTGGTGTGTTGGCCTGATTCTTTACTAATACTGGTAGATTTTCTGTGTTTTTAATAACCGTTAAATTAAAATCCTTAATCTCATCAGGAATATATTTTTTTGTAAAAGCTTCTTTAAATTTATTTAATAAATAAATTTCTTCACTATATATAAGGTAAATAGGCTTTAATTCATCTATAGATTTATTTAATATCTCTTTAATATCTTTCATTAATAAGTTCTCCTTTATAATATAGTTTTTAAATAATCCTGTTATTAAGATTTACCAATATTATATTAACATATCTTTTTGCTTTTTAGCAAATTATAATCATGTACTACTTGTCAGGAGGTGGCTTTTTGAGCCGCAAAAAGCGAATCTTGAATCCTCTTGCCCGTGATGCCCTTGACGGTCTTAAGTATGAAGTTGCTAATGAACTAGGACTTATTGATAAGATTAATAAGCAGGGTTGGGGAGATATGACCACCCGTGAAGTAGGAAAGCTAGGTGGTACCATGGTCAAGAAAATGGTAAAAATGGCTGAGGATAAGATAGCAAATAATTCTGACAGGTAGATTATCATATATTAAGGCTGGGTGATTTACTCACCCAGCTATCCCAGAAAATACTAGTATGGCCAGCTCCCCATTAACACAAAATAATAATACTGCAAGACATAAAGGGGGTGAAATTTAATGGCAGGTGTAGGACAAAGAAACAATACCCTTGTTAATCCACTGGCAGCACAGGCAATGGAGAAATTCAAGTATGAGGTTGCTCAAGAACTTGGAATCCAGATACCTCAAAGTGGTTATTATGGTGAAATGACTACCCGTGATACTGGTGCCCTTGGAGGTCATATGGTAAGAAAGATGGTAGAGGCATATGAAAACTCCCTCGCCGGAACCCAGGGTAATCAACAGCAGTATTAATCTGAACTAATATATAATATTTAATAAAAGTCAACCCATTAAAAATGAGCGGTTTTTAACCGCTCATTTTAATTTGCTGTTATTATTGTCCAGCAAATATTTCATTTAAGATTATTGATAATTTCAGTTAATTCCTCTTTACTAATTTCACCTCTGGCATATCTTTCCCGTGCTATATTAACAGCATTATCTCTCTGGCCAGTATTGCAATTATTACTGTTATTATTGTTAGCGTTATTATTAGTAAAATTTTTTACCAAATATACTATTCCCATAATAATAAAAATCCAGAATAAAATCATCATAAAAATCCCCCCAAAACTATGCATGCCATAGCCACCAATTCTCCAACTCTGACCAAAACCCATCATTGTTTATATTCCTCCTTTTCTTTATCAATTTCCATCTAAATTATTATCTCCGCTTAACCATACATCATACTATACTTACTGCTTATTAGCCCTTAACTCAATAAATTTAATTTTTCATATTTAAGGCTCTTTCATAATAGAACTTTTCCCATAATTGAATTGTTATCCAGACGATTAAAACGGAGCACCTAGGGCACTCCCTATTTAAATAGACCATACAAGAACAGTTTAATGTTGCAGAATTTAGTAAAGGCAATTATGGAAAAGGCTGTTTTGCTGTTTGACCGTAGGGAGTTTAAAACAGCCCATAATTGCCTAATACTAAATTCGTTGGGGAGTTTTTGTCTGGGAACAATCAATTATGCAAGATGCTTATTTCTTTATTATTATAAATAGGTTTATTTTTAAACTATAAAATACCTTACTGGTAATTTAATCTTAACATTTAATTATGAAGGAATTATGAATTTCATAAATAATTCTTTATAAATAGATTAGTATTTCTTTATAAATTTTTCCTTGACTTAATAACAAGCCTAGTATAAACTATATCTAAATACTAAAGGTGATGGAGCACCACCTGTAACCATTGTTTCTAACAATTAATGGCTCCTATTCAGATTATTTTACTACTGAATAGGAGCCTTTTTACATAAATAAGCTATTGAAAGGGGTAATGATTATGGCACTTAGTCTGGCTTTAATAATGATGCTAGGTCTTATTTTTAACAAATCTTTTGATAAAATGAAATTACCGGGTTTATTAGGTATGTTATTATTAGGAATACTACTGGGACCCTACGGCTTTAATCTAATTGAACAAAATATTTTAAATATCTCACCTGACCTTCGAAAAATTGCCCTTATTGTTATATTACTCAGGGCAGGCTTAGGTATTGAAAAAAGGACCCTTAAAAAAATAGGTGTTCCAGCAATAAAACTCAGTTTTATTCCTGGACTGCTGGAGGGGGGAACTATAATTCTAACGGCTACTTATTTTTTGCAATTCTCCTGGATAGAGGCAGGTATGCTAGGATTTATTATCGCAGCCGTTTCACCAGCTGTAGTTGTCCCCCAGATGCTGGATTTAATGGATAAAAATCGTGGGAGTAATAAAGGAATCCCTACCCTTATTCTGACAGGTGCCTCTATTGATGATGTTATTGCTATTACTATTTTTTCAACTTTTTTAGGGCTTTATGGAGGCAAACAAATACATATTACTAAAAAAATCTTAAGTATTCCTCTATCTATTACTTCAGGTATAATTCTTGGGATTCTAATTGGCTTTCTTCTGCTTTATTTATTTAAAAAATATCATATCAGGGATACCAAAAAGGTTTTATTAATTTTAAGTGCTGCAATTATAATGACCAGTCTGGAAGATTTCCTGGCAGGGATTATCCCTATTGCCTCTTTATTAGGTGTCATGGTCATAGGTTATATCTTACAGGAACAATACAATTTACTGGCCAACCGCCTGGCAGCTAAGTTCAATAAAATCTGGGTTTTTGCTGAAATAATGCTTTTTGTACTGGTAGGGGCTGAAGTAAATATACACCTGGCTCTCGAATCAGGCCTAATTGGTCTGTTAATTATTTTTACTGGACTAATAGCCAGAGGCATTGGTGTTTTAATCTCTATCAGTGGAACTGAACTTAATCTTAAAGAGAGATTATTTTGTGTAATTGCCTATACTCCAAAAGCCACTGTTCAGGCAGCCATTGGTGCTGTTCCACTTGCCGCAGGAGTAAAATCAGGTGATATTATCCTGGCTTTAGCAGTACTGGCAATTATTATAACCGCTCCCCTGGGGGCAGCTGGAATCAAACTAGCTGGAATGCACTGCTTATCCGATGATTCCAGGCTGATAAAAGAAAACAAGTAACTCTATCTTCTATCTATAGCTCTTTATTGTATACTGTTTGCCATTAGTTGTAATAGTAATTGCTCCACTTTTATCAGTTCTTAGTGTTTTAATATTAAATTTATTTGTTCTATCAAAAACCTCCTGGGCAGGGTGTCCATAATTATTCCGGCCCACTGAGATAACAGCGTAATCAGGGTTTACTTTTCTTAAGAAAAGCTCTGATGATGAGCCAGCACTTCCGTGATGACCAAGTTTTAAGACATTACTTTTAATAAAATCACCTGATTCAATCAAACGGTATTCACCTTCTTTTTCTAAATCACCGGTTAATAATAAGGAGAAATTACCATAATTTACTTTAAGGACAACAGAGTTATTATTACGGTCAGGAAATTTCAGGTCTTGCAATGGGTTTAGAACTGTCAGGCTGCATTTACCTAATTTGAATAAGTCCCCCCTGCTACTTAACTTAACAGGAATATTATATGCCCAGGCTTTTTTTATGACCTCTTTGGCCAGGTCATTATTATCAAAGCAGGCAGGTAATACCAGCAATCCTATCTCTCTTTGACCAATTAAATCAATAATACCCAGGGCATGATCCCCATCAAAGTGTGTAATATATAATACATCAATTTTTTTTATTCCCTTATATATTAAATATGGTAGAACTGTCACCTGCCCCTGGGTAGAAGCCAAACCTGCCCTGCCACCGCCATCAACCACTAGATGATAACTGTTAGCAACATTAATTACAATACTATCTCCTTGACCAACTGATAAAAAAGTCACTTCTAAATGATTATTAAAAAAGGGTATTACTAATTCTATAGACAGGAAAAATAGCATTACATAAATTAAATATAAAATGATCTTTTTTTGTTTTTTAATATTTAAGGGAATATATCTTTTTTTTAAAAAAATCGGCATTATGAGAATAAATAGTATAAATAAAATAGTAATCACAATTGATGGGGTAGCTACCTCTAAATGTCCTAAGGGTATACCTGCCATAAAAGACGTACCCCAATGTAAGAAAAACAGCAAATAAGATATAAAACTATTTATTAACCAGCTTATAACAGGACTAATAATACCTAATAATAGCCCTATAATACCCAGTGAAACAATAATCCCGCTTAAGGGTATTGCCCAGAGATTTGTTACAACACCAATAGGTGTTAATAGATTAAAATAATAAGCAATTAATGGACTTGCCCCCAATTGAGCAGCCATTGAAAGGGCTAGCAAATTAGGCAATTTGTTTTTTAATAGATTAGTCCATAATACTATAGAACTTAACACCATATAGCTCAATTGAAACCCTACATTAAATAAATCATAGGGATTAATGACTAAATTAATCATCGAAGAAAGACCTATTAGATTAAATACTTCACCACTGCGTTTAAAAACAACTGCCCAGAGAAAAGTGATTACTAAAATACCAGCCCTTAAAACCGAAGGTCTAAAACCTGTCAATACTATATAAAATACCATCAATAAAGTAATTATTATGTTTCTACTAATTACCGGCAGCCTGCAGAGCTTAAGTATTTTTAGAAAAATTAAGGAAATAACACCTACATGTAAACCAGAAATAGCTAATAAATGGTTTGCCCCAGATAATTCGAAATTACTAGTCCATTCTGCTGGTATACCACTCTTCTCACCAAGCAATAAACCCTTCAAAACCTCATTATAGGGGAAATCCATTGTCTGATTAATAAGTTTAATAAAAGCCCTTTTTGCCTTTATAATCACCTTTAGAATCCCACCATTAACCCTACTTATCTTTGTAAAACTATATGACAAATAACCCTTAGAAAAAACACCCCTCCTTTTTAAATAATTATAATTGGAAAACCCTCCAGGATTCATAGCCTTACTGGGAAAGGCCAGATTAAAAACACCTGATACCAAATCCCCATCTTCAACAACATGAGGTAAATAACGTTTATCTAATTCTATTAAACCATATTTAATTCTATTTTCATTAGCAAAATATGGTTTTAAGTAGACCTTATTCCCGCTCAAAGCTCTAAGGTCTTCCTTGATTACTCCCAAAATATCAACATTATCTTGTCCATTATATGATATTATTGAAGCGTCATTACTATAGATATATTCATGCCACGATATCCAGGAAAAACCTAAAATAAATACAATTATAAAAATAATAAGTAGTTTAATTTTTCTACAGTAAAAAGCGATCACTAATATCAAGGGAAAAATTAATAATATACTAATCCAAGACAAATAAAAAGCAGTGATAATTCCTGCAGAAAAGAAAAAGCTGCAGAGCAAAAGAGGTCTTCTCATCATACCATTCACCTGACTGATATTTTATTTTTAATCTTCTGCAGGGTCTTCTCCCCAATACCACTAACAGCTGTTAATTGTTCGAGATCAGAAAATCTCCCAATTTCATCACGGTAATCTATGATACTACTTGCTTTGCTGGGGCCTATCCCGGGTAATTCTTCCAGTTCTTTACTACTAGCTTTATTAATATTAATTTTATTTGATGATACCCCAGTACTACTTAACTTATTTCCACTGACATAAGACTTATCACTTAATTTTGTTTCTATTATTGAAGGTACATAGATTTTTTCACCATCAAACACTGGTGAAGCCAGGTTCATTGAGTCAAGATCAGCATAAGATGTCTCACCACCTGCTGCCATAACAGCATCAATTACCCTGGCATCTCCTGGCAGTTCATATACACCTGATTGTTTCACCTCACCTGCTATATGGATAATTATCCTTTGATCTTCTTTCTCAACCCCTTCCCCTTCTACTATATCATTTGTTGATAAAATCCCATTCTGCCCATTACTTTCATTATTAAAGTCATTTTTCTTATTTACAGTTGACACTACTACAGCCTTAGTTACCTGTTCCCTGATCAATAAAAAGGATACTCCTATTATAATTACTACTAATAACAGTACCAGAACAATCTGTTCCCTGCTCAAATTATTAATCCTTCTCATTATATACCACTCTTTTCCTGATTTTTACTATATATTTCATAATAAACCCTTTAATTCCTGCTTGAAATTTATTTTTTTTAAACTTATATAAGTTTCATTTAATTTATTCACATTAATGCTTTGTGTAAGCCAATTATATTAATGGAGCGACTAGTCTAAGCTTTCTTTTAACTTACGCAATGCTAGCTTAGACACTAGCTCATCGAGAGCGTCGTATATTTTTCGCTTAGGCAGGACGCCGGAGTGCAACCTTAATGTTCTTGTACGGTTTTTCAGATACGGAGTGCCTGTGGCGCACGACATGCGGAATTACTATAATTGGCTGGAACGGAAAAGTGCTATATTTAAGTGCTACTTATATAGAAAAACTTAACTTTTTTTGATATTATATAGAAAACAGTATTTTTAACCATCTTAAAAATCTAAAAATAAAGGAGTCAAAAAATGAATATTCTAGCATATAGTTGCCGTGAAGACGAGATTGAATATTTCAAGAAATTTAGTGAAAAGTATCAAGTTGAAATGAAATTATGTGAAGATGAACCTAAGATTGAAAATGCTGAGCTAGCAGAAGGTTGTGACTGTATCAGTATTATCACAAGCAGAATTAATCAGGAATTAATAGAAAAATTCCATCAGATAGGGGTAAAATTCATCTCTACCAGGACAATTGGTTATGACCATATTGATATTAAAAGTGCTAAAAGATATAGAATCGGAGTAGGAAATGTAGGTTATTCCCCAGCCAGTGTAGCAGAATATACGGTTATGTTAATTCTAATGGTACTGAGAAAAATGAAAGGAATTATGGAGCGAAGCAATGTCCAGGATTATTCACTAAAAGGGATTCAAGGTAAGGAGCTACACAACTTAACAGTCGGTATCATTGGTACAGGTAGAATTGGACAAAGGGTGATAAAATGTTTAAGTGGTTTTGCTTGTAAACTCCTTGCCCATGACTTACATCCACAGGGAAACATAAAAGAGTCTGCCAAGTATGTCAATTTAAATGAACTTTTTCAAGAAAGTGATATTATTACGATGCATGTTCCTGCCACAAAAGAGAATTTTCACCTTATTAATAAAGAATCCCTCTCAATTATGAAAGATGGTGTCTATATTATCAATACCGCCCGCGGTTCACTAATTAATACAAAGGATCTAATTGCAGCCCTTGAGAATAAAAAGATTAGTGGTGCTGCTTTAGATGTAATTGAGGGTGAAGCAGACCTTTATTACAACGATTTAAAATGCCAGGTCTTAAGTAACAGGGAACTGGCCATATTAAAATCCTATCCCAATGTAATTATAACACCACATACTGCCTTCTATACTGACCAGGCTGTAAGTGATATGGTAGAAAACTCAATTCTAAGCTGTATTTCGTATCTAAAAGAAAACAGTTAACTACTTATCATAAACCAGACCAATATATATACTGGACGACTCTAGAAATTGTCTGAAGGCATGGACGCCGAAAGACAATTTCTCGACAGTAAACGAAGGCAGGACGCCGTAGTAGACGACAAGGGAAGTAAATATATTGGTCGGTCTTCAAAGTTGTCCATAATCTCAAAATCCAAGTTCCTTAACTAAAAATAAAAGCAAGGGGAATTTCTTCCCCTTGCTTTATTATTATTACAATCATTCTTATCTTTTATTAATTATCTTTAGCTCTTATTTCTACCCTTCTTATTTTACCACTAATTGTTTTAGGAAGTTCATCAACAAATTCTATAATACGTGGATATTTATATGGGGCAGTTATTTTCTTAACATAATCCTGTAATTCCCTGGCCAGTTTCTTGCTGGCCTGGTAACCCTTAGCCAGAACAATGCTGGCCTTTACAATTTGTCCACGAATTTCATCAGGAACAGCTGTTATGGCACATTCAAGGACAGAAGAATGTTCAATAAGGGCACTTTCTATCTCAAAGGGGCCAATTCGGTAACCAGAGCTTTTAATTACATCATCAGCACGCCCTACAAACCAGTAATAACCATCTTCATCCCTCCAGGCCACATCCCCAGTATAATACATATCATCATGCCAGACCCTTTGTGTTAATTCTTTATCCCGGTAATAACCCCCAAACATTCCGAGGGGTTTTTGCCTATCTGTACGGATAACAATTTCTCCCTCTTCCCCGACACCACAGACATTTCCTTCTCGATCGTGAAGCTCAATATTATAACCAGGAGCAGGTTTTCCCATTGAACCTGGTTTAACATCCATCCAGGGGAATGTTCCTAGAGTAACAGTCAGTTCTGTTTGTCCATATCCTTCTCTTAATTCAAGGCCTGTTTCTTCTAAAAATCTATTATATACTTCGGGGTTTAAAGGCTCTCCTGCCACAACACAGTATTCCAGACTGCTAAGGTCAAATTTGCTGAGATCAGACTTAATAAAAAAACGATAGATAGTTGGAGGGGCACAAAAGGTTGTAACCCGGTATTTTTCTATCATTCCTAACAAATCAGTTGGATTGAATCTTGTATTATAATCATAGACAAACACAGCACTGCCAACCAACCACTGCCCATATAATTTCCCCCAGACTGCTTTGGCCCAGCCAGTATCAGCAACCGTTAAATGCAATCCATTATTGCGGACATTCTGCCAGTATTTTGCTGTTATTAAATGACCTAATGGGTATACGAAATTATGCTGTACCATTTTAGGCATCCCTGTAGTACCAGAAGTAAAATATATTAACATAATATCATCATTCGAAATAGCACTATCACCTTGTGGTCTGTTAAAAGAACTTGAATATCCTTTAATTTCCTCGTTAAAAACATGCCATCCATCACGGGAACCATTCAACATAACCTTTTTTAGTAGACCAGGGGATTTAACTGCTGCCTTATCAATATTCTGTAAAACCTCTTCCTCTCCTACTGCAACAATCATCTTTATATCAGCTGCATTATTTCGATAAACAATATCCTTCTCGGTAAGTAGATGGGTAGCAGGAATACAAATAGCCCCAATTTTATGGAGAGCCAGGATGCTAAACCAAAACTCAAAACGCCGTTTTAAGATTAGCATTACTGCATCCCCTTTTTTGATCCCTAAAGCTCTAAAATAATTAGCAGTCTGATTACTGTAATCTCTCAGTTCCTTAAAGGTAAAGGTCTCTTCCTCTCCTTCATCATTACACCAGACAAGAGCAGTTTTTTCGGGTTCTTCTTCTGCATACTTATCCACAACATCAAAAGCAAAATTAAAGTTATCTGGAACTTTAATCTTATAATCATTTACAAAATCATCATAAGATGAAAATTCTATTTTCTCCAGATATTTACCAAGCACTAGATAACACCTCTCATTTGTTAAGCAGTAAATTTCTTTAAACTTAAATATTTATTATGTAAATTACATAGTTAAATCATATCACATTATAAAAAAAAATGCAGTATAAAAATAAAACTTTTTATACTGCATTTCAGATTTAGAACAATCAATTTTAAAGCAAATATCCTGTTTTCTCCTTAATACATTAAGTTAACCCATAATTACTTCTACATCATGTTCTCTACCATCTTGATATACTGGAAGAAGATTGCCATTAATTCGAGTACCGTCAACCTTAACCTCCCTGACACCTTTACTCACATGCTCGGGATTGTTTACTTTTATTTTAAAAATATCACCCCTGAAAACCCTTTTCACTTCAAAACCATCCCAGTTTTTAGGGATACATGGGTCTATTTTTAAGCTATTAAAATCAGCCCTAATACCAAGAATCCATTGTGTAATAGCTGCAAAATTCCAGGCAGCTGTACCTGTTAACCAGGAATTTTTAGCCTCTCCATGTGTTGCAGCATCTCTCCCGGCAATCATCTGAGCATACACATATGGTTCTGTTTTATGGACTTCACTAATCTCTTCAAGATAGGCAGGTGCTATCTTCTTGTAGTACTCAAAGGCCTGGTCACCCCTGCCGATCATAGTCTCGGCTATCATTATCCAGGGGTTATTATGACAAAAAATCCCCCCATTTTCCTTATATCCTGGTGGGTATGAACTAATCTCCCCTAATTCTATATGATAACTTTTATAAGTAGGATCTACTAAAACAAGACCATAATCTGTATCTAGCCGGTCTTTGACTGAATCCAGAACTGTTCTGGCCAAACCATCCTCAAGACCTATACCACCCATAATACAAAAACCCTGTGGTTCAATATAGAGCTGACCTTCTTCATTTTCAACACTACCTACCTTTTTACCATAGTAATCATAGGCCCGTAGAAACCAGTTCTCATCAACACCATGCTTTTTGATAGCTTCTTTCATCTCCTCAACATAGTTTTGGGCCTCCCTGGCCAATTCTTCTTCTCCTCTCTGGCGGCAAATTTCTATAAAATCCGGGGCAAAGGTAATAAACATACCGGCAATCATAACAGATTCTGCCTGACTATCCTCTTTATTACTTAATACCTGGAAAGACTCACCTGGTTTATCTGAAAAACAACTCAAATTAAGACAATCATTCCAGTCAGCATGTCCTATAAGTGGTAGATCATGTGGACCACGATTATTAACTATATACATAAAAGAGGCCTTAAGGTGATCAAATAGTACTGCCTCCTTACCATTATTAAAGGGCACTTTTTGATTTAAGAAATCAAAATCACCAGTTTCTTTAAGATAAGATGCTGTACCAAGTATTAGCCATAAAGGGTCATCATTAAACCCACTTCCAATAGCATCATTCCCCTTTTTATTAAGAGGCTCAAACTGATGATAGGCACTCCCATCCTCAAATTGAGTTGCTGCCAGATCCAATATGCGCTGGCGAGCCCGCTCAGGAATCATATGTACTATACCAATGAGGTCCTGATTTGAATCCCTAAAACCCATTCCCCTACTTATACCAGACTCAAAATATGAAGCACTGCGCGATAGATTATAGGTTACCATACATTGATACTGATTCCATATGCTTACCATTCTATCGAGTTTTTCATCACCAGACTTCAGCTGATAATTATCAAGTAAGCTTTCCCAGCTATCTTTAAGTTCTCTAAAGGCCTTATCCACTTTTTTATCATTATCAAAATCCCTCATAAGTTGATAGGCCTTTGTCTTATTAATAATACCAGGGGCAGACCACTTTTCTGCTTTTTTATTCTCTATAAAACCCAGTTGAAAGATAAAACTCTTTTCTTCACCGGCTTCAAGATCCATATTAATAGAATGTGAAGCAATTGGAGACCAGCCATTGGCTAATGAATTACTCGACTGACCATTTTTAACCACTGCCGGTTCGTGGAAACCATTATATAACCCCATAAAACTTTCCCGATCAGTATCAAAACCATCAATTTCACTATTTACAGTAAAAAAGGCATAGTGATTCCTTCTCTCTCGATACTCTGTTTTATGATAAATAGTTGCTCCTTCTACTTCAACCTCACCTGTACTGAAATTCCTCTGAAAATTAGTCATATCATCAAAGGCATTCCAGAGGCAAAATTCAATAAAAGAAAACAACTTTAGCGAACGTTTTCTATTACTATTATTTTTAATCTTCAAACGGTGTATTTCACAGTTAGCATTTTCAGGTACAAAATAGAGTATTTCTGTATTAATATCATTATATTCCCCTGTGATTTTACTATAACCCAGACCATGACGGCATTCATATTTATCAAGTTCTCTCTTGACAGGAGCCCAGGTAGGAGACCAGTATTCACCATCTTCAAATAAATAATAATACTTACCACCTACATCATGAGGTATATTGTTGTATCTATAACGTGTTATCCTTAATTTGCTGGCATCTTTATAAAAACTATAGCCCCCTGCTGTATTGGACAGTAGAGAAAAATATGCCTGAGACCCCAGATAATTTATCCAGGGGTATGGAGTATCTGGTCTAGTAATAACATATTCCTTATTTTCATCATTAAAATAACCAAACTTCATAGTCTTTTCTCCTCTCTTATTAAAATCTCTTTAATTAAAATATACCCTTATATTATTTTCTTTTTTATTAAGTCTGCTATATTTTATTTTATTAGTATCAGATATTTTCTCTCCATTAATTTCTATTGATTTCTCTCCCTTCCTAATACATTCAATTTTAAGTATTTTATTCCTTATAACCCTCCTGACTTTAAAACCATTCCACTCTGAAGGCAGGACAGGGTCAACAATCAAACCATCATAATCTGGCCTGATACCCAGAATATAATAAACTGCAGCCCTATACATCCAAGCAGCTGTGCCTGTTAACCAGGAATTACGCCCCAGACCAAATTGAGGGTGTTCCTTGCCTAATATATTTTGACAGTAGACATAGGGCTCTACTTCATAAATATCAGCTATCTCATTTCTACAGGGGGGCAAAACCTGACGATAGTACTGATAGGCCTGCTCTCCATTACCCTCAATAGCCTCAGCAATCATTACCCAGGGATTTGTGTGCAGAAAGATACCCCCATTCTCTTTGGCTCCAGGTGGATAGGTAGTTATCCCCCCTTTAGACTTGTCATATTCATGATAAGCTGGATATAAAAGAACAACCCCATATTCTGTATTAAGATATTTTTTAACATTCTCTAATAATTTTTTTCGATTTTCTTTAGCAGTAATACCTGCTATTATTGACCAGGACTGAGGGTTAAGAAAAATCTTTCCAGACTCACATTTACTAGAACCAACTACTTGACCATTATCATCAAAAGCCCGCAGATACCAGGAGCCATCCCAGGCCCACTTATTTATATCTCCAATTTGTTTTCTATAATAATCATTGTATTTATCTGCCAGCTCTTCCTGCTTAATATATTGTAATAAATCAATCATTTCCTTTAAAGCATATGAATACAGCATACCTGTCCAGACTGACTCTGCAGTTCCATTACCGTGGTCTAAGTTTATTGTATCATTCCAGTCTGCAAAACCAGCTAAGGGTAGATTATGTTTGCCTTTATGACTCTCAGTAAACTCCAGAGCCTGACATAAATGTCTCAAAACAGATGCTTTTTTCTTACTATCAACATAGGGTACTAATTCCTCCAGAAAAGCAAGATCACCAGTCTCTTTAATATAAGCTGTAACAGATAAAATCACCCAGAGGTGGTCATCAGAATACCAGTCTACACTACCATCTTCGCCAGCTTCCCCTATACTACCTTCCCCTGTTAGGGGATAAAATAGGTGATAGGCATTCCCCTTGCTGTGCTGGCATTTTAATAATTTTATAATTAGTTCCTTACTTTCATCTGGAATTGAATGGACAACACCTAAAATGTCCTGGGCACTATCCCTAAATCCCATTCCCCTATTTATACCAAGTTGATATAATGATACAAAGCGGGACCAGTTAAAAGTAGTTTTACACTGATAAGGATTCCAGGTATTAAGCATCAGATTCATTTCATCATCAGGTGTTTCTACCTGACACTTATTCAAATATTTATCCCAATATTTTTTAAGATTAACAAATTCCCTCTTAACCCTATCTACCTTCAAAAAGTTACCAATCTCTTTTTTTGAGATATCTTTATCAGGGGTTGTTCCCAGTAGATATATTATCTCTTTTTCCTCACCAGCCTCTAAAGTAATATTATTATTTAATACACCTGCACCATTAGCACGGCGTGCTTCATTATTATCACAATACCCTCTTTCCACAACAACAGGATTACTGAGATCACGATAACTACCTATAAAAGCCTCTCTACTTGTCTCAAAGGAAGATACTGGCATACTGCTGGTCATAAATATATAATCCCAGTACTTCATAAAGGCATTCCAGTAAATTATATTATCTTCAAAATCACCCTGTTGAATCTGCTGAGTCCAATCCAGGTTCTGCTGGTCCTTAACCGCATCAAAAAAGGAGAATTCGGCATAGGTAAAAAGACCTAAATCCCTTTGCTGTGCGCTATGATTTTTTACCCTTAACCACCAAATCTCCATTGAATGATTACCGGGTACAAAATAGGTGATACTTGTTTTAATATCATCTACTTTCTGTTCTATTGCTGTATAGCCGAGCCCGTGATAGCATTTATAGTAGTCATAATCCCTTTTTACTGGCTGCCAGCTAGCAGACCAATAATTCTCACTTTTATTATCCCGAATATATATATATCTACCAGGCTGGTCTTCAGGAATAGCATTATAGCGATACCGAAGCACTCTTTTATAGCGGGGATCCCCATCAAAACTATACCCACCAGCTGTATGTGAGATAATACCTCCATAATCTCCACCTCCCAGATAGTTAATCCAGGGTGTTGGGGTATACGGATTTGTTATTATGTATTCCTTTTTATCCTGATCAAAAAAACCATAACGCATTTATTATTACCTCCTTTATATAGTTAAATTATCTCCTACCCCTCTTTAATAAAATATCCACTTAAAAAGACAAAGGGAGCATTATAATCTATCGCATATTCATTACAGGAATAAGCCTCTTCATCATCAAGATAACCTTTTTGCTTTAAACCTTTATCATATAGACCATCATCTGCATTATTATTAGGTCCTCCAACAAGTAAGCCGGGTATTAATTGACCACTGGCAATTACCAGTCGATGATGGGGATATTTAACATCATCAGTACCAAGATCAGTAAGGAAGGATTTGCTCAAGGCATTCATTCCTAATACATAATCAATTTGTTTACGGGCAGCATTTATATACCTTTCATCAGAGTTAAATTGATTAGCTAAAACTAAATTCACCCCATATGCTAAAGCAACCTTATTGGAAGCCCAGTAATACTCTGACTCTCCCAATGAAGTAGGATAACCATTACTATTGACTTTACTGACTATCATCTCAGCATGTTGTATTAATCTATCTTGCAAGTTATTTTTTAAGTCATCTGGAAGATTATCAGAACTTAATAGTGCATAAACAGCCAGTGCAGATGTATTATCCCAGCTGATAGGTGCAATTTCTCTTACCTTATCTATATAGTCAGCAGCTAGATCTAGATATTCTCTTTGACCGGTTAATTTATATAATTGAGCATAACACCAAAATTTTTCATCTGACAAATTACTAGTAGTATAAGCACCAGTATTATCATTTGAAGGCCATAAATCAAACTCCTGATTGCGTAAAAACTCTGCCGCAGCTACAGCAGCAGTTTTCAATCTTCGTGCATAATTACTATCAATATCCTTTAAAGTATCGGCTGCAAGTGCTAAAGCACCTGCAAAAATTGCTGTATCAGCAGTCCCTTTTTCATATACATATCGTTTCTTAGTATCATTATCGGGAAGTATCATCCCAGCAAAATTTGCTGGTGTAACCTTATGATAAACACCCCCATCTTCTGCCTGCATCTTTAACATCCAGTCTAATTCATATTTTAGTTCATCAATAACATCAGCTATTTCATTGTTAGACTCAGGAATATCTAGACATATATTTGAAACTTTATCACCAGCTAGTTGATACATCAAAGATAATTGAGCTACAGTTACTCCTGCTGGTGGAATATATTTACCAAAATCACCAGCATCATGCCAACCCCCTGTTACATCCTTAGGTACATCAGGGTTTGTTTTTAAATAAGCATCATCAAGATGGCAGGCTTGATGGTTTATATTAGAAATATCGTCATTTAGATCTATGCCACATCTCTGTAAGTAATATGAACGCATAGTTTCATAGAATAAATTTTTGTAAATCTTATTATTAATATTAAAAACGTAGGAATTTTCAAAACCATTTATCCTGATCTTATACATTCCCGGCCTGGTTAATTTAGTAAAATCACCGTAATAGAGAGTATCACCAGTAGTTTTATCTTCTATAGGTCCAACTATTTTGCCACTAAAAACTTCATCCTGAGATAATGAAGTTAAGATAGTAAACTTTCTTTCAGTTAATTCACCTGAGTTATCAGTCAATATAAAATATTTTTTTGAATCAGGCAAATAGCCTACTTGATTTACTTTTATATCCCTTACCGGCATAACAATCTTAAACTCCTCTTTTGATTTTTCTACATTAATTACCTTATTTATTTCATAACCAGCAATTTTAGCAGAGACAGATAAATTAACTTCTCTATCAGGTTTAAAAACATATCCAGCCCTGTTGTCAACTTCAAATTTAGATTTAAATTCCGGAAGGTCATTTAAAAATTCACCTTTATACCAGACATAAATTCGATGGTATTTTTCAGTTTTAAAGGAAGGTGGGGTAATGATGTATGGTTTGTTAAAGATTTTTTCATCTTTAGTAAGATAGGCTTTTTTCCAAACCTCTGCCGTCTGCCATCCAGTACCATCTCCAAAAGCAATCATCTGTGTAGAACGTGTATCTTTTCCTTGACCATTATCTAAGCCAAAATCAAACCAGACAGTCTGACCAGGATTAACAGTTTGTATGTCAAAATTAGATAATGGTATTTTGGCTTCTAATTGATATCCTTCTTTTGTTGTTACTATCTTTACATCATAAGCAGTCAATTCCTCACCTTTTGTCCAGTGCCAGGTTTCAATCCCTCCTGAAGTTAGTGATAGACCGAATTGATAATCATTTTGGTAAGAACTATGTACTTTGTCATGAAATCCAATATATACTTCCAGACAATCACCCTGATAGATATCATTCCCTTTAAAATTGTTCATTAATGGAGTACTATCTTTTATTATTGCAGAAATATACATATTTTTATTATCAAAAAAACTATTTATTAGACCATTAAAATTTTCAGGTGATTTACGTTCTCCATTAGTTATCTGAGTATCACTATTGATAATACAGGGTATTGTAATAGGCCAATCATTAAATTGCCCATCAATAGTAATATTGGAATCTATATTGAAATATATAGGAAACTGATCAGTAGCTAATATTGGTGTAACTACTATTATTAGAAATAATAAAATTAACAAAAAAAAGAGACCTTTCTTAGACATAAGAAGTATCACCTCTTGTAATTATTCTTTTTTCAAGTTATAAAAACTAATAATATTTAAAGGGGAAGGGATAAACCCTTCCCTGATATTTTTAGTTGCCAAGTATAGCATTAACTTCTGCCGCAGCTGCATCTAAATACTCTTCAGCAGAATTCTCATCATAGTTACCTTCTACCCATTCAGTTAATACATTACTGAAATTACCCTGGATAGAAGTTTCGATTTCGCCCCATTCTGCTAATGTTGGATAGGCCTTAGCATAACTGAGTGTCGTATTAAATAGTGCCATTTTACCACTATTAAAGAATGGATCACTAAAGGCTATCTTGGTTGTAGGCAAGAAATTACACTGGTTCTTACAATATGAAACCAGATTTTCTTTTCTTATCAAGAATTGAACCCAGGCCTTGGCTGCTTCAATTTCCTCTACCGGGGCATTGTTTCTAATTACAATATTACTACCACCGGCAAATGCACCCCTACCAGCAGGACCGGCAGGTGGTTGAACAATATCATAGGGTAAATCTGGATTTTGATCAGCAATAACAGCAATCTGAGATGGTTCAGTAATAGTCATAGCAACATCACCATTAGTAAAGGCCGCATTAGCCTGAGGCTGGTTATACTCAGCACACGCAGGACTAGCCAGACCACTATCAAGTAAACCTACCCAGTAATCAATTGCATCATAACCTGCCTGGCTATTAAAAACAGCCTTATCGTCTACTAACATTTCTCCACCAAATGACCATAAGAGCATGGCATAATTATGAATCAAATCCCAGGCACCTGTTCCCGCAATCGCAAAAGCACTGCCTTCACCATACTTATCAACTACCTTTTGACCAGCATTCATAACTTCAGACCATGTCCCTGGAGGAGTAGTAATACCAGCTTTTTTGAACATTTCCGTATTATAGAATAAGCACCTTGTTTCAGCAAACCATGGTATACCATAAACCTTACCATCATATGTAGCACTTGCCAGGGGCGCCCCCATAAATTCATCAAAATCATTCAGATCAAATTCAAGGACACCACCAGTAGCAGCAAATAATCCCTGCCAGGTATTACCGATCTGAAATACCTGAGCACCCTCACCAGTGATAACTGTATTTGTTAAACGATTTAAACTATCCCAGCCGATTTCTTCAAAATTAACTTTAACACCTGTTTCAGCTTCAAACTCTGCAGCAGCCTTTGCCATCCATTCATAATGTGCTTCCGAAGGACCATTAGGCATAGCCCAGAATGTAATTTCAGTAGCACCAGCTACTGCTGCAAAAACCAGCATCATTGCGATTGTTAATAACACTACTAACTTTTTCACTTAAAAATACCCCCTTTAGAATTTAAAAAACTACTCCCATTAAACCGATCAGATATAAATACCCTGCAAACCACCTCCTTTAAATATTTGAGCCTACCAGGATAAGCCTACCCGGTTTTACTCATTTTATAGATAAGTTTATCTTATTAGATTAAGATAAAAGATTTTTACAAACTTATTAACCTTTTGTTGAACCAGCTACTAAACCCTGCACAATATGTTTCTGGAAAATCGTAAAGAGAATGATAATTGGCAGGCTAGAAACAATACAGGCCGCCATCATTTGACTCCATTTAGCCTGATTTCTACTAATGTATTGTAACAAACCTAAGGAAATAGTCCTTGTAGCAGAATTGGTTAACACTGTCGCAAATAAAATCTCTCCCCAGCCCATAATAAAGGCATAAATTGCTACAGCAGCAATACCCGGTTTAGCAAGTGGTATAATAATTCTAAAAAGGGCCTGAAATCTATTGCAGCCATCAATCAAGGCCTGTTCATCAATACTCTGTGGTACTGAATCAAGGTAATTCCTCATCATTAATGTAGCAAAAGGAATAGCAAATGATGTATAAGTAAATATCATACCGTGATAGGTATTAACCATAGGAATACCTGTTAAAGCTTTAATCCAATTAAACATTACAAAATATGGTATGATAAACAGAATACCAGGTAACATCTGGGTGGATAAAACAATTAGTGTATAAAGATTCCTGCCGTAAAATCTAAACCTGGAAATACCATATGCTGCCATAACAGCAACAAGCGTAGCAACAAACATAGCACCTGTACAAATAATAAGACTGTTTTTAAAAAATTTTAAAATTGGCACAGTTCTATTCATTTCACTATAATTTGACAAAGTAAAGGTCTGGGGTATCCAGCTTGGTCTCATCCCTTGAATCTCCAGATCAGTCTTAAATGAAGCCGATAACATCCACAAGTAAGGAGCCAAAACAAGGGCTACCATAATTATTATTGCCAAATAGAATAGTGTCTTCCCGGAAATAGTCATATCTTTTACATTATTCATCAGATCACTCCCTTTACTCTTCTGCCCTAATCCGGAAGATATATAAGTATAACAGGGTAATAACTAACATAATTACCATTAAAGAAACAGACAAGGCTGAACCTATACCATACTTAAAGAAACTAAAAGTTTGGCGCATAATTAAGGTATTAGGAACTTCAGCATATTTCCCCGGGTCTGAACCAAGTAGTGTTACAAACTGGTTATAGGCATGAAAATTCCAGAGTATATTCATAATCATCATTGTTTTTATTACCGGTGATAAATATGCCATAGTAATATACCTAAATCTCTGCCAGACAGATGCCCCATCAATCATTGCTGCCTCATACATTTCCTGAGGAATAGTCTGAAGCCCGGCCAATAACATCAGTGCACCAAAGGGCCAGCCTTTCCATATGGCTGCTATCATAACAGCATATAAACTATTGGAACCCACTAACCACATAACCCTGTCCTGAATAATACCCAGATTTTGTAATGTCTCATTAATAATACCAATCCTGTTTTGAAACATAAACCGCCAGAAACTAAAAGCAACCGCATCTGGTGTAATATAAGGTATTAAGATCAGTCCCCTTACTAAAGTTCTACCAAAGAAATCCCTATTTAATAATAATGCAGCAATAAGTGATAATACAAAACCACCTAAGATGGTTACAACACCATAGTACAATACATTCCATAAACTACTTATATACCTCTGACCAACTGTAGTAACTGGATCAAAACCATTGATATAATTTTGAAAACCAATCCAGGGGGCCGAAATCCAGTTGCGAATTGTAAAAATATCCAGTTTCTTAAAACTGATCAAAACCCCCCAGGTCATCGGTAATATATGTACAAACAACATAGCAAGTGCCGCTGGCAAGATAAACCAGTAAGCTAAAGTTTTTAATTTCCGCATCTTATCACCTCAAATTTTTTTTGCTACCCTATCACAATCCTATATTTACTCTTCATCAATCACCTCACTCCAATATCAAACTAATCAATTGCTTTACAGGAATCTCTTTTTATTAACTTAGTAGGTAATACAATAGGAAAAAAACTTTTTTGTTCATTTATAATATCCAATAAAAGTTCAGCAGTCTTTTCCCCCATAAGCAACTTGTCCTGATGGACTGTTGTCAGGGCAGGCCGCACATAACGGCTTATTTCAATATCATCAAATCCTACAAGTGAAAAATCATCTGGAACACTAAACCCTTCTTCTTCAATGGCCGCCATAGCACCTATGGCCATTTCATCACCCTGACAAAATACTGCAGTCGGTTTTTCATCTAAAGATAGGATTTTTTTCATGGCCTGAAATCCACCCTTTTCACTAAACTCTGTTTCAATAATCCATTTATTATTATTATTAAGTTTTAGTTCATCCTTTTTCTGCTGAAATCCAATCAGACGGTCCTGGGCAGCTTTAGTAATCCACTGTCCCATAATCATCCCGATCTCTCTATGACCTAGATTATATAAATGTTCAACAGCTATTTTTGCTCCCTGCACATTATCAGAAATAACATAAGAGGCCTTCTTACCTACTATGTCAAGGTCAACAAAAACTGTCGGAATATTAGAGTTAATTAATCGATCAATATTAGGGTCAGTCCTCGGCATCCCCATCAAAATTGCTCCATCAACATTTCTATTCTTGCTTTTTTCAGTATAACTGAAGCGATCACCCCAACGGTGAGCAAACATAACCAGATCATAACCCTTTTGAAAAAAAACCTTTTCAATACCATAGATAACATCACGGAAAAAAGGATGTCTAAGCCCACTATTTAAATGATCAGTAAAAAATATACCTATTGTATTGGACCTATTTGTTGACAAACTCCTGGCAATAGCATTAGGACGGTAATTTTCCTGTTCTATTACCTTGATTACTTTTTCCCTTGTCTTTTCCCCAATATCCGGGTATTCATTAATTACTTTGGATACTGTTGTAACTGACACTCCTGCGATTTTTGCTATATCCTTTATTGTCGCCAAAACCAGCACCCCCATGCCTATCTAAAACGGTTTAGTAGTTATTTAAAAAAATAATTAATATAACTTAAAAAGAAACTATAAAGTTGATAATTTTCGACAGTTTTTTCAGGATTATATCTATCAAAACTAAATCGGTTTAGTATCTTTATATATACATATTCAATACTAAATTTAAAATTCCTTCTTTTTTTTAAAAAAATTTTAAAAATTTCCTTCTCTAGACTTTTCTATACCCATTCTCTTATCATGTATTTTCTGAGAAATACAATGCCATTCATTAGATATTAGATCAAGCCTTTCCGCATTTTCAGCTGCAAATATCTCCCGGACACCCTCATGGGTTGGTAGAGCAGAAGACTCTTCTACAATATCCCTCAGGGCCTGGGGGTTATCTATAATTGGACAGGGACACATCAGGTTTGCAGAAAATGGCTGTCTCTTTTGATAAGCCTTAAACAAGGGGTTATGTAGGATTTCTTTTAATGATTTTTCTTTGACATTATCCACAGAAAAATGTGCAAAAGCACAAGGTTCTGCTTCCCCTTTAGCATTTATATGAAAATACCTTCTACCTCCAGCAATACACCCTTGACTAAATGTCCCATCATTCCAGAAGTCCATAACAAAAAGTGGTTTATTATTCCTCAAGTCAGTTACCCTATCTGCTAGATTATATCTCTGCTCTGGTTTGAGCATTAAATTAAAATCAGGATTTCTCCCAATCGGAATATAATGAAATGACCACATATAAATAGCGCCTTTTTCAATCATTAAGTCAATGAATTCATCCCCAAATAAAGTATCCACATTATCCCTGGTAGCTGTAACACTGGCACCAAATATAATACCCCGTGCAGAAAGACGGTCCATAGCATCCATTATCTTAGCAAAGGTTCCTTCTCCCCTGCGCTGATCAGTTTGATTTTTAAAACCCTCAAGACTGATAGCTGGTGTTACATTACCAACTTCCAATATTTTATCCGCAAATTCATCATCGATCAAAGTGCCATTTGTATACATCATAAAACCAACATCATCATGTTTCCTGAAGATATCAAAGAGATAAGGATAAAGTGTAGGTTCCCCACCAGATAATACAATAAAATATATCCCCAGCTTTTTGGCTTCCACAATGACCCGATCTACAACTTCAAATTCAAGGGTATCCTTCTTATTATATTTCCCGGCCCAACAACCATTACAGTTTAAATTACAGGCACTGGTAGGATCTATTAATATTGTCCAGGGTACTGCTGTTCCCAATTCTTCAGATAATTCGTATTGGTATGGTATACCTAAAATCACGGCATTAACAAAGAAATTCATCAATAAGCCATCCCTATAAGCAGGGGCAATATCACTTAGTTTTTTAATATATTGTTTAATAACTGGATTTCCTTCATAATTTTCCCTCATAGCCTGTACGGCCTGTTTATGGTTATCACGCTTGACCAATTTTTCTGCTATATCAAGAATATGCAAAAAGTTTTCCTCTGGGGACTTTTCAATGTACTTTAAAACCTGCTTGACTGCCAAATCAGCAGCAAATCTTTTTGCAAAATCAATATTAATACCCATTAATTGATCACCTCTAACTTTAAGCTATCACTTTATACATATATATTCGTGTAACTCTAAAAAATGATAGCTAATTAGTTTATTTGGTGATCATCGTTTAGGGTTATTTTATATAATCCTGCAAGGCCTGTACTTCAATATCTTCTCCTGCCTTTATCTCCTGAAGAACATGTAAAATCGCTGCAGTAGTATCTAGTGAAGTTAGACAGGGAATACCCATTTCAACTGCATTCCTTCTGATCTGAAATCCATCCCTGGCTGGTATCTTACCCCTGGTAAGGCTATTAATAACTAAATCAACCTTATCCTGATTGATTAAATCAATTACATGTGGCGAGCCATCTGAGACTTTATTTATTTTTTCAACCTTCACACCAGCCTTTTTAAGGGCATCAGCTGTCCCTTCAGTAGCAATAATATTAAAACCCAGTGCTGTGAAATCTTTAATATATTTAATCGCTTCCTTTTTATCCTTATCGGCTATAGTTGCCAGAATTGTTCCTTTTTGAGGTATCTCAATACCAGCAGCTATTAATCCTTTATATAAGGCCTTTTCATATGAATAATCCAGACCAAGAACCTCCCCTGTTGATTTCATTTCTGGACCTAATCCTGTATCAACTTTTGTTAATTTGGAAAAAGAAAATACCGGTACCTTAACAGCAATATGTTTCTTTTCCCTGACAAGGCCTGTTAAATAACCCATCTCTTTTAAGGGCACTCCCAGCAAAGCCTTTGTGGCCAGTTTAACCATAGGAACCCCGGTAACCTTACTTAAATATGGTATTGTACGGCTGGAACGAGGATTTACCTCAATAATATAAATATTATCCCCGGCTACAACAAACTGGATATTTATTAGGCCCTTGATCCTTAAAGCCCGGGCAATCCTGATAGTATAATCTACTATCTTTTCTTTTAATTCTGCTTTTAATGAATGTGTAGGGTAAACAGCTATACTGTCACCAGAGTGAACACCAGCCCGTTCCACATGTTCCATAATCCCGGGTATTACTACATCCCGGCCATCTGAAATTGCATCTACCTCTATCTCCATACCAGTAATATATTTGTCAACAAGAATCGGATGTTCAGGGGATATCTTAACTGCATTTCTCATATATTCTATAAGTTCATTATCATTATAAACTACTTCCATCGCCCTACCACCAAGGACATAGGAGGGGCGTACTAAAACAGGATAGCCAACATTATAGACTATCTTTTTAGCCTCCTCTAAGGAAGCAGCTACATCACCACTTGGTGTAGGGATATTAAGCTCTTTTAAGAGTTTTATAAATCTATCACGGTCTTCAGCAATATCTATCGCTTCAACAGATGTCCCCAGTATCTCTACACCTTCACTTGCTAGTGGATGAGCTAAGTTTATGGCAGTTTGACCCCCAAACTGTACTACAACCCCGGCTGGCTTTTCCTGTTCGATAATATTCATTACATCTTCCTTAGTTAGAGGCTCAAAATATAATCTATCTGAAGTATCAAAATCTGTACTTACAGTCTCCGGGTTATTATTAACAATAATAGATTCATAACCCTCCTCATGAAGGGTCCAGGCAGAATGTACACTGCAATAGTCAAATTCAATCCCCTGACCTATTCTAATCGGCCCTGAACCAAGGACCATAACTTTTTCTCGGTTCGTTCTGATTGATTCATTTACAGTTTCGTATGATGAATAATAATATGGTGTAACAGCCTCAAATTCTGCTGCACAGGTATCAACCATTTTATAAACCGGTTTTAGAGCATGTTTATCACGTATAGATTTTATTTCTTCCTCTTTTTTACCTGATAAAGTAGCAATCTCCCTGTCAGAAAAACCAACCCTTTTCACTCTTTCCAATAATTCAGGGGTAAGTTCGATTTTTATATCTTCTTCCAAATTAATGATATTTTCTAATTTACTTAAAAAATAGCTGCTGATATCTGTTAATTTATGGAGTTCATCTACACTATAACCCCTTCTTAAGGCCTCAGCCAGAACAAATAAGCGCTCATCATCAGCAGCCAGTAGTTTTTCCTTTAACTTCTTATCATTAAATGACTCTATGGCAGATTGTTTTAATCCATAGACCCCTATCTCCAGAGAACGTACAGCCTTCAGGAGGGCTGATTCTATAGTACGATCAATAGCCATAACCTCTCCAGTTGCTTTCATTTGTGTACCCAGACCGCGGTCAGCATAATGGAACTTATCAAAAGGCCAGCGCGGTATTTTAAAAACAAGGTAATCAAGGGCCGGTTCAAAACAGGCCATTGTTTTGCCAGTTATAGCATTTTCTATCTCATCCAGGGTATATCCCAGGGCAATCCTGGCAGAAACCTTGGCAATCGGATATCCTGTTGCTTTAGATGCTAGAGCACTGGAACGACTTACCCGGGGATTAACCTCAATAATATAATACTGAAAATTCTCTGGGTCTAGGGCATATTGTACATTACATCCACCCTCAATCCCCAGGGCCCTAATTATTTTCAATGCTGAAGAACGCAGAAGCTGATATTCTTTATCAGTCAGGGTCTGACTGGGGGCAACAACAATACTATCACCGGTATGAACCCCTACTGGATCAAAGTTTTCCATATTACAGACAGTAATACAGTTATCATTACCATCCCTCATTACTTCATATTCTATCTCTTTCCAGCCCTTAATACTCCGTTCTATTAATATCTGACCAATCAAACTATGTTTAAAACCCCGGGCCGCTATATCCTCCAGTTCTGCTGGTGAATGAGCTACACCCCCACCTGTTCCTCCCATAGTATAGGCCGGACGGATGATAACAGGATATCCAATATTATTGGCAATTTTCTTTGCTTCAACAATCGTTTCAGCAGTCTTACTGCTTAAAACAGGTTCACCTATTTCATCCATTAATTCCTTAAATGTATTCCTATCCTCTGCCCGCTGGATTGTTTCCAGAGGAGTGCCCAATAATTCTACTCCCACTTCGGTCAGTATACCTGTTTCGGCCAGATCTATCGCCAGGTTCAAAGCAATCTGTCCACCAAGTGTTGGCAGAAGACCATCAGGTCTTTCCTTACGAAGTATTTTACTTATCACCTCAACTGTTAGCGGCTCAATATAAACCCTATCAGCCATATTCTCATCAGTCATTATGGTTGCAGGATTACTATTAACAAGTACAACCTCCAGACCTTCTTCTTTTAAAGCGCGGCAGGCCTGACTGCCGGAGTAATCAAATTCAGCCGCCTGACCGATTATAATCGGACCAGACCCTATCACCATTACCTTCTTCAAATCTTTCCTTAAGGGCATCTTTATAACCTCCTAGATTTTGAGTGTGCTTTGCTAGAACATGGCAATAAATTTATCAAAAAGATAATTAGAATCTTCTGGCCCGGGACAGGCCTCTGGATGATATTGCACAGAAAAGGCTTTGTATTTCTTGTGAGATAAGCCTTCAACCGTACCATCATTTACATTAAGGTGTGTTATATCTATATCAAGCCTTTTAACTGAATTATTATCAATGGCAAACCCATGGTTTTGTGATGTAATATAAACCCTATTGCTAGCTAAATCTTTAACAGGGTGATTGGCACCTCGATGTCCAAACTTTAATTTGAAGGTTTCTGCACCACAGGCCAAACCCAGTATCTGGTGACCGAGGCAGATACCGAAAATTGCTTTCTCTCCCAATAGTTTTTTTACAGTATCTACAAGATAGGGAACATCCTGAGGGTCACCAGGGCCATTAGAAAGCATAATACCATGAGGATTTAAACCTAATATCTCATCAGCAGTTGTCCGGACTGGAACAACTGTTACCTGACAGCCTCTTTTAACAAGGGAAGTAATAATATTTTTCTTGGCTCCACAGTCAATAAGTACAACCCGGTACTTATTATCTTTACCAAGCTGGTATACCTCTTTACTGCTAACAGTACTTACCAGATCCCTTCCTGATAGAGCAGGAACAGCCTTTGCCTTATTAATTAGAGCAGTACCATCATCATCTTTTTTAGTAATTATACCTCTCATAGTACCCTCACTTCTTAACTTCCTGGTCAATGCCCTGGTATCAATACCACAAATACCTGTAACTTTATTCTGCTCCAGGTAGTCTATTAAATTACTATCCAGGCGCCAGTTTTCAGGTTCAGGACACACCTCTTTTACTATCAACCCATTGACGTGAGGGGCAGCTGATTCAAAATCATCAGTATTTATCCCATAATTCCCGATTAAAGGATAAGTCATGATCACTATTTCACCCTTATAAGACGGATCAGTCAATATTTCCTGATAACCAGTCATACTGGTATTAAAAACAATCTCACCACCTGTTTCTTCACCATAGCCAAATATTTCTCCCTCAAAGATGCTCCCATCTTCAAGAACAAGTCTTCCCTTGATCATAAAATCCCCCCGTAAAAACCAGATTTTTATTGTCAAAATATATCCCAATATACAAAAAAACCCCTGCCAGAAAATCTGACAAGGAGTTGGTATACAGAATTAACCACAGCTCAGGTCTAAAAAACACCATCCTAACTGTAGATTCATCTCCTTATTAGCCTCTCTGGACTAGTTTAAAGGATACTTTATATTCACCTAATAGAAATAGTATCATATCATATATGACTTGTCAATAAGCCTTGGATAAAAAAACTCACCGAAGGAAAATATAAATGGAAATTTTTAGATAATCCCTTTTTTGCTAATAAGCTTTCAAATATATAATCATAAAATGGTTTATACAATTTATTTAAAAAAATTGTTGGATTAGGTAGTTCCCATCCAAGAACAATTCCATAACTATATAAAATTCCAACCCCCATTAACAACGAATAGACAAAGAGCTCTTTCCAATCTTTATTTTTAATTAGATTTTTCATCTGAAAATACATTACAATAATAAAAAACAAAGTTAGTGCTATTACTTTCAATCTAATCGCTCCTATTAATTTTTATTCGATTATTGGATTAGATAACATTCCTAAACGCTTAATTGTAACTTCAACATCTACGTTTGTCACAATATTTGGATAAATTTCATCCCATTTGTCTTTGTATTTTTCTTTCCATTCTTTAGGATATCTTCTGTTGACTACTACAGAGTAACCAAAAATATCAGCCTTATATTCCTTTTGAGCCTTTTTTAAAGCCCCTTCAATTTTTTCTTTGATTTTTTCTGCTATTAATTTTTCTGCTTTTTTAACATTATCTATCTTTGTTAAGTCAAATTGCGATACTTTCTCTGAAATCTCTACATCAGTCTTAATTTTTAACTCAATACTTAAGTTCCCTTTTTTAAGTACTGGTTTTAGCTTACTACTAGCTGTAAGAAAATCTACTGACATACTTCTATCTTTATCATTTTTTTTGACTGGTACTACTATTGTACCCCGCTTCATCTCTCCAGTTACCCATAGATAACCCATTGTATCCCCCTGATTAAACCAACCCTTTAGTTTACCATTTTTAAAAACCCCCATAGCACTAAGTGCCAATATTTGCTTCTCGTCTGGATCAAGATTACTTAATAAATTTTCCTGCTCATAGGTACCCTCTGTAGGAAGTTTAGGAACATAATCAGTCATCATACCTGCTATTACATCATAATGAGGATTAGCTAATCTAATTAACATATCTTTTAAATTAATTGTATAGAAACTAGACCATTCTTCCTGATTATCTATTATTCCTTCCATTGCCTGAGCTAAAGAATTATCAAACCTGGGGGCCATTTTAAATAACTCATCTAACCTTCCTTTATAGACTAAAACCCAACTATTATATCTAATTTCAGGATTACTGGCAAAAAAATCAATAGTCTTATCAATACCCTCTTTAGCCAATTCCTCCCCAATCACTATTATATTACTATGAAACCAGACTAATTTTTTGGGAACTCTTGACCTTAGATTTTTAGCAGCCTTCATCAAAGTATCACCTGTAGCAGCAATAGTCCAGACTTGCTGCTGAGTCCCTTGCTCGGACATAGTTCCTTGCGGAGAAATTAATTGAACTCCGATTTCATATTTATTTGTTTTAGGATCTCTATCAATTGCTGTAAGATTAATAATCCCTAGTTCATCCACCTCTTTTCTATTAGCACAACCAGCACTTAACATAATAATTATTATTAATAAACTGCAAATTAATTTTTTAATCATTATCTTCACCCTGCTTATTAGAAGGGCCAGGTTTAGCATTAGTCCTAATTCTCTTCTTATCTTCTTTTGAAATAAAGGTTGATCTTTTATTCTTCATCCATTCTGGCACCTTAAAAATAGAATCTTTTAATCCTGATAAATTAATGGGGGTTATTGGAGATAAATAAGGGATACCAAAAGAGCGTAAACTTGATAAATGTATTAACAGAGCTAAAAAAGCAAAGGTTATACCAAACATACCAAAACTTCCTGCTAAAAACATAACTGGGAATCTAAGCAGTCTAATGGAAATTCCCATATTATAAGCTGGAATAATAAAAGAAGCAATTCCTGTTAAAGCTACAACAATTACCATTGCTCTGGAAACAAGTCCAGCTTGTACAGCTGCTTCCCCAATAACTAAAGCCCCAACAATACTTACTGCCTGACCAACAGGTCTTGGTAAACGTAATCCTGCTTCACGTAAAGCTTCAAAAGTAATTTCCATTAATAATGCCTCTAAAACGGAAGGAAAAGGCACTCCTGTTCTAGAAGCTACAATACTTATTAGCAGAGGAGTTGGAATCATCTCTTGGTGATATGTAGTAATCGCAACATAGATAGAAGGAGCCAATAAGGCTGTAAAAAAAGCTAATAGCCTTAACAATCTAATGACAGTTGGATATAAGAAACGTTCATAATAGTCTTCAGTAGACTGTAGAAAGTGAATAAAGACTGTGGGTAAAAGTAATACAAAAGGGGTTCCATCAATTATAATAGCTATTCGTCCTTCATTCAATGCTGAAGCCACCCCATCTGGCCGTTCAGTATTGTTCATTTGAGGAAAAGGAGAGTATGGATCATCTTCAATTAACTGTTCAATATTGGCACTTTCATTGATTATATCTATATCAATTCTTCTTATTCTCTCTCTAACCTCTTCTACTAATGCTTGCTCGACAATACCTTGTAGATAGACTATGACTACATCTGTTTTACTCACTCTACCTACTACATATTTTTCGAATTTTAAGTCAGGAGTCTTGATTCTACGCCTAATTAAGCTGATATTGGTATTATAATCCTCTGTGAACCCTTCCTTTGGTCCTCTAACAACTGTCTCAGTCTCTGGATCCTGCCCCCTGGAGTCTTCATTTTCTGTGCTTAAGGAAAAGCCTTCAGATAAATTATCTACCAATAAAATAGTTTTTCCCTCAAGTAATGCCTGTATTAATTCATCAGAATGTTCTTTAACTGTTACTCCTGCTACAGGTAATAAAGTATTTAAAATAATATTCCTAATCCCTGTAGTAGTTATATTTTCTTTAAAATTTTGATTACGAGAATTAACCATTAAATTTTTTAAAATATTATCATTAATAACTTTTTTTTCACTAATCCCACTAATATAAATAATTGCTACGTTTATCGGATGGTTAATTCCAATTTGAAATCTTTTAACCACTAAATCACTTGCTTTATCAAAGATACTTTGAATATAAACTAAGTTTTTATCTAAACTTACTTTTATCTCTACATTATTAATATCTTCTCCTTTTATGTAACGTTCTCGCAATGCTTTAAGCTTTTTTTTTTCATCTCTTTTACAGGTATAGGCTTTTTAAAATTATTACTCATTAACTACTCCCTTCCAGGTTCTAAAGAGTGCTGTTAAATATAGACAGACTGGAACAAATAATTGAACACTTAAAATACTAAAAGCATATCCAAGTTGAACATACTGCTGAAAACCAATTATTCCTTTTTCTCTCCACATTACAGTAGTAAGAGCTAGTAAAATAATAGCTAACGGAATTATGTTTAGCTTTTGATATTTTAAATTAAATACCTTAATTATAGCTTGATTACTAATCCAAAAATAAACTGCCGTCTCAATAAAGGATAAAGCAATCCATAAGGTTAACATAAAAACCTCTGCTCTATCTAGTACTTCTTCAATATTAATAAATCTAATTAACATATAAGGAGGAAAAAGCATTCTAGAAGCTAAGTCTGCCCCAAAAACCATTAAATCAACTAATACAAATAAAAATACAAATATACTACCTACCAACAAACTTAATTGTATAGTTTTACTTATACTTGATAAATCTTCAAGCAAATTATGAAAAAACAAAAATATGATAATCTGGCCGAAAAAAACCATGGGCATTATTGTGCTTTTAATAAAATTCTTAAGATCAACGGTGAATATTGGTAATAGCATCTTAAAATCAATTTCCTTTAACAAACCTATACCAATAACTATTGTGAATACAATAACTATTATAAATATGATATCACTTACTCTAAAGATCACCTCTACTCCCAAACTGACCAGATATACTGCTAAAATCATAATACCAGTTCTTAAAATATAAGCTGGTGTCATACGATAAACCATAGTTGTAACTAATATTGTAAATTGTTCTAACATAAATGATGCTATTAAAAAAGAATAAAAAAATAAGATAATATTGAACAACTTTCCTATCGTCTTACCCATAATTTTAGAACTAAAATCTAAAATGCTATCCTGAGGATATAACTTTATTAATTTTATAGTTACGAAACTAAGAATAGCAATGATTAAATATGCTGCTAATACAGCAATCCACGCAGAATTTTTAGAATACTTAACACTTACAGATAGAACCTGGATATGAGCAGCTGGTATGATTATGTTAATAAATAATAGTGCCAATTGACTTTTAGATATTTGAGGCATATTAGATTCCCCTTAAAATCTACATAGCATTATTTTGTACAATTTTAAATTTAAATATTAATATAATAAAATTTTGATTGAAAGTAAAAGTTATTAATTATATGTCTTTTGTTAATAATAAGTACATATAATTATTCATACTTGGAGTGGAAAAAAGTGAAAGAAAAGATAAGTACTTATCAAGTCTTTTGGCTAAGCCTGGCAATAGTACTCCCTACTCTTGTTTTAATAGTCCCCAGAACCTTAGCAGAATCAGAAAAATTAGGTTGGGCTGCTGCTATTTTGGCAGGAATTAGTACAGGAGTTATTCAATATATTCTTTTAAAGTTAAGTTTTAATTTTTCCGACAAAAGTGTTATTCAGGACTGCATGTCTTTATTTGGTTCTATATTAGGGAGAATAATCATTTTACCTTTTGTTTTAATAATATTATTTGATACTACCTTAATATTATATGAAATTGTAGCCTTTGTTACAGTTGTAATGCCCAATACCTCTCCTATAATAATATCAATTGCTTTAGCAATATTAGCAAGCTATGCAACTTATACTGGGTTTGAAAGTTTAACTAGAATAAGTGTAATTGCCATGTTTATAATGTTATCTGGTACAATTATTATACTTATTATTACAGCTTTTAATACTAACTTATTTGATTTTAATCGTTTAAGACCAGTAGTATTTGATCTTAAAACAATAATTAGAGGAAGTATAGTTTCAGCTGACTGGTTTAGACTAATTTTAACTCTTTTATTATTATTTACACCTTATTTAAAGAATAAAAATAAAGCCCTTAAAGCAAGCATACTAGGTAATTTATTTATTCAATTAATAATTGTTATTCTATTTATTATTTCTATTGCTGTCTTTGAAATTGATTTAACTAAAAATATGGATTTCCCCTTTTATGCCCTGACCAAATTAACCACAACAGGTAATGAAATTGTTATTTTTGTGATCTGGTTAATTGCAACCACAATAAAATTAGCAATTTTTTATTTTGCTTCTGTTTTTTCAGTAGCTGAATGGTCTAAAATAAATAATTATAAAAACATAATTATTCCAGTAAGTTTCTTGTTAACAATAATGTCAATATTCAATTTTGATATTTCAACTCCTGCAGAAATTATCGCAACTTACACAACAGGAAATCTATTATTACTTTATATACCAACCTATATTATCCTAATTATATTTTACTTTATCTTAGGATTCAGCAAGTAATCACCAATACTTTTCTTATTCCCCCCTTTTCTTTAATATTATTAGTAAATTACACCACAGCTCAAGGACTTTAGTCCCCTACTCCAAAATCAGTATTCAAATACAAAACTTCAACAGAGGGATCTTCTTCTAAATAACTGTATTTTTCCATAAACCATTTTACTAATTCTTCATCCCGTCTCACATCAGTGGTATTATTGGTATATACATTAATTGTACCTAATTCAAAATATTCTTTAAGGATACGTATGTCATCATCAATCATTTCCTTACTCTGTCCTCTGATCCCTACCATAATACAGGGGGAATCAAAATACTCTCGAACTTCCTGGGGTGTTTTAAAATCTGCCTGCTTGTTCAAAAACTTCTGACGAAATTCATTATCAAAAGTCTCTACACCGATTTTAAAGATAATGGGTATTCCCATAAAATCCCTCATTTCCTGGAGTTTATGACGGTAGATCCAATGACTTTCCAGAAATAATTGTTTAATATCCTTTTCTTTTATAATACTACGAATCAGCCTTAAGGTCTTTTCTGGTATTTCAAAACAGCTTCCAGAATTAATAACTTCCAATACCCCAAACTCCCCTGTCACCTGAGAAAGTACTTTACTATTTATCTCGATCATTTCCTGCAAATCTGTAGAGTTATCTTCAGTATAATCACAAAATGTGCATTTTCCCCAGGCACAAGGATATCCCTTAAGTAAGACAATCTCTCTACAGTTCTTATTAATTATTCTACTATAGCGTTCCACTATATTTCTCTCCTTTAATATGAGTCTTTAAATCAACTGGCATAGCAGCAAGAACTGCACAGACCAGAACCACTGCCAGAAAGCGGTCTAAATAATCAGTAAAAATTTGGACTATAAATACACTCACTGTCATATTGAATCCAAATTTATGTAGTAACTGAACAAGGATTGATGAACCAGAAGAAGTGACCCCTCCAAACAAAAATGCTGTAATGCTAGAACTTACTATAGTCCCCGGGATTGTTATGGCCAGTGTTCCAAGCGGAAGCATCCATTTTTTCATATAAACAGTTTGAAACAGTATACCGGACATTATTCCTGTAATAATCTGTACTGGTGTAAAATACAGGGCATATATATCTGTAGATATCCCACTAATAATCCCACTGATCAAACCTGGAAAGATTCCATAGATGGGACCTAGCAGTCCACCTACCATGATGGTTCCAATTGTATCTAAATAAACTGGCAATCTCAAAACCAAAGCAATAGTTCCCCCAATATAATTTAAGACAGCCCCCAGGGCAACAAGACATATTGGCAATACCGCTGTTTTTTTCATTATAATAATCCTCCTGTTCTTACTTCAAAATTTCTTCTAAGACAGATCCAACTTCCGCTTTATCTGCTCCAAAAACTTTAGCTAAAAAAATCTTCATAAATTCATGATGATCTACTTCTGTCAAAACATAACTATTCTCCTTCTTTTTCCAGAAACCCATGGTATCAACTATTGTCTGCCCCATACTTATTCCCTCTGTTTCAATAGTTGTAAAAGCCTCAAAACCACTACACAATTCACGATTAATAAAATACGCTACTGCTAAAGGATCATTTATTACACAGCCAATTATCCCTTCATGTTTCCAATGAAAGTCATAATAAAAGCCAGTTATATTTTTTACAAACTCACCTTTATGGGGATCAAGCCTTTGCATATATTCTAATATATTTGGAGTCAGCACAATCTTTCTTGTTACGTCCAGACCAACCATATGAATCCTTTTGTCTAGTTTTTCATAGACCTCTCTGGCCCCATGGGGGTCACACCAATAATTATATTCTGCAACTGGTGAACAATTGCCATGACTCCTATAATTACCGCCCATACTTATAAACTCATCCAGTCTTTTAAAAGCCTCCCTATCTTGCTGGAGTCCTTTGGCGATATTTGTCAAAGGTCCTAAGGCAATAATAGATACCTTTTCATCCTGGTAGAGGGCCTCACAAATAAACTTTACTGCACCGGCTTTCGGTCTTACCTCATTTACAGCAGAATAATTTGTTTCACCTAAACCATCCATTCCATGGGTGTCCTGAGCACTGATATATGCCCTTTTAAGAGGGGTATTCTCTCCTAAATAAACAGGGATGTCTAAGCGATTCATCAGTCTTAATACCTTCAGTGCATTTTCTGCCCCCTCTTTAACAGGAACATTTCCAGATACAATCGTAATACCTAACACTTCCAACTCTGGTGAAGCAACTGCCAACATAAGAGCCAGAGCATCATCAATTCCCGGGTCACAATCAATAATCACCTTTCTTTTAGCATTCATTCTCCAATCTCCTTTCTTCCTCTAGCCTCTACGAAAAGCAATACGGAACTAAATACAAAAAACGCTGTCTCCCTAAGGATAACAGCGCTAAATAAACACAAGTAACCTTGTGTTTGAATCATTCTGTATTTTCAATCCTTAGTTTTTTATACTGGGAGGGTCTCGAACCAGTCCAAGGTTGATACCTTGATTTTGTAAATTCATGAACCCATTATAGCAAAAAGCAACTTAGGAATCAAGAAATCTTCCACATAAATTAAGATTAAATTATTTATATTAATATGCCATTTTCCAAAAAACTTGACCATGTATTTGCCACTATTTCAGAAATACTTTTAGCGGTTTCTCTATTTAACGGCATTACACGTCCATGATATTGATAGTAAATTAAATTTGACCAAAGGACTTCATAACCACCCTTATCATATTCTTGCGCTGTAGGTAAATAGCTACTTGTTCCATTTACATACCCACTAAAAAACAAAAGTGGAGTTTTGGCCCGTTTTTCAATATCTAAAGCAATTTGGCACATTACCTCATTTGCAATACCACATAAACAGCCATCATTTAAGACAAAATACTGAATTTCAATATCTGCTTTTTGTATATGAACATTTTGCCTGTTGAGCCTATCCACCTCAAATAACCAACTCGTACCGTCTATACCAGCTTTTTTTTGAGCTTCGTTAGCAATAGCAATTGCTTTTTCCTTTGTTGGAACATCTGCCTTAAAAACATGGCTTTCAGAAAACATAGCTAGTCGATATAGTGAAACTGGGTGTACTTGCTTCCAAATGCTATCAACAGAATAATATATAGACTGTGCCATCTGATCCAATGCAGCTATACTTTGTTGAAAATATTTTTGCTTTTCTTCTACTGAATAGGATTTCATGGACGCCTCGAACCCGTGGACTTCCAGATATTCTGCATTTTCTTGTTGATATTTTGGACGAATATCACCAGCAGCCCCCTGTATCATCATCACCTTGCAACCATATCTTGCTTCAAGCAAATCTCTTGTTGTAGCAAAATAATCCGCTGATATTTTGTAATTGTCACTGCATAAAACATTTGCATGGGCGGAAACTCGTAGCAATAACAGTTTAGGAATGTCTGCATTATCAGAAAATTTCAAAACACCTAATCGTTTATCTACAATAGATTGCTGACCTCGACGATTAAGCCCAATGTCACCTTCTGCTACTCCCCAGCCAACTTTAAGCGTAGACGTTGTAGACTGAGCCTTTTTTACAGCTGAAAGAACTTGTTTACAAACAAAGGTATAGTATCTTTCATCAATACCAGCATTAGGTGCAGAATGAGTATGAGAAAAACAAACCATGACTTTTTCTCGTAATTGACCTATTTCATTGGCAATAAGGTCGCGGAGTTTATTTGTTAAAGCAACAGTAAACCCAAGACTATCAATCGTTATCAAACAGCATTTTTCTTTTGCTGATTTGCCAATAAGAACTTGAGCCTTTAATTTATGCCATACTCCCTTAGAAGTATTATCAACGCGGTCAAAGCCCACCAACTCAACTGGCCAATCGGGAGTAATATCTACATCTGAATATCCGAATTGCACAGGGCAATTATTTTTAAGCATCGTATCCACCTCCTTGAACAAATACTATCAAAATAGCACAGACATCTCAATATATTAAACTTTACAGAAACATTTTATACATAAATATGAGGGCCATATATTGCGGCCCCCATACATTATTTGCTATATATAATCTTTCTTATAGTATGAACGGAAAGAGAATAAATTTCAGCCAAATCTTCAATAGATAATCCCTTAGAGAAGTCTCGCCGGATTCTTTCATTTCGTTCATCTAATTCTATTCGTAACCCTGAAAGTTCTCCCCATTTTTTATGCTGGTCTTTTTTTGAAGGGATATATAGATAAGCACCTTGAATATATTCTTGCAATTCCTCGACCAAGCTATCAGGAAGAACCATGGTTGCATTAAGATATTTCATGCAGACTCACTCCTTGAATTTTAATCTTCAAGTTGCAAAGCCAGCATAGATAAGCACCTGTTTACTCCATGCAAGCGGTACTCAAAACTACTGACCTTGCATGGAGTAGAACATCATTTCGTTTCTTTTTATTTATACACATTATTTTCACCGCCTATATTAAAAAATACTATTACACGTTTTCTGTTTCATTATAATACAGTATAAAACTTAGCGCAAGTAAACGAATATGAATTGTTTAACAGGCGATTCTGTTTTTATTTCATTATATATTATGTATATCTAATTTTTATTTACTTTTTAATAATTGATTTACAGAATCCAAATTCGGTAGAGAAGATATGGCTCCTTTCCCCTTAGTTGTTAGAGCACCAACTGCATTTGCAAAAAGTGCCATATTTTCTAACATAGACTCACTTAATAGATTTAAATCACTAACATTATTTTTGATCAACTGAAAAAGAACACCGGCTACAAAACCATCACCAGCACCGGTTGTATCCTGAACCTTTACTTTAAACCCCGGAACAATTTTACTGTTTTTACCATCATAAAAATAACTCCCCTTAGCTCCTAAGGTCACAAAAATTAATTTAGGTCCATGCGCCATAATTTTTTTGGCTCCTAAATTGATTTCTTTTTCATCTGTTATAAATTCTAACTCTTCTTCCGATAATTTTACTAGATCGGCTGTTTTAAGGCCTGCTATGATCCACTGCTTTGCTGTCCGTACATCTGGCCATAAAGGCCTTCTTAAATTCGGATCATAAGAAACCAGAATTCCCATATTTTTTGCCAGTTGAGCCATTTTTAAAGTTGTATCTCTTACTGGCTGATTAATTAAACTAATTGACCCATGGTGAAAAATCTTAGCTGTTTTAAATAATTCAAGATCAACCTCATCCCATTGATATAACATATCTGCACCTGGATCCCTGTAAAAGGTAAAATCACGGTCACCTGTCTCATCAAGTGTTACAAAGGCTAAAGTTGTTTTAGCTTCATCAGTCTGGATAATAGCCTTAGTTTCAACTCCATTATCCTCTAATGTTTCGATTAATAATCCCCCAAAAGGGTCTCTACCTACTTTCCCCAAAAATGCACTACTCAAACCTAATCTGGCAATACCTACTGCAACATTAGCCGGTGCTCCACCAGGCATTCTTAAAAAGCCCTCATTTTCTTTTGAAGATAAACCCTTTTTCAAAGGCACAAAATCAATTAACATTTCACCCATCGTAATAATATCTACTGCCATCGTCCCATCCCCTTTAAAATAAAAGTACTTATAATAATCACTAGTTTATTATCTGTATTTTTATTCGTTAATTTTAATAACAGCTTTAACAATGTCTGCCTTATTTTGAACACTATAATCCATTGCTTTCTGCACATCATCCAGCTTAAAAACATCTGTTATAATTCCCTTTAAATCTATCTTACCCTCTGCCACAGCTTCAATAGCCATGGGATAAATGTGACGATAACGAAATACAGTCTTAAAAGTCAACTCCTTATCTAACACTAAGCTCATTGGTAGTGTCATTTCTCCACTCTTACTATAGCCAACCAGTACAATATTAGCCCCTTTTTTAGTTATCTGGATTGCTTGCCTAGTAGTTATTTCAGTTCCTGCTGTTTCAATTGCAAGATCACACCCTACACCACCAGTTAATTCCTGTAGCTTTTCTACTACCTCCTCTTCTTTGGCGTTTATTACACCTGTTGCACCCAATTCTAAGGCCTTTTCCAAACGTTTCTGCATAATATCAACAACATATACTTTGGAAAGCCCCATTGCCTTTAGAGCCATCAGCGAAACAAGCCCTATACACCCGGCCCCCATAACAACAGCAGTCTGACCGATCTGTGCTTCACCCTGTAGTGCAGCATGAAAACCTACGGCCAGCGGTTCAATAAGCGCACCTTCTAACGTGCTTACATTCTCAGGTAATTTAAAACAAAGATCTGCTTGATATACCACATACTCCTGAAATACTCCATCAACCGGTGGTGTGGCAAAAAAGATTACCTCTGGACACAGATTATATCTGCCAGTTTTGCAAAACTCACAATGACCACAGGTTTTTCCAGGCTCTAAAGCTACCTTATCACCTGGTTTTAAATAGCTTACATCTTCTCCAACTTCTACTACTATCCCACCTGGTTCATGCCCCAGAACAAAAGGGGGTTCAACTACATAATCACCAATTGCTCCCTGTTCATAATAATGCAGGTCAGAACCACAAATTCCTACATATTCTAATTTAACCAGAACTTCGTCTCTTTGGGGTTTAGGAATATCCCTTTCTGTTAATTCCATTCCTCCAATTCCAGTCATAACTGCTACTTTCATTTTATCACTCATTTTATTCCACTCCCCTTTAATCTCCATTATTTCATTTTTACCAATTCAAATTCTTGATTTGCTCATTAATTCTACTTAAAATTAGTTTTACTATTTTTCAGCAATCTTTTATTTTTAATATTCATCTAATTTCCTTCTATTTAAAAATATAATTATATAAGTTATAATTAATAAATTTATTTTATGATGATTTTACAACATATTTTTGGTAACTATCAAAGCCTACTGCAAATAATAACACAAGTCCTTTAATAACTAATTGATAATACTGGCTGACATTCATTAATACCAGGCCATTACTTAAAACCCCCATTATTAAAACACCAGCAATTACATGAAACATTTTACCATAACCACCATTAATACTGACCCCTCCCAAAACAACAGCTGTTAAAACATCCAGTTCAAAACCTTTACCTGCAATTGCCTGACCAGAATTAGTCCTTGATAACATCAAAATTCCAGCAATTCCAGCAAATAAACCTGACAAACTATAGACCAGATACTTAACTCTCTTAACATTTATTCCAGAAAGTTCAGCAGCCTCCTCATTACCACCAACTGCATAAAAATGCCTTCCAAAATAGGTTTTATTTAAAATAAAAGCACCAATTAGCATAATTATAATCATAATAATAACTGGAACGGGTATAAAACTAATATAGCCCTGGCCAATAACAGAAAAAGATTTTGGGAAACCAAAAATTGGTATGCCGCCAGAAATAATATAGGCTAAACCCTCAAGAATAGTCAAACTAGCCAGAGTAACAATTAAAGGTGGCATTTTGATATTAGCAATTATCCAACCATTTAAAAAACCTACAGAAGTACTAACTGTCAGTGCAATTAAAATTGCAAAGACAGGATTTAAACCTGCCTTAGCCATAAACCAAGCTGCAATAATATTAACCAGACTAATTTGAGAACCAACAGAAAGGTCAATACCACCTAGTAGTAAAACAAAGGCCATCCCCACTGAAGTAATTCCTAGCATAGATATTTGTCTTGTTACATTAATTAGATTACCAAAAGTTAAAAATGCATTTGTAGTTAAAGTAAAAAATAATATTAATACTAGTAGTGCTACAAATATTCCATACTTCCTCATTTTATTGAGGTTCATTAAAATCACTCTCTCTTTCAATTTTGGATGCATAATTTAATATTTTTTCCTGGCTAAATTCACTTTTTTCTAAAGAACCTGTAATTTCTCCTTCGGCTAAAACTATTATCCTATCTGACATTCCAATCAATTCTTCCATTTCTGAGGAAATTAAAATAATTGTCTTTCCTTGAGAAACCAAATCATTGATTAATTTGTAAATTTCAAATTTTGCCCCAACATCTATTCCTCTGGTAGGTTCATCCAAAATAATAAGCTCCGGTTTAGAAGCCAGCCATTTCGCCAGAATAACTTTTTGCTGATTACCACCACTTAAATTCTTAACCTTTTGGCCTAGATCTGGTGTTTTAATATTCAACTTATTTTTATAATCCTTAGAAATACTAATCTCTTTATTCTTATTAACTACAAAATAAGATGAGATTTTTTTAAGAATAGACATTACAATATTACCCTTAATGTCTAAATCTAAAAGTGCCCCCTGCTGTTTTCTATCTTCTGGTACTAATGCTATCCCATAACTAATAGCTTCCTGAGGTGATTTAGGAGAGATTTTTTTCCCTTTGTAAATCATATCTCCCGCTGTTATTTTTTTAACTCCAAAAATTAGTTCTGCCAATTCTGTACGACCAGCCCCAATTAAACCGCCAAAGCCAAGAACTTCTCCTCGACGAAGCTTGAAGGAACAGTCTTTAACACCATTCCCTGTTAGATGATTAACTTCCAATAGCACTTCATCACTAATCTCTGTCTCTCTCCTGGGAAAGGTTTCTTTAAGCTCTCTGCCAACCATTAAACTTATCAAATGATCAACATTTGTTTCTGAAGTCAAAAGACTATCGATTACCACTCCATCTCGAATAACAGTAACTCTATCAGCCAATCGAAAAACCTCATCTAATCTATGAGAAATATATATTATTGTTACTCCTCTTTCTTTAAGTTTATCTACCATAACAAATAAGTGTTTCAACTCTGATTTAGTCAAAGGGGCAGAGGGTTCATCCATAATTAAAATTCTAGCCTTCTTAGATAAAGCTTTAGCAATCTCAACTATCTGTTGATAACCTACTGTTAAATCTTTTACTAGGGATTTAGGATTAATATCAATATTAAGTTGATCAAAAATTTCTTTAGATTTCTTGACCATTGCTTCTTCATCAATTACTATACCATTTCTAATGGCACTCCCTAAGAAAATATTTTCAGCAACACTTAATTCGCCAACAAGGTTAAATTCCTGGTAGATTACAGAAATTCCATTTTCTTCAGAACTTTTAGGAGACATTTTAGTAAATTCTTTGCCATCTATAATTATTTTCCCTTTATTTGGTGTTATTGCACCAGTACAGGTTTTAATTAAAGTTGATTTTCCTGCACCATTTTCTCCAACTAAAGCATGAACCTCACCTTCTTTGATATCCAGTGAAACATTATCAAGTGCTACAACACCCGGATATTTTTTAGTAATATTTTTTAATTGGAGTATAGTATTATCTTTCATGATATAACTCCCCTTATTTATTTTTACAGACAGCCCTATTAAATTAATAGAGCTGTCTGTTTAAAAATATTTTTAATTATTGCTCTGAATATATTTATCTACATTTTCCTTAGTAACTGGAATCATTTCCCTATAAACAATATGTGGAACTTCTTCTCCAGCCATCATTTTTTCTAAATACCCATAAATTACTTCTGCCATTTTTGGTGGTTTACCAGTATTTAAAACTGACATTCTGATAGCTTCATCATTAACCATTGCTTCTAATTCCTGATCAGTCCCATCAACAGCAAAAATACCAAAATCTTTACTTAATTTACCGGCAGCTTTAACTCCTTCATTTGCTCCAACTGCCCCACCACCACCGATGGCACAAATAACTTTCATATCTGGATGAGCCTGCAAAAATGTTTCAGTTTTATTAATACCTTCAACTGGGTTAATAGCACTTGACTCTGCCACAATTTCTGCCCCGGGAGCATTTTTCTTTAAGCCATCAACAATACCATTTCCTCTTGCAAGTAAAATTTCCATTTGCGGATAATTTAAAATCCCGACTTCAGCTTTTCCGCCTAGTTTTTCGTTAATCCAATCTGCCGCATATTTACCAACCATCTGACCAATTTTATAATTATCAATTAGCCAGCATAAATCGGCATTTTCTATATTTTCATCCCAGCAAAATATCTTAACTCCATTTTCTCTTGCCCTGGCTAAAGGTTTCTCTACTGAATTCTTTTCGACCGGGTGAATAATCAAGGCATCAACACCACTGGCTATAAAATTTTCGATCTGATTTACCTGTTTACCGGCATTGTTAGAACTATCAACAACAGTAAATTCTCCACCTTCAGCCTTAATTATTTTTTTGAGTTCAGCAGCCGTTGCTGCCCAAATCTGGTTACTTAAATCCTGAACAGTCATTCCTACGCGAAATTTTGGTGCAGCAACGATTTTAGCAGTATCAAGTAAAACACAAGTAAATAAAATAGCAAAAACCAACAAAAACAACATAAAAAATGAACTAAATTTTTTCATTAAATGTCCCTCCATTTTTTTAATTCATTGTAATCATGATCACATGTCAAATTCCAAACCAAAATACATACCTACCAACTATGTAGCTAAACCAACACCTCCTCTCAATTACCTGAATACTCTTCCATTTTTACCAGGACTTATAACTTCATTTTAATAAGGATAATTCTTTAGTATTTTTTAATTATTAAATACATTAATATTATCTTTATTAAACTCCTTAAATAAGTACTTATATATTACCATTTATTTTGAATTGTGTCAACAATTTTTTGATGTTTAAATAAATTGTATAAAAAATACCTCTCTAATAATTTGAAAACTTCTATCAATTTATTAGAGAGATAAAATAGTATAGATTTATTATATTTTTAAACTTTGCAAATATATGACTCTACTTGTTGCAGCGCAGCACCTAAAGCAGATGCTTCAATAGGATAAAGACAGGGTTTAAGATAAGAGCCATCTGACTCAAATGTATTTAATTTAGCTGCCTTCTCTCTTAATTTCGAAATATATGGTTCAATAAAACTTCCGACATAACCACCAATAATTATCGTACAATCAAAAACCATTCTCAAATTATTTACCTCAATTGCCAGTAAAGAAAGGTATTCATCCCAGATTTGATATAATTTTTCATCCCCCTTTTCAAGTTTTTTAAAGAATTCTTCTAATTTACCATCAGTATATTTAGCAAGGGCTTTAGCTGAGCAATAAGCATCAAAACAGCCCTTTTTACCGCAATAACATTGTTTTCCATCTGGTATCAATGTCATATGACCAAACTCACCACCCCGCCAGTTATCTCCCAAATATAATAAATCATTCATATTATTGATGATGTTATCCCCCAGGTACGGCCGTCTTTCCTCAATAATTGCACCACCAACACTATTACTAAGTGAAAGATATACTGCATTAAACCTATTCTCAATATGATACATTTCGGCAATACTGGCCGCATTGGCATCATTAATAAAAACACATTTATATGGAATAAACTCAGAAAAATTATCATAATCAATATCTGAAACACTAAGAGCATGGGAATAAGCAATCCTTTCTTTCTTATCATCGATAATACCGGGAATTGAAATTCCAGCTCCCAGAAACTCATTATCTGAAATCCCTTCTTTTTTAAGAAATCCAAGAGCAATATTAGCCATTTCCTTATAATACTCTTTACTATGAGTATATGGATAATAAATGCGCCTATGTCTTAATACTTCACCAGATAAATTAGTCAAAACAAGACCAATATGATTTTGGGTAATATCAATTCCTAAGGCATAATAAGCATCTTTTATCGAGGCAATAGCCACTGCCTTTCGCCCACCTGTAGACTTAAATTCTCCAACTTCTTGAACTAGACCTTTTTCTATTAATTCATTAATATTTTGAAGAACTGTTGGCATACTAATTCCTAACTCTACTGATATATCAGGTTTGGAAACACGATCATTATTATTAACATATCTAAAAATACGATTCCGATTAATCCTTTTTATTTCCATATTGCTTACTCTTTTCCCACTCATATTTACCACCTTCATCACTTTATTAAAGTATTTACGATAGTCTTAGTATAACATTTTAATATATTAGATACAAGCATATTAGTTATATTTTTCACAAATAAAAATATAATTTATTCACATTAATGCTTTGTGTAAGCCAATTATATTAATGGAGCGACTCTAACTTTTTGTGGAGGCAGGATGCCGGAACAAAAAGTTGTGACAGAGAACGAAGGTACGGATACCGTAGTGAACGACAAGCGGAATTAATATAATTGCTGAAACGGAAAAGTGCAATATACAATCCTGTTAGAATTTCTAACAGGATTGGTTATAATTTAATAAATTTTATTTCACTTCTGAATCAAGTTCAAATTTTTTATATACACTGTCCCAGTCTTCTCTAAAGATAGCCACTGCTCTGTCTGTTAAATGGTGTCTGTGGGACTGAAGCATTATCTCAGGACTTAAGGTCATTGCCCTTACACCGGTTTTAAGTAATTCTTTAACTTGATTTGAAGTTTTAATACTTGCTGCAATTATTTTGGCCAAATATTGATGTTTATCAATAATATATTTCATCTCTTTTACTAACTTAACCCCAGACTGTTCGATACTATCAAGACGACTTACATAAGGAGCTAAATAACTAGCACCGGCTTTGGCCGCAGACAAGGCCTGAGTAAGAGAAAAAATAGCTGTCGCAGTAACTTTAATTCTAGCTGTATCAATTTCTTTTATAGCAGCAAGTCCCTGTTCGCTAACAGGTATCTTAACAATTATTTTATCAGAGATACTATGTAATCTCTCTGCTTCCTTAATAATATCTTCTTTTAGAGCAGATATAACCTGTACATGCAGGTATTTATCACTTAATACTAATAGCTCATCCAACAATTTAAACAATGGCTTTCTTTCTGTCGAAATAATTGATGGATTAACTGTTACACCATCAATGGGCAGCCACTTTTTTAATTCTTTGATTGTTTTTACATTAGCACTGTCAACATAAAGTTCCATAATACACCTCCATATTATTTTTCACTCTTATAAAACATATCTCTCTTATCAGCCTCTTCTATATTTTTAATTCTCTGCTTATAGAAATCAGGCATTTTTAAGCTTTCTTTTTCAAACCAGGCATAAGGGTCAGTTCCTGCCTGCAAAACTATATTTCCCCATGGGTTATAATCTCCAGTTCGTATAATTGCTCGAGCCCCATAAGCTATCTCCTTTAAAATTTTCTCATGGGGTATGTCTTCAAAATCTACTTCTTTAAATATCTTTTTTAATTCATCATATAAAGGTTGATTATTACTCTTTGTTTCGGGTGCACACATCACTTTCTCACTGATAAACTCTTTATTAATAGTGCTAAGAACTGTAGGCAGATCTGGCAGACCTTTTTTTATTGCTAAATCAACACAATCTGCTTCTTGGGGAATTGGAAAGCCAGCATCACAAACTAATAAAAATTGTCCATGGCCCATACTGGCAATAACTCTACTGACTTCACGGTTTAAAATTCCTTTACGTTTCATAAATATTCTACCCCTTTCAAATAAATTATTATCCCAATTCTTGGATAACAAACAGCTTTTAATATTTTAAGCTTGTAAAATTTCATCTATTTTTTCTATTAACTCAGATTTAAGCTCCCAATCAAAAGCCCTTACATTCTCTCTTACTTCTTCTACATTTGTCGGCCCGGCAATAATAGTCGAAATCCCCTTTTTAGCAGCCAGCCAGTTTAAAACCAGCTGTACCATGGGTTTTCCTAACTCATTTGCTATTTGGCGAACTTCAGCTGCTTTTTTTGAATTTTTCTGCAATTTTTTTCCTCTAAGTTCTGAATTGGCTGTTCTCACATCACCATTATCAAGTTTCTCGATTTCAAAACTATCAGTTAAAAGCCCCTGACAGAGTGGACTGTATGGGATTACACCAAGATTATTATTTTCTGCATATGGAAGTATTTCCGCTTCAGTTCTGTAATTTAATGCTAAATCATGATAGTGATCTGAATTTCTATCTATCATATTATATAAGACCTGGTCACTCACAATTTCTTCATATTTTTTGGCTTCTTTAATCAAAAATACATTATAATTGCTGAGTCCTATATTGCGGATTTTCCCCTTTTCTTTAAGTTCATTCAATGTTGAAATAGTTTCTTCTAAAGGAGTATTAGGATCAGGCCAGTGTAGCTGATAAAGATCCAGATACTCTATATCTAGTCTTTGCAAAGTTAAATCAACCTCTTCTAAAATACTCTCGCGAGAAAGATTATGAGTTATAGTTTTAGAATCATCCCAGCGCAGTCCACATTTGCTGGCAATATAGATCTGATCTCTCTTACCTTTGATCGCCTCACCTAATACCTTTTCGGCATGACCAAATCCATAAACCGGAGCAACATCAAAGAAATTAATACCTAGTTCCATTGCCTCTCTAATTGTTTCAACTGAACTTTTATCATTAGCCTCTGTCCAGTCGTTTCCTACCGGCCAGCAGCCAAATCCCAGAACTGACACTTTTAAACCCGAACTACCTAATTTTCTATAAAGCACTTTAAAACCCTCCAATTTATCTACATATAGAATTTATATTAATTAGTTTAAAATTTAATCAATCTCTGATAGACTATTATAGACACCTGTCAGAGAAGAATAAGCATCTTTAAAAACAGGATAAAGCTTTTGATATTTTTTAACCTTTTTTTGCTCTGGTGTTTCTTTTTCAATAATAGGATTTAATTCTTCAGCAACTTCCACTCCAGAAAAAATACCAACCCCAACTCCCCCTGCTATTGCTGCCCCCAGAGAAGTAGCTTCTTCTAAAATTTTAGGCATTAACACTTCTTTATTATAGATATCGGCCATTATTTTGCGCCAGGTTCTACCTTTGGCACCTCCACCAATAACCCTGATTTTTGAAAAATCTATTTCATTTTCAAATATTTCGCTGATTATTTTTAGGTTAAAAGTAACACCTTCTAAGACAGCTCTAATTATATCTTTTCTAGTATGTCTTAAAGTAAGACCCACCAAAGCCCCCTTTGCCTTTGAATTCCAGTGAGGACTTCTTTCTCCCATTAGATAGGGTAGATATAAAAGATTATTTGCCCCAGCTTTCGCACCTTCTACAGATAAATTCATTAATTCATAAACACTCAAATCTAAATCTTGAGCTGCCTGCTGTTCTAGCTGACATAAAGTATTTTTTAACCAGTTATATGAGGCACCAGCTGTCTGCATCGTTCCACAGGGCATATACATCTTAGGATCCATGTGGATCCAGTTGAAAGTCTGCTGTTCTGGATCCAGAATTGGTTTTTCAGTGGCAAGCGCTATCCAGGATGAAGAACCAAGGTAATTATATGCATTTCCCTCTCTGACAACTGCAGCTCCTACTCCAGCTGCTGCTCCATCTCCTGAGCCCAGCACCACTGGTGTGCCGGCTTTAAGGCCAACTTCTTCGGCAATATCCTTGCTAACTTTTCCTATCACATCAAATGAAGATCTTACTGCCGGTAATTTATCGCTATCCAGACCGATGGCAGAAATAATTTCAGCTGACCAGCGTTTTTTATTAATATCATAGAGATTCATTCCCGAGGCATCAGAATAATCAGTTACAAATTCACCAGTCAGCTTATTGACTATATAATCTTTAGCATGAACAAATTTATATGTTTTTTCGTAAATCTCTGGCTGATTATCCATCATCCACATTATTTTTTCTACAGAATAAGCTGGACTAACTCTATGGCCTGTTATCTTATATACCTTTTCTGCGCCGACATTATCTCTTAACTTTCCTGCCTGCTTGACACTTCTCTGGTCTGCCCAAATAATAGAACGGCATAAAGGAGCCCCATTTTTATCTAAAGGCAGGCAACCCATCATCTGAGCACTAAAACTTATCACCGCAATTTCTTCTTTTTTTATTCCACTTTCGAAAATCAATTTTTTTGTTGACTTACATACTGCTTTCCACCAGTCATCAGGATTCTGTTCAGCCCAGTTTACATCTGGATAAAAAGTTTCATACTCAGACAAATGATTACTAACAAGCTTTCCTGCACTGTTATATAAAGTTGCCTTATTTCCGCTTGTACCAAGATCATGAGCTAAAATATATTCTCCCATTTGCCAAACCCCCCTCTTTAATTTTCATTACTGCTTTCTTCAAATTCTTCTCTACAGTAATATGATTTTTGCGTTCCTGTATTTAGATTCCTGACTATTGTTTTTTACGTACCTGATCAAATAACACTGCCAGAACAATTAAAAGACCAGTAGCTATTCTCAACCAGAATGGATCAACCCCCAGTAAGTTTCCACCATTGCGGAGGGTTGTCATAATTAACGCGCCAATTACTGTCCCAAATACAGAACCTTCTGCACCATTAAGACTGGCTCCTCCAATTACTACAGAAGCTATGGCATCTAATTCATACATATTACCTGAAGTAGGAATACCAGATGAAAGGCGGGAAGTAAGCATTATACCAGCAACTGCAGATAAAAATGCATTTAACATATAGATTGCATAATAATTGATGCGCATATTAACACCGGAAAGGCGAGCCACCTCATCACTACTTCCGATGGTATATACATTCCGGCCAAAACGGGTTCTTGATAATACAAAAAATGAAATCCCAACAACAATGATTAAAACAACAAAAAGCATCGGCAGTCCCAGCACAGTCACTTGCGCGAAACTAATAAAACTTCCAGGTAGTCCAGTAATAATCTGACCCCCACTCAAAAGCAGAGCAAGACCTCTGGCCATACTCATCATACCAAGACTGGCTATAAATGGTGGCACCTTACCTTCATAGATAAATATACCTGTTATTGCCCCTAATACTATCGCTATTAAAAGCGTTATAATCATAGCCCCAAAGACAGGTACACCGTTTACCATCAATAAACTTATAATTATACTACTTACCCCAACAATAGAACCAACCGAAAGATCAATACCACCTGAAATAATAACAAATGACATCCCCGTAGCAACAACAGCGATTACAGAGGTCTGTCTTACCAGGTTAAAAATATTATTATAAGTGAGGAAGTAAGGACTTAAAATAGACAAAACCCCCCACATTACAAATAAAACTAAAAACAATGTCGCTTTAGAAACATTTATTTTTAAATAATTGATTATTTTATTTTCTTGAACTATCTCATTTCCCACTTAAGACACCTTCCTTTATCATTCTTATAATGTAGCTAACTGAAGTAGTTTTTCTTCACTTGCTTCTTGCCTATCTAAAATCCCTGTTATCTCACCTTCAGAAATAACAGCTATTCTATCACAAACACCAAGTAACTCCGGTAAATAAGAGGAAATAAATACAATTGCTTTACCTCTCTTTAACAATTCAGCCATCAATTTATATATTTCTTTTTTAGCCCCTATATCAATACCAACTGTTGATTCATCAAAAAATAAGATAGAGGCATCTATATTCAACCATTTGGCAATGACAACTTTTTGTTGATTACCTCCACTCAAGTATTTAACTTTCTGCCTTATGGAAGGGGTTTTAATATTTAACTCCCTAATATTCCTCTTGCTTTGTTCTCTTTCAAAATTGATATCTAAAATACCAGCTTTACTTGAATACTTAGAACTAATAAGACTACAGTTATCCTTTACACTTAACGGAAGTGCCAGGCCCTGTCTCTGCCTATCTTCAGGTATTAAACCAATTCCAGAATCTATTGAATCAATAGGTTGTTTAATATTTATTTTTTTCCCATTAACCATAATCTCTCCAGAATCAACTTTATTTGCTCCAAAAATAGTTCTAAGAAGCTCTGTTCGCCCGGCACCTATCAAACCGAAGAAACCCAAAACCTCTCCTCTATAAAGTTCAAAAGAAACATTTTTTACCTGCTGACCACTATTCAAGTTTTTAACTTCGAGGATTTTTTCACCTCGTTCAATATCTTCCTTATAGTATAAATCACCAAGTTCACGACCAACCATCATGGCTATTAGGTCATCTTCAGTAACCTTTTCTATCTCCCTGGTGCCCACATATTGCCCATCACGAAGAACAGTTACCCGGTCACAAACCTCAAAAACTTCATCAAGACGGTGATTAACATATATAATGGAAACCCCTTTTTTCTTTAAATCTTCCATTGTTCTGTGTAATTCTTCTGTCTCTTTTTCTGCTAATAAGGCTGTAGGTTCATCAAAAATCATTATATTTGCTTGATGAGAAAGGGCCTTTGCTATGGCCACCATTTCCTGCTGAACATTGGTCAGATCACCCAGCCTATCTTGGGGGTTAATATTATTTAATTTTAAAGAATTTAATATTTTTCCTGTTTCTTGGTACATTTTGTTCCAATCAAGAACACCATATTTGCCAGGTTGCTGTCCCAGGAAAATATTCTCCGCTACAGATAACTGAGGGGCAAGCATTAAATGCTGATAAACTGCTGATAACCCATATTCCTCTGCCATGATAGGATTATTAATCTTAACTTTCTTACCATTTACTAATATATCACCACTAACAGCATCTTTTTGATAAACCCCCATCAAAATCTTAAGAAGAGTTGATTTCCCTGCTCCATTTTCTCCAATTAATCCATGTATTTCTCCTTTTTTCATCCTGAAATCTACCCCATCCAGGGCTCTTACTCCAGGAAAAGATTTTACTATCTTCTGCATTTCCAGTGCATATACTTCCTGTGCCAATTAAACTTCCTCCTTCCATACAACAATTCAAACTATATTATTATCAATCTCAGCCAATATTTTCAGACCAGAACTACTCCCTATCCTTGAGGCACCAGCATTTATCATACTTTTATAATCATCAAGTGTCTTTATTCCTCCTGCTGCTTTAACCATCTTTTTATTGCCTACTATTTCCTTCATTAATTTCACATTTTCCATAGTAGCTCCCTCAGGGCCAAAACCAGTAGAGGTTTTTATATAATCCACTCCTTCAATCTCTAAGCATATTTCTGCCAGCTTAATTATTTCATCCTTTTTTAAATAACAGGTTTCAAAAATAACTTTCAATGTAATATCTCCACAGACATCAGCAAGCTGATTAATATCATCTTTTACTTTATCCCATCTTTTATCCTTAACAGCAACTAAATTAGCTACCATATCAACTTCTGTTGCTCCATTAGCTATTGCTTCTTTTGTTTCAAACACCTTGGTAGCAGTTGTATTATACCCAAGTGGAAAGCCAACAGCGACATCAACTTTTACATCTGTTCCTTCCAGCTTTTTGCTGGCATATTTTACAAAATCAGGTCCAATTGCTACAGAAGCAAAACCATATTTAACAGCCTCTTCACATAATTTTTGAATATCTGCAATTCTCCCAGCAGGATTTAAACAAGTATGATCAATTGTTTTGGCAACTTCTTTTTTTGTTAGTTTCATAATCTCTTCTCCTTTTTTTTATTAGTAGTATCACCCCCATTTTATATCATGGGGGCAACTTTGTTATTTTACTCAGCTAAAACAGCTTCAGCACGTTTTTGGGGATTTAACAAGTAATAAATCTCTTCGTCATCAAAATTATCTTTTGTCACAGCTACCACACCTGTATCCACATATTTAGGAAGCTCTTTTCCTTCAATCGCATCTACTGCAAATTGAACCCCTTTATAGCCCATACCAAATGGATCCTGAACTATTAAACAATCAATAGAACCATTTTGAAGGGCCCTTTTTTCATCATCATCTGCATCAAAAGCTACCACAGGTAATTTATCTGTTAATTTTCTTTCCTCAATCGCCCTGGCAGTCCCTATACCAGTATGATTATTATCAGCAAAGAAACCAACTAATGCTTCAGCATTACTTGTAAGAATATCTTCTGCTGTTGATAAAGCCTCAGCAATACGGTTATTAACATAACGTGTTTCCAGTAATTCTAAATTAGGGGCATATTCTTTCAATCCTGTGATAAATCCTTTATCACGATCAGCCAGAACCTGTACACCAGCCATAGAACTAATTATACCTACCTTACCAGAGTCAATAGAATTACCATGTTCTTTGACTAATTTTACAAACATTTCCGCTGCTAGTTTTCCTCCTTTAATATTATCAGTTGCAAGATGGGAATTAATTTTATCAGTATTTACTTTATTATCAATTGTAATAATTTTGATACCCAGATCATAGGCCCGCTCTAAAGAAGGTACTGTAGCATCAGAACTGGTGGAAGCAATTACAATTGCATCAGGTCTTCTTGAAATAACATTTTCTAAAATAGAAACCTGCTCTGCAATATCAGCTTCTGAGGTCGGCCCATGTTTAGTAATTTTTACATTATCCATTTTTTTATCGGCTGCTTCTGCACCAGTAAATAGATCCTGCCAAAAACCAGAATCAGTAGCCTTGACAATAACAGCAATATTATACTCCTCAGCGAATAGAACAGTTGAAAAACTAAAAGTCAGAACCATAAGCAACACAAATAAGACAAAAAATCTTTCTTTCTTAATCATTTTCAAATTACTCCTCCTTTTAAGATATCTTTTCACATTTTAAACATAAAAAAATGGACCAGGAAATAAATTTCCCGGCCCAGGGCCCCAGGTCAAACTTAGCTATTCTTTTTCCAATCTGGCAATTCTAATAATAAATTCCTCATCTCTTCCCCTTATTATTACTATCTCGTGATTGAATAACTTGTAGATTTTATCTCCCGGTTGATATTCTGGTAAAACTCCCTGCCGCTTCTTCTCTTTCTGCACAGCAACCCCTCCCGGGAACCATACTCCACCCCAAACACCTCTACCACAAATTTACAAAAACATGTCCATATGGTATAATTATTAAATGAAAATCATTTACTAGAACAGCTGAGGACTGTTCTCTGTTTTTATATCTAATACCCCCTTTCTAATTAAAATAAGTTACTAAGAGATAAATAAAGATACTTGCATAGGTATAGTGTTGAATAAATACTGTGATTAAAAAAATATATATGTTTAGATGTAATATAAGTATTTAACTGAGTCTTTAAAAAACTTAAAAGTTAAATATACCTTCTTATATTATTTATCTCTTTTTCACTATTAAACTAGATGTTTTGCTAATATATATTCCTATTTACTATTGTTTAGCAAGTTCATTTAAACCGAACTTTATTAAAGTATACATTATTCGTTGTAAAGTTGTCAAGTATATTTTAAAGAAAAATTATTTAAAATAATGTTTTTGGTCAATTATATAGACTTTATCGTAAAGGGGTTAAAAATATGACACTAGGAAAACGAATACGTAAACTCAGAAAAGAAAAAGGTCTTAAACAAAAAGAACTAGGAGAAAAACTAAATGTAGTTGAGTCTGCAATTTCACTATATGAAAATGATGTTAACATACCTGATATAAATAAAGCAAAAATATTAGCGGAAGAATTTGATGTTTCTTTAGAATACCTGCTTTTTGGGAAAGAGCAAAATCATTTGCTAAACAAACTCAGAAATCTAACAGAGAATAATTCTGAACTGGAGAATTTGCTATCCTGTTTAGCAGACCGGAAAGATTTACTGCAATTACTCCAGGAAACAAAAAGCCTTAACCCCAGGGAAATAAAAAAGCTCATTCGGATAATTAAAATAGTAAAAGAAAAGCCATGATGAAATTATAATCATCATGGCTTTTTTCGTTAGTATTCGTTCAACAAGGTATTTCCTCAATTGCATATTTTTAATTAATCATATTTTCAAGCTCAAATGAAATTTTTTAAGAATTTATTTGGGCTTTTACTTGCAATTGCGGAAATACTCCTGATTTGTTAGGTAAAGTGCCGTCATTTACGGCCCCCAAATTAAAGAAATCTTATCAATATTATTCATTTAAAATATCTTTAATAACATAACTAATCCACTGACCAGGTTTTTGGGGGGTATCAAAATCCACCCAAGCTGTTTTCATATAAGATATATCGGCCTGCCAAAATCCATCATCTCTTCGTTTCTGCCGTAAAACATCCATAGCATCATTACACCTTTCATCATCAAGTAAGTCGTTTGCTTTAAGTAATGATAGAATTTCTATAATATTTGATCTATATGTATATGGATAAAAGTTCTTTATAATTGATGATTCTATTGGCTCTCCTGTAGAAAGCTTTTTATACACTTTATGATCAAGTATATATTCCAATCCTTGATTTAATTTATTTTGAACTTCTTTAGAAACATCGAATCTCTTTTTATACTCAGTAAGTGTAATCATAGATTTTACTACACCATAAAAACAAGGTGTTTTCTTCATACAACCACCGTATTTTGTAAATAGATTCTTTCCTGTCCATCTACATTCTTCTCCTCTACTAGTGCTTTGATATTTTATTATCCAGCTTATTCCTGCATCTATCAAATCTTTATCATCATAATTCATCTTCATAAGTATACTGGTAATCATTGAGTTATGACAGGAAAGCAGACCATCTTTATCTCCAGTTAGAGAGAAACCTTCTTTGATATAAGATTTTTCTATAAGCATATTCAGCCATCTTTTTACTTTGTTTAATGTATATGTATAGGGAATTTCTGAAAGCTCTAATAAACGCCACTCATATGCTCTAAGACCAACAAAAGTTCTTGGTTTTTGTTTTGGTTCAGCCAAAAGTTTATTTATCAGCTCAGATTCATTTAATATCTTTTTTACTTTTTTTATACTTACGTTTTTTCCCTGATCAAAATCTTTTTTCAGTGTTAATGCTGGATCAATTTTCATCAAATTTTCCTTCCTTCTCATTATTTACGCTAGACATTTCGCCGATCAAGTAAACGTAGTTTATACAAAACCCCAATTCCTCACAGAACCGTACTTGCCCTATTTAGGCATACGTCTCTTCACTTGATTATTCACCTAATGTAGCTAACACATAGGGATTATTTTTAAAGATATATTTCTTCTAATACTATAGAACAGTAATTAATGTATTTAAAATACCAGTGCCTTACATAGCTCTTATGTTAGGCACTTAAATTTGCGTGGAACGACGCCAGAAGTGGAACCGTAAACCTTGCTGTTATACGCCGTTATTTACCATTTATGCAAAAGTAATTTCTTTAATTAGTTTTAATATCTTATTAGAAACACTATTTATTCTGTCAGGATGTGTTGTAGAACTTGTAATATCTTCAAAACCACTTTCTAAAAAACCCTCTTTAATACAATCCCTAATCTTATTAGCATTCACTTCTTTCGTAAAGTTTACATCAATTGTATTTAAAAGATAGTCATAAACAGGCATCATTATCATCATTATACTAGTTTGGAATTTATGATTTCTAACTGATACATCATGATATACTTCTTTAGAAAAAGGATTAATAATATCATGATTATAAAATACTTCTTTAAGAAATATATTTAATTTTTTAATAAAGGATTTATATTTTTCTATATATTTTTTACTGGTTTCTTCATTATTATCTATTTCTTTCATTTTTTTCATAAAATCATCTCTATATTCAGTAGAGGCATAAAAATCTTCATTTATTCCATCTTCTACTATAGAAAACATAACATAAAATGATTGATGTATTTTTTTATCTTTATAACGGGAAGATGTAATATTATATACTTCACTTAATACTTCATCTTTTTTAAATTCATCAATAATTTTCTCTAACCATCTATGAAACGCACTATAAAATATAACATTCCTAATTTCTTGGGAAGTTAGTTGATTAGTACCTTTATTATATCTAGTAAATATCTCTATTTCTAATTCGGGATTATTTTGCATATGTATATATTGTAAAGTTAAACTTACTTGGAATTTTAATTTATTTTGAATAGTAGGATTTAAATCTTTAAATTTCTGACCATTTAAAAAATAATATTTTTTCAATCCCGTTAATGAAAACTTATCATTCAAAAATCTATACACTGCTTTAAGTCTGTGATGACCGTCAATAACATTACTTATATGAGGTATCTTTGTAGTATCTGAAGCTAAATATATAGTAGGAACGGGTATTCCAGCTAATAAAGACTCAATTAATAAACTTTCTTCATGTCTAGTAAACTTATAATCTCTTTGATAATAAGGTCTTAAATTTATTCCACCTTCTTCATTATAACCCTTTTCTATTTCATCACAAATACTCATCAAATTTAGTTCATTTACATTTGATTTTACTTCCCATTCTTTTAATCTATTTTCTCCAGACTCTAATAAATCTTCATTTCTCATTTAACCCATTCCCCTTTCTTTTTAATAAAATATTCTAATTTAATATCCTCAGATATAGATTCTAATTCAGGATAAATTATTGTATTTGTTATTCCAAAATTAAATAACTGCAACCTTATTTTATTGATAGATTCTTTATCTATTATAATTTTATCCAATAAATCATCTGATCCTTTCAAGTCTTCTATACAAATACTACTATTACTAAATAAGGTAAAAACACCTTTTTGTGCATTTATTCTATCATTATTAAATGGACCATAAATTGCAATGGGATATTTATCATAAGTATATTTACCTATTCCATAATTTTTTTCAATAGAATTCATCCAAATTTCATCAGAATTAACATTAGGTATATCATCCAAGTAAGGAGGTAACTCTTTTACATTTTTATTTAATTTTAAAGCATTTAAACACCATACAACTGGATTGTCATTCTCATCATATTTAAAACTTGTATCTGCTAAAGCAAAATATAAAGATATAAGTGGGCTTTCTGTCCAGTCTAAAAGTCTTGTAGGAGTTCTATAATGTTGCATTAAAAAAAGCCATTCCCAATTATTTTTAGGTATATTATTTAAATAAGGTGTGGCCCTTGATTTAAATTTATTTAAAAATTGGATTTCACACTCTCTATGATATTTTCTTTTGCCATTTTCATCTACTCTTAAAAAGCTAGGTAGCAAATTATATTTCTTACTAGAAGCTTGTCCTCTATAAAATATTTTGTTTTGATTATTAGAAATTATTTCAATAGCACTTACATATTCTTCTAAAGATTTAACATTCATATTATATATCCTCCTTGTTAAGTGATAGATTTGTAAATAATGGCGTATAACGTAACAGGTGTTCACGAAGTAGTCGTTCCTGGACATTTCAAGAATATTTTAAATTCCACCCGCACAAAAAATAGTTATCTACCCTGTAATATCTCAATAAACAAAAATATAACCCAAGTTTGAATTTAAAATATTCCCCTCAGTGTACACTCAGGGATTGGCAGGGCTTTTGCTCATCCTTGCTTTATCAGCAATTGCAAAAGACATGACAAAGGCTATTTCCCGGAGGGTAGGCTGGTTTTTAGCCGTCACGTGAACATCATGTTAAGCGATCGTAGCGGAATCTCTAAGTAACATTAAATCTTCTATTACCTGTTAAACCATAATTATTCAAATTCTTGACTTGTCCGAATTTCCATATCCACCTCTTTGAAAAAATAAAACCATCTGGATTGAATTTACTTTTATCCTAATCTCTCTTCATATTTATTTTTTCAAAGTAAGGACTTCTAAAACGCCTCACAGCAATAAATATACTCTACCTTTTTTTTACTAATATAAGTTTTAGAAGTCCTTAACAAACTGCTCTTAAGTTCGGCAAGTCCTCTAATGATAATATCACTTTCCTAATATTGCTCTTTCCTTGATTTCCTTTTAATACCAAGTTTATCATTAGAATATAAATCAAAGAATCAACATTTTATCGTCCTTACCTCAAAATCAAAATAATTCTCAGCAAACTGAAAAATACCATTGTAAAATTAAATCACAATCAATTAAATAATACCTTAATTTTACAATATTACAATCTATTTTTAAAATAATTATACCATTCTAGGGACAACCTCTTATTTTGATTTTGTCTCCGTATTAGCTTTAAATGTTAATTCTATCCTTTAATAATTTAAATTATTATTTTAGGCTAGATAACCTATAATTTATCACTCAGCTGTGGTTTATTCCGCTAGTCTGGTAGGTCAGGAGCCTTGCGGCTCCCTTCCCCCATAAGAACCGTACATGAGCCTTTCAACTCATACGGCTCAAGCCCTTCAAAACTAGTCCTGGCGACTAGCAAACAATAATTACTTGATTAATTCTTTCATTATTGCTTTGGCGATTCGGATTCGAAGTTTATTAACCCTCTACATTGACAATCTTCAGGAAAATTATTTCCATTGGAATTGTCACTTGTTTTGGTCTATGGTCGCCCACTCTAATGAGTTATTTGGCTTGCCATATTCATAAAGTTTCTCACCTTTCCTGCCTTGAATGACCCATAGGACGTCTGCCTCCTTTCAGAGTAAGGCAAATTTTGAACCCCTATTCACCTCATTACAAGATGACCTTCGCTTCTTCCTATTTCCCATACCCACTATATATTGTATCATAAATCTATTGACCTACCTGAGATATCATTTTCTCAGGAACATATTGGGGTTACCCAGTTCTATATCTTAGCCAATTCATACTACCTTAGGTTCTACCTTTACTCCGGAGACATTGGTCTATTTGTCAAGCAACACGAAAACTTACTTGACCCCATCTCACACCTTTTGGTCATAGTGTTTCAGCCTAATTTCACTATTCACGTTTTACGAAGCTTGCAGTAATTCAATTAATTTAACCTTAGCAGTATATTTACCCTAGCAATCACCTACTTTAAGGCTAGCGGATAGTTCACATTGTCCTTATGGCTCAGCACAAAACCGTTACCAGTAATGCACCCATAAGTAGGGTTACCTCAAATAGAATAGGTAGTCCAAAGGTCAACTTTTTTTGTTGACTTAGACAGCCTAGGATATAGCTTAGTCCCTGTTATGGCGGGGACTGGTCGCACTGTCGCTTAACGTTCCTAGGATTTACGAAGTTTATGAACCTTAGATAGCTCTTATCTTAGGTTCATAAATTTGGGTGCAGCATAGCGGAACTGTAAATCCTATGTTATACGAAGTAGGGACGATTTTTATAAAAATGGTGTATGATGTATAACCATTTCTGGATTATCATTAATTTTATTTTTAACTATTTGTTCTGCATATTTATATGTTTCTTGATCATATATTTCTTTGCTTTCTAATATTTCAATATATTCATCATAACTAATTGGTTCACCGTCTTCCTTTTCATATCCATATAGAAAGAATAAAGGAACTTCAATATCTTCTTCTTCCATAAATAACAATAACAAACCATTTATGTACCCCTCTATATATGCTACATCACTATAAAGTTCATTTTCCATTTTTTCTTTTTGTATTTCATCATATGATTTTATTATTTGTCTTACCTTACAGGAATTCGAATATTCCCCCGTTTTTTTCCTGTTCTCTATTCTTTCTAAAGCATGTATTAAACCATCTTGATAAGAAAGTGTGTATATAATATTAGGAAATTCTATAGCATTATACTCCTTGGCGAGATCTCCATGAATATCTTCAATAAAATTTTTTAAATATGGGATTTTTGCAAATTGCTTATCATTAAGTAAATACCCTTCCTTTATTAATATATTTTTTAGCTTATGTATAAAATAAGTTCCATCAGTAATTATTGGTTTTATATTTTTATCTTGCATTTTATTTTCAGCATTCTCATCTAATGTCACTAAATAAGCTTGAGGTAATATTTCGCCTAATTCTTTACTTAATAGTTCATAAATGTGATTAAAATCTTCATCTCCAAATGAATATCCAATAAATATTATAGTCTTAGTAGCTAAAGCCATTCTTAAATAATTTCCTATTAAATTATTACTTAAGTTATTTAAACATTTTTTATAATCTTTTTCAGTAACTACTATCGTTCCAATATTATTTATAGAACCATGTATTTTAAATACTTTTCTTTCTGGCAAATCCCAAAAAGCAAAATCCTCACTTGTAACTATAGGAATTGCGCCACATTCTCGTTCAAATAAATCATCCCAATTAGTAGTAAAAATATCTTCTATATAATGAATATGAGATAATTCTCGATGGAACCTTGATGAGAAATTATATAATTGTGGAAAAGAAAAAACATAATCAATTCTCTTCTTAATTTTTATCAATAAATCTTTCCTGCTATTTTTCTCACAAAATAAACTCATCAATTTAGAAAAACTAAGGTTATTTTCTATGTCAATATCTAGTTCATAGCATATATCTTCATAAAGTGAATAAGGAAAAACAGTTTTTGTTTCTGTGCTAACTCCAGCACCAGCAAATATAACTAATTTATTATTTAAAGTCGCATCAATTATATCATTAGGCATCTCAAAGTCTCTATTATTTTTACAAATATGACAGTCACAATTATACTCCATTACAAAACCTCCTTTTGTCCCTATTTCGTATAACAATAGACTTCACGTATTGCGTCTAAGTAACTATATTTTTTTCTTAGGCGCATTGCGCAAAAGTAAAATATAGGTTATTATATAGTTAATCAATAATATCAAACCATCGAGTTACCTTTATTAGATACAAAGATAGCAAATATATGAAAGGCTAAAAGTTATGTAGGCTCCAAATCTCTATCAGGATTAATTAGAATTTCATATTAACTGACTATTTCTGATTATTCATTAAACAATAACCATGTAGTAGGAATTCACCCCTCACTAAGTCTTTTTTACTATCTACTTCATCATGATATTTATAATTCCTTCAACTTCGACGAAACTAGACATAAAACAATAAAAAACCCCCTATGTAGGAGGCTTATATATCTCTCTTATTAATCACTAATCTAAATTTATATCAAGTTAATCATCTTTCTTTATACCTCTATAACTCAATGATTTTTATCTATCATCTCCAACCTTTATGATTAATCCATGCAATAAGTTCTTTCCCTTCTTCTATAATTCTTTCAAATATAGTTAAATTAAACGGATCCTTTATATATGTAATACTCTCTCCATTTTTGATGGAATAAACATTAACTTTAAGTGTTTTATTATCAATCCATTCTATATCATCAACAATACCATATATCCTTCGAGCTTTTACTTTATTATCTGGAGAAACAAATACTATATGATATGCTACTATAGTATATTTTGAATAATCAAAACTACCCATAGAAAATACTACAGTGCCTCGATTGTTCTTGTCAAACTCATTAATAATTGCCGGGTAATTATCTCTTGTAATACTAATATAAACTTTATTTCCGTTTTCTATGACATAATATTCCTTTCTTTTCTCTGAAAAAAATATTTGAGTATTAGGGTTAAGATTTATTTTAAATTGAGGCTGACTAATAGTTTTAATATAATACATAACCCCAAAGATGATAATTAAAACTAAAATTACTGTAATAATTTGTTTTAAAAATATTCTTTTTCCCATTGAGTAGGATCCTCCCCACTAGCTTCATTTTTAGGTAGTTTATCATTTCTTTCAGGATACCAGTTTCCTTGATTAAAAAGTTTATCGAAGTAATCCAGGAATAAAAGTATACCAGTAAATCCATATCCTCCATCATCATCAATGTGATTTATTCTATCACCATTTTTATAATAAAACTCTACAGTATCAAGTTTTATAAAACTCTTATCTATATAGTCAGCACTTCCTCTACTTATCTTTTTATAAGTGACTATTAAATAATCTGCCTTTTCAGGAATATTCCTACCACAGAGATAACCTTTCTTCTCCTTATAATCATTCTTACCTAACTCAATTAATACCCCAAAAATTTCTTCAGTGTCTCCTAGAGTTAATTTGAATTCTTCCTGCCCTGTTTTGGCAACTTTTTTCCCCAGGTCTTTTACAGTATTTACTATCCAGTGCCACCCTCTGGTTAAAAAGTTTTCTCCTGCTGCCATTGCTACATCTTTGGCAGTCAATTTAAAATCTTCTTTGGTATATGTATGTTTATATCTATTTATATGACTGGCATCCTTCTTTAAGTTTACTACCCTATCATATGCCTCCAGGGGTATATCTTTAGCCTTTCTATCACTACCTGGGTTCATAATTTTAAAATCTAAACATTCATTTTTTGATGCAGGCCATTGAGTAGGATGCTCCTCATTAGCTTCGTTTTTAGGTAGTTTATCATTTCTTTCAGGATACCAGTTTCCCTGATTAAAAAGCTTATTAAAGTTATCTAGAAATGGAACAATACCAGTAAATCCATACCCTCCCTCATCATCAATGTGATTTATCCTATCACCATTTTTATAATAAAACTCTGTAGTGTCAAGTTTTATAAAACTCTTATCTATATAGTCAGCACTCCCTCTGCTAACCTTTCTATACACAACTATCATATAATCTGCTTTTGGGGGAATATCCCTACCACAGAGATAATCTTTCTTCTCTTTATAATCATTTTTACCTAATTCAATTAATGCACCAAATACTTCTTCAGTATCTCCTAAAGTAAGCGAATATCCTGCTTTACCTTTTTGCAAAGCAGTCTTGCCAAGATCTTTGACAGCAGTTCCTGCCCAGTACCATCCTTGGGTTAAAAAATTCTCTCCTGCTGTCAATGCAACATCTTTGACAGTCAATTTAAAATCTTCCTTGATATATGTATGTTTATATAAATTTATATAACTGGCATCCTCTATTAAACTGGCAGGACCCAATCCCAATTATCATTTGAATTTATTTTTGTATCTTCATTTTTTATATCACTGCTATTATTCATATTATTATTTTCTTTATTAGCATTATTACTTTTTTCTTCTTTAGTCTCCTGCTCGTTTACTATTCCATTTCTCTGACTTAAATATCTTGAATATCCTGTATCGACCTCTTCACCCCATTTTATTCTGGGTTCTGACTTTTGGCTTATTGTTGTCATACCTGTTCCACCACCATTATTATTCTTACAAACACGTATGGAATTAAGCCTGGGCTGTATAATTAAATCTTCTTTTTTGATTATTTCTCTTACACCTTCTTTTAGTTGCCTGGATGAAAGCACTTTTTTTGTATCTAAATTTTTCTTTGTTTTTTCTACATCTTTTATTGCCTCGTTACTTATATGCCTACCCAGTATTGATATTATTCTCCTTAATATATTTAAGGGTCTACCATTGTTAACTAGCCCATCATAACCAGCCTTATTAAAATTGACATTTAGTTCAAAGGAGACAGACTTGAATTTTATGGTTAAAGAAGATATTAGTAATTCCATTTTCCAGTATTCTTCACTTGTAATACTTCTCTCAGTTGCTATCTTAGTTTTAGCTAAATTGTCCAATAAAGCATAATTCCCTTTGAGGTCACTTATAGATGTATATTTATTATCTAATCTTCTCAAAACGGAATTAAGGGATTCATTTTCTCTATAGGGTTTCATGCTAATATATAAAAGATCACTATTGTTAACTGTTATTATATTATTATAAGCAATTTCTTTTTCCCTATCTACATCTACTAATAATAAATAAAAATGATGGTTTATCTTATCTATTTCTTCTTTATATTTTATAGCACAGGCATTAAACATTATTTCTCTATCAACATGTTCTCCCCTGACCCAGCTGATCAATTCAAAAAAATAACAGAGAATAATTCTGAACTGGAAAATTTACTATTCTGTTTAGCCGACCGAGAAGATTTACTGCAATTACTCCAGGAAACAAAAAGCCTTAGCCCCGGGGAAATAGAAAAGCTCATTCGGATAATTAAAATCGTTAAAGAAAAGCCATGATGAAATTTTTCTTCATCATGGCTTTTTTCGTTAGTATTGGGATTTAGATTAAAAAATTATATAATTTTTATCTTTTAATTTTATGATATTTCAAGATATCAGAGTCCAAAAAACTGAGAATGACTCAGACTATTTCTTCAGCAGCTATTTCCTGACTGATTTTCTTGATTAAATTATCAATATCTATTCTTTTTTCCTGTTTAGCGATAGTTATTACCTCCTTACCTTTGTCCTTTATATTTCTATTATATCAATAAAAGCTGTAGTTATAAACATAAAAATGTAACATTTTCCTAAATTTTTATCGGCTTATATTAGTCAAATTATTTTTTTGCTTAAAATAGATAACAAAGCTATATTCCAACTGGATATATTAATCATCAGACCCAAAGTAAAAGAGCTAATACATTATTGATATACTTCATGCATCAACCTATCAAATGAATCTACAACCGTATATTTCACTCCTTCTTCTAAAGCTTTAAAGTGTCTTCTGCCACACTTAATCTTATCATCTTCAACATCTCGTAAGAGTTGGGGATTGATATTTCCTTTAGATTCCACTACAAAATACAATTTCTTTTCATCATCTTTTTCAATTAATACTGCCCAATCAGGATTATAACTTCCCAGTGGTGTAGGGATTTTAAACCAGGCCGGTAATTTTGCATAGACTAATACATTATCACTCTTTTCAAATCTACGGGCTAATTTCTCTTCTATGCCAGAATCATAGACTACATAATTATAAACAGATTTTTTGCACTCCAGCATATTTGATGATAAATAACCAAATAACTCTTCATTTGCAAATAATTCCTGGGCATAGTACTCCTCGTCACCTATTTTTTCATATTTAATACCGTCAACGATAAAGCTTCTCATATTATACTGGATAATACGGATTACTTCATCGATAAACTTTTGAGGATTGACTTTAAAATCCTTAAGACGACCACTTTTCACTAATATTTCTACTATAGTTTTTCTGGTAAGTTGTGTCTCATTTTGAAGATAACTAATAATATCAGGCAGCTTATAATCTTTAGGTCTGTATTGATATCTTCTTTCTTTAACGGTATCTTCATCAGGTAATACTCCACCCCTGGAAATTTCAGTTTTAGCTTTAGTATAAATCATTTCAGCATTTCCTACCAGTAGATTATTCTTAATCTCATTAGCACATCTTTCTATCAGTTCATCCACAGAAAAATCTACGGAATAGGTAGTTTTATATTTAATTTTATCCCATAGTCTTTTAAAATCTTTATCTAGATAAACAGCCTTATTAAGATTAACCTCTGTTCTATCATCACGATTTTTTATATTAAGTTTACCAGCAATTTTCTTCAATATGCCAAAGATCTGGTCTTGCTCTTCATCATATTCAGCAGGAATCTTTAAGATATTTAAACCTAATTCTTCACGCAACTTATCCTGAATTAATCCCTTTTTATCAATGTATTTATCTGTCAGAAAATACTGCCAGATATTTTCTGAAGACTTTTCTCCTAGATAGGCTCTCTGACCATGGTCATCAACAGTTACTACATTAGCAAAAGTATGTTTTTCTACTATTCCAAACTTAATACCTTCTTCTTCCTCGATCTCTTTCTGTAATGCCTTAGCGAAATCTTCATAGGATTCATTCGCCATAATAGTTAAGGTATTAATATCAAAGCCAGCATGCCTTTTGCCATCTTGATCTACAGCAATCCTTAAACCCCTACCAATCTCCTGGCGTTTTTTCATCTCAGAGTTTGTTTCATTCAGTGTACAGATTTGAAATACATTGGGATTATCCCAGCCCTCTTTCAGAGCAGAGTGAGAGAAAATAAACTTAAGCTGGTAATCGAAACTAAGCAATTTTTCTTTTTCCTTCATGATAAGGTTATAAGCACTTTCATCAGCTTGATAAATGCCTTTGGAATCTTTTACTCGGTACTCTCCATTAGCATCTTTTTTTCGATCAATTGCAAAATAGCCATCATGTACTTTTTCTGCTGCAACTTCTTCTATATCTTTAAAGAGTGTATGATATTTGGGCTTCTTAATTATTTTTTTATATTCCTCTTCAAAGATAAGGGCATATTTTCCTTTCTGTGGGTAGCCATCTTTATCATAATAGCGATAGTTAGCTACTTTATCTAAAAAGAATAGACTCAATACCTTTATTCCTTTTTCCTTAAGTTTCAGCTCCTTATCTAAATGTTCCTCAATTGTCTTTCTTATCTGAAGTCTTTTTATTTCATCTTGATCAACATTCCCTATTGTTTCTCCCAGTCTTATAACATCAGGCTTACTGGTAAAATCAATATACTCAAATCCTTCTTCACAATAGATATCATTAATAATATAACCACGGTATACTTCCCGGCCTCCAGATAATTCATATAAATCTTCACCCTGAGTTACTCTCCTCTTATCCCTTTTTGTCTTACCATTCTGACTAATACCGAGTTCTATAGTTGCAGATATTGGAGATTTTTTATTATCTACAGCCAGTAATTTTATATAGGCCTGATTATTACTATCTTTTACAGCAATAGAGGCAACCTCAATCTGTTTGACCAGTTTTCTTTCATAGGCATCTACTGAGTCCAATTTATACATTAAATTGTATACTTCCTTATGAGTAGCCGAATATCTAAGTTTAAATAAGGGATTCAAGGATGCAATAGCTTTCTTGGCCTTAGGAGTAGTATCTACACTCTGTGGTTCATCAATAATAACAATTGGCTGAGTTTCCTGAACAAATTCTATCGGTTTAAGTCCATTTAAACGATCATTTTCTCGATGAATAATATTGGCTCTTGTTTGTTTACTAGGATCACTGAAACTTTTCCGGAAAGCATCTATGTTAATAACCATAATCTGAATATAATCATTGGTAGCAAAGTTACGAACTTGGCCTAACTTTTGTGAGTCGTATATAAAATAATCATAGGGTACATTATCATATAAAGCTTTAAAATGCTCTTTTGTAATTTCCAGTGATTTATAGACGCCTTCTTTGATAGCTATTGAAGGTACCACGATTACAAACTTGGTAAAGCCATATTTTTTATTCAATTCAAAAATGGTTCTAAGATATACATAAGTTTTTCCAGTACCAGTTTCCATTTCAATATTAAAATCATATGAAGTAAGTTTCTTACTCTGTTTTAGGCCATTTCTCAATTGTATTTTCTGTACATTTTTCAGAATATCTTCTTCATCTAAAGTTAGTTTATTGCCCACACCTAAATTAGATTCAAAAAGAGTATCATTATCTAGCTGAGGAACGGTAAAATTAGTATCACAGATTGCTTGTCCCTCAAATATATCAACAATTGAATCAATAGCCTCCAGTTGATAATCTAACTTAGGATTAAATTTTAACTTCAATCAACACACCACCTTTCCTACAAGCTTTTTACATCCTCTATTCCATATTTCTTTAAGATCTGAATAGCATTTGTCTTGATAACATCATCTTTAAATCCATTATCCTTAAAGATAACTCGCATAATTTCTGGTTGATATTTATCTTTTAAGTTTCCGATCTCTTCAACTATATCAAGAGTTATCTTTTTATCCAGGCAGATTATCAGTGCACCATAACCAACTATATATACCTTCTTATTATTTAAAGTTGTTTCTTCAATAGGTATAGTTAAATCTAACCCGTACTTCAGCAGTATTTCATAAACTATATCTTCTTCTGTACGGTCTTCTTTAATATTCTCTACCATGTTAAATAAAGTCTGCTCAAGATCATCACTCTGACTGGTATCCCAGGTTTTAATGTTTGAAGTAGCTAGTTTGAAAACTTTGAACCCAGTGTCTAAGTTTTCAATCCCTTCTTCATCTTTATTTTCTTCTTTAATTATTTCTCCTGCTCTTCTAATGCGCTCTTTGCCTATGTCAGTTATATAATTATAACCGGCTTTATAAGCATCAGATTTCTCACCAGTATTCTCTGGCAGCTGAACCATTATAAATTTACGATTACTATTATCTTCAATATTTTGCTGCATTACTGCATGAGCCATGGTCGCAGATCCAGAGAAAAAATCCATAATTATATCATTCTCATTTGTCGATAGCTGAACAATTCGTTGCATTAATTTCACTGGTTTAGGATAATCCATAACAGCTTTTCCATCAAACAGTTTATTCACTTCTTTTTTTGCATCTTGAGAATGAGAAACTTCATCATATGTCCAAACTGTTAATGGAACCATAAATTGCCTTACTTCAGATAAAAATCTTTTTAATGCTGGAACATTATTTCCATCTTCCCCAAACCAAATCATATTATCTTCAACATATTCTTGAAATTTTTTCTTTGATAAAATCCAACAACGTCCTTCTGGTGGAATTACTTTTCTGCCACTTGGTGTAACAATTTCATAAACTCTATCAGAAACAACAGGGCCAGCAGATAAATTATCCGGTTTCCATGGGCCTCTTTGATCATTATCAGGATTTATATATCTACTATTAGCTTCTTTACTTCTAGGTAAGCCAAACCATACTGTCTTATCAATATTTTTTGCATAAGCTAAAATATAATCATGATTAGTTGAAGAGTACTTATTCATATTAACTGGGGCATAGGCTCTTTGCCATATAAATGATGATATAAAATTATTATCGCCATATATTTCATCACATATTTTTTTCAAATTAGCAATTTCATTATCATCTATGCTAATAAATATTACCCCATCTTCTCTCATCAAATTTCTTGCAAGTCGTAGCCGAGGATAGATCATATTTAGCCAATCAGTATGATATCTTCCACTTGTATCGGAATTGGTACTTAATTTATTACCTTCATTATCAAATTGTCCTGTAATTTCAAAATAGTTATTAAGATTATCTTTAAAGTCATCATTATAAACAAAGTCTTTCCCAGTATTATAAGGTGGATCTATATATATAATTTTAATTTTATTATGATAAGATTTCTGTAATAACTTAAGTACTTCTAGATTATCACCTTCTATATATAAATTCTCAGTAGTATCCCAATCCTTACTTTCCTCTTTACAAGGTCTTAGGGAACCCGTAGAAGGTTGTTGGGCTAATCTTTTTGCCTGAGATTTTCCATGCCAGGTAAGGTTATATCTCTCCGATTTATCATCAGCAAATTCGCCCAATCTTTCTTTTAGTTTTTCAATATCCACCTGACCTTCATTAAAAACATCTGGAAAGATAGATTTTAGTTTTTCAATATTATTTTTTACAATATCCATACTACTTCCATCTGCTTTTGGATCTAATTTTTCCATAGAAATATGCCCTCCTTATAATGCTTTCTTGTTCTCTTCAATTTAAGTGTAAACTGTTCCTGTATGGTTTAGTTAAATAGGGAGTAACTGCTATGCTTCATTTTAATCGACTGGTCAAACATTCTTATGCAAAAGATCTGTTATGAAAGAACCTTACATAATAGTTCAATAAATATCCAGAAAACCCTCTATAATCATACTAATAATAAGTCTGTATTATTACATTCCTTTTAAAGAAGAAGTCTCAGTTGGTAATATAAATTTTTATGCTGATATTGATTATTTAAATAGTGATAAAAATTATCAGGATTTTATTGATGCTTTGTATATTAAAAATTAGGTTTTTTTCTTTTTATTTCTTGAAATTAAATTATTATATAACTAAATATATAGTTTTTAGTAAGAGTGAAATTATTAACACCCCATAGTATTAAGTGTAAACCACCGCAGCTCCGTTCAACAAAGTATTTCCTCAATTGCATCTCAGGCAGATTTGAAAAGTTCAAATCATATTTATTATTATTGATTTGGGTTTTCTTTTTGGCTCAATTGCAGAAATACTCCTGATTTGTTATATGAAGTTAGCTTGGTTTTCCTCTAATTATTATTTTCACATTACCATTCCACCATCTACATTAATAACTTGTCCTGTTACATACTTAGCTAAATCAGATACTAGAAATAAAACAACATTTGCCACATCATCTGGTTTCCCATATGCCTTCATTGGAATCTGTGATAACATTTTATAGAAACTTCTTCTGGAAGCTCATGTGTCATGTCTGTTTCAATATATCCTGGTGCAATAGCGTTAACATTAACTCCTCTTTCAGCCATTTCTTTAGCAGTTGTCTTTGTCAGTCCAATTAAACCAGCCTTTGATGCAGAATAATTAGCTTGTCCAACATTTCCCATAAGACCAACCACACTTGCAATATTTATTATACTTCCTGACTTTTGTCTTAACATCTGCTTTGATACTAATTTGGTGCAAATAAAAGCTCCTGTTAAATTTATTTTTAATACATTGTCCCAATCTTCTTGCTTCATTATCATAAGTCGAGCATCTTTGGTTATTCCTGCATTATTAACAAGAATATCAATTCTAGAAAATTTATTTTTTATTGCCTTTACAACTTGTCTTGTTGATTCTTCTGAAGAAACATCATGTTTTAAAGCTATAGTCTCTACCTTATATTTATTTGATATCTCTTCAGCTGTCGATACTGCTATTTTTTCATTAATATCGGTAATTGCAATATTTATTTTCTCAGCCGCAAGTTTTTCTGCAATAGCTTTTCCTAATCCACGAGCACTTCCAGTAATAAATGCTAATTTGTTTTTTAATCCTAAGTCCATAAAAATCGCTCCTCTGGTTTTTTATTTTATCTTGTTTTTTCCTTTCATATGTAACAGTAAAAGCTAATTTCCAATAACGTAACCATATTTCCGAAGTCCAGCAACCCTTGGATATCTCCTAACTTGGGTTGATGAATTTGGGTGAAGCGACAAGTGCTTTCGCTTTACATAAATAATATTTAATTAAACTTATATGTACTTAACTTCTATCTTTTATAAATTATTTATGAACCATATTTTCCATATTGTTTTCTATCGGTAAAATATAAAATGATTACCTTATTACCTTTTTGATAAGGATAATATAATTCATAATTACCATCAGAAGCACTAAATAAATGTCTATTTTTATTATCATCGAATACAGATTTTAAATATTCTTGCTCTTCTGGGGAACAAGCATAAATGTAATCAATTTTTGAATAACTTTTATTTTTATTATAGTATCTTGTAAATCTTAAAAAAACATCTTTCTCATGAATAGTATCTTTTATTATTATACTTATTGATGGAAAACTTTCAGCTTGTTTTGCAATAAATTCTAATCCTTCTGCCGTTTTTCGAATATACTGTTCACTAAATGAATAATCCAAAAAATTTTCAGTTGTTTCTTCATTATTTACAATAGAATATTTAGCGGCTTTTATCAATTTCTTTTCTCTAATTAATGTAGTTCTATAATCTCCATAAAAAAGGACTCCAAAAATTAAAGGAAAAGATAATATTAATAAACCTATCGATAACTTTTTACGTTTACTGTTAAAATTATGATGCTCCGATTTTGTCAATGATTCTGAAATGCTTGTTAAATTAAACATTATATTTACAATTACAGCTCCAATTAATATTGCAATAATACCTAATATTGATAAGTAAAAAAACTCAGTAATATTTTCTTTAAATATTTTCAAGCTAAATACGGTTATAGAGGTATAAATAAATATCCAATAAATAAGTAATATAATAGCTAAAAGTGCGATTCTATTTGTCCATTTTATTATTGTTTTATTATTCATACTTTAATCCCCTTTCATGTTAATGACCTTCTGATGTATTGTTTTTAAATGTTTTTACTCCTGCTTCCATAAATCGTTTTTTTAATTTTGGATACTCTGTTGAAAGAACATTAAATGCAATATGTGAATAATCAGGATTCTGATTTGACAATTCTTTTTCATCTAAATTTAGAGCAATCCATATGTTACCAGCCATTAAATATGCTCCTCTATCCCAATGTACTATTTACATACCTGGGGACAAACACTCTCTTTTCATCCTCACATACATTGTATCATACCTGCAGAGGGATTATCACCTAATAATCAATGGATTAAGTCCAAAAAAAATTTCTTTATTCCTGTCAGGGTTATTGCCAATATGTTTAGAGGTGAATTCCTTGCTTTCTTTAAAAACGAAGTCCCAGCTAGTAATATTAAGTTTTATACTGATATTGATTATTTTAATAGTGATAAAAATTATCAGGATTTTGTTGATGCTTTGTATAATAGAGTAGGACCAGTCTTTCGACTGGGACCCCTCGTCAAACTGCACGTACGGTTCTCCCGTATACAGCTTACCGTAACCGTTGCCCCATCACAGGGAGTAAGCCATCGTCACCGTGTTACCACGATTGTAATTTTACTCCTTGTCAGGACAATAGGGTAAGTAGTGATTTGAGTCCCTTCTGCTGAAACAAAGCATTAGGGATTCTTTGATTTTGATGTTTAACTGCTTTCTTCTTTTCAATATATGACCGAAGACGCATCCGTATCCATTTATCTAACCTTCGGAAAAGTTCCTTTACATTTCCGTGACCAAAGTAGTTTCCCCAGCAATTATTTTGGGGTTTAATTCTCTAATGATAAAACCTACATCCCAGGGCTGATTTCTCCGGGTCACCTTACGCACTTTATCTTTAAATGCTTTTAATGCTTTCTTCCTTGGTCTCTTGTATTTCCAGGCAATAAACTCAAAGCCCAGAAACACAAACCCTTCTCCAAAGTTAGTAATGACTGTCTTTTCGGGATGGAGCGTTAGCTTAAGTCTTTCCTCAACTATCTCCTTAACTACCTCCAATGCTCTTTTGGCTTTCCTCTTTGATTTTGTAAGTACCACAAGGTGAGTAGCCCGGAGGAATTTCACCTCCAGGCCCTCTCAGAATCGGACGTGAACCTCTCGGCTCATCCGGCTCTCATTATTCAGCCGTAGGTAATATTCCCATTTTCCAATGTCGAACAATCTTTTCATTTTCTTTGCTATACGTCCCATCCAGCGTTCTGCTCGCCGTCTATGCCTGGTCAACTTCTTGTATTTTCTTCTCGCCCAGTGCACCAAAGCTCTGTTCAAGTGTTTTAATACCGGATATAATGCAGATTTATAATAACGACCATAATAATTTATCCAACCACGAATTATAGGATTATACATTCTGGATATATCTATTAATTCTATATCTGGTCTAAGATGTATCCGCCAGTTTCTGATGACCTGTCTTATTGCTTTACATGCTTTGTTACTCACAGCAGGTGTAAAGTTAATGAAATACTTACCATAACGATTCTTTGAGCTCCTAGGTCTGAATGTATATCCAAGAAAATCAAATTTTATATTTTCATGCTCTTCCCTACGATCATCATCTTTACAATATACAATGCGCGTTTTATCCGGATGCAGTTCTAACTTACACTCTTTCAACCTTCGTTTTAATTGAGTGTATAATTTTTCTGCCTCCTTCTTGGTTTTGCAATGTATTACCGCATCATCCGCATATCTTTTTGGAAATGTCCTTTCCATCCATTTATCGAATACATAACCAACTTCTTGGAACTCTTTTTGTTGGAGATAGAAATATTTCCTATTCTCCCCTTTTTGCCTTTTCCATAACTTCTTTATTTACTGGTTGAGTCCAAATGTTACCTGAATCAACACTATAATCCCAAGCTTTACTGTTATGATTATTTACATCCATTTTTTCACCTTCTAATGCCATGTTAGACGAAGTATTTTAGTATCCTAAATTTTCGTCAACTATAATAATTTTAATTCGGTTTTTTTTAAGCTGTCTTTTTATTATTGTTATATTATTACATATTCTATCCTTCGAACTACAATCTACACAATATCCAACTTTTGTACATGGAGTATCTTTATTAAGCCTTTTTGCGTCAATAGGAGCTGCTATATTCTTAACTCTATTTTTTGCCTCTTCTAAATCTTTAACTATTTTATTTTTTCCAGCTACAATAATAACTTGTTTAGGGCCAAAAATCATTGCAGATACCCTATTCCCGTACCCATCTATATTATATAATTCTCCTTTTTCTGTGATTGCATTTGTACTACATAAAAAAGTGTCAGCACTAAAAATATCTGAATAAAGTTTATCTTTTTCAGCTCTTGTTAAGCCCTCTTTATATTTATCTAAAAATATATAATTTTCTTTTCTTAATAAATCTATAATGCCAGTTTCAAATAATGTCATTGAATCTCCAACTCCAACGACAGATCTCTCCGAAACAAGTTCCTTTATTTTGTTAATCAAATCTTCCCGAGTCTTCACATAAAAACCCTTCATATTATTATTTCTAATATTATCTAGTATTCTTTCTATTTTCATAGCTTGGTGCCATTTAATATTTTCATCCATTGTTTTATTCTCCTCCTTATTTTAAACGATCAGTAGTATTAAAGTATTTAAAATATTTCGTCTAACGTACCAGGATTTAAGAAGTTCATGAGGCTTAGGGTCAAGTAAGCGGGGCTTTACAACCCCAACTCCTCACAGAACCGTACGTGCCCTATTTAGGCATACGGCTCTTCACTCGATTATTCACCTAACATAACTAGCACCAGCACCTAATCTATATAAATTTACTTTTATTCTTGGCTTGACAATAGGATATTTCTCCAAGAATATTTCGAACTTCTCCCAGTCAAAGCTTTTCTTTTGACTGCGTCTGTTTAACCATTTATAAACTAGCTTTTGAACCTCATCATACAGGCTATCAATACTTTTGCTGTTATCTGATACTGCATAATAGTTGTATGTTCCCGTTAGTTTTCTGTTTAACTTCCTCATTAGTTCTTTTACTGGAAGAGTTCTATTATATTTTAGCCAGGATTTACATCTCATTATACTACGATGATATCGCTTATTACTTGTCTTTCTCTTTAGTCGTTTGATTCCATCCTTACATTTACCCATATAATGGGTAAATCCAAGAAAATCAAATGTGTCATTGTCATCATCAGCAGTCTTTTGGAATATATACCCTTTTCGCAGGTAATGGCCTATATGCCCATCTTTTCATTCTAGCTATTAAGCTCTTAACATTCCCTGGAAGATTCTTTCCATACTCCGCTTTTGTTACTTCATCTACTCCAGCTGCTTTGTTTCCAGCTAGTTCATGATGACATTTGACTATCAATTCATAATTAATTAGATGTATTAGTGATGTAAATCTTTCATTAGGTCTATTTCTAGCTACTTCAGCTATTCTTGCAAGTTTCGTTTCCACATTTTCACCTATCTCTGTGTATAGAATATGTTTCCCTTTTAAGATTAATCTTGTGTAATCGCCTTCCCATCCACAGGCATTACTCTGCTTCCTCGGTACTATGCGATTATCCGACTCCCTGTAATATTAGATGTCCTTACTTTGTTATCGCTTGGTTACATCCTATCTCTCTGCGTAGAAATTACAGGGCCTCCCAAGTTAACAATATCATATCTATGTATAGCATGCGGAGGTCTCCGACCCCGGGGTGTTATTGTATTCTCGCTTATCGAATACAATAATGTTGCCTTCTGCTCAGTCGACAGCATCGGCCTTTCCCAATCTCCAAGATTTCGAGGCTCAATCCCTTCAGCTAAATGCTTACCGCCTACTACCTAACTGTTTACGCTTAACATCTATGGTCACCCAATAAATGTCCAAAACTCGCTATGAGTGGTTTGCTAAACCTTCCTCAGTAGGAATCCCACCTACTATATGATATGCTCTTTTCTTGGCGCACGTCAAGTAAGCGGGGCTTTACAACCCCAACTCCTCACAGAACCGTACGTGCCCTATTTAGGCATACGGCTCTTCACTCGATTATTCACCTAACATAACTAGCACCAGCACCTAATCTATATAAATTTACTTTTATTCTTGGCTTGACAATAGGATATTTCTCCAAGAATATTTCGAACTTCTCCCAGTCAAAGCTTTTCTTTTGACTGCGTCTGTTTAACCATTTATAAACTAGCTTTTGAACCTCATCATACAGGCTATCAATACTTTTGCTGTTATCTGATACTGCATAATAGTTGTATGTTCCTGTTAGTTTTCTGTTTAACTTCCTCATTAGTTCTTTTACTGGAAGAGTTCTATTATATTTTAGCCAGGATTTACATCTCATTATACTACGATGATATCGCTTATTACTTGTCTTTCTCTTTAGTCGTTTGATTCCATCCTTACATTTACCCATATAATGGGTAAATCCAAGAAAATCAAATGTGTCATTGTCATCATCAGCAGATACATTTACTATCTTAGTTTTCTCTTCTGATAACTCTAAACCGAATTTGGATATTCTTTCTTTCATTGCTTTATAGAAGTATTTTACATCTTCTTTATACTGTAGGCAAAATATTATATCATCTGCGTATCTCACCATGTAAGCTTTACCCTTTAACTCTTTACGCATTGTTTTATTAAACCATAGGTCAACAACATAATGTAGATATAAATTCGCCATAATTGGAGAACAGACTCCACCTTGCGGTGTTCCTTGTGGAGTGTCATATTTTATTCCTGCCTCCATGACTCCAGCCCGAAGAAGTCTCGATATGAGTCGTTGTATATTAGGATCTTTAATTCGATGGTCAATGAATTTCATCATCCACCCGTGGTCTACATTATCAAAGAATCCTTTAATATCTGTATCAACTACATAGTTAATATCATCTCTGTTAACTATTCTTCCTAATATTCTCAAGGCATCATGACAGTTTCTTCCTGGACGAAAACCAAATGAACATTCAAGAAAGTCTTCTTCATATATCGCATTTAGAATCTTTGATAGTGCCTTTTGAACTAGTTTGTCTTCGTATGCTGGAATCCCTAGCGGTCTCTTCTTCCCATTTTCTTTTGGAATATATACCCTTTTCGCAGGTAATGGCCTATATGCCCATCTTTTCATTCTAGCTATTAAGCTCTTAACATTCCCTGGAAGATTCTTTCCATACTCCGCTTTTGTTACTTCATCTACTCCAGCTGCTTTGTTTCCAGCTAGTTCATGATGACATTTGACTATCAATTCATAATTAATTAGATGTATTAGTGATGTAAATCTTTCATTAGGTCTATTTCTAGCTACTTCAGCTATTCTTGCAAGTTTCGTTTCCACATTTTCACCTATCTCTGTGTATAGAATATGTTTCCCTTTTAAGATTAATCTTGTGTAATCGCCTTCCCATCCACAGGCATTACTCTGCTTCCTCGGTACTATGCGATTATCCGACTCCCTGTAATATTAGATGTCCTTACTTTGTTATCGCTTGGTTACATCCTATCTCTCTGCGTAGAAATTACAGGGCCTCCCAAGTTAACAATATCATATCTATGTATAGCATGCGGAGGTCTCCGACCCCGGGGTGTTATTGTATTCTCGCTTATCGAATACTATAATGTTGCCTTCTGCTCAGTCGACAGCATCGGCCTTTCCCAATCTCCAAGATTTCGAGGCTCAATCCCTTCAGCTAAATGCTTACCGCCTACTACCTAACTGTTTACGCTTAACATCTATGGTTACCCAATAAATGTCCAAAACTCGCTATGAGTGGTTTGCTAAACCTTCCTCAGTAGGAATCCCACCTACTATATGATATGCTCTTTTCTTGGCGCACCGACTGCCCTTGATGAATAAATTTGGATAGAGCGTAGCGGAATCTTAAATCCCATGTTATCCGAAGTACAGCAATTTTCTAGTTGTAAATTAAATATATTTTTTCATATTTTATTAGATTTATTTTTTATAATCTTTACTATTCTCTTTATCCCATAACTAATAAGAATTATTGCAACCAACATATTAGCTAGTTGAACAACCAATGGAGATATAGAAGATTTTAATATTGAAATAATAAATATAGAAAAACTTAAGAAAACCGGAGTAGCAAATCCAGCTGATAACCCAAAGGCTAATAGCTCTTTTTTTGTTAAAGAATATTCAACTGATCTAGCGGCAAATATACTAGTCCAAAATAGAATCGTTAGAGGGCTAGATATTGTCAATATAAATGCTGAAATAAAACTATTAATTAGATTTGATGATTGATTTATCTCCATATTAATATTAATAGAATTTAAAACATTTACTGCCATATAAACCCCAAAACAGATAAGAACAATAGAACTTATATATCCTAAAATTTTCTTAACCTTTTTTCTCTCTAATAATTTTCCTATTCCAGCAATAGCTAGTGTAATATATAAGTAATCTACAATTGTTACAGCTAAAATTGCTAACCCATCAACTAACGACTTTTGAAGAACAATATTAGCTATAAAGAAAAATACAGGTCCAATTGCTATTTGTAGAATTAATCCCGTTGTTAAACCTTTTATAAATACTTTTGACATTTTATAATTCCCTTTCATTTCTGTCTTTTTATTATTTAACTTAGCTGTATTTTGGATAACGTAACCGTATTGCCGAAGTCCAGCAGACTTAGATAGTTCTTATCTTAGTCTGCTGGATTTGGGCGAAGTGACGCAGGAACATAGTCGGCAATATTTTGTTAGGCGATGGAATCAATGGAAACCGCCACTAACCATTAACCAAGAAAGTTAGCATATAACGCTTCAATATGTCGTAATTAAACAAGTCAATCTTATATAATAAACATTAGGGCAAGTTGAATGCAAAGTACAAATTGGAATTGTCACATCCATAACCTACCAAACATTATTGTGTATTCTTTCAGTTATAGAGTATTCTTTTTGCTCCACCAATGAAGCATTGGCACTAGCTTTTCCCACTGCTATATAACACGGCATAAGATAATCCTCTGGAAAATTTAAAATTTTTCTTACCCATTCTCCCTCATTTCCTAAAGGAATACGTAAAGCAGACGTATATCCCTCAGCAGTTATTGCTAGGAACATATTCTCAATACAACACCAAATGGACGCATACCCATTCAAGTGAGAAAGATTTTCAGGATGCAATATATCCGTCTTTTGTTTAAACAAAGGAACAATCACACAAGCTGCCTCTGCTAACATTTTATACTGTTTTGGAATTGCAGCTTTGTAAGCATTTTGTTGACAAGTATTACTTAAGTTCCAGTCTAGTAATATGGCATTAATTTCTTCATCAGATATTTGCTCTGGAATTTTATTGATTAATTTAACGACAGTATTCTTATCCTTAATAACAATGAAATGCCAATCTCTCATGTGGTCATTTGTAGGTGCTTTCATTCCTGCTGAAATAATTCTTTCAATGACCTTATCACCTATAGACTCGTTTTCAAAATCTCTAATTGTTCTTCTTGAATTAACTACATCATAAAAATCTCTCATAATACTATCTCCTTAAATTCAAATTTATTATTTCATTTTTTATATTACCTAAATCAATACAAGAAAAGTTGTATAAAAAACAAAATTGATTCTGTCGCCTAACAATAGACTTCACGTATTGCGTCTAAGTACCTATATTTTTTTCTTATGTGCATTGCGTAAAAGTAAAATATAGATTACTATATAGTTAATCAATAATATCAAACCATCAAGTCACCTTCATTAGATACAAGGATAGCAAAGATATGAAAAGCTAAAAGTTATGTAGGCTCCAAACCTTTGTCAGGATTAATTAGAGTTTCATATTAATTGACTATTTCTGATTATTCATTAAACAATAAGCATATAGTAGGAATAAACCCCTTACTAAGTCTTTTTTACTATCTACTTCATCATGATATTTATAATTCCTTCAACTTCGACGAAACTAGACATAAAACAATAAAACCCCCTTATGTAGGAGGCTTATATATCTCTCTTATTAATCACTAAATAGCCATAAGGTTATATTCATAATTTCCCGTAAGGAAATTCATGCTCTGCTTTCGATTGAAACTCTTTTATATCAATAATCTTTCCATTATCATTAAATACAATAATAGATACCCCATCAAACCTAGAGATTTGCCCAGCGAATTCACATTCAAAATACCATTCTACAGCAGTTTGATTCATCTGATGTATAAATTGCTTTATATCCCACCTTATAACAGTTCCCCGTTCATTCCAATCATCAAACCATTGGATAATTTGTCTTATTCCTCTATACTCAGGACCATAACATTCACTATATACAACATTATCATCAAATATCTCATTAAGACATGAACCATCTTTACTTAACCACATATTAAAGTATCTTTTTATGCATTCTTCCTTTTTTATCATATCCTTACACCTCGTACAATATAAATAAACTCTATTTCTATAATTAGTGTGCAATGTTACAAATCGAGTAAGCCAGGGGATTTTCACCCCAAGCTTCTCACAGAACCGTACTTGAAAGTCTCTCTTCATCCGGCTCTTATCATTCAACCCATATTAATATTTCTATTCCGGTATTGCCAGTGTGCAAATAAATTAGGATCTCTCTTCTGCACTTCAGATAGCCATCTTTCTGCTCTCTTTCTGTGTCCTCTAAACCTTGCTCAGCAAAGATTTTGTTCGGCTTATTCATTATCGGACTATAAACCATTTCAACGATTATACTTTTTCAAAGGATAGTGGTGTATAATGACCAGTTATCCGGCATTTTTGCTTTATTAGGCCGCCATACCATTGGCTATTTGCGTTGGTTCCCTTACTTTGAGATAATTTGTTTTTGTTTATTTCACTTTGCCAGAAGTATTAGATTTATCTTGGTGTTCTAACGTAACCGTATTGCCGAAGTCCAGCAACCTTAGTTAGCTCCTATGTTAGTCTGATGGATTTGGGCGTAATGACGTTAGGAATGGAGCTGGCAATATATTGTTAAGCGATCGTACCAAATTATCTTTTATAATATCTTACATATGATTATTTTTTAAATTCCCATAAAATTCTTCCAGAGTATGTTTACCCTTTTCTGGAGCAATCATATCCATTGATAAGACAGTTAAGAAAAACTCTATTGATCCGTAAAACTTTTGAGAAGTAAATGTTCTTATAATGAATAAGATAATTTTTCTTATCCAATTAGGTATATATGTTATCTTAATTTCTTTTTCTGCAATGTTAAAAGCAATACCAGCAATTTCATTTTGCGATAATGTCTCAGGCCCCCCTACATTTATCTCTTTTCTTGCATTCTCGATAGAGTTTACACATACTACTGCTAGATCTTCACCATGTATAGGATTTGCTTTATATTTTCCATCACCAAATAGATAAACACGTCCTTTTTGTGCCATATAAAAAATCTCTGACATGTCAGAGAAAAATCCATTTGGTCGAATGATACAATAATCAATACCAGATTTTTTTAATTCATTTACAAATAACTCTTTTGCTTCACATATTTTTAGGTTTTTAAGTTTTTGCCCGTTTAATAAAGAAATATAAACAAATTTTTTTACACCACTTTTCTTTGCTTCTTTTAACAAATTCTTATTAGCTTGATAGTCAACATCCATATATGTAAGGCCATCTTTTTGTTTTGTAATTCCTACTGTAGAGATAACAAAATCAATATTATCACAACAATTATTGATTGATTCTAGCTTAGTTATTTCAGCTTCTATTACTTCAACTTTTTCATAATTTTTTTGTTCTAATTTTGTCCTATTTCGGACGATAACTCTTACCTCATGTTGTTGTCTTAAAAGCTCACTTAATATATAACCACCTAAGTATCCAGTTGCTCCTGCTAATAATATTTTACTCATATAATTATTCCTCCATATTGTAATTATTTTAATTTGGTATGTCGCCTAACGTCCCGAGCATTCCCGACGTTGTCGTCCCGTAGGGCTGGCATGGCTTTTGCTCATATATTACATGCATAATTAATGCAAAAGACATGACAGAGACAATGTCCCGTTAGGGTAGGCTGGTTTTTAGCCGTAATGGGATTGTAAAGGAATGAGCCGTCCCCATTAGATTAATTATCTTTAGAACGACACACTCAAATTTTTTATTCTAGGACATCACTTACCTTCAATCTCCAAACCATATGATCAGCACCTTCTCCCCAATAATTCTTTAAATGATACTCTGGACCTCCAAACTTCTTAATCCATATCTTCTGTGCAATTTTATATCCACTATCAAAACAAAACTCTTTTATTCCCTTGTTCTTTAATTCATTAAATATATGAATTAACATAATATTTCCTACACCTTTTCTTTGATACTCAGGATGCACAAAAACTGTTCCTATCTCTACTAGATCTTTTAATTCTCCATTCGTACATGTAATTATTAAATCATTAGATGGTCCATACTCAATAGAACCAACTATCATATCATCTATTGTAACTATAAGAAAATATCTTTTTTCACCATTACTTTCTATATCTTGATTTAAGCATTTTCTTTTATCCTCTATCTCTCCTTCCAAAGTTTCTACTAAATCAGCAATTCCATTTCTTTCAAATGTATCCCTAATTACAAGTTCAAAAAACTCATTTATGGAATCTATCTCTTCAATTCTTGGTCTTCGAACCACTAAATTCTGCATGTCATTTGACTCCTTAATTTATAATCAATACTTTACATTCACCAATCATTATCCACTAAAAAACAGGCTCATTCTTTCATATACGTATAGGTTTGCCGAAGTTCAGGGGGCCTTAGATAGCTCTTATTTAGGTACCTGAATTTAGGTGGAACGACGACAGGAGTGGAACTGGCAATACTGTGTTGAACAAAACTGCTGACGCAGTGGCTTTTTCCTAGCATAATATATAATTCCTCAAATAAGTCTATTTAATTTCACCACATCTTTATGTAAAATAGAATAAAAAATTTTAAGGAGATGTGGTTTATGACAGTTTTTAAAGAAAAAATGATTCAGGACATGAAGTTAAGAAATTTCAGTAGTAGAACCCAGGTTTGTTATCTCAGACATATTGAACATTTTGAGAAGTTCTTTGATTCTGATGCTGATTCTCTTAATTCAGATCATATCAGAGAATTTCTTGCTCATGCCATTGATATAAGAAATTTAAGTATAGGATATGTTAATCAGGCATATAGTGCTCTCTGCGCTTCTTTTTTGAGTCAACACATAGGGGTATTTCCTCAATTGTATCTCATAGTTTAGCAGATTTGAAAAGCTCAAATCATATTTATTATTATTGATTTGAGTTTTCTTTTTGGTTCAATTGCGGAAATACTCCTGATTTGTTATGTGATGTGTCCTAGTTGCTTTAATCTAACTTCAAAAATACATGTTTCATCACCCTCTAGTACCGATAACATTCTATTTATTTTAACATTATTTTTCCCGAATATATTTTCCCAGTTATATTTTAAACTCAATTCTGAACACATACATATATGGGGAGATTTGATCAAATTTTCTTGAACAAGATCACAACCACAATTTTGATATATTATTTCAATTTTTTCACTAAATATCTTGTATTTAAAATCAGAAAAACTATCTTTTAGTATTTCTAGAGACTCTTTTAAAGATGAATTTTCATTTTCAAATGCTTCTTGATATATTTTTAAAGAATAAGAATCAGAACAACTTTTTGCACATTTCTTAAGAAAACAGTTCACTTCTTCATTGTTTTCTTTCTCAATATACTCATTTACTCCTTTAAACCAAAACTGTAAAAATCTATCTTTTGTATCTATTTTTTATACCTCCTATCGGACAGTCGGGTAAGTAGGAGGAATTGCTCCCTCTTCCTCCCCTAAGAACCGTACATGAAAGTTTCCCCTCATACGGCTCAAGTTATTTAAAACTATCCGTTACTAGCAGACAGCAAGCTGTTTCTTTTTAACCTATATATTTTTTTTAGGAACCTATTGGGTTTACTCAGTTTTACATCTTAGCCAGTTCGTATTACCTTAGATTCTACCTTTACCCCGGAGCCCTCATCCACTTCTCGCTTACGGGGCTGAATGTGCTTCAGGAGTACGGTCTCCTTCTGGCCTAAAGATTTCTCTGTGTACACTTCACCTAGTAGTTACCTATTTTCGGTGCAACACTCGATACGGGTGACTGGTTAGGTCTTGCCCGACAAAGACTGACCTGTGAAAATCCATTCAACGACTATTGCTTTGTTCCAATAGACAGCGAGGTAGCAATAGTTCACCTTATGTCTGGCTCTTTATTTCAACCTTACCATCGGGTTTACTTACGTTGGATCCTTCACTCGATTTCACTTTGCAAGAAATATCAAGCTTCTTGGCGTTCTAACGTCCCGCAGGTTTACGAAGTCCATCAGACTTAGATACCTCTTATCTTAGTCTAATGGATTTGGGTGCAGCGTAGGTCGGGATAGAAACCGGGTGCGCGCACTTTAGAGTCCGGTGGCTATTCTAGTCAGTTTCCCACTAAGCCGCAGTCCGGCTCTCTTTATCACATTTCCCGGAGCCTCCCTACAATCCCGGACGGTCGGATTTCCCGAGTCCGGTTTTGACCTTGGTTACAATCACAACTTTGCCTTTCCATATTACCCCAGACTTAAATGTTGGCAACCATATACATCCATGAATATTATGGTTTACATAAGCTGCTAGTTCAATTATTCGTTGCTCTCCTCAAGTAAGTCTTGAGTTAAAACGACTTTGAACGACCAAGAGCCCAGAAGTCCTTCGCCTTGTCACGGCGTTACCGCTTCAAGAGTATGATGCTCCATACTTAGAAAGCCATTACCCTCCCATCTTCGCTACTACGACCTCATGCGCTAATCCTAAGTCCTCCTGACTACTTCGTGTCTCTTATAAGCCAGGTCTTTGCCAGTTGTGACCATCCTGGCTGGAAGTAGGATCTTCCCGACGTTATCTCTACAGTCCTTATATGGTTGCTTGGACCCCTATCCCGCAACGTTTCTTTGGTGCTATTACCCGTTTCTTCCCAAAGAACTTCGGCCTCATGTGAGTTCCGAACCATTCGGCACGTTGATCATTCCTGCTATGCAACTTCCGCTAGGAGTTTATTTCGAGACTGCAGTCATTTGTTTATCTTCAGGCCCCCATACTCGCTAGACCCCCTGGCTGCTCCCACCGCTGAAATTTCAGGGCGGCTGGGCCGTTTACACCACGCAATGAATATGTGGTTACCCACATAAACTGTGGCATCACTACATGTCTGAATCGGGCAATTGACATGGCGGGACTTTCACCCGCAGGACAGTAGCCTTGTCGGCTGCTATCCGGAACCGTAAACCTTGCTGTTAGGTGAAGTGCGGACTCATTTACATACACTCTTTATTTAATTCATTTTTAATTTTTCTAAAAACTCTTTTTAGTTTTTCCTTTGTATGAGTAAATAACACATCATCTTTATTTCGCAGTTCTTCTTCTCCAAAAAATCGGTCTTCTATATATTTAGTATATCTTAATTCAATTTGTATAGCTTCAACCCCGTCTATAGTACTATAATGAGAAACTATATAACCTCCTCTTAGGCCTTTTTCATCAACTTTCACTTGGAAATTTTCCGAGATAAACGCTTTATAAACTATATCTAAAACAAATTCAGAACAGGTGTTACCTTCCTTAGTCCCAAGTACTACATCAGCAGTAGATTGTGCATAAAAGCTATGTAGATCAAATAAATACACTTTATCCAATTTATTTAAAACTCTATAAATTTCACTTTTTAAAGTAGAATGATATGGCAAATAAATATCATTAATTCTTTTTTCAATGTCTTCAATTAGTAATGGTTCACAATATATATCTTTATTAAATGTTGTTTTCATATAAATCAACGATTCTGTATAATCTTTACCATGTAATTCTTTATCTATATTTCTATTTACATCAATAACATATCTGCTGTAATTAGCAGATACAGTAGTAATATCTAGCTCTATTAAAAAATCGTATAGTTCATTTAAAAACCAGTCATTATTTGTTAATATTATTTCATCTTTCATTTTCTTTTTCATTTCCCTTATTATATACGAAGATCCATGAGGAATACTTGCTATTATATTGTTTTTTCTATTACTTTTTTCTATTGATACTGATTTCAATTATTCTTCACTTCCTAACTATCTTAGCATTTCACCTAACGTATCCGTATTTCCGAAGTTCAGCAACCCTTAGATAGCTCATATCTTGGGTTGCTGGATTTGGATGCAGTGACGAAGGAACGAAACCGGCAATATATTGTTGAACAAAACTGCTGACGCAGTGGCTTTTTCCTAACATAACATATAATCCTCAAATAAGTCTATTTAATTTCACCACATCTTTATGTAAAATAGAATAAAAAATTTTAAGGAGATGTGGTTTATGACAGTTTTCAAAGAAAAAATGATTCAGGACATGAAGTTAAGAAATTTCAGTAGTAGAACCCAGGTTTGTTATCTCAGACATATTGAACATTTTGAGAAGTTCTTTGATTCTAATGCTGATTCTCTTAATTCAGATCATATCAGAGAATTTCTTGCTCATGCCATTGATGTAAGAAATTTAAGTACAGGATATGTTAATCAGGCATATAGTGCTCTGCGCTTCTTTTTTGAGTCAACCCTTGATCAACACTGGGATATTAAGTATATTCCCAGAGCTAAAAAACAGAAAAAACTCCCTGTTATCCTCTCCAAAAAAGAAATTCAGGCTGTTTTTGATAGGGTTAATAATCTTAAACACAAGGCTATCTTCTACACTATTTATGGTGGTGGGTTACGTGTTTCAGAAGTTGTTAGATTGAGAGTTAAAGATATTGATAGTTACAGTATGAAAATTATTGTTAATCAGAGTAAGGGCTATAAAGATAGACATACCCTCTTGTCAAATATTAATCTTGATATTCTACGTGATTATTACAGAGAATATAAACCTCAATACTGGCTTTTCCCGGGACAAAATCCTGAGATTCATTTGAGTTCCAGAACACCACAGAAAGAATTTCGTAAAGCCAGAATTGATGCGGGTATTGCAAAAGAGGCCTCTCTTCATACACTGAGACATTGTTTTGCTACTCATTTGCTTGATGCTGGCGTTGACCTTGTATATATTCAACAACTCATGGGACACGCCAGCATCAAAACAACTAGCTTGTATCTCCATTTAAGAGATACAAGAGTGCTTAAGATAAAAAGCCCCCTTGATACCTTAAGCTATGATAAAAATGCCTGAGATTCAGGACATTTTAATCCAATATTGGGATGAGTTTAAAAAGAATTTTCCTGTCCACCATAATGCCTTTAATGTTATACAGGCTTTGATTAACTGCCGTACTTCTGCTTTGGGTGCACATATTGATAAGTGTGTAGAATGCGGTCACTTAAGCATCTCATATAATTCCTGTCGTAACAGGCATTGTCCTAAATGTCAGGGCCTTGAGCGAGAACAGTGGATTCTTAAACAACAGGCTAATATGCTTAATGAAAAGTATTTTCATGTTGTTTTTACTGTTCCTGATGATTGATTTTAATTCTGTTGCTCTTAAAAATCAAAGAATTTTTTATTCGCTTCTCTTTAAGGCCGCTTCAGAGACATTGCAGGAACTTGCTCTTGATAAAAAATATCTTGGTGCACAAATCGGCATTACTGCTGTTTTGCATACCTGGGGACAGACTCTTTCTTTTCATCCTCATTTACATTGTATCATACCTGCAGGGGGATTATCATCTATTAATCAATGGATTAAGTCAAAAAATAATTTCTTTATGCCTGTTAAAGTTATTGCTAAAAAGTTCAGAGGTAAATTTCTGGCTTTCTTTAAAAAAGAAGTGTTAGCAGGTAATATTAATTTTTATGGTGATATTGATTTTTTAAATGATAATAGAAGTTATCAGGGTTTTATTGATACTTTGTACAATAAAAATTGGGTTGTCTTTTGTGAAAAGACTTTTAAAAATGCTTTCTATGTTGTTAACTATCTTGCTAAATATACTAATCGGGTTGCTATTGCCAATAGCAGAATTGTTAAAGTGAAGAATCATCAGGTCACTTTTACGTATAAAGATTATAAGGATAAAGATAAAGAGAAATTTATGACACTCCATGTCTTTGAATTTATCAGAAGATTTCTTATGCATATCCTACCAAAGAGATTCAAAAAGATCCGTTACTTTGGTATTATGGGCAGTCGAAACTGAAAGACCAAACTTCTTTTATGTAAAAAACTTACCAGTACAAAGATTATTGAATATATTAGACTTCCTACTGATCAGCTTATTGAAAAACTCGGTCTTGAAATTAAAAAGTGTCCTGTATGTGGTTGTCATAAATTTGTTACTGAAGATGAGTTACCCAGAAACTTTAAAGGTCCTCCAGATCTAATTCTTAAATTTTATAAAAATTGACTTTATGGGGAGGGGGAACTTGCATCCCTGGGTTGCTATTTTTTAGTTTTTTTCTTGTTATTTCTTGGGTTCTTATTTATGTTTATATCTTTTATTTAATTTTAAGGATTTGAAGATTTATTAAAAATCCATAGATTAATATCTTGAGCGCCGCAGCTTCGTTCAACAAAGTATTTCCTCAATTGTATCTCATAGTTTAGCAGATTTGAAAAGCTCAAATCATATTTATTATTATTGATTTGGGTTTTCTTTTTGGCTCAATTGCGGAAATACTCCTGATTTGTTAGACGATGTAACCCGCCACAAACTTAATACACAAATCAATAGCCTTTTTTCTATCATTATTGAAACTTTTAGAACCCCAGTTCCAATCCTCTTTATCATCTAAATTATGTTTATCTGATACTATAAGTATGGATACTGCAGGTATCTTATAATAAGAACAAACCGCTAGCAAAGCAGATGATTCCATATCTATTCCTAAAATACTTTCTTCTCTCCAACTCTTTTCTTTATTTATTGTTTGTCTATAAACTGCATCTGTACTAACTGTCTTACCAGTAAATGTTTTTTTCTCATAATGTTTTGTAAAAAAATTCTCAGCTTTATGCAATAATTCTATATCTGGTTCAGAATTAATCCCACTTTTTAAATAATGATAAGAAGTTCCTTCTTCTCTAATTACTTCTTTAGGAATTATTAAATCTCCTACCTCTAAATCTTTCCCAATTCCTCCACACATCCCAAAGATAACAACTCTTTTTGTACCCATTGCAATAATAGTTTCTAGTGTATCAATTGCGGCAGGCGAACCATATCCTCCTTGAATCAAATTAAGATCTTCATTATTTTTAAATTTTAAACATTTTGGATTATATAAAAATCCAGGTAATTTATCTATTAATATAGATGTGTCATAATTTTCTTCAATATATGGTATAGCTATGCCTGTTTCAAATAATAATGTAGTATTACCTAACTTAATATTGTGATTCTGATATCCATGAGAACTTTTTATGTGTTCTTGGGCTGAGATAATTGTTTTGCTATCGTCATTTGGATTAAACCAATCTTTTATTTTTAACAGTCCTTTCCCACTAGGGTTATTTCGTCTAACGTCCCTGGTGTTCCCGAGGTGCTCGTGCTGTAGGCCTGTCACAAAGTTTGCGCCAAAATACTAACCTCATTTGTTGCAAACTTTGTGACAGAGAGCATGTCCTGAAAGGTAGCCATGGTCTTTGGCGTAATGGGAACACCATGTTATACGATGAACCACAGCTCTTAAAATTAATAATCTATCAATTTTCTAATTCAAATTTATATCTTATTTCTGCAGGAAAATATTCTACAATTGCAATAGATTTTACTTTGACTGTCATAGGTTCATATTTTTCGATAAGCTGTTTAATCCCTTCAGAAACCTTTTCTTTTGATAAATTAATTCCTAGTGTACAATGAGGGATCCATTTTTCTGGAAGATAATAAGGTGCTTGTACATTTTTATATTCATTAATTAAATCATGAATTTTTTTATGTATATACAAAAGTTTTTGAGTAACTACTACACCTAAAAATATTACCCCATTATTATTTGGAAATGTCCCGATATTTTCCAGCTTAATATTAAAAGAACTAAGATCCTTTATAAATGACTTCATTTTATCTTTTAATAAATCAAGTTTAACATCTTCAAAAGCAGAGATAGATATATGTGGAGTACTATTTATATTTAACATATCAACATTGATACCTTGCTCATCTAAAAATGTCCACAATTTTCTTATTTCCTTTTCGCTTTCTTTGTCAAAAAACAACTCTATAACATAAGGCATATATAACCCTCCAAAAATAATTGCATGTAAAAAAATATGCTGTGGTTTTTCGTATAACGTATCCGTATTGCCGAAGTCCATCAACCCTTAGTTAGCTCCTAACTTGGGTTGATGGATTGGGGTGCAGAGACGAAGGAACGAAACCGGAAATATATTGTTATCAGAAGTTCATTTTTTCACCTCATATATAAATAAATCTTGGTATTAGTTTCACTCTTTTTTTATTACATTTTTATAATTAAATTGATTAATATTAAATTCAAACTCAACATCTTTATCAGGTGAATACCATATTCCTCTGATCTGCTCTGCAGAAAAAAATGATCCATAAAATTGTCCTGTAGATTTATTACCTCTAAATTCTTTTAGTCTTACTTTTCCATACTCATCCATAGTACCTTCTATTCTTATTTTCTTTTTATATTTATTATAATAATAATAACCAGTTACCTTATTTTCTTTTTTCTTAAGCTTCATTGTTATAGGATAGTTCCCTATTTCCCCAACATAATCAAATTCAAAATCTTTACTAATCTCATCTGGTAAATTAAAATACAAATCTTCGTCTTTTATTTTAAAAAAGGGATCTATTTCCTCTGAAACTTCTTCTCTGACTTCATCACTATAACTATAATAATAACCGTTAATTGTACTTTGATTTGCTTGATAAAATTTAATAGATTCCCGATAAAAATCATTGGATATTAATGATTTAAACCTATCATAAAAAAGTGAATAACCTATATGTCTTGAAAGTCTCACTGGTCCCTGATGTACTATGGACATTTTATATACTATACTATCTTTTATTTCCCTAGATGACTGATTAAAATCTGCCACTTTTAATGCTTCTTGCCATAAGTCAAAATCCCCCTTAATTGAGCTATCACTTATTTTTTTTATTAAATTTAGTAATCGTTCTTCACTATAGCCTATATTAATTTTATTTAATTCATTTAAAAAATAATTTTCAAGATTAGAAATATATAGATTTCCTTTTATAAATTTGTAATCCACTTCACTAAATTCATAATTTAATGTAGGTAGCTTGTCATATTTATTTTTTAAATATTTAGCGTCAACATGAATAGGAGGACTTGCTTTAATATCCTTAAATTTATCATAGGGATATTCTGGCAAAATATTATTGTTCCATTTTTTTGCAAATCGGTTATACTTTTCTTGTACCCTTTTCCCATAATAATTAAATAATTCATCAGCCCTTTCATCTTCAGTACTTAATTTATCCAGTAACCTTAAAATATTAGCTGTAGCCAACATACTGAAAACTTCTCCTCTTCTATGTGAAAATTTGCAAACAGTCCATAATTGTTGTTCATAAGCTTCCTCAAAACTTAATTTACTTTCATATCCATAACTACACCTTCTACTATCTAAACCTCCTAATTTAACAAACCCTTGTTTTTCAATATCTTTATCTTCAAAACTAAATTCATAATAAACACTATTACTTTCTTTTATCTTCCAAGTGAAATTTGTTTGCAAAAAGGCCTGAATATATATCTCTAAAAAATTATAAATTAAATCTTTATCTACTATCTTTACTACTAAATCATAAAATGTAGTTAGTATTCTTAAATTTTTTACAGGGTCTAGGCAAATGTACTCCACTATTTCTTCCCAAATCCAGGGTACCCCAGGCCAAATTTCATTATGTGATAGATATATAGGATATGTAAAATGAAATATAGATATAATTTGAGACTCACTTAGACTATTAATATATTCAGTAGTTATATCAGTGAAACTTTTTTCTCTTATATAGCCGCCATAAGATTTAACTAAATCAATTAATTCATATAAAGAACGGCTAATTAAATTACTAAGTGCACTATCTCTAAATTCTTTTTTATAAAGACCATGACTACCAAACTCATTATCGATATATGATTTATTTGGCTTCATTCCTTTTGATAATAATAATTTTATCAAATCACGATTAATTTTATCATAATTATAATGATCTGAACCATGTGAAAATAATCGATTCCAGCGAATCATATTTATATTAAATTCTTCCTGTTCTATTATTTTTTTTACTTTATTTAAGTCTTGATTTGTTACAGCTCTATAGAATTCATCATAAATATCACTTTCTGCAAAAGAATGATTTCCACTAATTGTTAAAACTGTTACTAATATGAACATTACTAATAATTTTTTCATTTTGTTTATCTCCTTACTTTACTGATATATTAAAAATTAATTTCTGATAACGTACCAGGGATTTCCGAAGTTCATGAGGTTTAGAGCGACCGCTGTTACCGAATGAATTTGAGTGCAGCGATAGCGGAACCTTAAATCCCATGTTATACGTTGTAGTGGCTCCCCCGTAATTAACCAACAATTTATTGACAAAACAATGAATAATGGTATATACTATGATATATACTAACACTATTCTATTAAGTCCAGCTAAGAAAAGTCAATAGCTAAATTGAAAAAAATTAAAAAAGTTTTTTCAGAAAAATAGGTAACTTTAATAGAACTTGATCAATTAGTGAAAAAGTTAAAAAATGTAAAACTATATTTCTGAGTATTTTTATGCAGCTTGTAGTTTAAACTTGGTATATTTCAGACAATGCTCTTCTGGAGTTCTAATCTCAAAAGGTTTGTTATCTCTCAATATTGCAAATATGATGTTGCAAACTTTATGCATAACAGCTCCCAGAGCAACCATTTTGGGTTTAGATTGACATTTCTTGAGATAATAACTTCTTAAAACAAGATTAGTATCTCTGCCTTTACGGTCTCTAGATATTGATTGTAATGCCATTGTGAATATGTTCTACGTGCTAGCCTGGATCCTCTTTTAGAGATCTTGACATTCGTACCATTAAAGTTACCAGATTGCTTTACTTCTGGATCTAGACCAAAGTAGGCATACAACTGCTTAGGTTTCTGGAAGGCTGAGAAGTCACCAATCTCACACATAAGAGTGACTGCACTCAGGAAGCCAGCACCTTTAAATGATTCTATAAGATGAATTTGTTTTACAAAGGGTTCATCTTCATGGGTGTCTACAAACTGGTGCATCTGTTCCAGCAAATGGTTGATTTCAGCATCATACTTTTGTATGAAGCCAATATAGTGTTGAATAAGATAAAAGTTACTGTCTACAGCATGACCGAATACAGAGGCTTCTCTAGCAGCCTTAGTTAATTTTTCATACTTCTTAGTAGCAGTACTAATACCTTTTCTAGAAATCTTTGCAATAGAAGCAATTAGCTTTTCTTTGTTGGCAGACAAGATGTTTTGTGGTGTAGTATATTCCTGCAAGATCATCAGAGAAGTTTTTCCAGTAACTTTTGAGAAGATTCCAAGAAACTGTGGAAAAGCCTCTAAGTTGTCCTAGAAGTTTATTGACATAAGCGGAACGACTATCCACAAGATTGAAGTATTCACGGGTCAAATTTCTAAGATTAAGAACCAGGTCAGTTGGAACCAATGAAACCTTGAGATTAGGATTTAATCCTAAAAGAGCCGCCTTTTTTGAATCAAACTTATCATTATGCACTTTCCTAATGTTCAAATTTCTGCTAGAATTAGAGATGAGCGGGTTGATGACAAAAACATCAAATCCAGCTTCTTTGAGGTAGCAGAAGAGTGGGAAGTGATAGATCCCAGTGGATTCAAGAAAGATGCGAGCTTTCAACGAATTCAACTCTTCTGCTTTTTTTATTTTTAAAACAGCAGAAGCAAGAGAATCTAATCTGTTGTGAATAATTTTAAATGGTTTTCCTAATAACTGTTGGTTAGGCAAAGTCATAGACATCATGCTAAAATCAGCACCAACATCAATACCAACAGATAAATAAGGATTAAATTTATAAGACATGATAAATGCTCCTTTCGAATAGGCATCCATTTCCAGACAATAGTTACACAGCCTAGCATGTGATACAGGTATAGCACAAAGGCTCCCAACCAGCCGAATCATAAATAGCTATTGAATGGATTAATTGACTTCATTACAGGTATCAAACAGTCGTAGCTGTTTTCCCTAGGAGGTGACCATTCATACTCCTATTCAATATATAAATATACCTTATGAAAAGTCTGGTGTCTAGAGGAGCCACTTGTACACGATAAAATGAATAAAAATACAATGTAATCAAGTTGGAAGATAGGAGGTTAAAATCCTTAAACCAACTTTGATATAAAAAACCGCATAGCTTTATGCTATGACTATATTATACTAGGAGTGTGATTAATTTTATGGATATTGCAAAATTATTTAAAAATGGTAGAAGTCAAGCTGTCCGTCTTCCAAAAGAATATAGATTTAATGGTTCTGATGTTTATGTGAAAAAGTTTGAAGACATTGTTCTCCTTATTCCTAAAGATAGCAAATGGAATTCTTTAGAAACTAGTTTAAACTATTTTTCAGACGATTTTTTAAACGATCGTAATCAACCCAAAATACAGGATAGAGATGATTTGTAATGAAATATATGCTTGATACTAATATATGTATTTATATAATCAAAGAAAAGCCTGAAAAAGTTATAAACAAATTCCACACCTTAGATGTTGGTGATGTCTGCATTTCTTCCATTACTTTAGCTGAACTAGAATATGGTGTTGAAAAAAGTCAATACACAGAACGAAATAGACTTGCGCTTGCCGGGTTTCTTTCCTCGATCGAGGTATTACCCTTTTCTGATAAAGCTGCTTCTGAATATGGTAGGATTAGAGCTGAATTAGAAAGGCAAGGCAATATAATAGGTGCGTATGATTTAATGATTGGAGCACATGCTCTGTCTGAAAACATAACTCTTGTTACAAATAACACTAAAGAATTTCAGAGAATTAATAACTTGTCCCTCGAAAACTGGGCTTAATAATCTCTCGTACTTTGCCACTATTGCGTATAACGTACCAGGGATTTAAGAAGTTCATGAACCTTAGCGGTCAAGTAAGCGGGGCTTTACAACCCCAACTCCTCACAGAACCGTACGTGCCCTATTTAGGCATACGGCTCTTCACTCGATTATTCACCTAACATAACTAGCACCAGCACCTAATCTATATAAATTTACTTTTATTCTTGGCTTGACAATAGGATATTTCTCCAAGAATATTTCGAACTTCTCCCAGTCAAAGCTTTTCTTTTGACTGCGTCTGTTTAACCATTTATAAACTAGCTTTTGAACCTCATCATACAGGCTATCAATACTTTTGCTGTTATCTGATACTGCATAATAGTTGTATGTTCCTGTTAGTTTTCTGTTTAACTTCCTCATTAGTTCTTTTACTGGAAGAGTTCTATTATATTTTAGCCAGGATTTACATCTCATTATACTACGATGATATCGCTTATTACTTGTCTTTCTCTTTAGTCGTTTGATTCCATCCTTACATTTACCCATATAATGGGTAAATCCAAGAAAATCAAATGTGTCATTGTCATCATCAGCAGATACATTTACTATCTTAGTTTTCTCTTCTGATAACTCTAAACCGAATTTGGATATTCTTTCTTTCATTGCTTTATAGAAGTATTTTACATCTTCTTTATACTGTAGGCAAAATATTATATCATCTGCGTATCTCACCATGTAAGCTTTACCCTTTAACTCTTTACGCATTGTTTTATTAAACCATAGGTCAACAACATAATGTAGATATAAATTCGCCATAATTGGAGAACAGACTCCACCTTGCGGTGTTCCTTGTGGAGTGTCATATTTTATTCCTGCCTCCATGACTCCAGCCCGAAGAAGTCTCGATATGAGTCGTTGTATATTAGGATCTTTAATTCGATGGTCAATGAATTTCATCATCCACCCGTGGTCTACATTATCAAAGAATCCTTTAATATCTGTATCAACTACATAGTTAATATCATCTCTGTTAACTATTCTTCCTAATATTCTCAAGGCATCATGACAGTTTCTTCCTGGACGAAAACCAAATGAACATTCAAGAAAGTCTTCTTCATATATCGCATTTAGAATCTTTGATAGTGCCTTTTGAACTAGTTTGTCTTCGTATGCTGGAATCCCTAGCGGTCTCTTCTTCCCATTTTCTTTTGGAATATATACCCTTTTCGCAGGTAATGGCCTATATGCCCATCTTTTCATTCTAGCTATTAAGCTCTTAACATTCCCTGGAAGATTCTTTCCATACTCCGCTTTTGTTACTTCATCTACTCCAGCTGCTTTGTTTCCAGCTAGTTCATGATGACATTTGACTATCAATTCATAATTAATTAGATGTATTAGTGATGTAAATCTTTCATTAGGTCTATTTCTAGCTACTTCAGCTATTCTTGCAAGTTTCGTTTCCACATTTTCACCTATCTCTGTGTATAGAATATGTTTCCCTTTTAAGATTAATCTTGTGTAATCGCCTTCCCATCCACAGGCATTACTCTGCTTCCTCGGTACTATGCGATTATCCGACTCCCTGTAATATTAGATGTCCTTACTTTGTTATCGCTTGGTTACATCCTATCTCTCTGCGTAGAAATTACAGGGCCTCCCAAGTTAACAATATCATATCTATGTATAGCATGCGGAGGTCTCCGACCCCGGGGTGTTATTGTATTCTCGCTTATCGAATACTATAATGTTGCCTTCTGCTCAGTCGACAGCATCGGCCTTTCCCAATCTCCAAGATTTCGAGGCTCAATCCCTTCAGCTAAATGCTTACCGCCTACTACCTAACTGTTTACGCTTAACATCTATGGTTACCCAATAAATGTCCAAAACTCGCTATGAGTGGTTTGCTAAACCTTCCTCAGTAGGAATCCCACCTACTATATGATATGCTCTTTTCTTGGCGCACCGACTGCGCTTGGCGAATAAATTTGGTGCGTCATTTTTCACTTTCATAATAAAAAAGCACCCCCTGTGTAAATACGCTGTTATCTGAAGTGCTGTTTGCTTACATATCATACTTTAATAATTCTTTTTCTAATTCTTTTGAAATTCTAAATCCTGTATTTTTTAATTTATCTAAAACTTCATTTGTAGAAGATATTATATTTTTCTTTCTAGCATTAATTATAACTCCTAATGTCCCTGTTATCTTCATATTTAATTTATTTGCCAACTTCCTTGCTTTTAAATCATCTAATATAGCAACATTATCATCTATTTCTAACGCCAAAGCAATTGTACTTGCTTCTCCTAAATCAACAAAATTCTCCATCAGTTTCAAATATTTTTTATCTTTTACTTCTCTAATGTCTATCCATTTAGGAACAGCTTTTCCAAATTCCTCAGAAACTTCTTGAGTAATAATTATAGAACCATAAAGTTCTTTTAATATAAATAACATATCAATGTTATCTAATACAATTAAGCAGCTTGTATTTGATATAAATTTAGGCATTTTCTATATCTCCTTTTAATTCTTGAACACTATAATTAAAAACAGATACATTGTAATTTCCTAATAACTCTATAAAGGTCCTTTTGGACACACCAGCTAATTCAGATCCCTCACCTAAAGATAATTTACCTTGCTCATACAATTTTGATGCTATAAGTAATTTAGTTTCTTTTTCATTTAAGTCAAAGAAGTCTGGTACTCTTAATGATATAGTTTTCATATCACACCGCTCCTCTCTTTTTACTAAATATTACATTCTTATTATATACTTTAGAAGATAAACTATCAATATTTAACCAGTACATAATAATACTATCGCAACAGCATTTGTCGAGTAGAAGGCACCTCACGATGCCGAACCCTCACAGATCCGGACGGGCCCAATTCGGGCATCCGGCTCCTCACTCCATCTCACATAAAATCAAAACTATCCATATATATTTACACATATTCTTGCTTTTGGTATGTGTTTATCAATTATATATTTCTTAAATTTCTCCCATATAAAGCTTTTCCTCTGACTTCTTCTATTCAACCATTTAAATAGTATTCTGATAATTGCCTGTCTAAAATTATCTATAGACTTACTATTATCTGTTATTCCATAATATTGATAATGTCCCCTCAACTTGGATTTAACCTTATCTACTATTTCGTTGGTCGTCAACATATTCCTCCTTAGCTTTATCCATCTTGTGAATTCTACTATCTTGGCGTTGATTTTTTTCTTCATCGTCCTACGTTTTACCCTAAATCTACCTTTTCTGCTTGTACTACAGTAGTGAGTAAAACCTAGAAAGTCAAAGGTTTCCGGTTTGCCTCTACCTAATCGTCTGCTGTTACTGGCTGCAAATCTACCAAATTCTATTATCTTGGATTTATCTTCTGCCAGTGCTAAACCGAATTTTGCTAGTCTTTTCTTTAGTACATGAAAGAATATCTCTGCTGCTCTTTTGTATTGAAAGCAGCATACATAATCGTCAGCGTATCGCACTATCTCAGCTTCACCGTTGATACGATAATGTTTGCCAATTATCCCCATAAACCATAGGTCTAGTACATAATGAAGATATATATTTGCCAGTAATGGAGATATTATTGCTCCCTGAGGTGTTCCCTGCTCAGTTGCTGTGAGTTCCCCATCTTCTATTATTCCAGCTTTGAGAAACCTTACTATCAGCCTTTTTATATTCGGATCTGCTATATTTACTCCTATAAATTTCATTAACCATTCATGATTTACATTGTCAAAGAATCCCTTTATATCTGCATCTACCACATAGCTGATTTTCTGCTTTTCTATTACTATGTTTAGCTTCTTTAAGGCGTCATGACAACTTAGTCCTGGTCGAAATCCATATGATATGTCCAGAAATATGGCTTCATATATCGGCTCCAGTATCTTCTTTAATCCCAGCTGCACTAGCTTGTCTTCATATGCTGGTATCCCTAGAGGTCTTACTTTTCCTTTTCCTTTACCTTTGGGTATATATATCCTTCTTACTGGCTGGGGTCTATATGAGTGTGTTTTTAATTTTTCCACAAGAGCACTTATATTCTCTTTTAAGTTCTCCTCATATTCTGCTTTAGTTACTTCATCTACACCTGTTGCCTTACCAGCTTCCAATTCTTGATGACATAACAGCAGTAATTCCTCATTCAGTAAGTGATACAGTGAAGTGAATACTGTCTTTGGATTTTGTTTTGCTTTTATTGCTATCTTTGCTAATTTTGTTGACATTATTTATCCACCCCTGTGTGTGGTTAATGTGTCCTTAACAAATACGATTTCGTGCAGTTTTCCTTTTCTCCACCGGCATTACCCGGCTTCATCAATACTATGAAAACTGTCCGACTCCCTGCAACCTTCAGCATTCTTCCTTTTTATCAGTTGTTTGCTATACTTCTTTTCAGAAGAATTGCAGGGTCTCCTGAGTTATCATATAGTCATTGTATAACATGCCTGGCTCTTAGACCCCGGGGAGGTTTTAAGAAACTAGCCATTAATGTCTCATAAAATGTTGCTTTCCAGATATCTGAAACTGTCAGCCTTTCCCAACTGTACGATTTCGAGGCTCAATCACTTTCAGGCCTATTACCTAACTGTCTACACTTAAATCAATAAATCACTTTATTGACTCCAAGACTCGCTACTGATGATTTGGCTTAATCTTATCAGGTAGGATTTCCACCTACTAAACTATATACCATTGCTCAGTCGTACCAGATAACGTACCAGGGATTTAAGAAGTTCATGAGTCTTAGGGCGACGCCCTTAGGCTCATGAATTTGGGCGAAACGTAGTGGAGCTGGAAATCCCATGTTATGTGATGTATGCTGCCAAGCAGGACAGATTGGGAGGTCCGAGGAGGGACCCGATCTGTCCTGCGCTTTAACCACGTTATTAAATTTATTACTTCTTCCTAATCTTTATTATAAACAAATTTACTCACATATGTATTACATTAATATCAATCTATAATATCTTTAACTACAGCAAAAGCATTTCTTGCTATTTGAAATGCCTGTTTACTTTCATCAATATCAAAATCTTCATAATCACCAGGATATCGGGCATTAACAGCAAAATCATTTAGCATATCAGCATTTTCACCAATTTCTCTGGAGCTATCTGAATCCATTTTATCTTCACATAAATTAAGAAGATAATGAATATCATGGCTTCTTTTGAAATCAATTTGATTAAATGTTAGAATCGATTTCAAACATTTTTCAACACATTGTTGACTATGAAAGCCTATAGATGCAGTTAAAAATTCAAGCCTTTCTTCAGATGAATCTAATAAAGTTTCCGCTGCTATTAAATCTTCTTTAGCTTTTTTTAGCCAGCTTTTACTAATCTCTTTTATTTCTTTATTTTTCATAAATTAGTTCACCTTCCTGGTTAATTCTATAGGGAAGAGTTCCTATAATATTTTTATGCTTTTCCATTTTTTCACGCGAATACACTATTATATCAATAGGTATTAATCTATCCTTTAACAAGCTACTGATCTTTCTTTGTATTTTTCTTGCGGAATCATTACTGTCGACAACAAAGAATAAATCAATGTCACTTTCACTGTCATAGTTATTTATGGCATATGAACCAAACAGATATATTTTATCAGGAGAAACTTCAGGAACCACTTTATTTTTAATGTCTTCCAGATATTTATTAATTTCTGTTTTACTATTTATTTTTTCCATTTGATGTTTCCCCCTTGATTTTTTCTTTTCTAATTACAGTTATAATTATATCTTAGATATAGTGAAAATAAAAGCAATTATTTCAAGTTGAATATTATATAACTGCTTTTGCTTTGTTATTTAAAACCGCTAAAATAAATTTTGATTAAGTTTCTGAAATAGTTATCTCTCAAATATAATTTTTTTCTTAACGTCTTTTATGCCTAACTCTAAGTCGAAAAAGTAGGAGGTGCCTGCTTTTTCGACTTAGACCCGCGAATGATTTTTTATACTCCCACATAATAAGCAGTCTGCAGCATATTTCACATAACGTCCCGCAGGTTTACGAAGTTCAAGTGTCTTACATAGCTCTTATGTTAGACACTTGAATTTGGGCGAAACGATAGTGGAGTCTTAAACCCCATGTTATATGACGTTGAACATTATACTTCCAATTTCTTTTTACTTGTATTTTATAACTTTATTTACATATTATTAATTTATATTTTATCTTAATTGTGATATAATAATAACAACATTAATGATAAAGGAGTTGTTTTTATGCCTAATATTAGACCCGTTTCTGACTTAAGAAATAATTTTAAACAAATATCAGAACTATGTCATGAAGAAGGCGAACCAGTATTCCTAACTAAAAATGGTAAAGGTGATATGGTTGTTATGAGCCAAGCTTTATATGAAAAACAAAAAGCTCTATTAGAATTATACCAAAAATTAGGAGAAGCTGAAACTGAAAGTGAATCAAATACAAACAAAATCTCCCATAGACAATTAATGGATGAAATGAAGGCCAAGCTAAATGTGTAAAAAATATAATATTAATTATCTTCCTATTGCTCGAAAAGATTTAATTGATATTATAGAGTATATTCAAGAAGATAATCCTAATGCGGCATTGAAATTTCTAGACCAAATTGAAAAAACTATTTCTAAATTAGAAGACTTTCCGTATATGGGGGCTACGCCTAAAGATACTCTTATCCAATATAAAGGCTATCGCATTCTAGTTATTCAAAGCTATTTAGTCTTCTATGTAGTAAAGGAAAATACATTAGAAGTCGAGATCCGTCGGATCATTCATGGAAAACGAAAATATGATTTTTTGCTTTAAGTCCTTTACTGGGCTTATTTTTTTATCCATATACCCCCGGTTCAATGTCATATAACGTATCCGTATTGCCGAAGTTCATGAGCCTTAGCCAGACTTGGCTTAGGTTCATGAATTTGGGTGAAATGACGTCAGGAATGGAACCGGCAATATTTTGTTATCTGATGTAGCCGCAACTCCCCCGTTGTATGCCTTAATTTATTTATCGGTTTTCTTTACATATTCGTGAATACAGCAATCATCTTCTTGCATAAAAGATTTTGAAATAATAAGTTCCATATTTTGATCATATCCCTTGGCTATAGCGAAATCTTGTTTACACTTAAATCTAGAACCTATTTCTGGTCTTCCTAATGACTGAAAAATATCAGCAATCATACATTTATTTGTTTTTATAATTGCCTTATTCTTAGAATCTAATATTACTTCTATTTCCTCGGAGTCATTTTCTAAAAAATGTTTGACATAATTACTCGGGTTAATATTAGGATAATCATTTTCTCTAAGTTCTTTCCCATAATCATATGCAGATTTATATAAAGCTTTTTCAACAATTTCTAAAGCTTCTTCTCCATAATTTTGCTTCAAACTATCGATAACACTTATTACATCATCAGCTTCCCAACCTGAACTCAATTTATATCACCTCATATTTACATTCGCTCATTTACCCAATAATATTTACAGTCTCTAGTTCTTTCCATAAATCCATAATCAATTAAATGTCTTCTAATAGTAGCATAATCAGAATAAATCTCTTTTAACTTTCGATTAATTTGCTTATAATCATATTTTTTACTTGCTTCAAAATTTTTCATTATGTATTTTAAAACAATAACTTTTTTCTTCTCTTTACTAGGTAAAGTGCTGAGTATTTCATTTCCGTTTTCTACCTTAAAATAATTTATAAATACTTTTTCACTTTCTTCTTTGGTAACTTTGTATTTATCTTTAATCATAGCAAGCCCCCTCTCAAATAACATTCAAAAAATACAAACAAGCGGCTATTTGTCGAGTAGAAGGCACCTCACGATGCCGAACCCTCACAGATCCGGACGGGCCCAATTCGGGCATCCGGCTCCTCACTCCATCTCACATAAAATCAAAACTATCCATATATATTTACACATATTCTTGCTTTTGGTATGTGTTTATCAATTATATATTTCTTAAATTTCTCCCATATAAAGCTTTTCCTCTGACTTCTTCTATTCAACCATTTAAATAGTATTCTGATAATTGCCTGTCTAAAATTATCTATAGACTTACTATTATCTGTTATTCCATAATATTGATAATGTCCTCTCAACTTGGATTTAACCTTATCTACTATTTCGTTGGTCGTCAACATATTCCTCCTTAGCTTTATCCATCTTGTGAATTCTACTATCTTGGCGTTGATTTTTTTCTTCATCGTCCTACGTTTTACCCTAAATCTACCTTTTCTGCTTGTACTACAGTAGTGAGTAAAACCTAGAAAGTCAAAGGTTTCCGGTTTGCCTCTACCTAATCGTCTGCTGTTACTGGCTGCAAATCTACCAAATTCTATTATCTTGGATTTATCTTCTGCCAGTGCTAAACCGAATTTTGCTAGTCTTTTCTTTAGTACATGAAAGAATATCTCTGCTGCTCTTTTGTATTGAAAGCAGCATACATAATCGTCAGCGTATCGCACTATCTCAGCTTCACCGTTGATACGATAATGTTTGCCAATTATCCCCATAAACCATAGGTCTAGTACATAATGAAGATATATATTTGCCAGTAATGGAGATATTATTGCTCCCTGAGGTGTTCCCTGCTCAGTTGCTGTGAGTTCCCCATCTTCTATTATTCCAGCTTTGAGAAACCTTACTATCAGCCTTTTTATATTCGGATCTGCTATATTTACTCCTATAAATTTCATTAACCATTCATGATTTACATTGTCAAAGAATCCCTTTATATCTGCATCTACCACATAGCTGATTTTCTGCTTTTCTATTACTATGTTTAGCTTCTTTAAGGCGTCATGACAACTTAGTCCTGGTCGAAATCCATATGATATGTCCAGAAATATGGCTTCATATATCGGCTCCAGTATCTTCTTTAATCCCAGCTGCACTAGCTTGTCTTCATATGCTGGTATCCCTAGAGGTCTTACTTTTCCTTTTCCTTTACCTTTGGGTATATATATCCTTCTTACTGGCTGGGGTCTATATGAGTGTGTTTTTAATTTTTCCACAAGAGCACTTATATTCTCTTTTAAGTTCTCCTCATATTCTGCTTTAGTTACTTCATCTACACCTGTTGCCTTACCAGCTTCCAATTCTTGATGACATAACAGCAGTAATTCCTCATTCAGTAAGTGATACAGTGAAGTGAATACTGTCTTTGGATTTTGTTTTGCTTTTATTGCTATCTTTGCTAATTTTGTTGACATTATTTATCCACCCCTGTGTGTGGTTAATGTGTCCTTAACAAATACGATTTCGTGCAGTTTTCCTTTTCTCCACCGGCATTACCCGGCTTCATCAATACTATGAAAACTGTCCGACTCCCTGCAACCTTCAGCATTCTTCCTTTTTATCAGTTGTTTGCTATACTTCTTTTCAGAAGAATTGCAGGGTCTCCTGAGTTATCATATAGTCATTGTATAACATGCCTGGCTCTTAGACCCCGGGGAGGTTTTAAGAAACTAGCCATTAATGTCTCATAAAATGTTGCTTTCCAGATATCTGAAACTGTCAGCCTTTCCCAACTGTACGATTTCGAGGCTCAATCACTTTCAGGCCTATTACCTAACTGTCTACACTTAAATCAATAAATCACTTTATTGACTCCAAGACTCGCTACTGATGATTTGGCTTAATCTTATCAGGTAGGATTTCCACCTACTAAACTATATACCATTGCTCAGTCGTACCAGATAACGTCCCTGGGGTTTAAGAAGTTCATGAACCTTAGCCAGACTTGGCTTGGTAAATGAATTTGGATGGAGCAACAGCGGAATCTTAAACCCCATGTTAGCTGAAGTACTTTACGGGAAATACCTATTACTTGAAATTATCACAGCACTTCCTCCAACATAAACCTCATTAATTTTATTACCATCATATTTTAATTGAACTTTAATCTTTGAAGGTCTCTTCATACTGTATCCTTGCTCTATGGTGAAGTTACCATTAAATTTATTCCTTAAATAGTTCATCAAGTAACATGCCAGTGCACCGTTTGATGTTCCTGTTGCTGATTCTTCATCTATTCCATACCTTGGTGCAAAATTTCTCGTATGTGCTTCGCAACCATTTATGGTATCTAAACTGAAAGCATGAATTCCTACTACATTATACTTTTTGCTAATTTCTTCTATCTTTTGAATATTGGGTTTTAAACAAAATAATGTCTTTAAATCCTTAACTGGTAAAATAATATCTTTAAGTCCTGTTGATACAACTTGTATTGGCATATCACTTATATAATTCTTGACACTACTTTTAAAGCAATTCTCAATTTCATCCTTATGTATTAATTCAAAATACTCAGGTGTATTCTGTTCCATGTAAATACATCTTTCTTGAATCTTAATCTTCAATACTCCTGCCTTTGTTTCTTGTATATAATCGCCAATATTAATAATGCTTAGATCCCTCAATAAATTAAAAGTTGCAACAATAGCATGTCCACACAAATCTACTTCATCAACCGGTGTAAAAAATCTAATTCTAAAATCCGCCTTACTAGACTTCATTATAAAAGCGGTCTCAGAGTAACCTATTTTTTTTGCTATATTTAGCATTTGTTCTTCATTCAATGAATCTGCATTTAATACAACTCCAGCTGGATTGCCACCGTTAATATCTTCCGTAAATGCAGTTGCTTTATAAATCATATTTGTCATAATCTCAACCTTCTCCAATCAGCTAGTAAAGTATTTCAGCTAACGTTTATGTATTGCCGAAGTCCATCAGACCTTAGATAGCTCCTATCTTGGTTTGATGGATTTGGACGAAATGACGCCAGGAATGGAGTCGGCAATATTTTGTTAGGTGAAGGTGTGTACGGAAGCATAAGGTCCACTTAGACTTCGCCGTGATGCCTTCTTTATCTTGCTTCTAATCTATATATTTACTGAAATAATAAATCCTTACGTAAAACATAATCTGTCTGTTCATCATCTCCCATTACAAATGAATGCTGACCAAACTGATAAAATCCATTCCTCTTATAAAAACCTAATGCTTTTGCATTGTTCTCCCAAACACCTAACCATATATACTTCTTTCTACTCTCTAGGGCCAAGTCTATAGCCTTCTCAATCAAGAAACTTCCACAACCACTTCCCTGAAACTCCTTCTTGACATATATTCTTTCAAGCTCAATCGATTCTGAATCATTTATATCTGTCTGTGCCATATATTCATTCAACTTCAAGTATCCAGCTAATTTATTGTCAATATACAGGAAGAAAAACTTCGAATCACCATTCATCAGTTCTTCACTCAATACATCTCTATTAAAAGCCCTATCTAAATACTCTTTCATATTAGCTTCGGTATTCATAGCACCAAATGTCTCGCTGTAAGTTCTAATAGATAACTCACGTAAATCGTCTAAATCTTCAATATTACAAGCTCTAAGTTCCATATGCATATACCCCCTCCAAATCTATAACTAGTACACACTTTCACATAACGTTCCGCAGGTTTACGAAGTTTAAGGGCCTTACATAGCTCTTATGTTAGGCCCTTAAATTTGGGCGAAACGATAGTGGAGCCGTAAACCTTGCTGTTAGGTGAAGTTACCAACCATAACTTTACGATAATCTCAATTATTTCTTCTTCTCATGTATCCATACTTATTAATTATTTGTTGTTTTTCATCTTCAGTCATAGCATTATTTATCAGTCTATCTAATAATCCAGACTTAAGGTACATTACATCATCATCATAGTAATAACTGCTAATAAAATCATTACTCATGTCAATTGTTTTTTGTATTTCATCGAGAGAATCTATATTGAAACGAATTACGGTACCATCCTCAGAGTTATCATCGTACTTAACAAAATGCTCTTTAAAATCACCTGGTATTGATTCAATATATTCTACAACTTTTTCGAATTCTGCAATTATATGCGCCTGAAACATTGTATCATTATGACTTTTTTTATATATCGTTTCATTTACTTTTGCAAACAATTTGGCAAGCTCGTGGGTGTGTGGGACATTAACATCGCTAAGTGACAAGTAAGCTTTACCAAACACTTCAATATAAAACAAAACATTGTGAAATAATGCTGGAGTTAATTTGCTTAAATACCCAAATTCATATCCATCTACATCATAAACCCTATCGCTTTCACAAATCTCTTTCGCTTTTTCAAATAAAAGTGATACCACTGTGTATTGGTTCTTACATGAATTAACAAACTTGTTCCGAGTTGATTTTCCTTTTGCAACTAACCCATAAGTACTTATCCATGTGTAACCAAATTCACTTTCTGATATGTGTAAATCACGGTTTTCATCAAAATAAAAGTATCCTTTTTTGAATTCTTTATAATCAATCTCAAAATAATTAAGTAACTCAATAAAAATCCTATTATTATCAAATTTAAATGCTTCAGCAAATAGGGGGCCGTTCTCAATTCTCTCAATAAGATAATTTAAATCATTTTGATTATTAATACAGATATACTCTTTACCATTTGAATTCATATAATATCTCACCTCAAGAGAACATTGGATTTGTTGACTTACTTGGTAATTTCACCTAACGTATCCGTATTTCAGAAGTTCATGAACCTTAGCGGTCAAGTAAGCGGGGCTTTACAACCCCAACTCCTCACAGAACCGTACGTGCCCTATTTAGGCATACGGCTCTTCACTCGATTATTCACCTAACATAACTAGCACCAGCACCTAATCTATATAAATTTACTTTTATTCTTGGCTTGACAATAGGATATTTCTCCAAGAATATTTCGAACTTCTCCCAGTCAAAGCTTTTCTTTTGACTGCGTCTGTTTAACCATTTATAAACTAGCTTTTGAACCTCATCATACAGGCTATCAATACTTTTGCTGTTATCTGATACTGCATAATAGTTGTATGTTCCTGTTAGTTTTCTGTTTAACTTCCTCATTAGTTCTTTTACTGGAAGAGTTCTATTATATTTTAGCCAGGATTTACATCTCATTATACTACGATGATGTCGCTTATTACTTGTCTTTCTCTTTAGTCGTTTGATTCCATCCTTACATTTACCCATATAATGGGTAAATCCAAGAAAATCAAATGTGTCATTGTCATCATCAGCAGATACATTTACTATCTTAGTTTTCTCTTCTGATAACTCTAAACCGAATTTGGATATTCTTTCTTTCATTGCTTTATAGAAGTATTTTACATCTTCTTTATACTGTAGGCAAAATATTATATCATCTGCGTATCTCACCATGTAAGCTTTACCCTTTAACTCTTTACGCATTGTTTTATTAAACCATAGGTCAACAACATGATGTAGATATAAATTCGCCATAATTGGAGAACAGACTCCACCTTGCGGTGTTCCTTGTGGAGTGTCATATTTTATTCCTGCCTCCATGACTTCAGCCCGAAGAAGTCTCGATATGAGTCGTTGTATATTAGGATCTTTAATTCGATGGTCAATGAATTTCATCATCCACCCGTGGTCTACATTATCAAAGAATCCTTTAATATCTGTATCTACTACATAGTTAATATCATCTCTGTTAACTATTCTTCCTAATATTCTCAAGGCATCATGACAGTTTCTTCCTGGACGAAAACCAAATGAACATTCAAGAAAGTCTTCTTCATATATCGCATTTAGAATCTTTGATAGTGCCTTTTGAACTAGTTTGTCTTCGTATGCTGGAATCCCTAGCGGTCTCTTCTTCCCATTTTCTTTTGGAATATATACCCTTTTCGCAGGTAATGGCCTATATGCCCATCTTTTCATTCTAGCTATTAAGCTCTTAACATTCCCTGGAAGATTCTTTCCATACTCCGCTTTTGTTACTTCATCTACTCCAGCTGCTTTGTTTCCAGCTAGTTCATGATGACATTTGACTATCAATTCATAATTAATTAGATGTATTAGTGATGTAAATCTTTCATTAGGTCTATTTCTAGCTACTTCAGCTATTCTTGCAAGTTTCGTTTCCACATTTTCACCTATCTCTGTGTATAGAATATGTTTCCCTTTTAAGATTAATCTTGTGTAATCGCCTTCCCATCCACAGGCATTACTCTGCTTCCTCGGTACTATGCGATTATCCGACTCCCTGTAATATTAGATGTCCTTACTTTGTTATCGCTTGGTTACATCCTATCTCTCTGCGTAGAAATTACAGGGCCTCCCAAGTTAACAATATCATATCTATGTATAGCATGCGGAGGTCTCCGACCCCGGGGTGTTATTGTATTCTCGCTTATCGAATACTATAATGTTGCCTTCTGCTCAGTCGACAGCATCGGCCTTTCCCAATCTCCAAGATTTCGAGGCTCAATCCCTTCAGCTAAATGCTTACCGCCTACTACCTAACTGTTTACGCTTAACATCTATGGTCACCCAATAAATGTCCAAAACTCGCTATGAGTGGTTTGCTAAACCTTCCTCAGTAGGAATCCCACCTACTATATGATATGCTCTTTTCTTGGCGCACCGACTGCCCTTACCGAATGAATTTGGATGCAGCGTAGCGAAACCTTAAATCCCATGTTATCTGAAGTATTTCGTATTTACAATGATGTATGATCGAATCCAAAGATATGTTGTTGTGGATTTCTTTCACAAATACCATAAGTATCATTATTTTTATCTGTCATTAAATTAATGTTAGCTCCACAAGTTGGGCATTTACCTGCTATTTTCAAAATAGCTACTTTATCATTATCTAATAATTTCAAATAGATAGCTTTCCCAGCAAAGAACCTTATCTTTTCAAAACCTCTTCTTTTTAAAATCATATTGAGAATTATCAATAAAGACCCAAATGCTAGTAAAATCAGCATATAACTTGAAAATTTATCTGATATATTAATCTTAGTTTTATTAATTAATCCAAATAAACTAACTAATGTTGGTAATACACCAATTATAGAACTAATAATACCTACTATTTTCATTTTTTTAACATTAAATAAAGGCGTAATACTTGCTATTTCATATTTAATGTCTTTAATTTTCTGTTCACTATAATTGTTAACATTAACTTCACCTACATTATTTAAAATTGTATTTCCAACACCTACAGCATTATTATTTTTATTTCCTTTATTACTAAACGATGAAAAATCTTTTTTTAATTCAGAACCACAATTAGAACAAAATTTATCACTATTCTTTAACTCATTACCACAATTTTGGCATTTCATTGTTTTTTCACCTCCATAGAAATATTTGTCGAGTAGAAGGCACCTCACGATGCCGAACCCTCACAGATCCGGACGGGCCCAATTCGGGCATCCGGCTCCTCACTCCATCTCACATAAAATCAAAACTATCCATATATATTTACACATATTCTTGCTTTTGGTATGTGTTTATCAATTATATATTTCTTAAATTTCTCCCATATAAAGCTTTTCCTCTGACTTCTTCTATTCAACCATTTAAATAGTATTCTGATAATTGCCTGTCTAAAATTATCTATAGACTTACTATTATCTGTTATTCCATAATATTGATAATGTCCTCTCAACTTGGATTTAACCTTATCTACTATTTCGTTGGTCGTCAACATATTCCTCCTTAGCTTTATCCATCTTGTGAATTCTACTATCTTGGCGTTGATTTTTTTCTTCATCGTCCTACGTTTTACCCTAAATCTACCTTTTCTGCTTGTACTACAGTAGTGAGTAAAACCTAGAAAGTCAAAGGTTTCCGGTTTGCCTCTACCTAATCGTCTGCTGTTACTGGCTGCAAATCTACCAAATTCTATTATCTTGGATTTATCTTCTGCCAGTGCTAAACCGAATTTTGCTAGTCTTTTCTTTAGTACATGAAAGAATATCTCTGCTGCTCTTTTGTATTGAAAGCAGCATACATAATCGTCAGCGTATCGCACTATCTCAGCTTCACCGTTGATACGATAATGTTTGCCAATTATCCCCATAAACCATAGGTCTAGTACATAATGAAGATATATATTTGCCAGTAATGGAGATATTATTGCTCCCTGAGGTGTTCCCTGCTCAGTTGCTGTGAGTTCCCCATCTTCTATTATTCCAGCTTTGAGAAACCTTACTATCAGCCTTTTTATATTCGGATCTGCTATATTTACTCCTATAAATTTCATTAACCATTCATGATTTACATTGTCAAAGAATCCCTTTATATCTGCATCTACCACATAGCTGATTTTCTGCTTTTCTATTACTATGTTTAGCTTCTTTAAGGCGTCATGACAACTTAGTCCTGGTCGAAATCCATATGATATGTCCAGAAATATGGCTTCATATATCGGCTCCAGTATCTTCTTTAATCCCAGCTGCACTAGCTTGTCTTCATATGCTGGTATCCCTAGAGGTCTTACTTTTCCTTTTCCTTTACCTTTGGGTATATATATCCTTCTTACTGGCTGGGGTCTATATGAGTGTGTTTTTAATTTTTCCACAAGAGCACTTATATTCTCTTTTAAGTTCTCCTCATATTCTGCTTTAGTTACTTCATCTACACCTGTTGCCTTACCAGCTTCCAATTCTTGATGACATAACAGCAGTAATTCCTCATTCAGTAAGTGATACAGTGAAGTGAATACTGTCTTTGGATTTTGTTTTGCTTTTATTGCTATCTTTGCTAATTTTGTTGACATTATTTATCCACCCCTGTGTGTGGTTAATGTGTCCTTAACAAATACGATTTCGTACAGTTTTCCTTTTCTCCACCGGCATTACCCGGCTTCATCAATACTATGAAAACTGTCCGACTCCCTGCAACCTTCAGCATTCTTCCTTTTTATCAGTTGTTTGCTATACTTCTTTTCAGAAGAATTGCAGGGTCTCCTGAGTTATCATATAGTCATTGTATAACATGCCTGGCTCTTAGACCCCGGGGAGGTTTTAAGAAACTAGCCATTAATGTCTCATAAAATGTTGCTTTCCAGATATCTGAAACTGTCAGCCTTTCCCAACTGTACGATTTCGAGGCTCAATCACTTTCAGGCCTATTACCTAACTGTCTACACTTAAATCAATAAATCACTTTATTGACTCCAAGACTCGCTACTGATGATTTGGCTTAATCTTATCAGGTAGGATTTCCACCTACTAAACTATATACCATTGCTCAGTCGTACCAGATAACGTATTCGTATTGCCGAAGTTCATGAGCCTTAGCCAGACTTGGCTTAGGTTCATGAATTTGGGTGCAGCGTAGCGGAACTGGCAATATATTGTTATCTGATCGTTGCGATTGTCCCTAAACTATTTTTTTTAATTCAATTAATTCTTTTATTTCATAATCTGCTTTTTCAAATTTATTACTTGGTATCTGTACTTTATGAAATCCCTTTAATATTCTTATAGTATTCATACCAATCTCTTTAGCTGGCCCAATATCATTATCTAATCTATCTCCAACCATTACAGCATTTCCCAGATCACAATTTGCCTTTTCTAAAGCTAATTCAAATATTTGAGGATCAGGTTTCTCTAATCCTAATTCAGTGGATGCAAATAATAAAGAAATGTATTTCCATAACCCATATTTTTTTAATCTTTCTTCTGATCCTTTAGATTGATTAGCTATTATTCCAATCTTATATTTTGGGTATAGGTATTCCAAGATTTTATCAGCATTCAAATATGGTTCTTCTAATTCTTTTTTATATTTTAAATTATTTAATATGTACTCTTCTATCTTTTTATCAGGCGACAAATTAACTATTGCCTGTTTAATTATCCTTGAAGCAAAATTCAAAGAAGCATTTTCTAGTTCTTCTATAATTTTATCTCTAGTCACTTTTATTCCTCTTGTTGAAAACATTTTAATTACTTGTTTGATCCGATCTTCTTGTGGGCTTTCTTCATTAATCAACGTATTACCTAAATCAAAAAATATCCATTTCACTTTTATAATTATCACTCCAAACATTCACTCACATATATAATTCCACCTGAGTAGCAATGTCAGATAACGTTCAGGTGTTTACGACGTTGGCGTTCCTGTTCATCCATGCAATCATAAATTAGCAGAAGGATTGGCGCGACTTTTGCTCATTCTTACGTTTAAACCCTATTGCAAAAGGCGTGACAAAGCCAATGTCCCGTAGGGTCGCCTGGTTTTTGGCGAACGTAAACACTTTGTTATCTGAAGTCGCGGATGGTTTTAACACTATTGACATCTTTCACGTATAGTATTATAATTATATACGTAAGGAGTGATAAACCATGCCAAAAAAATTAACTTTAAGTATTGATGAAGACTTAATAAAATTTGCTCATCATTTTTCAAAAGAAACTAATAAATCTATATCCAAAATGGTTGAAGAATATTTTCTTGAACTTAAAAATCAAAATAATAAAAATAACATGAATCCACGGGTTGAGAATTTATATGGTATTTTTGAAAACCAACCTATTCCAGATAAAAAAGAATTGAGGAAGATGTTTCATGATAAAAGCAACTATAGATCTTAATGTTATTTTAGATTTTTTAAACAAACGAGAAAATCACGTTCAAGCTGCTAAAATTTTTGACCTTTGTTCCAGAAACCTTATTAAAGGATATATATGTGCTCATGAAGTAACTACACTAGCTTATTTTCTTATGAAAAATCATAACGATTCATCAAAAGTAAAATATGTACTTGGAGAATTATTTGATCTTTTTCATACTATTCCCGTTACTGAAATTATTCTACGAAAAGCTCTCAATTCAAAAATCAACGATTATGAAGATGCTGTAATAGAAATAAGTTCTCTAAAAAATGAGATAGATTATATTATAACTAGAAATTTAAACGATTTTAAACATAGCAATGTCAAGCCTTTAAGTCCTTCCGAATTTTTAGCTCTACAGAGTCTACAGTAAACCGCGATTTTAGATAACGTATCGGTATTTCCGAAGTCAGTCAACCCTTAGATAGCTCCTATCTTAGGTTGACTGATTTGGGTGCAGTGACGAAGGAACGGAACCGGAAATATATTGTTAGACGATGTAACCCGTCACTTACATAATACACTAATTAATTTACTTTTGTTTATCATCATTGAAACTTCTAGAACCCCAGTTCCATAATTATGTTTTCTAACCTCAACTACTCATTATGCTATTAGGTGGTTGAAAATAATTTACAAGGTATGTATAAAAACACATCATTATTAATCTTAAAGCCGTTTTTCTGGTAATAACTTGATATTTCTTCTGTTGTTTGAACCAACCACTCCGAGTTTGGGTAATGCTCAATACAGCGTTTGACTAATTCTTTCCCTATTCCCTTGTTTTGATAATTCGGTAAAACAACCAAATCATAAATAATAGACCTAAACATTTTATCACTCAATACTCGCACTACTCCAACCAAGCATTCATTTTCCCACGCTGAAATTACAAGAGTGGAATTAATAAACGGAACATTATATTTTTTTATCATATCTGGAGTTTCTGAACCATCTGACCAACCTACAGACATAAATAAATTATGTAATTGTTCAGATGACAAATCTTTTTTCATGTCATTATAAATAATTCCCATACTTTTATCACTCCCGTTATTATATGTCTTTTCTCCAAGTCTTTTTTATATGTGTCTATAGGTTGCTATCGTCATTTGGATCAAACCGATCTTTGATTTTTAACAGTTCTTTCCCACTAGGGTTATTTCGTCTAACGTCCCGCAGGTTTACGAAGTTTCTGAATCTTAGGGGTCAAGTAAGCGGGGCTTTACAACCCCAACTCCTCACAGAACCGTACGTGCCCTATTTAGGCATACGGCTCTTCACTCGATTATTCACCTAACATAACTAGCACCAGCACCTAATCTATATAAATTTACTTTTATTCTTGGCTTGACAATAGGATATTTCTCCAAGAATATTTCGAACTTCTCCCAGTCAAAGCTTTTCTTTTGACTGCGTCTGTTTAACCATTTATAAACTAGCTTTTGAACCTCATCATACAGGCTATCAATACTTTTGCTGTTATCTGATACTGCATAATAGTTGTATGTTCCTGTTAGTTTTCTGTTTAACTTCCTCATTAGTTCTTTTACTGGAAGAGTTCTATTATATTTTAGCCAGGATTTACATCTCATTATACTACGATGATATCGCTTATTACTTGTCTTTCTCTTTAGTCGTTTGATTCCATCCTTACATTTACCCATATAATGGGTAAATCCAAGAAAATCAAATGTGTCATTGTCATCATCAGCAGATACATTTACTATCTTAGTTTTCTCTTCTGATAACTCTAAACCGAATTTGGATATTCTTTCTTTCATTGCTTTATAGAAGTATTTTACATCTTCTTTATACTGTAGGCAAAATATTATATCATCTGCGTATCTCACCATGTAAGCTTTACCCTTTAACTCTTTACGCATTGTTTTATTAAACCATAGGTCAACAACATGATGTAGATATAAATTCGCCATAATTGGAGAACAGACTCCACCTTGCGGTGTTCCTTGTGGAGTGTCATATTTTATTCCTGCCTCCATGACTCCAGCCCGAAGAAGTCTCGATATGAGTCGTTGTATATTAGGATCTTTAATTCGATGGTCAATGAATTTCATCATCCACCCGTGGTCTACATTATCAAAGAATCCTTTAATATCTGTATCAACTACATAGTTAATATCATCTCTGTTAACTATTCTTCCTAATATTCTCAAGGCATCATGACAGTTTCTTCCTGGACGAAAACCAAATGAACATTCAAGAAAGTCTTCTTCATATATCGCATTTAGAATCTTTGATAGTGCCTTTTGAACTAGTTTGTCTTCGTATGCTGGAATCCCTAGCGGTCTCTTCTTCCCATTTTCTTTTGGAATATATACCCTTTTCGCAGGTAATGGCCTATATGCCCATCTTTTCATTCTAGCTATTAAGCTCTTAACATTCCCTGGAAGATTCTTTCCATACTCCGCTTTTGTTACTTCATCTACTCCAGCTGCTTTGTTTCCAGCTAGTTCATGATGACATTTGACTATCAATTCATAATTAATTAGATGTATTAGTGATGTAAATCTTTCATTAGGTCTATTTCTAGCTACTTCAGCTATTCTTGCAAGTTTCGTTTCCACATTTTCACCTATCTCTGTGTATAGAATATGTTTCCCTTTTAAGATTAATCTTGTGTAATCGCCTTCCCATCCACAGGCATTACTCTGCTTCCTCGGTACTATGCGATTATCCGACTCCCTGTAATATTAGATGTCCTTACTTTGTTATCGCTTGGTTACATCCTATCTCTCTGCGTAGAAATTACAGGGCCTCCCAAGTTAACAATATCATATCTATGTATAGCATGCGGAGGTCTCCGACCCCGGGGTATTATTGTATTCTCGCTTATCGAATACTATAATGTTGCCTTCTGCTCAGTCGACAGCATCGGCCTTTCCCAATCTCCAAGATTTCGAGGCTCAATCCCTTCAGCTAAATGCTTACCGCCTACTACCTAACTGTTTACGCTTAACATCTATGGTTACCCAATAAATGTCCAAAACTCGCTATGAGTGGTTTGCTAAACCTTCCTCAGTAGGAATCCCACCTACTATATGATATGCTCTTTTCTTGGCGCACCGACTGCGCTTGGCGAATAAATTTGGTGCGTCATTTTTCACTTTCATAATAAAAAAGCACCCCCTGTGTAAATACGCTGTTATCTGAAGTGCTGTTTGCTTACATATCATACTTTAATAATTCTTTTTCTAATTCTTTTGAAATTCTAAATCCTGTATTTTTTAATTTATCTAAAACTTCATTTGTAGAAGATATTATATTTTTCTTTCTAGCATTAATTATAACTCCTAATGTCCCTGTTATCTTCATATTTAATTTATTTGCCAACTTCCTTGCTTTTAAATCATCTAATATAGCAACATTATCATCTATTTCTAACGCCAAAGCAATTGTACTTGCTTCTCCTAAATCAACAAAATTCTCCATCAGTTTCAAATATTTTTTATCTTTTACTTCTCTAATGTCTATCCATTTAGGAACAGCTTTTCCAAATTCCTCAGAAACTTCTTGAGTAATAATTATAGAACCATAAAGTTCTTTTAATATAAATAACATATCAATGTTATCTAATACAATTAAGCAGCTTGTATTTGATATAAATTTAGGCATTTTCTATATCTCCTTTTAATTCTTGAACACTATAATTAAAAACAGATACATTGTAATTTCCTAATAACTCTATAAAGGTCCTTTTGGACACACCAGCTAATTCAGATCCCTCACCTAAAGATAATTTACCTTGCTCATACAATTTTGATGCTATAAGTAATTTAGTTTCTTTTTCATTTAAGTCAAAGAAGTCTGGTACTCTTAATGATATAGTTTTCATATCACACTGCTCCTCTCATTTTTACTAAATATTACATTCTTATTATATACTTTAAAAGATAAACTATCAATATTTAATCAGTACATAATACTACTATCGTTACAGCATTTCAGATAACGTCCCGCAGGTTTACGAAGTCCATCAGACTTAGATAGCTCTTATCTTAGTCTGATGGATTTGGGTGCAGCGTAGCGGAACCGTAAACCTTGCTGTTATATGATGTCGAAACTCTCCTGTGAGTTATCTAGTCTATTATTTTAAACTCATGTAGAAAACAGTTGTTTCTTCCCCATATTCATCAACTGTATTTTCTAAAAATGTCCATCCTTTTTTTTGGTAATACTCTGCTGTATGCTCTGTTCTTAAATAAATTTTAGTATAACCCATCTCTTTACACTTCTTAAATACAGTATTAATTAATGCTTCAGCAATTTTATTTCCCCTAAAATTTTCATCAACATATAATCCAGCAAGCCATGGTGTTAGATCTTCTCTTGTACCTAAGTCATTATCAAAAATAGAAATAACTCCAGCACACATTCCATTAACAATAGCAATAAATGAAATAGGAAATTCATCTATATTTCTATTTTTAAACCTTTCTATGACGAATTCTAGAGACTTTTCTCCTTTTTCTTCAACAAATTCTTTGTATATCCAATTCGATACTTTTTCTACACTATCCGGATGATATACTATATTATCAATTTTCATGTTTACCACCACAATAATAACCCCCTCTTTTGTTTGTAAGTTTTTGAGTTTCGATTTCATATAACGTTCCTGAGATTTACGACGTTATCGTCCCGTACATAGTAATCTGCAAAAATTAAACCCAGGGTTGGCAGGATTTTTGCCCATCCTACCCCCAACCCATTAGCTGCAAAAATCATGACAAAGATAATGTCCCGAAGGGTAGGCTGGTCTTTAGCCGTCACGTAAATCTTCATGTTATATGAAGTTTCCCCATCACCCATATAATCAACTAAAAAGTCATTTGTTTTTTTATTCTTTTACAACTTGAGTATCTAATATTTTTCTCATTAGAATTAGAGAAAACTTAACCCCTTCTTTTTCTGATAATAAATCTTTTAAATATATAATGGAATTGTCATCATATTTTTTAGGAAATGAAATACTTAAATATGTCATCTCTTTCTTTTCAGCTTCCCAAAATCTATATTTAACTTCTTTTCTGCCTGAATAAGTAGTTAAAAATCTATCTATTGATAACCCTTTTCTATCCCAATTTATTATGGATTTCTTAATCCATACCTCGTCCCAACTATTAAAAAACGGAAAATGTAATAGCAAATTTCTTATAAATTTAAATACATCACTACCAATTTCTCCCTCCATAGGAGGTCGTTTTTTCTTTATTTCTTCTATAACCCATTGAATTGGTTCATAGTTTAACAATTCAGCATAAACAGAAAATGCATCTTTAACCTTTGAAAATCTGTAATAAGTTTCTTTCTCCCAAAATTCTTCTTCAAATACTTCCTCGTAAATATCATAAAACATATTGTAAGATAGATTTAAAAATTCAATTTCTGCTTCATTAGGTCTTAGATTTTCATTCATGGTTTTATCACTCCATAACTTAGCCCAACATTTTTTTGGGGGAATTTCATATAACGTATCGTATTGCCGAAGTCCATCAGACCTTAGATAGCTCCTATCTTGGTTTGATGGATTTGGACGAAATGACGCCAGGAATGGAGTCGGCAATATTTTGTTAGGTGAAGGTGTGTACGGAAGCATAAGGTCCACTTAGACTTCGCCGTGATGCCTTCTTTATCTTGCTTCTAATCTATATATTTACTGAAATAATAAATCCTTACGTAAAACATAATCTGTCTGTTCATCATCTCCCATTACAAATGAATGCTGATCAAACTGATAAAATCCATTCCTCTTATAAAAACCTAATGCTTTTGCATTGTTCTCCCAAACACCTAACCATATATACTTCTTTCTACTCTCTAGGGCCAAGTCTATAGCCTTCTCAATCAAGAAACTTCCACAACCACTTCCCTGAAACTCCTTCTTGACATATATTCTTTCAAGCTCAATCGATTCTGAATCATTTATATCTGTCTGTGCCATATATTCATTCAACTTCAAGTACCCAGCTAATTTATTGTCAATATACAGGAAGAAAAACTTCGAATCACCATTCATCAGTTCTTCACTCAATACATCTCTATTAAAAGCCCTATCTAAATACTCTTTCATATTAGCTTCGGTATTCATAGCACCAAATGTCTCGCTGTAAGTTCTAATAGATAACTCACGTAAATCGTCTAAATCTTCAATATTACAAGCTCTAAGTTCCATATGCATATACCCCCTCCAAATCTATAACTAGTACACACTTTCACCTAACTACTATCTTTACGTATTTCGTATAAATACAAAATTTAGATATATAACGAATTTCGTAAAGATTTATCTTTACGTATTTCGTGAAGATATCCTTTGGCTGAAGTGTCTTATTGCAATATTTTACTAATTTATATAAATTTTATTACAACTTTTATATATTTGTCAATAATAAAGTCTTACTCTTGCTTAATAACACATTATATTTTCACTGATTTTTTAGTAGTTGGTCTAATGGGCTTTTAATCTTTTTATATTGTGTTTTACTTACATGGGTATATATCTTATGTAGTTTTAGTACTTTTATGACCTAAAAACTCTTGGATATACCTGATATCAGTACCGTTTTCTAAAAGATGTGTTGCAAATGAGTGGCGTAATGAATGAACAGATACATCTTTTTTTATATTTGCTTTACTAACTGCTTTTTTAAAGATTTTTTGAACAGACCTTACGCTTAAATGTTTTTCTCCCCGTCCTGGAAATAACCATTCATAAATTTTATATTTTGATCTATATGCTCGAAGATACAAAAAAGCCGTATCAGATAAAATTGTATATCTATCTTTTTTACCTTTACTTTGAGGGACTCTTAACATTTTCCTTTCAATATCAATATGATTCATCTTAATTTTAACTACTTCACTTACCCTTAAACCTGAAGAATAAATAAATACCAATATTGTTTTATGTTTTAAATTATGAGTTATTTGAATAACCTTTTTTATTTCATTTAGACTGAGTACCTTAGGGAGTCTTTTCTTTTTTTTAGGTCTGGTCAAATTAATATCTATTTGATTTTCGTTTAATACCTTTTTATAAAACAGCTTTATAGCACTAATAGCTTGATTAACATAAGAATGGGAACAATTCCTAATTTCAAGTAAATATAACAAATAACTTTCGATATCCCTCTGCCTAATAGAAATAAGCTTACCTTCGCTATATAGAATAAATCTTTTTAAATGACATAGATAATTCTTATAAGTATGTGTACTATAACCTGATAATTTTATAACTTTTGTATATTCCTTTAATAAATCATTGTATTTTTTATTAATGATCATATTACAATTTTTAAACCTTAGTAATGATTCATCTAATTTAACTTCTTCATTTTTAAATAAGAAAAACAATTTTTTTAGTACTTTTCTATCACCAGGTATTTGCCAGTAATTTTTGCTTTTTATATATCTACTGTCGTTTATTTTTTTCAACTTCTCTACAATTAAAGATGAGTAATTAAATTTAACAATTAAAAAATTACCATCACCACCGCAAAATAATTTTATAAACATAAATAACCCACCTACCCTTCTCTACTATTGATAAACTTACTGCTGCTGCCAGGGAAAGCTCATATATTTTCAATCCTTCATTCATTTTACTTAATTAACTCAATTAATTCAGGGGTTTAGACGCTCGACTATTCTTTATCAAGACTACATACTGAAAATAATCGGTGGGTAATCCCAATTTCTTATTTACACAAAACATATTTCTTCCTGAATTCCTCCGCTCTGTTTGTTAATTCAAGAATAAGCTTACTTAATTCCTTATCATTTTTATTATCAATTACCTTATCAATCTGCAAAATAAATTCCTGCTCAATTTCATCCCGTTCTTTTTTAACATTATTAATAAACCAATTATAATTGCCTATCATTTTTTGAGAAAACACCCCCCACTTATGATTAAATCTAATTGCCGTATCGAGATCTTGAAGATATTTTTGATTAGCATTTTGTAAAGTAAAGGCAAAAGGTTTATACAAAGAGACACAGGGATTAGGTGCACCTGTAAACCAGATAAAAAATTTATCATCTAGATAATCAACTATTAAAGATGAGGTGGTCTCTGATTTTATTATTAATCCCGGGTGCATACAAACTGACTTCATTCCTCTCTTAATCGTGCCTTGACCATTATGACTTCTTAATAACTCTATTAAACTAAACAAGTCCAGGTCCTGACTTTCCAATTGGGCCAGTACATAATCTTTTCTCTGTGCCCCTTTACTAAAAAATGACATAATTTTATTTTCATATTCCTTTCTGAAATTGATATCAGTATTTTTCAGATTAGTTGAAGTATAATCATTCTCAATACTATATTTATTGGAGATAGCCGCTTTACTTTTTACCTTCCTGACAGCCCATTTCTTGGCAGATGTTTCAATGATATAAGCCTCTGTAAAATCCTTAACTAGAAAAGAGTTAAAATATTTTAGGCTGCTTTTAAAACCACCATCACCACCTTGACCATGAAGCTCAATTAACCTGGTAATGAAATCTACTGCTTCTATTGCCTTCTGACAGTTATGTAAGGCAACCTTAAAATATCCATACCCAATAGACCATCTTCTGGAACCCTTTCTCTGGAAAAAATCGCTTCATTGCCAATGGCAAGCCCATATTGATTAACACCCATTTCGGCCCCCCAGATCCAGGTGGGCCGGGAAATAAAAGCAATATAGGGGTGTTTATACTCACAAAAAATACTCTTCAAGCGAAGGAAAGGTTGTCTATACTTTTCCAGTTCTAGTTCATAGGGTCTATTCCTCAACTCTCTTGCTGGATCCTGTGACAAATATATTATTTGTCGTTCTTGCAGATCGCGATCAGAGTTTTTGGCAAAATAAGAATGCTCTCTGTTTTTAAAATAAACCAATGTATCACACATTACTATCCCTCCATTGAGTGTTGTACAATTTTATGCCAAATAAGAATTCCAGGATAAAAGGATAAATACTCCTCAAGTTTATTAGGATTTAAAAATGTTATCAACTCAAGATAACTAAATAATTCCTCTAAACCACCTATCTCTCTAGAATACCTGTTTTTTGGGAAAGAGCAAAATCATTTGCTAAACAAACTCAGAAAATTAACAGAGAATGATTCTAAACTGGAAAATTTACTATCCTGTTTAGCCGAACGAGAAGATTTACTGCATTTAGTTCAAAAAACGAAAAGTCTTAATACTAAGGAAATAGAAAAGTTCATTCGGATAATAAGAATAGTTAAAGAAAAGCCATGATAAAATTATAATAATCATGGCTTTTTTCGTTAATATAAGGAGCGTAATTAAATTTGTGTAAATAGTTATTGCAAAATATCATTATAAATTCTTTTAATTTCACTTTATACCTCAGGTAACCTCAAGTTACTTTAAATCTCTCTCCCTTTGCTTCACCTGTCGTAATAGGCATTATCCTAAATGCCAGGGTATTGAACGAGAACAGTGGGTTCTTAAACAACAGGCTAATAGTTTAGAGGTAAATTCCTTGCTTTTTTTAAAAAAGAAGTCTCAGCTGCTTTATTTTTTCTTCTATTAATTCTCGCAATTGCTCTTCAACTGAATAAGGTCCAAATGTAAGCCACTCTTTATCCACTAAAATAGCATTATCTATACCCCATTCTTTTAAAACTTTTTTATCAGATGTATCATATTCTTTATATACAACCTTTTCTCCATACTCTTTAACAATTTTCTTAGTTAAATCACTTTCAATATTAAGATCTTGACACCATCCGTCATTAAATACATTAACTAAAACTTTATCTTTAATTGTATCCGGTAATTTTTTTGGTTTAATAAATTTAGGTTTTGCAACATCATCCTTAAATGTTTTCCAAACTAATATTCTTATTCCATCCCTATCAATCTCAGTATATCCATTTTTTATATACCAAGAAGCAGGCATCCATTCTTCAAATGACATTCCCCAAGCTATAAGTGCATTTGCTCCTTTATCTTTTACATCTTTTTCAACAGCATTAAGAAGTAATGTACCTAAACCTCTTTTTTGAACATTTCCAGTACCCTTATCATATCCTTGAATCCATATGCATTGGATAAGATAAACATCTTCTCCCTCAACAAATGATTCTTCTGCTGGTAAATATTGAACCATTCCTAGAACATTTTCTTTTTCATCCTTAATAATTTTTACACAAAGTCCTTTTCTTACCTTCTTATTATACCATCTTCGTTTTCGGTCTGAATAAAAACCCTCATCCCAAGTTTTTAAGCAGCATAAGTATTCATACATTTCATTTTCTGATAAATTTACCACTTTATATTTTCCCACTGCATTACTCACCTCTCATTCTTTTATCCACGCAAATAGTCGGGTAAGTAGGAGGAATTGCTCCCTCTTCCTCCCCTAAGAACCGTACGTGAGAGTTTCCTCTCATACAGCTCAAGTTATTTAAAACTATCCGTTACTAGCAGATAGCAAGCTGTTTGACGTGAACCTCTCGGCTCATCCGGCTCCCATTATTCAACCATAGGTAATATTCCCATTTTCCAATGTGCGAACAATCTTTTCATTTTCTTTGCTATGCGACCCATCCAACGCTCTGCTCGCCGTCTATGACGGGTTAATTTCTTGTATTTTCTTCTTGCCCAATGCACCAAGGCTTTATTCAGATGTCTTAATACTGGATATATGCAGATTTATAATAACGACCATGAATTTGGGGTAATGACGAAGGAATGGAACCATAAACCTTGCTGTTAGGCGATGGACCATGGCCCACGTTTAAATCCATAAAAACTCTTAATCTAATATCTATTTAGAAAATCTATATTTTCTTAACCATGATTTTGCATAAGCCACCCCATCTTTTATATCAAATAACTTACAGTTTGCATTACCAACTTTACCTTTATGTACTATAATATTTTCTTCAAAATTTTGCCCAATTAGTTCAAAATCATCTGAATTATAATCATAGTCATCAAACCATCTCCAAACTTTTTTGCCCTTATCTAACATTGCAGTGCCTACGCATTTCATGGGCATTTCTTTTATAAATGATTCTGAAAGATGAAAACTAGTGCACGAATCATATCCCACTCCCAACAATAGAACTTTTGCTCCTAATTCATATATCTTTCCTAGAGGTGATTTCATACCTAACTGTGGTGTTAAAAAATGTTCCTCAACAATTTCTTTTGCATACTTACCATTAGCAGAAAATGATACTTGTGGATGATCTGACCTTAATGTATTAGGAAATGTTCTAAATAATTCTGCAATACATCCCATTCCTCTTGTTGGTGTTTTATCAGGTTCAAATGCTGGCATATTTTCATATATTATATCTATCCATTCTTTGGGAACAGGAGGATTTTTCCATTCTTCTGGATCACTCCAATCTCCGCTATGAGCTGGCATAACTAATGTCCCTTCTTTTCCTAAGACATTCATTATTGCAGTTATAACAGATTGTGCACCACCGCATACCCATCCTAAACTTGATAAGGATGAATGAACTAATAAGATATCACCACTATTAACCCCAAGTTTTATTAAATCTTGGTATAAACTATTTATTGTAATTGGTTCCTTTGTTTCAGAAATTATAGAACCCTCACTCATATCTTTCACACTCCTGTATTATATTCATGGTCTTTTGCCTAACGTACCAGGGATTTAAGAAGTTCATGAGGTTTAGGGCGACCACCTTTATCGAATGAATTTGGATGAAACGTAGCGGAATCTTAAATCCCATGTTGAACAAAACTGCTACGCAGTGGCTTTCCCCAATTGAAATCATACTAATCTTTCAATATGTATTTGATATAACCACATCTTCGTATAAAATAATCTTACAAATTATCCAAAGGAGATGTGGTTTTAATGACAGATTTTAAAGAAAAAATGATTCAAAACATGAAATTAAGGAATTTTAGTAGTAGTACTCAAGATTGTTACCTAAGGCATATTGATCATTTTGAAAAGTTTTTTGATTCTAAGGTTGCGTAAACAAATTGAAATTTGTTATGTTCCTATATATGCTTATAATTTGAGAGTACACTTTTTCAACACTCGATGATAGCTCGGCATATCTTTAGTACACGTAGTTACAACCTCAAGTTTTCCTTCATGAAGCATTTCTTCTATACGGAATGCTACCCATGAATCACTAATCCCAAGTTGGTATTTACCAAGTACTCGTCCAACAATCATTGCTTCCTGAAATTCTTCGCCTTCTACTGCGATTTCCTGAATAATAAAATCGTCATAAAGTTTTTCTGACGTACTAACCAACTGTCCATTCAGCATAGCTCGTAAAGGTGCGTTCTCTGCTTGAAGCTCCTTCCAATGAGATGCACAGCTTTGTATAAATACTGCTACCACAGACTTTTGCAAAGCAAGATACCGATGCCACTCTTCCGGAGCCACTTCACCCCAGCTATTTTTTCGTACAATATTTTCTTTATTGTCAACTTCCCATTCTGGGAGTTTGACGATAAAAACCTGTCCGCCATGCACTTTCCATTGATTCAACTGCCCCATGAACCAATAAAGTCCACACATTTCATCAGGCTGATTGCTGTACCAGATTCGAAGGACTTCTCCTGCTACTGCACGTTCCTGAACCATTTTTAGATCTTCATTTGCCCTGTTAAGTATTTCTTCTGCTGCCTGCTGCCCCTCATTATTCGGATAAACGCTGTATAAGTGTTCCAACGTCTGTTTGCGCTTGATACCGGGCTGATTTTCCGAAATATCTCCGATGCTTAACACCAAATTGAATCCATAGATGTCTGTTGTTTTACCACCCAAAGGGGTAGCACTCTCCCACGCCAAGCGTGCCTTTTCCTTTGCTTCTCGCCTGGCAGTTTCAACTTCCTCTTTGGTTGACTTGCTTCCATTAGTGTGACTAACGAAAACGCCAATACACCCATCTTGATATTTTCCTTTGCCATAGTGTTGTGCCACTTTAAGACTTCCACAAGCACTTTCGCTAAATACAATATTAATCATAATAGTTATCCTCCAAGTCTCGAATTTACTCGTCCGCTAGATAATATAGTAAACTCAAGATTTCAAGCTCAAATGAAATCTTTTAAAAATTTGTTTGGGCTTTTGCTTTCTTGCAATTGCGGAAATACTCCTGATTTGTTAGGCGACGTGCGGCAAGCCCTAGCTATAAACTATCAAAAGTTCTTCTTTATAATATTTATAGTTAATTCAGATATGCAACTTGAACAATCTGTTTTTCTCCATTTTTATCAAAGTATTTATAATTCTGCATACCAATCTTTTCAGCTACTTTCTGAGATGGAACATTTTTAATTGTTGTATATGAAAATATCTTAGGATAATTTAAGGTTTTAAAAGCATATTCTTTACAAGCCATAGCAGCCTCTGTTGCAAATCCTTTGTTACAATATTCCTTAATAATATGAAAACCTATCTCTGGTACAGTTTCATTTCCAATATTCTGCATTGTGATACCACAATCTCCAATAAAAACTTTACCCTTTTTTACTATAACTGCCCATAATCCATGCTGATATTTTTTATAATTTTCTATATTCCAGTAAATCCAGTTTTCTACTTCTTTTTCACTAAATGGGTGAGGATAATATACCATTGATTCTGGATCAGATAGGACTTTCATTAAATTAGTCTTATCTTCAGGGATTAATTCTCTTAAATATAATCTCTTAGTCTCAATAATCATTATAAATAATCACCTCATTACTAGTAATTTTTATACATATATATTTTACACCATATTAAATTTGTTTTTTAATGATGCATCCATAAGAAAGCCACATGTCGCCTAACAATAAACTTCACGTATTGTTCCTCAATACCAGTTTAATTTAGCTGTCAATTCTTCAATTTGTTGAGCTTGTATTGCAATTTTATCTTCTAAAGATAGCTCTTGATTTTCTTCTTTATTAACTTGTATAGTCGTTGATTTATCAGTAGTTTTCATAAGTTTATTATATCATTTTTAGGAGAAAAAAGATACTAAAATTAAGCGTAAAAGCTCTGATTTTACTCTGATTTTACAATGTTTTTGAGCCTTTTGTCTAAAGTTTGTTTTAGATGATTATTCTTTCTTTAACGGCAGGATGAGCACCTTTTTGATGAATAGATAAACCATCAAGTAACCACCTGAATTGTCTTTCATCAATCATTACTGTAGAGCCAGTAGTACCATCAGGCCATCTGAATCTACTTTTTTCCAGGCTTGGATGATATTGCTAGATCCACTGTTAATAAGTAGGTAAAGAACTTTAAAAATTCAGGATCATTTAAAGTTAAAGATAATAGAACCGATCAGGAAAAAGAATTAATTAAGTTACGCAAAGAAAATCAGCGTTTAAAAATGGAGAATGATATTTGCCCTAAAGGATAAGTTCCACTAAGACAATAAATTGTCAAGTAGTCACTTAAAAGCAAGCGGCGCTGATATCGTTCTTTGAGTAAAAAAGGCTGTCCCTATGACGTGCGCTCTCCATACTAAATAAAATCTATTTAATTGTTTTATAATACTCCCTTACAGCTTTATTATCTTTTATATGTAAGCGTCAAAACGTCCCCACCTGGAAAAATTGAGGACATTATGATAGGCTAATTCTTATGAGGAATCCTGCATTCTTCAGGAATAGATTGAGACCAGGGTAATAATTCATCCAATTCATCTATATTTTGTAGATCAATGTTGGGTAGTTTTTCAAAAAGGTATTTTAGATAAAAGAATGGTACCAGGTCATTAGCTTTTGCAGTCTCTATGATACTATAAGTAATTGCACTGGCTGTAGCTCCTTTTACTGACTTGGAAAATAGGAAGTTCTTTCTCCCAATAACAAAGGGCTTGATTGCTCTTTCTGCCCGATTATTACTGATCTCTAGTCTACCATCCAGGAGAAAGGCTTTTAGTTTTGGCCATTGATTGAGACAATATTTAATAGCTTTGCTGAGACCACTTTTAGGTAAAGTCTGTTGTTCCTTGATTTTTAGCCATGACAAAAAGGCCTCCAGAACTGGTTTGCTTTGTTCAAGGCGTTTTTGATATCTTTCTTCAGCTGATAAGTCTTTTAAGTCCCGTTCAATCTGGAAGAGTCGATTGCAGAAATTTAGACCTTCCTCAGCATTAGTTTTCGATTGAACAGAGCCTTTAGGTAATGACTTCAAAGCATCTGTGAAACCACGTCTAGCATGAGCGAAACATCCGAGCTGGGTGACGTCCTGAACACTATTGTATCCAGCATAGCCATCGGTTTGAAGAAACCCACTGAATCCAGTTAAGAATTTCTTGGGATGTTCATTAGCCCTGGAAGGTTGATATTCATATAAGTAGATCGGTGGACTGGAAACTCCAGTAGCATAGAGCCACATATATGATTTGCTTTTAGCTGCTTTACCTTTTTCAGATAAAACCTGAAGTGTAGTTTCATCAGCATGTACGATATCTTCTTTTAATAAATATTCATATATTCTATCATATAGATAGTTAAGCCAGTTATTAGCTCCATGGATTACCCAGTTAGCCAGATTTTGACGGGATAGCTCAATGCCAAAATTCTTAAATTGTTTCTCCTGTCTGTAAAGAGGTACTGCTTGAGAATATTTGGTATCCATGATATATGCCAGTAACGATGGAGAGAGAAAACTCCCTTTTAAAACTGGATTAGGCATAGGAGCAGTAATTACTGGAGTTGTGATATTTTCCTTTTCGCAATTTCTACAGGCATAAACATCACGAACATGTTCAACAACCTTAACCTGAGCAGGAATAATCTTTAATTCTTTTCTAATTTCCTTACTCATCACATGAAGTTGCTTACCACATTGCGGACAGATCTGCTCAGCTTCATCTAGATGATATTCAATGACTTCGACTGGGAGATCTTCGAAGGATTTTTTCTTTTTGTTTTTGCCCTTACGTCTTTTATATGTAATCTCCTCAAGTTCGGGTTCTTTGAGACTGACCTTAGCTTCCTGTTCAGCCTCATTGAAAATTGATAACTGATTAGAATTAAATTTTTCACTAGAAGCACCAAATCGCCTTTGTTGGTTTAAGCGAAATTGTTCCTCATACCAGTTTAATTTAGCTGTCAATTCTTCAATTTGTTGAGCCTGTATTGCAATTTTATCTTCTAAAGATAGCTTTTGATTTTCTTCTTTATTAACTTGTATAGTCGTTGATTTATCAGTAGTTTTCATAAGTTTATTATATCATTTTTAGGAGAAAAAAGATACTAAAATTAAGCGTAAAAGCTCTGATTTTACAATGTTTTTGAGCCTTTTGTCTAAAGTTTGTTTTAGATGATTATTCTTTCTTTAACGGCAGGATGAGCACCTTTTTGATGAATAGATAAACCATCAAGTAACCACCTGAATTGTCTTTCATCAATCATTACTGTAGAGCCAGTAGTACCATCAGGCCATCTGAATCTGCTTTTTTCCAGGCGTTTGTAGTGTAACCAGAAACCATCATTATCCCATTCCAAAATCTTGAGCTTGTCCTGCTTTCTGTTACAGAAGACAAAGAGGTCATGAGAAAAGGGATTGAGCTTAAAGCTCTCCTGAACTATTAAGGATAGGCCATTGATTGATTTCCTAAGATCAGTAGGCCCTAGGGATAAATATACTTTATTGATATGATGCTGATTTAACATTGTTCTTTAAGAATCCTGACAAGAGTTTCAAAAGTATTAGAATCAAAACCTGGAACGACCTCTATGATCGCCTGACCTATAGTTACTTTTATGATTTTAGTTTCATTATCTTTATTTTCTGCTGGGGCAGGAAATACAGCTGTCCATTTGGTTTGATTGGATTCTTGTTCTTTCTTTTCCTTGTTAAATTTATGAGTATAGTATCTTAGAGAATTAATGCTTACGCCATTCTCTTCACACCATTTGGCAGCAGTTAGGCCACTTGCTTTGTAATCCTGGATTCTTTTTATCCAAATTTCACGTTTGTTATTCATTTTAAGATAACCTCCTTCAGGGAGATTATCTCATAGATTTCGGCTGTAAGGAATGTGGGTTATATTTGACGCTTACTTTTATATAAAGAAATTCTCTTAAACTTTTATTTCCTTCATATTTCCATAAAGTGATTAATTTAGGTTCTACTTTTATTAATACATTATCTTCTATATGTGAATATGCTTCATATGAACCATAATGTTTTTCTTTATATAAATCTAAAAACTCTTTGTTTTTTTCATTTAATATATGCCCTTTTTTTAAAGCTATTCCTTCAATCTGAATATTATCAACACAAAGTGCTACATTAGGGTTTTTTTCTAATTGTTTAAATTTCAAAAATCTTTTATCAGTTTGAAAAAAAATATCTAAACCCATATTTACACAACTCATTGATCTAGCTGAAACCCTATCATTTGCTATTCCAAGTTATTAGTGAATATAAATTATTTCAATGTTTCCATTAAACTGTAAAAATATTTAGGTTGTTTAGTTTTATATAATTGATACCATGCTTCTAATGTATCCTTTTTCATTACATTTATCTTTTTAAATATTTCGTATGAGAATTCCAACGGAGCAAGTCCTGTGGCAGTTATTAAATTATCATCTACCACTGTTGGAGCATTTATATAATGAGAACTCCCTTTATAATTAGGGCTAAACATTTTCAGAAAATCCTTATCATTACTTGTGTGCTTTCTATTATCTAATAAGCCAATTTGAGCTAATGCTACTGTAGCACCACAAATTGCTGCAATTATGACTTTCCTATTAATCACATCTGACACTATATTTAATATTTCCTTGTTTTTATCATCCATCCAAGTATCTGCTCCAGGAAGGATAAGTATATCTCCTTCCTGGAATTCGATATTATTAATATCCTTATCAGGTGTAATAATTATTCCACCCATTGTTTTTATGGGTTTTAAAGTGTTTCCAATCATAATAAGTTCTGTTTTTTTATTTTTATTAAAATATCGACGACTATTTAATTCCGCAGTTAAGAATGCTATTTCCCAATCAGATAGAGTATCCAGAACATATATATAACAATTTTCATAAATTAATTTGTTTTTCATTCCCTCTCCTCCATTATTTGTAACGATTTTTGTTTATACATTAAATATATCATGTTAAATCCGACTACAGTATGTCATGTTTATAAAAGTATTTCGTCTAACAATAGTCTCCAAGTATCGTTCCACTTAATAATTTTTTAGCCAATTTATCAGCCTCCTCTTTAAAATTTAATTACAGTTTATAATTTAATATGAGACTAATTACTTTAAATTGTCAAGTTATTTTTGAATCTATTTTACTTTTTTTAAAGCAGAAGATATAATATTAAAGAGGTGAATTTATAATGAGTATCAAAGGCGAAATAAAGGCAATGATAGTTAAATCTGGGTGGACAGGCAAAAGAGTTGAATAAAAGACATAATACTAATAAAACACTGCAAAATCTAAGTAATAAGATTAGACAGGAAACTATTAATACAGTGAAGTAAAGGAAATTGCAGATATTCTTGGTTATGAAATAAAGTGGATCAAAAACGATTAAACCCTGGATCATGAGATGCCAGGGTGCAAGCTACTAATATTATTTTTTAAATCTATCCTATACATAATTTATCCTAATCAGCTATCTTAGCCAAAACAAAAGTTTTTATCTTTTCAGCATCTTTTATAGCCAATTTAAATCTTCTTCTTCGATATCAATATGAAAGGGATATCTCACCTGAACTCCATAATCAGTTAGATTTATACATTCATCTATAATATTCTTAAATAAAGCATCATATTTCTGACATTCCTTATTTAAGAATATTAAGTCGTGTGTTTTTTTAATTTGACCTCCATGAAAAGCCAGAAATCCTTTTAAATATTTCTCTACAGATTGCTGGCAATGATATGCCATTATCTCTAGGGGTTTGGGCTTCATTTTAAGTAAGAAAACAGCTGATTGTAAATCATAATCAGCTAATTCAAACCATTCCTGAGCTATTTCCCTATTGTCCATAGACTTTAACCCCTTCATTTTTTATCTTAAACTCCAGAGTTGAAGCGATATTTGCTCTATCATAGAAGTCATTCTGATCATAGACCAGAAGATCTACCGGTCTTGAAGTAAGAGGTATAATTGCTTTTCTGGCCTTTCTCATTAGATCTAGTTTGCGTTTACCGTTTAGTTTAGAAAGAATACATAAATCTATATCACTGTCTTCATTTGGTATTCCATAAGCATGTGAACCAAATAAGATTATTTCTTCAGCAGCTATTTCCTGACTGATTTTCTTGATTAAATTATCAATATCTATACTTATTTTCTGATTAGCCACAGCTATTACCTCCTTACCTTTGTCCTTTATACTTCTATTATATCAATAAAAGCTGTAGATATAAACATTAAAATGCAACATTTTCCTAGCTTTTTATCTGCTAATGTTCCTCAAATTATTTTTTTATTTAAAATAGAAAACAAAACCATATTTTCAACTAGATATATCAATCAATAGCTCCCCGAAGTAGGGGCCTAATATATTATTGATATACCTCATCAATCAACCTATCAAATGAATATTTCGACTTATCTTCAACTGAATACAATAAAAATTAAAGCTAATCGAAAAACTTTCCCTTATAAAAATTCTCATTCCCAAGTTTCTTTGCCGTCAGCCTGAATATAACGCAACCATCTGGACATACAATATCTTTGCTATATTTGCTAGTTCCGCCAATATTCTCTAAATCTCCACCACTTCTGACAACCTCCATGATTGGAAACATAATCATCATTGCTTTGGAGCAAATACCCTGTCCATTTGCATTTACAGGACAGCCATAGGTGCAGGTATACTTATCCCCGACTTCCTCGCCATTTCGGCAATACCGCTCTGTGTGGTCACCACGCAGAAACCCTATTACCTCGATTTCCCATTCATATTCCTCATCATACCATTTTTTCACGATAAACCTCCAACTTCAAATTTGTCTTCTCATTGTTTATAAATAATCTTTACTAAATTAATAGCTATTTTGATAACTTTAACTACATTTTATAGACCCTAATTCTATACTCTGAAATTATATCATCTTACAGCGTCACGGTAGAATTACCAGTTGCCCAGTCACCCCCGCTCAGATCCCAGCGTGCGGAACTACCACACCGGGCTCCTCAAGAATACTCACTTCCGTAATCAGACAAATAAGGCCTTTAAAGTTGTACGGGCCTTAATGAATTACTTTAACTTTCACCCCAAAAAAGCTTTTTAATGCTAATACAACCTTTACAATCCATTTCTTCTCTATAACTACACTCACTACACAAAATTCCACATCTCGATTCAATCATTTTTATCACCATTCCTTATTTCTTTTTGCATTTTCTTGCTTAATTTATTAAAAACCAATTCATATGATTGATTAATCATATCCTTTATAACTTCATCTGGTACTTCACCTTCTAAATACACAGAATTCCAATGAACCTTATTCATATAATAGCCGGGTATGATATCTTCATACTGAATACGTAATTCCTCGCCAAATGATGGTTCACATTTTAATGTGATTATCTCTTTACCAGTCTTATCAGTACATATAGCAGCAATCATCTTACCATTTATCAGGTACCTATCCCATTCCCATTCTTCTTTGTAATCTTTATTAACACCTAATTTTGATAATAAATATTCATCCAACCATTCATAATTCATGCTCATCCCCACCTTTTTCTCATTTGTTTTGCTCAGCTGACACTTTTACATACGTCCCTGAGATTCGCGACGTCTCCAATAATGCTCCTATTCTCAGATAAATTATAAATCTAACATAAGTCAGTATTAGTAGGAGAGCTTACATGATGTAAAAACATATTTGCAAAAACGTAATCGAAAAACGTAATCGACTGATTCATCTTCTATAGGCAACTCTTCAAATTTTCCCCCTCGACATTCGATATCTCCTTTATCTCCAAACTTATCTCTAATTATATTAAGCATCTTAACAGATTGATCTACAGCTATAACTTTTACTCCTTTTTATATTAGGATAAACTAGAGGGGGTAATGACTCTATAAAGGGTAAAGATATTATTTCATTTTTCAAACATTACTATTATCAAAATTTATTTCAGTAATATTACCATCAAAATATACCAGGTCGTTCTTACTTAAATTCCATATTCCTTTCATTCTGCCTGGAACTCTGATACCATTTTTTTCTATATAATTTTCTACTTTAGCTGTCCATCTCTCTTTTTCTATTAACCCATTACCCTTATCCATATAACGATCATTTGTCTCAAACTTAATAAATTCGCCTTTATCATTAAAACTAAAGATTCCTTCAACCTTTATTCCACCATAATTCATAATTGCTTTTGCCTTATTACTGTCTATTTCTTCCCATTTAATATAATCTTGTAGTGCAACATTAGGGACAATAAGTGCCTCAGCTAAAAAAGTAACTAAAGCAGACTGATCCATCTTAGGTCCTGTTACATCAAATAGAGTTATTATTTTCATCAGTTTCCCAATCATAGAACCTTTCCCATTTTGATATTTATCTCTACCCTCAAATGGAATTATTCCCATAACTTTTGAACTCAGGTACGCTATTCGTGCAGGTTCAGAAACAAAATTATACTGTTCTGATCTTAATTTTAACTGTTTACCGTTACTTATAAAGTCAACGTCCTCGAAAACAATTTTAGCATTTGACATCTTCTTTTTACCTATATAACCACAATATCTAAAATACCTCTGTACAGGAGCTGGTAGTGATACAATATCATCTTTTGTAAAAGGCTGATTATTTAAAACTGTCTTCTCAAGTTCGGATTTTACTTCTGAACTATATAATTTTTTCATAAAAAGATAATCTCCCTTCATTACCAAAAATGCACTTAATATAACTATTAATATTAATGCAATTATAAGATAAATTTTTTTAGAAATATTTATTTTTAACACCCTTTCAAACTAAAGATTTTTGATTCTTTCCCTGTTTTGTTCCTATATTATTTTAAAATCTCATTCCCATTAGATTTTATTCTTGCTTTGCTAGATAATTCAAAGCAACCCTATGTTCAAACCTTCTGTAACTTAAAAAAACTAGAAAGTATCAGATTTAATACGAGAAATAATCTCTTTATCTTTCCAAGTACCCTTAAAAAATCTTCCTGTAAGACAAATTCCTCTAAATAACCAATCAATAGTCATTGCAACCCAGATACCAAATACGCCAAGTCCAAAGGTATTTCCCAAAATATAACTAAACCCAATTCGCCAGGTCCACATAGATATAATCGCAATAATCATTGTAAATTTCACATCATTTGCAGCTCTTAATGTATTTGGTAAGGTAAAGGATAATGGCCAAATAAAGATACAGCAAATACTATAATATCGTATGATTTGTATCGTAAGGTTTGTAGTTTCATCACTTAACTTATATATACTGACAATTGCAGGGACAAAAATAATAATAAAACAATTTATAATAGCAAGAGCTGCAAAAGTTATTTTCATAATCTTTTTTGTATAGTAGACTGCCTGTTTATAATCATTAGCACCAACACATTGACCGATAATTGTAATTAAAGAAAGTCCTGTAGCCATACCTGGTATAACTGCAAATCCAGCAATTGTATTAGATACTGCATTAGCAGCGATAGCTACAGTACCAAAGCTGGCAACTAGACTCATGACTAATATTTTTCCTACCTGAAACATACTATTCTCTAAACTATTGGGTATGCCAATCTGCAAAATTTGTTTAATAATTTGAAAATCAAATTTCAAACAAAAGCTTTCAATATAGATATCATAAATAGGTATCCGGATAAGTACAAGCATAATAATAGCTGCTACAATGCGGGATATTAATGTAGCAATACCGACCCCCTCGACTCCCATACCAAAGCCATAAATCAATATAGCATTACCAAAGATATTTATGATGTTCATACATAAGGAGGTAAACATAGATATTCTAGAGTTTCCCATTGCACGAAATAGTGCTGCAGAACTATTATAGACACTTAAAAAGGGATATGACAATGAAGAAAGGAAGAAGTATATCTGGGCATTTTTCATGATCGCAGAATCAACCTGCCCAAAGATCACATTCAGAATAATTTTATTACCAATTAAAGCAAAAAACATAATACCGATAGATATAGTTCCTGAGACTAATAAAAGTTGGTTTGCAGAAATACAGGCCGTTTTCCGGTCTTTTTTACCTAGATATTGTGCTGATATAACAGCCCCACCAGTAGCTAAAGCTGCAAATATATTAATCAATAAAATATTAATTGTATCTACAAGAGACACTCCTGAAACAGCAATTTCTCCTGCACCTGATATCATAATAATATCTGCCATACCTACAGTTACAGCTAAAAATTGTTCTATCACCAATGGTATAATTAACCATTTTAAGTCTTTGTCAGAAAACATAGGATTCAAAGTTAGGTCACTTCTTTCTTGATTAAATAGTATAAATTATATTTGTTTTGAAATAAAGCAGAATATAACCATTATAATACTATTTTTAAAGAAAGAAAAGATTTAAATTTTATCCAGATATTATTTATAATAATTTATAATATTCCTACTCTTTGCAAAACATATTTCTTTCTGAATTCCTCCGCTCTGTTTGTTAATTCAAGAATAAGCTTATTTAATTCCTTATCATTTTTATTATCAATTACCTTATCAATCTGCAAAATAAATTCCTGCTCCTGATTTGTTATCTGATGTAGCCCGTTTACACTTATTTCTTTTGGTTATAATATATAACAAACCTTAATAATTAGCAAATAATTCACATTTGTCTCTTTTCATGTTATAATTAAATTAACAATAAGCAAGGGACTGAGTCTCATGTCTAACGAAAACTATTGGACCGACATTGCAAAATATGATCTGGAAACAGCTGAAGCAATGCTTAAATCAAAAAGATATCTATATGTTGGTTTCATGTGCCACCAAACAATAGAAAAAATGTTAAAAGCTATTTACTCATACAAAATTCAAGAAATGCCACCCCGTATTCATAATCTAGCTAGATTAGTAAAATTAACAAAATTGGATAATGAAATTTCTGAAGAACTTCTAAATATAATTCATGAATTAAATCCACTTAATATTGCCACTAGATATCCCGATCAAGAACTTGAAGTATTAAAAAATTTGGATTACAAATATTCCTCTGAACTTCTTGGTAAGACAAGGAGGTTATTCAAATGGCTAGAAACAAAGCTATGACTAAAAACAAAATAAATGAGTATATAAAGACCTTAGAAAAACATATAACAGTAAGTAAAGTAGTTCTTTATGGTTCATGGGCAAATGGAAGCCCTGATGAATATAGTGACATAGACTTAGCTGTATTTTCTCCTGACTTTGGAAAACACAAACTTAAAGAATTGCAATTACTATCTAAATTAACCTGGAACATTGATGAGTCAATTGAAGCTATTCCATACTCTACTGATCAGCTTAACAACAGCGATCCTACTAATTTAGCTAATAATATAATGAAAAACGGTGAAATAATTTATGATAAAACTTCAAGACATTAATTTGTTGCGAAGTTTATTTTTTTACCCACATTATAATTGCTCTTTTTCTTCTTTATTTCTACCCAACTAGCTATTTCAGATAACGTGATGCGTATTTACAACGTTTCTAGGCCTTAGTGCGACCGCACTTAGGTTTTTTTCTCCTTTTTGCATATTAATACAAATGTTATAATATTAATGAGGTGATATTTATGAAATCTATTAAGTTGCGTAAAGTTGGAAATAGTTTCAGTTTTACTGTTCCAAAAGAACTTGTTGAAAAATATAATCTTAAAGAAGGCGAAGAATTACATCTTATAGAAAATAATGATGGTTTTACTTTAACACCGTTTAATCCTGAAAAATGGGCTAATGCTTTTGACAAAACTAATAACAAATATAGAAACACATTAAAGGAATTATCTAAATGAAAAATATAATTTTTGTTCCCAAAACGTTAATTTTATCTATCAACCCCCTTATCGGACTTGTATCGACAAGAAAGCTCCCATGCTAGGCGCACAAGAAAAGCCATAATGAAATTAATTTCATCATGGCTTTTTTCGTTAATATTCTGATTCAAACTTAAAAAAATCTAATTTCATCCTTTCTTTAAAGCAGGATAACCTCATGCTCCTACTTAAGAACCCTTCTCCATACCTTACCCCTTCAATGGGAAATTATTTAAAAATGTAACTTATCAACTTCTCCATTCATAATATAGGGTAAAAATTGTTCTATCTTATCAAAAGACCAATTCCACCATTGTATCTGCTGTAATTTATTAATTGTTTCCTCATCAAAACGCTTTTTGATTTCTTTCGCAGGAACACCCCCAACAACTGTATATGGAGGAATATCCTTTGTTACAACTGCTCGTGTTCCTATAATTGCACCATCCCCAATATGAACACCGGATAAGATAACTGCTTCATATCCTATCCAAACATCATTACCAATTACAATGTCGCCCTTATTATCCCATGCAGACTTAACATGCTTTTTATTTAAATTCCATTCTTCAAAGAATAATGGAAATGGATAAGTTGAAAGTGATTTAAGAGTGTGATTAGCACTTGTAAAAAGGAACTTTGCTCCACACGCTATGGAACAAAACTTGCCAATAATCAATCTATCTTTATTGATGGGATAATGATATAACACATTATTCTTTTCGAATTGCGTAGGGTCAGACACAAAATCATTATACATAGTATAATCGCCAACTATAATATTGGGATTTGTAATTGTACCTTTCAAATATATTGTTTCAAAGTCATTGGTCCGTGGGTATATTTTTCCATCTGGAATAGTCATAAAAATCCTCCTAAGTTTTATTTTTTAATAAACTATTCCAGTAATTACAATGCACTTTTTCACATTATCACCATCCTTCAATTATATAAATAATCTTTATTGCACATTTTATCTTTAATACCATCTAAAGGGATATATTAAATTAAATATTTAGGCGGCGCCGTTTTTTATATCTTTCAACAACCTTTTATCCTCTTTAAATTTTGCTCTTAGAGGATTACCTTCTGCTATATATATATTTAGATTTTTAATATCAAATATTGATGACCAAATAGTATCAAAATCTAATTTTTTATCATACTGACACATAAAACCATATTCACCGCTCAATATATTCTTTGCATGTTTAACTCCATCAATATAGTCCATATCCCTTAAAGCATTATATGCTGTTTTATACCTGGTTTCAGATCGATATATATTATAATTACTTGCATTATGTTTCCTCATCTTTCTTGAAGTAAAATGGTTTACTGTTATTATAAAGCTTTCACCATCTTTATTTTTTTCCGGATATCTTATATTCAGTTCAAGGGGATTAGATTCTACTACTACCATTTTTTCATTTCTATCTGCCAAAAGTATATTACAACTCGAAGCTATCGGTAGTCTTTTCAAAACATCAATACCTTCATCTATTGTTTTACACTTTTCCAATATATAACGAACCAAAAAAACAGAATTAAAGCCTGGTTTAATCTCATCTAATTTAGGCTTGACGAAAGTCATTGCAACAGCCAATCCATGATTATTTATACCTTCCTCACCATTTATAAAAGAAGATGTATTCATAATAAATTCATTTCCATTTTCCGGTCTATAATATATACTCTTACTTATCTTTCTTAAAAATGGCGGAAGATCACTATTTCTTGCATAATAAATATCTCCATTATACATAAAGCTAAATGCCGTACATCCTTTAACTTCCACGGAATTTCCATCATCAATATCAAGACAACATCCCATACACATAATCCAAGCAGTAAATAATTCATTATTATAATCTATTACATCTGTAATTCCTTTAATCTCAGCTGCTGCTTCAGGAAAATACTGTTTTAGTAGTTTCCCACTTTCTTTACCAAATTCAATTTGAAATGAATCAAGATTAATAGGAAACTTAATATTATATTTTTTGAATACATTTCCCATCTTTTTTCCCATTTCATAATGTCTGCCTTTTAATCTTGGATGATACATTATTATTCCCTCCTAGCATTTATGGAGAGTATAATACAAAAAAATTTTATTGTCAATAAAGATTACCTTACTGTTGTAATATTTTCAATACCTTTTTATTTGATCAATATTATATTTTACAGAAGAAATCGATACATCTTTAATAAAATCCTGTTATTTATTCATATACTTCTTTTTTCCTTCTTGCATATTATGTAATACAAATGTTATAATATTATTGAGGTGATAAATGTGAAATCCATAAAATTACGTAAGGTCGGAAATAGTTTTGGGTTTACTGTTCCAAAAGAACTTATTGAAAAATATAATCTTAAAGAAGGCGAAGAACTACATGTTATAGAAAAAAACGATGGCTTTACTTTAACTCCATACAATCCTGAATTTGAAATATGGGCTGATGCTTTTAACAAAACTAACAAAAAATATAAAAATACTTTAAAGGAATTGTCAAAATGAAAAACATAATATTTATTCCAAAAGAACTAATACTATATTTCTATGATCAACTTATTCAAATCTATGGTGGTACTTATGGAATTCGAGATGAAAAATTACTAGACTCTGCACTTGAACAAGCTAAAGCAACTTATGATGGTGATTATTTACACGATACCTTAATGAAAATGGCTGCAGCATACGGCTTTCATTTATGTAATAATCATCCATTCATAGATGGCAATAAAAGAATCGCCCTTGTAGCTATGGATATTTTCCTACAAAGAAATGGTTTTGAAATTGTTGCTTCAGAAAAAGAAACCTACAAAATAATGATTCAACTATCATCAGGTACACTATCAAAGAATGAGTTAACTACCTGGCTTGAAAATAATACATCTCCTTTATCAGATTAAACTTCTGGAATAAAGATCTCCAGAGGTTTTATTTGTTTTTAACAGTCTTTATCACATTCAGACAAATGTCAAATAATTATAGACTTCACGTATTGCACTAACAACTCTTTTAATAATCCTTTATTTTATTTAACCCATTTATTATAAAAGACCCTTTCTTTCTTGTTATATTTGCCTTTCTTTTTTGGTGTTTCATCGGAATACCCTATCGGGACTAGCACTTGACATGTAATATGATCAGGTAAATCTAATATTTTATTTATTTTTTCAATATCCATATAATCTACAAGACAACCTCTTAAATTATGAGAACCTGCAGTCAATATTATATGCTGAGCTGCAATATATACAGGAGTAGAGTGAAGTAATGTCTTACATACTTTACGATCTTTATGTTCTCTAAGATAATTAACTATTTCATCATTATATCTCAACTTATTACCTACGACCCCATAATTATCATCACTTTGATCTCCTATATCAAAACTAATATCTACACAGCATACAAATATTACTGGTGCTTCTGCAATCCATTCCGCCCATAAAGTCGCTTTTGCTAATTTATTCTTAATATTATTATCATTTATAACGCCAAAATAATAACTGTTAACATCTGTTTCAGGTGCAAGACTTGCACTCTCCAATAGGTCGTTAATTATGTCAGGACTAATCTCAATATTTTTAAACTTTCTAACAGATCTTCTCCTTTTTATTACTTCTGATAACTCCATGAATTTGTCCTTCTTTCTTTTTTACAGTAAGCAAAGTAATCCTAATGAATATAGTGATATTGATATAGCAGTTTTCTCCTAATTTTGGGAAACATAAACTTACAGAATTACAATTGTTATCTAAGTTAGCGTGGAATATTACATTAATTTGCTGCAAAGTTCTTTTTTTGCCCATCAGCTAAATGAATGACATCCATTAAAAATAATCACTCTAAACAATTGCTTTTTAGTGGTTATTCAATAAGATTTATAACATTTTGTGGACTCCCTGCCAGGTATTTTTCAATATTATCAAATACTATAGCTGCCCTTTTTACAAAAGACTCCTCTGTTGCAAAAGCTGCATGTGGGGTCAATATTGTATTTTTCGAATTTAATAAAGGATGTCTTTCAGGTATAGGTGGTTCCATTTCAAATACATCTATACCCGCCCCAGCTATCTTCTGATTATTTAAGACATCAGCTAAAGCCTTACTATCTACAACAGGCCCCCTGGATGTATTAATTAAAATTGCACTTTCCTTCATTAAAGATAGCTTTTCTCTATCTATTAAATTTCTAGTAGATTCTACTAAAGGTACATGCAGACTAACAATATCACTTTTTTTAAAATAAAAGTAGCAGCTTTCTTGCAATTGTGGAAATACTCCTGTTTGTTATGTGAGGTTGTGCATGGATTTTTAATCATAAATTTTAAACAAATATTTTATTTACCATTTGTTTATATGCAATTTTGTTTCTATGTCAACTTCTTTCTGTGGAATAATTTTAGCATTTTCAGATTTATATCCAAATGGAATTATAGCGGCAACTTCTAATTTATTTGGTATATTTAGAATCTTTTTCACAGCCATTGTATTTTTAGGTATAAAAGTAACCCCAAAAACATTATTATATGCTAAAGTTAACAATATATTTTCTATACAGCACCAAACTGATGCTAGTCCATTAAGATCATATATTTTTTTGCTTTCTATTATTGTTGTCTTAGGCTTATAAACAACAACTAGTACTTCTGGAGCCTCTAATAACATTCTTTTTTGCTTTGGAATTGCATCTAGATACATTTCTTTGCTTAGACTATCATAATTATCAAAAGTTTGTTTTAATTCATCTGTTACTTCTTCGACCATTTGCTCAGTTTGAGTTAGTGCATATCTTACATTTTGTTTTTTAACTAAGATAAAATCCCATTGTTTTAAATGATTGTAACTTGGTGCTTTAAGGCCAGACTGTAAAGAACTAAATATTACTTCATCTGAAACTTTTTTATCCGAAAAATCCCTAATTGTTCTTCTTTTATTTATTACTTCTGTAAATTCCATTATTCTTTCTCCCTCTTTTTTCGAATATAGTATTCTACATACAATACACAATGTCATATAACGAACCAAGTTTACCAAGTTTTTGAGCCTTAGCCAGATTTGGCTTAGGATCAGGAATTTGGGTGAAGCGACGTTACGAGTGGAACCGTAAACTCATTGTTGTTATATGATCGTACCGCGGGCCCGCGGCCTTGGGTCATAAATTCCAATTACTCTATCTTGATCTTTTAAAGTAATTGCCCACCTGATTATTTCTTTCATTATAAATCCATCAGAGATTCTTTGGATAAACTTTCTAGCCATGTCAACTTCACTAATACTGCTGAAGTCTAAATATATGGTAACTTCATCATCAGAAAAATAAGCAAAGATATCATTAGCATCACTTAAATCAATTTCTCTAAGAACTTAATCGGTTAGTTTTAATAAATGGGAAACTTTCAAACATATTATAAAAAAACTCATAGATTTCTCCTCTTAACCAAATTTTATAGAAGTTTACTATAAAAGATCTTAAACATTCAGCGGTATGTGATCGATGGCTATTTTCTTTAAATAATTCTTTCTCCCAAATATTTATCTTCAGGTACTATAAGAAGTTTATTTAACCTTTTTCGGAATTTCTGAAAAATATCTTTGGTTAACTTACCATGAATTTCCTTATCATTCATCTCCCAATATAAAGCATATTTCACTGATTTTATAATTCTTTTTATTTTTACTGGAGGTTCACCTTTTTTTATTGAATCATAATCTTTTATACGATGTGTTCTCTTCATTACTTTAAAATTTATTAACTCGCTATTTTCTTCAAGAAAAGTTTTCATTTCTTTTATTACCTCTTCAAACTCTTTTGTCTTATCAGGTTTAACTTGATATATACTTACTTCAACAAAATTATTATTCATAAATTTTGTCACTCCTACTTATTTATTGTAAAATTATTTTTTAGAAGACCAATCCTCTATTGCATAGATGGCCGTATTTTTATCCCAGCCATCTTTTTGAATTTAATAAAGAATGTTCCCCAGGTATAGGTGGTTCCATTTCAAATACATCTATACCCGCCCCGGCTATCTCCTGATTATTTAAGACATCAGCTAAAATATTTTCATTTTTAATACTCCTTTCAGTCAAATATTCTCTTAAGCCTTCCTTTATATTCTTCAAAACAAACCCTTACTCCTTCTTTATACCTATTTATTTAGTAAATGTTATTTCACTGGCCTATCCCCAAATATCATTCAGTAACCATACTACATTTGTAACTATCATTGGATATTTCATTAGTCCAAATGAAATTGTTTTTGTTAGAATGAGCGAGAATTTTAGGGCATCTATAAGTCTTTGAACTTATCCTAAACATATAACATATTATATTAAAAAACCTATGAAAGGAATGAACAATATGCATAATGATTATATATTTAACCCACGTCACCCATTAAGACGTACTAGGTTAAAAGACTATGGTCCATGTCCATTTGTGGTTAATATTGAAGAAATTACTAAGCAAAATGACTATTTTCGTATCGCTTTATGGACAGGAGAATATTTACAACTCACCTTAATGAACATCAATCCAGATGATGACATAGGTTTAGAAATGCATCCTGACGTTGATCAATTCATACGCATTGAAGAAGGGCAAGGTTTCGTTATGATGGGTGATAGAAGAGATCAGTTAGATTTTAGAGCAAAAGTCTATGATGACTATGCAATATTTATACCTGCTGGTAAATGGCACAATCTGATAAATACAGGTCGTACACCACTTAAATTATACTCTATATATGCTCCACCTGAGCATCCACGTGGTACAGTTCATGAAACTAAAGAAGATGCTGAAGAGCACCATGGACAATGAATTATATTTATACAGATTTTTTTCTTCGACTGTATCAGCCTTTAAAGCCTTAGCAATATCCTGAGCTAAGGCTTTTTGTTCTTCTTTATCTTATGCTAAAAGGGGCTAATTTAAGCTTTCAACATCAATATAGTTAAATAAATTGGGAGAACATCTTATTTTCGTCCCAATATGTAATCTATCTCATTAATTTGTTCTTTAGATAATGGACCAAATTCCATAGCTCGTGCATTTTCTTCAGCCTGCTTTACATTTCTAAACCCGGGAATAGGAATAGTGTTATCACCTACTGCCCAGATATAGGCCAGAGCACCCTGTACAAGACTACGGCCACCACTTGTTAATATCTCCCTTACTGAAGACAATTTATCCAAGAACTCCTGTTTAGGCTTACCATCTTCAAAATACTGTACCCATTCATGACCAGCACCCCTTACGTCATTTTGGGGGAGTTTTGTATTTGTATTAAATTTACCAGATAATAGTCCCATAGCCAAAGGACTTCTATTGATACTTGCTAAATTATTAGATTCACATATATCAATTATAGCTTCAGCACTTTCAAAAATATTTAAATTGTGTTCAATAGCACTGCAATTTTTTCTGGAAGCGAACATTTTTGCACAATCTAAAAGGTCTGTGCTCCATCCATAAGCTCTAATCAAACCCTCTTGCACAAGTTCGTCAAGAGTCTCAGCAACTATCTCTGCTTCTTCTTTTGGCAGTGACCAGATATGTAGTAGGTAAAGATCAATATAATCTGTCTGTAGACGACGTAGAGATTCCTTCAGAGCTTTTCGAATATAAGCAGGACTGGAATCTACACCAGACACTTCTTTGGTTTCTTCATTATAAAGATTACCAAATTTACTGGCAATCACTACCTTATCCCTGATTCCCTTTAAGGCCTTACCCAACAAAACTTCACTATGACCAGCACCATATGCATCAGCAGTATCAAAAAAAGTAATACCAAGATCATATGCCTGACGGACAGCACGTATAGATTCCCCATTCTCAACATTTCCATAACCATCTGCTTTACCATCTAAGAAAAACTGACCACCAATTGCCCAACAACCCAGCCCCATTGCACTTACTTTAATTTCTCCAATCTTTCTTGTAAACTCCTGCATTATTTCAACTCCTTATCAATTATTATCAATATTATAATTCTTAGAGTTTACTCTAAGTCAAGAGTTTTATGCTACGCTTCCCTGATATTACTTTTCAACACTCCCCTATAATATTTAATCTTAAAATTAACTTTATCAAGACAGTCATTAAATTCAGTTAATTGTTCTATTACCTTTTCTTGATGCTTCTCCAAAATTTTTATCCTTTGCGGAATAGTATTATCTCCAGTTAAAACTAAGTTAGAAAACTCTTTGATATCTTTTAAGGGCATACCAGTACTCTTCAATTTTTGTAGCAAGTCTATCCAATCCAGGTCATTTTCATTATAATCTCTATGATTAGCATTATCTCTTTCTGGTTGTAATAAGCCTATTTTTTCATAATACCTTAGTGTATATGTAGTTAAACCTGTTTTTCGAGAAAATTCCCTTATTTTCAAACTGATCCCTCCCTCTTCCTCCCCTAAGAACCGTACATGAAAGTTTCCCCTCATACAGCTCAATTTATTTAAAACTATCCGTTACTAGCAGACAGCAAGCTGTTTCTTTTTAGTCTTTTATTGTAATAACTCTTATATTCTTCATAATATGGATTGGCTTCTAGTTTTATTAATTTTTATGGCATATATCTATTAGGAAATTCATGTCTTGCTTGCTTGGTCCATTTTTTAATAAATTCTGTTTTTGCCTCTGTATACCCGTCTCTATTATGCTTATACTGTCTTTCTAGTTTTTGTTTGAGTTCACCATATTTTTTAGCTACCTCTTTATGAATTATAAGATAATCTCTAAAATATAATTCATCCCAATCTCCTAAAAATCGGACATGAAGATGAAATACTTTTTCAGCAAATCCATCTGGTGTATACCCTTTATTAAATGACATTTTTAAATCGGGTTCATTCTCAGATGCCATAAGTATCCAACCTGCATTTTTTAGCCTTAATTTTAAATTATCAATATCACTATTACAATCAACTTCTAACAAAATATCTACTGTTGGCTTTGCAATCAATCCTGCAACTGCGCTACTCCCGATATGATTAATTCGTTCAATTGTATTCACGCCAACTGCTTTTTTAATCTTCTCTTTTTCATTAAAATACCATTTTTTATACTCAGGATTATGTTTGCGTAAAATTATCGGAAACAATTGCCAAAGTTCTTCTAATGTCATTTCAGATAAAGATTTTCCCATAAGCTCTTATCACCCCATATATTTCCTCAATTAATTTAATCATATTTTCAATAAATGAAATCTTTAAGATAACATCTTGCAGCTAAAATGAAAACTTTTAGTCTCTAACTTTTTTTACAATAAGCCATATCAATGTAAAAACAAAAATCAAAATAAAAAGAACAACAATTAAATCCCAGGGATATGGAAATGGTGGTGTCCCCAGATAAGACCACAATACAATATTCTGATATCTAAACCACAGACCTATAGAATATTTACTAATTGGTGCTGTCCCCGTAACATATTTTTCAGTAAAAGTATTATTCCCCAGATATGCATTAATAAAAGAAACTAGTTGACCATTTCCCAGTGGTTTATTAGTTACTCCATATTCCTGATATAATTCACTTAAAAAATCATTTATATCCCTACCCTTTTTATGCAATTCCTGATCAAGCAAATAAATAAGTAGAGTTCCTTTATCATACAGCATAGAACTATAACCAGGCTGACCTTCCTGAGCAGTAGAGACAGCAATTAAATCTATACTATCTTTTAATTCATTTCTATAATAATTTTTAAGCCGTCTTTCCAGCAATGCTTTCTCAAATTCATCATTTGAAATCAAACTTAAGTCCTGAAGCACCTGGTAACTTTTATATTCTGCTACCCCTTCCCAGAGCCAGGACCAATCGTCAGCTATATTGAATCCCCATGGCACCCAGAGGTGCATAACTTCGTGGCCAATATGACTCAATACTGATGCCTTATGCCTATCAATATTATTATCATTAATTCCACCTATTTCAATTATTACATTATCTTTTTTGGCCTGGCCACCCAGTGAAGATGAATACTCATTGAATTCTTTCCTACTTTGATTAAGTACAATAATGTTTTGGTTGCCTGGTACCTTAGCAAAAATATTATAATAATTTTCAAATATATCCTCAATTTCGTCAATATAGTTTTCAAAAGAAATTTTATTCTCACTATCTACAGCAATAATTACCTTACTGACTCCTATAGAAAATGTATATCTATCATAATCACCAGCACTCAGTAATGACTCATAAGTATTTATTAAAATATAACCCTCTTCATCAACAGGATAAGTTGTTAAAAGATCCCATTCGGCAGGTAATTCTTCTATTTTTAGTCTGAAATTTTTAACCAGTGAATCGCTATAATCGCCAATTTGACTTTCTCGGTCATAAAGCCTGATGAAAAAACTCTCTCCAGGAATATGTAGATAACTTGAAGTAAGAGTGGGGTAATGGTAATCGTGTTCCACTTCATCAGGTCTATAATTATAGTACAGATTAATATTCTCCGACCCTGCTAAGTTTATTTTATAAACTCCTTTATCCAAAATACTAACATCTAATGCCTTATCATCTTTATTATAAAATTTCAAATCCTCAACACAATCTAATAGTTCCTCAAAAGCAATAATAACTTCATTCTGTGATACACCTGTAAGTTCTGCCTTTACATCGAAATAATCTTCTTTAACTTTAATGTTATACCTGACTTCTACGCCAGATTCATCTGCTAAAACCGGTATGGCCACAGCAAATATCAGTATAAAAAAAAATAATAGCAGAATTTTCTCATATGTTTTCATTCCCTTCATTCATATCATTTTCTTATTTACACAAATCAATGATATTTAAATATTTAATATCATTTCATACGGGTCTATCAAATTAAGTTTTGGAGAAATTTAAAGATACTAAGGCATTTATTATCAATATAAATAAAATTTACATTTTGTGATTCTGTGTACTGTATTAATCTTTGTAAAATATTATAAGCAATTCCTTGGCGACGATAATCCATATGAACTGCTAACTGAGGGATATCCCCTGTGATTGTATCAATTACTCCATATCCAACAGTATCTTCAGCAATAGCTGGTGCTATAGCAATAGTTTTTAATAATGATATCATTTAAGGATGTCTTTATATTATTCCAGACTTTGATATTTAAAGAAATGACTATAGCCTTTATTATCAGCTTACTGTCTTTCCAATCCCGAGAATACAATATTTTATTAGGTAATGTACCCACCGTTATGTAATTTTTCTATTACTTCTACAATTTTTTCTGCTCCTCCAAATTTTTTTAATTGTTCTCCTAACTTCTTAGCATTTTTATAATATTTTTTAGTCTGATTAAATTCCTTAATTATATTTTTTATACTAGAAGATTTAAATTCTTTCTCTAATAATATCTTTCCAGCTCCTATCTTATCAATTGACTGGGCATTATATTTCCTTTCAAATATTTTACCTGGACAAACTATTTGAGGCACGCCATACACTAATCCATCTACAATACTATTTTGTCCACCATGATTTATGTAAGCTATAGTTTCAGGCATTAGTTTGCTAAAATCAAATCTTTCAGCAACAGTTATATTTTTTTCTTTAAAACTTGCTAATTGCTTAGTTGCAATATATACTTCATAACTGGAATCTAAAAAAGTCTCTTTCATCACTTCTATCTGTCGTTTGGGAGTTATTGTCCCATTCCCCATATAAACAACTATCTTATCTCGTTTTTTGACACCACTAAAATTTTCACTATATGAATTTAAAGCTCCTACAAATATTACACCCTCATCTTCTATTGGTTCTAACTTATATATACTTGGTACTATTTTTAAATCACCCCAATTAAATATTTCTAATACTGACTCTATTGCGGGCAAGTTATCTTCTCTTAATAATTGGTTTACATGTTTACTATACTCTGTATTACTGGCATATGAAGCTTGTACTGGGTAACTATAACTAGTTATTACTTTTTTATTTGCAAGTTTTGCAGCTACTATTGCTGCAATCCTAAATTCTGCATAGACTATATCAGGATCAAATTCTTTAATGGCTTTTTGAATACTATTAACATCTTTTTTAAAATGAGTTTTACTTATAGCTCCAGTTATATGAAGTACTTCTTCATAACTATGAACTGTTTTTCTCTTTTGAATTCCCAATCTTTGGGCTAATTTAAATAAATTCTTTCCTAAAAACATAGGTAAACCAAATGGTGAGGGAATCGGTGCATAGTAGTTTTTGACTCCTTTGATAGGTTGATAATTAACATCTTCCGCAGCACATAGTGCAACTTCATGTCCTTTTTTTAAACATGCATTAGCTATTATTTTAGTTCTTGAAAAAGGTCCACTTGTTTCAGCCATTGCAGCCATAGGTGTTATTAATATTTTCATTTCTTTCACCACCACATAGTTTTAGTAAGAATACCTAAGGTATGTCATTAAGAAAATTCAACCAACATCAATCCTGGCGTTTAATTCATCTATCTTTTTAATAATTCTTTTAGCTGTTGCTATTTTATCTTTAAACAAATGAACAACATTGCCAAACTTATTAAAAGGGTGCTCATTAAGGATTTCTTTATCCATGATTCCGTTTTTCACAATATAATTGATAATAAGCTTAACAAACTCCATCTGATTTGAATTAAGGCTTTCATCACTTAAGAATTCTGAAAAAGCTTCATTGGCTGTTGCTACTTCCAGGCCGACTACTTTAGATACCAATCTTAAGAGTGGTTCATCACCATATTCCTTTTCATAATCCTCTTTTGAACCGAGTTCATGCCATAATAAATCTTCCAAGTGTTTAAGATCATTTTCAGTAACAGCTTTATTATTTCTTATTTTATAGATAACCAATTCATCCTGATGTTCTCTAAGATACTGGTTTACTTTTTTCCTATAGTTCTGCAGGTTATTAACTGAAAAGTCACCAGGATTTTCTGTAACTTCCAGGACCTCATCAGTAAAATCTGTATAGTAAATATCACGGGATTTTGTGTCAATAAACTTTATCAAGTCCCTAAAGGCTTTTCTGACCATTTCATAGTCAAAAATATCAGCATCTTCCCAGAACTGCTCAGTCTGTACCTTCAGTATCAATTCTTCCTTCTGTTTAACTACTTCAATATTACCAATCCGGGATAATCTCTCTGCTGTTGTAACTACTTTCATTTTAGGTTTTGAGGCTAAAATACCCTTAAGGTCAGCATATTCTATAGTTAACATTAAGTAATCAAAGCGTTTAGCTAATTCATCATCGTCTATGGGATTTATTAACGGAGTAATATGTTCCTCTATTTCACGAACTTTTTGCTCTGTAATATCATTCCAGGTGTCCCTTTCCTTGTACTTATGTAGATACTTGATCTTCATGCGAGCATTAAAAAGACTTTGATCAATTTGAGCTATATTCTTTACTAATTCAGCAATCAATTCTGCTCGATAATTAATAAAATCATCTCTTTGAAATTCAAGGTGTTGAAGTTGTTTAATAATATCAACTTTAATATTAAATAATTTTTCAGTCAAAGACTTAGTTATTTTGGCCTCTTCACCCTTTTTATTTTCCCTAAAATACTCAAAATTAGAGCAATAATCAAAAATCCTGAATTTCTCCTTATGTTTACCAACAGCAAAAAGGTCTTCACAGAGTCTGGTCCCCCGTCCAACCATCTGCCAGAACTTGGATTTTGAACGAACCTTTTTGAAAAACACTAGATTAACTATTTCAGGTATATCAATCCCGGTATCTAACATATCCACTGAGACAGCAATCTGAGGCAGTTTCTCCTTGGTTGAAAAATCATCAAGAACAGTCTCAACATAGGGTAAACCAGTATAAATTTTTTCTACAAAACTACTCTTATAACTAGGATATAAAGCATCAAAGCGCTTAACTATGAAGTCAGCATGTTTTTTGTTTTTAGCAAAGATAATCGTCTTACCTAACTTATCGCCACCTTCAACCTTAATCCCCTTCTCCATTAAGTCTTGCAGGACTGTGTCTACTGTATTATTGTTAAATAGAAAACTATTTAACTCATCACCACTAATATCTCTGACATCATCATCAAAAGTCTCTTCAAATTTTTCTTTCTCTTCATCACTAAGATCATCATAATGGATACCTTTTTCCATAAACTTCATTCTGGTTTCAACAGTATGGTATGGTACCAGATATCCATCATTCACAGCCTCTTCTAATTCATAGGCATATGTCGGTACATTATTCTCCAGGTCAAAGACCTCATAGGTATTCTTATCCAGGTCATTTTTAGGTGTAGCAGTAAGACCTAAAAGTATGGCGTCAAAGTAGTCAAAGATAGCCTGATATTTTTTATAAATACTCCGATGTGATTCATCAACAATAATTAAATCAAAGTGTCCAGAACTAAATAACTTTGAACCATCATCACTTTTAGTAGCATCAATAGCATTCATCATCGTGGGATAGGTAGAGAAAACCATTCTACTTTCAGGATTGTCCTTGTTATCAAGCAAATTACAGAGTGATAATTCTGGCAGCAAATTCCGGAAACTTTTCTGGGCCTGTTTGACCAGGGCTACCCTGTCAGCAAGAAAGAGGACATTCTTTAGCCAGCCTTTCTTAGATAAGACATCTACTATGGAAATCGCTGTCCGGGTCTTACCAGAACCAGTCGCCATAACCAGTAATGCCTTCCGGCGGCCCCTTGCTAATGATTCACAAACAGCCTGGATAGCCATCTTTTGATATGGTCTATTAGTAATCTCATCTCTAATCTGAGGTGATTTTAAAGACTGCTTATTTTCCCTTTTAAAGAACAGCCATTCTAATTCATTTTTTGTATAGATACCAGCTACCCTCCGCTCTGGATAACTTACATCATCCCAGAGATAATATTCAAAGCCATTTGTATAGAAGATAACTGGCCTGACCTGATACTCTTTTTCCAAACAATCGGCATAGAGTTTGGCTTGTTTCTTGCCTACCCTGGGGTCAACACTTGTTTTTTTAGCCTCTATTAAAGCCAGAGGTTTCCCGTTATCACCATAAAGGACATAGTCTACATAACCAAGCCCTGAACCATTCGGCATATTAGCAACCTCAACTTCTTCGAGGCAGTCATTCCCAATATCCCAACCAGCTAATTCTATTTCTAAATCTATATACATCTTACGGGTCTTAAATTCGCTTATTTCATCTACTGCAAAGTCACGCTGCGGGATCAACTATAATATCTGATGGAGTTGGATTAACCAGTTCAACCATCATTTTAATGATATGTCTTGGTGTTCTAAACTGCCCATTAGTACCAGAGGTTGCTACTTTGGATAAAAGGTACTCATATAAGTCCCCTTTAGCATCTCTTTCTTCCATGGGCAGGGTATCAATATTTGTTACTATCTTCTCCAACATCTGTGGTGTTGGTATCATAAAAATAGCATCATCCATATATCTGGAAAAGGCAGAATCCTTATCACCATGTAAATTCTTGATAAAGGGAAAAACCTTTTTAGAGACAAGATTGTACATTTCCTTGGCAGCCAATTGTTTAAAATTCTTCCACCTTAAATCCTGTTCATCTTCTTTAAATATCTCCTTGGCTTCAATTCCAATTACTGATGCATTTTGCTCTAAGTCATTCTGTTTATCATCTAAGCCCTTGATAAAAAGCAAATAGGTAAACTGTTCTATAACTGAAAGGGGATTGGTTATCCCTCCTGTCCAAAATATTTCCCATATTTTATCTACTTTATTTTTTAGTTCTCCTGTTATCATTTATTTAGCCTCCTAGATTAAGTAAAAAGTCCACTAGTAAATTATTCTTTATATATAATAATTCAATAAATATCCAAAAAATCCTCTATCGACATAGTATATAAGTCTGTATTATTACATCTCTGAATTACAAAACACTGGTTTTAAAAGCTGCTTAAATTCCAAAAAAAGCCTGTCTATAAATAGCAGGCTTTTCCCTAATTATTACTGTATTAGTTTTTGACAATATCTTAATGATAGAAATCCTTTTTTACCCAGTATAATTACTCCCAGGTGGATATGAAACAACCACCTCTGGTAGATTGATATTATAATCAGCATTTTGAAAATCATCTATCTGCAATAAAGGAAATGCCCGACACAAGGGCTAAAACATCATCGATTCCTGAATCACAATTAATAATTACCTCAACTACCTTTCTTTTGGTATTAATCCTCCAATCATATCTTGCGTTAAAAAAACAAACATAATTGTAACAGCAAGTAGATCAGCAGAACCCCCAGGACTAATATTTTTTTGCCTAAAATCCACATCCATTTGCTGCAAATAATTTTTACCTTCTTTAGTAAAAATCCCACCTAAATCCAGGGCCTGAAGGGCACAAGACTTTACATATTGAAGCATCCCCAAATTGTGTCTAGCAATTACATTGGTATCTTCTGTTACTGTCATTAAATATAGTAAGACCTGTACTAAAATGTCATTAATTGTTTCCTGGTTTTTATTTAAATACTTCAAAAGGAAGGGAAAAGAAGTTTTCCTAACTGTTGGAAAACCTTTTTCTACTTCTCCCCGAATTCCCTTAATATTATATTGCTTAAAGAGTCTCTCACCAGCTGTTAAATTTTTTTCTTCTTTTATATCACTTAGTTTGGCACTGCTTAGCTCTCTTATTGTAATACCCTTAGTTATCTGTGAAATCTTCTTACAAATTCTTTCCAACGATAGAGGCCAACTACCTTCAGCAAAAAAACAACTTGCCGCAGCTGCAGAAATAATCCCTAAAGAAAAAATAAGTCCTTTATGGGTATTTACTCCCCCGGTAGCTTGATACATATCTCGTTCTGCTTCTTTTCCTATGCCCCTTAGGTGCTCTAATAACTTCCTGGCATCTTGATTAGCAAAAGCCACTCCCTTTTCTGCACACCTATAGAAATAATAGTTAAGAGCAGCGCTGCTGGACATAAATGTAAAAAAATCCATGTCCTGGTGAGCGCCAGAATTATACCTATCAACCAGCCCTGGTTTGGGACTTGCTGAAACTTCATATAACATCGCTTCTACAGCAGATTTACTGATATATTTACAAAGACTATTAGTACTGATTGTTTGATTACTCATTTGACCACCAACTTATAAGAATGTAAAAAATAATAGAATTAGATTTACAACTTGCAATTTTAGAATGTTTTTTATATCTCATTATTAATATTACACATTAGGCGGTAATTTCTTTAGTATTTTTAAAATAATCTTTCAAAAATGGATAAGCAACAGAAATTACTGTCAAGATAATCAAAACAATTGCTACTGGTGAAGCAACAAAAATTCTATAACTACCATCTGAAATAATTAGTGCCTGCCTAAACGATATTTCCATTTTATTACCGACAATAACCCCCAAAATTAAAGGTGCTGTAGGAATCCCTGCATTTTTCATAAAATATCCCATCAAACCAAAAATCACCAGTAAGTAAAAATCAATAACACTATTACTAATTGCAAAGGTGCCGATAAAAGCTAAACCTAATACAATCGGGTATAAGATTTTAGGGGGGATTGAGAGTACCCTTACTAATAAACCTGCCAGTGGTATATTAATTATTGCCAGCAACATGTTGCCTAAAAACATACTGGCAATTAATCCCCAGGCAATATCCGGATGTTGTGTAAACAAAAGAGGACCAGGCTGTAAACCCAACATCAATAAAGCCCCCATCATAACAGCTGTTGTTCCTGAACCGGGAATTCCAAGGGTCAACATTGGTATCAAGGCCCCCACAGAGGCAGCATTATTAGCTGCTTCAGGAGCAGCCAAGCCAACAATCTCCCCTTTTCCAAAATCATCCGGATTTTTGGCCAGCTGTTTTTCATTATTATAAGCCATTAGTGAAGCCATGGTTCCACCTGCTCCCGGTAAAGCCCCCACAAAAAATCCCAATGGTGTACTCCTAAGAATTGGTAGCCAGCTTTTTTTCCAATCCTCTTTTGTTATCCAAATCTTACCAAACTTAGTCTGGGCTTTTTTCTTGCCTTCATGAATTTCTTTGAAACATTTGAATACTTCACCTAAGGCATAAATCGCAATGATTACTACCAAAAAATCAATACCAGTCTGTAATTCCAGAACACCAAAGGTAAAACGGTTAATTCCAGACTGAGAATCCAGACCAACTGTAGAAATCATCAGACCAAGTATCATTGAAATAAAACCACGTACTAAATTTTTTTTAGACATGGAGGCTGTTGCTGATAAAGCAGTAACCATCAATAGAAAATATTCTGCTGGACCAAATCTCAAAGCAAAATTTGCTACTGGATTCGCTACTAAAGTCATAAAGACCGTTGCTATAATTCCTCCAATAAAAGAGGCAATGGCCGACATTGCCAGAGCAGCCTCTGCTCTTCCCTGCTGAGACATAGGATATCCGTCAAATGTTGCTGCTAAAGCAGCACCGTCTCCAGGTGTATTAATCAAGATAGAACTCCTAGAGCCACCAAACATAGCCCCATAATATATTCCACACATTGTAATCAATGAAGTAACCGGTCCCATTGAAAAAGTCATCGGTAATAAAACTGCTACCCCTGTTGCCGGTCCTAAACCAGGTAACATCCCAATAATTGTACCCAATATTCCCCCTATAGTAATCCAAAATAGGTGACCTGGAGTTAAGGCAGTCTGAAAACCTACTATCAAATTATTTAATATTACATCCATTTATTTTCACCTCTCCAATTAAATATCAAAAACTGGTAAGGAAGGTAGTGGAATCCCCAATAATTTTAAGAAAATAAAGTATATTCCAACACTAAAACATACCGCTACCAGGACATTTATTTTCCAGTTTTCCTTTCCATTTATTGCAAATAAAATCAAACCCATAAATAAAAGAGTAGATAAAACATAACCAATTCTTTCAAATAATAAAGCATAGATAATACTGGATAAACAGGTTATAATGACTAATTTTCCAGAACTTAATATGACTTTTCTCTGATTCTTCCTTTTTTCTTCAGTTAATCCCCTTTCTTTTTTACTCTCTTTTATAAACAAAATAATGCCGAAAATAAGCATTGTTACTCCCAGGCCTAATGGAAATAATATAGGAGCTATTGGATTACCAACTGTTGCCCTAGGTAAATTGTAAGCTAAAATACTATATATACAGCCAATAATGATTGCCAAAAGACCGGATATTACCCTTATATTCATTCTTATCCACCTCCAGAATTGTTTAAATACATATAAGTATGTGTTAAGAAATAGGATGTAGGAAGTAAGAGGCAAGAAAAAAATCTTACCTCTAAATCCTACATTAGTTATAACTTATTGTTTTAACATTCCTATTTCTTTTAAAATACTTTTATACTCCTGATTGACTTTATCTAAAAAGGCTTTAAATTCATCAGCATCTGCATAGGACTGAGTCCAATTATTTCTCACACATGCTTCTTGCCATTCTGGTGTTTTCACCATCTTGGCTATCGTTTCGCGCCAGTATTTTTGAGCATATTCAGGCATTCCAGGAGCTCCGAATAAACCCCGCCAGTTTTCAAATGTCGCCTCAATGCCTTGTTCTTTAACAGTGGGAATCGTAGCAAAAACACCTTTCCCTACACGTTTACTGCCAGTTTGAGCAAGTGCCCTTAAATTTCCACTATCCAGTAAGGCTTTTACATCACCTAAGCCTGTCGACAGTAAATCAATATGTCCACCTAAGAGCTGGGCCGGGCCCGAACCACCCTGAAAACTTATATAATCTATATCCTTTAAGTTTTTTACCCCTGCCGCTTTAGCTATCAATAAAAATTGAATATGATCCATACTTCCAACAGAAGAGGTTCCACCAATTTTTACACTCTTAGGGTCTTTTTTTAGGGCATCCATTACTTCCTTGATAGTATTATATTTAGAATTCTTAGCTACAACAAAAACACCATAATCTGTAATCAAGCGGGCCAGCGGTGTAGTATCCCGGTAACTATAATTTGTAGACCCATTAAGATTAATCAAAATCAATGGTGGGGAATAAACTGAAATAATCCTGTCACTTCCCTTACTACCATTTAAATATGCTAAGTTTACCCCACCGCCACCACCTGGTCTATTAGTAATAGGCATTGGAACAGTCACTAATTTAGAATCCTTCAATACTTTTCCTACTGTACGAATCGTCAAATCCCAACCTCCACCTGCCCCAGCAGGAGCAATAAACTCCATTGTCCCTCGTGGATATTCCTTGGCTAAACTTAACCCGGAAAAAATTAACGTTAAAGTTAGTAATAAAAACAAACCCAATATTATGCTTTTTTTTGTTTTCATTTTTCACACTCCCATTTTAGATTTGATAGGGCTATTATTTAATAATAGCCTAACTTTATATATCAATGGTTATTAACCATCTATTATATTAGTAAAATCCCTCCTTCCCTTCATTCTTTTATGGTCTAAACCAATGAATCTATATTATATTAAACAAACACATAATTTCCTGGTATACCAACAAAATATATTAATCATTCACTCATCATATTGAAATATTCTTTACTTATTGTATTAATCTTTTCCAGCAGTTCCTCATATGAATGTTTCTGACTGCGAACACAAACTGCTGCCTGATCTTTGCATAACAAACATCTTCTACCCCTTTTTTTGATTGTTTGCCTGCTAATATTCTGATACTCTTTATTGATTACATCAAAATCAAACAGCCGGCCAAGGAGATGATTATCTTCTATTTCTACAAGAATTTTTTTCAATTTTATTTCATCCATATTTACAAGAATGAAACTCTCTATTCCTGTTGCTTTTTTATGAACTTCCTGATAGATAGGAAAAATATATTCTTTCTCAAAAGTTTCCCTTAAAACCTTACTTCCTTCATCATGAATTTTCTTGCTTAAAACAGTTACTTTGAATTTCCCTGGCGTATTAACCATAAACGATATCAGGCAGGCCTGATATTTATTAATCAACTCTTTTTGCCTAGCTGCCCTTAGCTCCCGTGCACGAAGTAGTTCCTGCAAACTAATTTCTCTTATCATATTCATAATTAAAATTGGCGCTCCCTATCAATTTGACGGACAACATCAATAACCGAACCATCTCGATAAGTTACAACACCTACAATTTTGTCTTTTACCCTGATCGGTTCAGGTTTACCAACTAAACGTTCAGCTTTTTCCTGTAATTCTTCAATACTATAAATAGGTATTTTAGCTGAACTAAGATTAGCTAAGAGATCCTTTCTTAAAGGATTAACTGCAATCCCCTGGTCTGTTACCAGAATATCCACCGTATTTCCAGGAGTAACAATAGTATTCACCCTATCCAAAATAGTAGGCATCCGGCCTCTCATCAGCGGGGCTACAACAATAGCAACAGAGGCTCCAGCTGCTGTATCACAATGGCCCCCGATAGCTCCCCTGAGCACTCCATCTGAACCTGTCATTACATTAACATTAAAATCTTTATCTATCTCTAAAGCACTGAGAACAACAATATCTAATTGATTTACTGCACTCCCCTCTTTATCAGGATTGGCATAATAGGAAGCATCAATCTGGTAATGAAAACGATTATTTTTAAGTGATTCTACTGCCTTAAGATCAAAACTCTGAACATCAAGTAACTTTTTTATAAGCCCTTCTTCATGTAAATTAACAATTTGACCGGTAATTCCTCCTAAAGCAAAACTGGCTTTAATGCCCTTTTTTATCATTTTTTCTTTTAAAAATCTGGTTGTCGCCAGAGACGCACCACCGGAACCAGTCTGTAGAGAAAATCCCTCTTCAAAATAACCAGATGCTTCAATCACATCAGCAGCATGTTTAGCAATCAATAAATCTTTAGGGTTTTTAGTAAAACGTGTTGCCCCAGACATAATTCCTTTAGGATCCCCAATAGAATCAACTTTGATAATATAATTTACCTGTGACTGAGGGATAGCAAAAGGCACATTAGGATATCCGACAATATTATCAGTAATCAAAACAACCTGATCTGCATACTGAGCATCTATTTTGGCATACCCTAATGACCCACAGGCTGAGGCAGCAGAATTTTCTCTAGAATAACCATTAGCATTGCCATATGCATCACAAGAAGGAACACCCAAAAATGCTACATCAATATGTAATTCATCAGTAGAAATTGCCCGGGCCCTTCCCCCATGAGAACGTAAACATACCGGTATGTCCATTAAACCCTCTGATATTGCAACTGCTAGTTCACCCCTTAAACCACTGGTCTCAATTCGCCTAATAACTCCATTTTTTATATGTTCAATCAGAGAGGAATGTATCTTTGTCAAGGAACTTGAAGCCAAAACAATATCCTTAATCCCTAATTTGGCAATAACCTCCATTACCATATTGATAATGTAATCTCCATTTCTAAAATGATGGTGAAAAGAAATAGTCATTCCATCTTTAAGCCCTGTTTCCAGGATAGCTTTTTCAATACTAGGTAAAAACTTCTTCCTGTTTTCCGAAACCTGCCGTTCTTTCAATCGTTGTATATCTTTTATCTGACCCTTAAAACCTCGAAAAGGCAATAATTTTTCCAAGCCTTCTATTTCTTGAGGAATCTCTCTATTTACTTTATTAATCATCTAAAACACTCCTTCTAGATATATACCCTGGCAGCATTAGCCAAGTCTATTGTTCGTCGAGCCCTGTCTACAATTGGTTTATCAACCATTTTTCCATCTAAACTGATAACCCCTGAACCTTTTTTTTCCGCCTCTTTAATTGCCCCTAAAACCCTGGTCGCTTTTTCTATCTCTTCTGTTGTTGGTGTGAATATTTTATGAACTGGTTCAATCTGCCGCGGGTTAATTATTGATTTGCCATCAAAACCCAATTGTTTAATTAATTTAACTTCATTTATTAAACCTTCTTCATCATTAACATCGGAAAAAACCGTATCCAAAGCATTGATTCCTGCTGCCCGGGCAGCAAATAAAATCTGACTTCTAGCAGTAAGCAGTTCAATCCCATCCATTGAACGAGTAGTTTTTAAATCAGTTACAAAGTCTTCAGCACCAAGAGCAATCCCAAGCAATCTCGCACTAGCAGTAGCAATCTGGCTAGCATTAATTACCCCAAGGGCACTCTCAACTGCCGCCATTAATTTTATACTTCCAGACTCCAAACCAATTTTATTTTCAATTTCAGTTACTAAGTAATCCACCTCCTGTACATCTTCTGCTTTTTCCGTTTTGGGGAGACGGATTATATCCGGTTTAGCCCGGACAATAGCCTCAAGATCCTCTTTTCCAAAAGGAGTGTTTAAACCATTTACACGAACGACAGTTTCAGTATTTCTATAATCAAAGGTTTTTAAAGCATTATAGACCAAAAATCTAGCGGAATCTTTCTCATTCAATGAAACAGAATCTTCCAAGTCAAACATAATCGAATCAGCTCCATAGATATGAACATTGAGTATCATTCCTGGATTATTCCCCGGAACATACAGCATAGTTCTTCTTAAAGAATGCATTTAAAATTCCTCCCATTTATAATCTGTTTTATTAGCAGCTCGATAAACTGCTGTTAAAACCCTTGCCTTTATTGTACAATCCAATGCACCTTTATCATTTGCATGAACAATAGCATCAGTAATTCCCAAGTTTTCAAGGGTTTCCTGAATCACCTTTTTTATTTGTGTTCCAAATTGATTTTGGACTATGCTCTTTAAATCAATCTCAATACCCTTTTGATCATTATTCTCTATTAAAATATTAATATCACTTGACTCCAGTGTTCCAGCCATCCCTGCATTCTTAATTTTCATTTTTAACACCCTTTCCTTAATTTAATAGCCTGATTGCAGCTGCTGAATAATATCTTTTGCATTATCTGAAATCAAAAAATTATAGGTAGTTTTCGGAACTAATTTTTTTACTTTTAAAAATTCCCCCTGTCCAATATATTCCCTCACTTTTGAGGCGCTAACAATATCTCTTCCAATAGACAATCTAGAAACTTCTACAACTTCAACACCTTTTTCAGGTAATATTTTTTTCATTATTTTATTATAAGTCCTTGTTACTGGACAGAAAGGCTCTTCACCAACAAAACGTTTACTTATCCCTAAGGCTGGTATAATATGGTCACTAAATATTTTCAAATCCAGAGCCGCCTGTGTCTCAACTACTTCCTGGTATGTTTTTATAAAATATGAGGGGAAAGTTGCTGCAGAAATAATATAATCCCTTCCTTTATGTACAATTACATTGCTTAAATGTTTAACACCCTCTTTCACTAATTGATATCTCAATTCAGGGGGGAAAATAGATTTGTCCTCCCAGACAATAAAAATATGTAGCTGATCACTCCTTGAAGCAGCATATTCAACTAAATATTGATGTCCCAGGGTAAACGGGTTGCAGTTCATTACAATAGTGGAAACAATTCCAGCATCCCTTTTATACTGAACAATTTCTGCCAGATAATCTTTTATTCCAGCAGCTTTATTTTCCATCAGTACTATCCTGGAATTTACCTCTGAAATTTTATAAAATCCTAATTCAGAAAACAGCCTTTTATTCTCTGGCTTGGTATAAAGAAATAAATGAATATTTCCCCGCCGAAACTCTTCTTGGAGTAAAAGTGTTATAATTTTATTAGCCAAGCCCAAGCCCTTGTATTCTGGGGCTATGGCAATACATTTCAAAATTTTGCCACTAAAGGAGCCTGTTCCAATCATTTTTTGGGGGTCAAATAAAGCGACTGTATATTCTATATCTTTATCAAACTTTAAATTTTGTTGCTTTAAGAATTTTATTACCTGATTTTTTTCCGCCTTAGAATTCAAGTGAACAATTTTTTCTCTTATCTGCTCTGTCTCCATTAATTACCTCCTTTCCAAATTCCTAATCGTTTTGCTGGTTTACCATTAAGACCCTTCTTATTTTTTGACTAAGTTCATTAAGTAAGACCGGTTTGATTATATAATCATCAATAAGTGGACTATTAATATAATCTTTCACTGGCTCATTAACAAACCCGGTCATAAGGATAACCTTGATCTCAGGGTATATAGCTTTAGCCTTTTCAGCTAGTCCAATCCCATTTAAATGATGCATGGTCTGGTCTGTAATAATTAATTGAAATCTGGGAGGATTTTTCTTGAAAATTTTTAAAGCCTTTAAGCTATTTGTCTGGGCAATCATTTTATAACCTAATTTTTCCAATCTCTTTTTCATCATATTTACTATACTAGGGTCATCATCAATCAACAAAATAGTTTCATTACCTTTTAAAACAATATTATTATTGTTTTGTAAATCTACATATTGCCCTTCCATTTGTGGAAAATAGACATTAAAGACACTCCCTTTTCCTATTTCACTTTCGACAAAAATTTTACCATTATGACTGGCTACAATACCATGGACAACAGATAAACCCAGACCCGTCCCTTCACCCACAGCTTTTGTAGTAAAAAACGGATCAAAGATTTGATGCATTACTTTTTCTTTCATACCACAACCAGTATCTTTTACAGAAATTTTTACGTATTTCTTGCTTGAAAAATCTTCATTTTTCAATATATTCTCGTCATCCTTATCAATTAAATGCATGCTTATTTCTAATAAACCACCCTGTTTCTTCATAGCATCATAGGCATTAGTACAGAGATTAAAAATAACTTGATTTATTTGAGTAGGATTAGCCAGAATGTATCCGCAATCTTCAAAGTTTTCAATTATATCTATGTTAGAAGGTAAAATAGATTTCACTAATTTCAGTGTTTCTTTTATCAACTCATTTATTTTTACAGGCTTATAGTGTTTATTATTATCTCTATGGCTAAAGATCAAAATCTGTTTTATTAATTCTTTGGATTTTTTTGCTGCTTCATAGATTTCATTGATATCTTCATACCAGTAGTTCTCCTGGGATAAATCTTTTAACATCAGTTCTGCGTAACCAAGAATAGGGGTCAGTAGATTATTGAATTCATGAGCAATACCGCCTGTTAGAGTACCTATTGTCTGTATCTTCTGGGAATGTTGCAACTGTGCCTCACTTTTCCTCAGTTCGTCAGTTGTTTCATTTAATTCCTTTAAATATTTTGTTTCTATTTCCAGTGCTTCTTTATTTTTCTGTATTTTTATAATAAGAAAAATACAACTTGAAAATATAATTATAAATCCTCCAGCTATCAGTAAAGTACTAAGTAAATTCTCTTTTATCGGGTCTGCAATTTCTTCATAAGACATGGGAGTTGCTACTATCCAAAAATCATCACCAATATGAGCTGGAGCAAAGCCAGTCAATTTCTTAACCATAACTAATTTACTGTCAGGCCACCAGTATGAATGATAGACTGCCGTCCCTTCTTTTCCTGTTAACTGCCTTTTTATCAAATTATTTAATTCAGTAAAATTTAAGCCAGGGTATTTCTCTTTCCTCTTTATAATGACATGTGTCCCAATTTGTTCTTTAACCGGATGCATTAAGATAATTCCTTTTTTATCTTTTACCATTACATAACCCTTTTTTCCCACCTTTACTGGTTTAACTAGATGATTATAAAGGGTATTTAAATTTATTGTAGCAACTAAGATTCCTATAAATCGTTCCTTATAAAAGACAGGCTGTAAAATATTAAAAACAAAATCTCCCCTTATTCCCTGATAAACACTACCAATATAAGACTGCTGTGTTTTCAAAACATAATTTACATCGTCATTGCCAGAATCAACAGAATTGTAAAGCTGTTCAGAAATTTTAACACTTGCCCCACCTGAGCAATGATAGATAAGTTTACCTTTATCATCATATAAAGCAACTGACTGAATCTCTTTTTTTTGAACCTCATAAAATGCTTTTATAGAAGAAATATCTGGCTGTGCAATACCATCTTTCACAAAAACATTTAGTCTTTTTTGAAATTTGGGGTTGCCAGCAATAATTTTTAGATTATCTGCTTTTCCAACAACAAACAACTCCAAATTCCTGGCAGTAGATTTAGCAATTGTTAATAAGTGCTGTTCTTGCTGTATTACCATAGTATCCCGATAGTAAGTATAACTTACATAAATCATCCTTCCTAAAAAAATTAAGACCAAAAAAACAAAAATAATTAAGAAAATCATCATTTTAGTACTCTCAATGGTATTAAAAATATTAATTCTTTTTATAAATTTCATTCCGAAGCCCCCAATAAGTTTAATATATAAACAATTATATCAATTCTCCTGTTAGCTTTCTCGAAATAAAATTTAAATTTCAATCATTAAACTTCCAGTTATAAATTCCTAAAAGTTTGACAAGAACCTATGAAAGACTCTTATATGACAAAATCTTTAAAATATTATATAATAATAATTAAAGTTTCTTTATGGTTTTATACTATAATATAAAACTTAAAATAATCTTTAAAAAACTTAAAATTTATTAAGTAATTTCTTAAGAATTATTAAGATTTAATTTTAGTTTTTGTTACATAATTATTTGAATTTTATATAAAGCAGGGGGTTAACCTTATGAGTAAAGAAAAAATACTAATTGCAGATGATGAAGAATACATTCGAAAAATTATTAAGAAAACTCTTAGTAGAGAAAATATGATTATTTTTGAAGCAAATTGTGGTAAGAAAGTTCTCAATATAATGGCTCAAAAACCATTTGATTTAATTATTTTGGATATAATGATTGGGGACATTGATGGATTAGATATTATCAAAAAAATTAGGACTGATGGCATTCATATTCCTATTATTCTTATAACAGGAAAAAAAATTAAAGACTATGATAAAATCCTGGGATTAGGAATAGGAGCAGATGACTATATTACCAAACCTTTTAATCCAGCTGTTCTCTGTGCTCATGTAAAAGCACATCTGCGCAGGAATAAAAATTTAAACTCCCTTAAACAACAAACAAAAGAGCTCATAGTTGAACCATTTAGACTTAATTTAGACACTTATAAATTATATAAAAACGAAAAAGAAATCTCTCTTTCAGCCAAGGAATTAATGATGATAAAATTTTTTATGGAAAACCCCAATCAGGTATTCTCCAAAGAACAGCTGTATCAAAATATATGGGGTGATAGCTTTATTAATGATAATTCTATTATGGTATATATAAATCATTTACGACACAAAATAGAAACCAATCCCAAAAAACCTAAATTTATTCAAACGGTTTGGGGGATTGGTTATAAATTTGTTGGTAAATCCATTTAGTTAAAAACTGTTCCTACACGACTAAATCTAACAACAGCAAACCATGTTGTTCATTTTAAAAGATAGTGGAATCCAGTAGTAGAAAATTAAAACTATGATAGGTCTTTCAGAATAAGTCATAAGTCTGTATTATCTTATCCTTAAATTGCAAAACATTGGTTTAAAAAGTCGCTTAAATTCAAAAAAAGCCTGTCTATAAATAGCAGACTTTTTCCTAATTATTCCTGTATTAGTTTTTGACAATGTCTTAACGATAGAAATCCTTTTTTACCCAATATAATTACTCCCTGGTAGATATGAAACAACCACCTCTGGTAGATTGATATTATAATCACCATTCTGAAAGCCTTTAATCAAGATATGATTCCATTCACCTGTATTTTTCCCCCTAATACCCCCCTTATAACTAATAAGCAGTTCATCAACCTTATCATCATTATTAAGTTTTTGCTCAAATCTACACTCAAGTTCATATAAACCCTTTTTAAATGTATATCCAGAGATCAGACCACCAATATAAGTAAGTTTCTCAATATTCATCTCACCCAGCCTGAGGCCGTCTATATAAAGGTCACCTTTTCCATTAATTGCTTTATATCCCAGTTCATTAAATATATACTGTTTACAGAAACAGGCTTCACTTCCAAGACTATTTTTACCCCTTTCCTGACAGAGCTTTTTTAATTTACAGTCTTCATTATTACAGTAACTTTTCTGGGAATATATATAATAATCATGGGGTTGATTTATTTCTATCTCTTCCCGGGCTTTGCTCCCTACCAGCAACGTAAAATTTTCTCCCATATGTTCATAGGGTAAGTGCAAGCCATAATCACCGTTCTTAAAATTCTCTATTAATATTGCATCAAGTATTTTACTATCCCTAATATTTTTTGATAATTCTTCACGGTATATTTCTTTAATATGGGGGTGGTTTTGTAAATCAATTAATAGTCTGTCTTTTTTGATAGAAAACTCATATTTTACTTGATCATCATCCCTATACTCTATAATCCCTTCTTCTGTTTCTCTATGTAGATTAATCCCGCTGCCAATAGGCTTGTCCCCAATAATAATCCTATCAGCTTGATTATAAAGCTCTTCTCCATCTTCCTGATTTAATTTATAATTATAGGCCTTGCCAGAGTTGATGTTTATCTTGATATCATTTCCTGCACAGCTTATTATTTCATGATTAGAATACTCCTTTTTCTGTTTGGCATATAATGTACCTGAAATTATATGATACCTGGGCAATTCTATCCCATAATCCCCATTCTGAAAATCATCTATCTCCAGTATGTTTGCTATAGCTGGCCCGTCTCCAAGGCTACCATATTTGATGATTAGTTCTGTTTTATCATAGAGGTCAAATAAGGAGTTGAAGTCCAGTTTACCCTGGGGGGTAAAAGTATAATTAACTTTTAACATTAGTTTCTTTGTTCCTTCTTTATAGAAATTTTCTTCATATTCTTCTTTGAGCTGTCCTTGATACCTGGTTTTTCTCAAAAACCTAATATTTTCACCAATAGTATGACCGTTTAACTTAATTACCCCCATACCATTGGAGTTTTTATAGTTTTTCTCTTCACCAAAACCTGCTGTAAATTGATAGGGATCTTCTGGAGTACTTAGTTCTTCTTTGTTTTTTCCTAAACTCCCATATAGCCTGTCATGATTTTTCTTGAAAAAAACATGGGGTAAGAGTACATCAGGGTCTTTAAAGATTAGATAGTCATAGTTGACACCCTTACCATCACCCTCCTTTTTACTAAATAAATTTCCGTAAAGGCCTTCTTCTTTAAAGAACTCATTATGACTTAACTCCAAAATTTCTTCATAGCCTTTATTATCCTCAAAACGCAGGCCTATACCAAATTTATTGGCCTGTCTGTCAATAATACTGATATGTCTCACCTGATGAAAAGGCACCCGGCCCCTGGTATCAATACCGACATTAATCCCCTGTTCCAGCAAGAACTTTAGATACCTCTCCGGGAAGTGTTTGCTGGTTTCTTTTAAATGGTCTTTTATTTCGGGGACAGTATATCCTGGTAAGAATAAGAAATTATGTTTGTCTATTATATCCTTTGTTTTCTTTTTATGTATTAATCTTGGGATTATATTAAACTCAGGGTTTTTAAAGGATGTCCATCTGCGGTCCTCATAGGCCCAGTCAATTTCCAAGGGAACCAGGAGAATATCTCCTGTATAGATTGTACCCCCCTCCAGATTATTAAGGCGTTTTAGTCTGGCTACATCTGTATCATATTCTACAGCTATCTCACTTAAACTATCACCTTGTTTTATTTCATATGGAACCTTGGTTAATGGGGGGATCTTTAAGGTTGCCCTCTCTTTGATATTCTGATTCTCATGAAGATTATTTGCCTTTCTCAGGGCCTCACAACTTATAAAATGATCATGGGCTATATCTTCAAGGGTATCTCCTTCTTTTATTATTACTTCTTTATAACTGTGTTCATAGGGGTCCCATTCCCATTTTTGAAAAATATCAGTAATTATCCTCCTCATTACATCTGCGCTCTTTATCCCCCTATGGTCAAAAAAGGCTACAAAATCCTCGTCCAGCTGGTTAATCGCTTCGTTTCCCTTTTTTTCAAATTTACGGTTCATCATTCCACCAATACTTTCCACAGTACCATAACAAGCTGATAAGCCTTTAATTTTATTGGTAAACTCACTTACATCCCCTATACCTTCATGTTTAGCTAAACACTTAAAATCTAAATTGGCAAGGCTTTTGACATTGCCCCTCCAGAGTATTTCAAAACCTTCAATCCCACCAGGGGCATCAATCTCAAATTCGGCTATCCTGGGGTCATCTGTATGAAGGTCACATAAGAGATACATCTGGCTAACCCCATTAAATAATTCTGCTAGGTTAAACTGCTTTTTAAATTCTTCAAAAACGGTATCCAGGACTTCATTCCAGATATCTGTCTGTTTAGTTTCATCTATCCGGGAACCATCATTTTCTTTCTCCATTAACTTAAGTTCTGCTGCCTTTCTTACCCCCATAGAGACCGGTTGAGCAGAAACTACAACAGCAGCACCGAGCATCACTGACAGGGGATGCCCTGCCTTCATCAGGGTTACCCCTAAACAGAGAAGGATCATATTGACCCTACCTGATATTCGATTTAACATAAGCTCTCTATTAAGGGCTGCCAGATATTCACCTGCTGTTGCAAAACCACCGTGTTTTACCTTAGGGGCCAATTTGATGATTGCCGGGCCCCAGTTACAAAAATATTCTGACATAAGGGTTTTAATTGCTTTAGTACTTTTTAAACCATCTGATCCCCTCTCCTTGATCAGATTAGCAATGGCATCAGGACTGGAATACTTCTTTACCAGGGTTTCCTGGGCATACTGTTCTGCCTGGTCAAAAAACTCCCCACCTATTAATAATAAAATCTGGAGGTATAGGTTATCAGCAGCTTTTTGAACCCTTCCTTCATTTAAATCAACCTTATTACTGGGATGAAGCTCCTCACTTTCATCAGTCTCATCATCAAAATAATCATGATACATATAGTCTAAAGATGAACTGGTATAAAAGCTTAAAGCCATTACACTGATATTGGCTATATTTTCCCCCAGTGCACCAGCAGTATTACTATAAGCCTCAGCATAAGTCATCCCCCTACCCACTATCTCCAGGGCATCTGCCGCAGCATCAAACCTCACCTGTTCATCTGTCAGGCGGAAAAGGGTTGTGTATCTGGCCGCTGTTGCTTCGGCAATGGCTTCATTTTTTTTAACTCCAGCCCGTTCAACCCAGTCAAAATCAATCAGTTCAATTCTTTCACCACTTTTCTCATCTTCTAAATAAAATTTACCTGGGTCTTCATCATTTCTTTTATCCCTTTTATATACTACCCTTTTATTAGAAACTACCTTGTCATCAATCACTTAATTCACCAACCTTTTATATTGATATTCAGTTATAGACATAATACAACCATCTCTATCCCTTTCAATACTCTTTATTTCATTATTATATTGGTCATAAATACCTTCACCATATTCCAAGATAGATAGTTCCGGATTTTTATATATCCCTTTAATCACATTACCCCTGTCATCATACTCATATTCATATATATCTATAATTTTACCATCAGTGTCTTTTTTTATTCTTTTTATTAAATCACCTTCTTCATTATATTCATATTCAAGGATAATAACATTACTAACACATCTTATATCCTTCCCCTGTTCATCATACTCACTTTTTGAGTTATATCTATCAACTATAACTCCCTCTAAATTTCTGGTAATCGAAGTATCTGACAAAATATTACCATTCTCATCAAAAAAATGTTCAGATATAGTCTCCTTATTATTCCTCTTTTCTATACTTTTTGTCCACTCATAGGCATGCCTGATATATACATCATCATAGAAAAACTCACCTTCATAACCAGACTCTCTCCATTCATATTCATATTTTAGATTACCACCTGGATAATATTCCTTTTTTACTATACGTAGTTTTTCCCCTGTTTCTTTATCTTTTTCAAGATACTCAATAAGCTGGTCATCTTCATTATAGCTATATTTTGCTATACCATTTGGATAACGGGGGAATTCCTGCACCTCTTTAACCATACCCCGGGCACTGGAGTTTCCTATCCATTTGTTGGCAAAATACTCTGGATGTTTCTTTACCTCTCTTTCAATTACCAAATCCCTGTCATTATATTTATACTCAATATTACCTACTATGCTATCATCACTATCAATGTATTTTACTGATAATAGATTTCCATGACTATCATAATCATATTCAACAGTCCCCTTTAAACTACCATCACCTTCTTTATATATTTCTTTTGTCAGGACAAATTCCGGTCTTTCAGCTGGTTGAATTAGCTTACCACTGCTATCATCTACATTATTCGAATCATTACTTTGCTCTGCTTTCTCTCTCGCCAGTCTAGCTTTACTTATCTGTTCATTTTTCTCCTTATCCTGATTTAAAGTGGTTTCACTCCCATTACAGGCAGCTAAAGTAATAAGTAAGGTTAGTGATATAAGTAATATCAATGTTCTTTTAATAGATTTCTTTTCTATCATCTTCTTAATAACTCCTTTTATTATTTTCCTTATTATGTTATTATAACATATATTGTTATTTGCAGCATTGGATTTTGTAATTTTGGGTAATTTGTAGTAGTTTATAATAATTATTGACATAGGACTTATTATGATTAATTATTATATCTTGCTACCGTAATATAACCCTCTAGCTCTGCATAATTTATAATCAATAAAACAAAAAAATAACAGAATAATTCTGAACTTAAAAATTTGCTATCTTATTTTGAGCAGACCGAGAAGATTTACTGCATTTACTCTAAGAAACAAAAAACCTTGACCCTGAAGAAGTAAAAAAGATCATCCGAATATTAAAATAGTTAAAGAAAAGCCATGATATTATAATCATCATGGCTTTTTTTATTAATATTCTAATTTAAACTCAAAAATCATATAATTTCTATCTTTTAATTCTATAATTTTGCTTTCTTGCAATTACGAAAATACTCCTGATTTGTTAGACAATGTGCGCTTTTTTAGTTTTAATATTTTATTATCTTAAAATCTTTCTTACAAAAGCCACAACAGAATGAAATAAAAGGATTTGTAGCAATTGCCAAACAAATCTACAATTCTTCATCTAGCTGAGTAAAACCTCCATACTATCAGATATCTTTAATCTAACTTCAAAGATACATGATTCATCACCTTCTAGTATCGAAGATATCCTTTTTATTTTAACATTATTTTTTCCGAATATATTTTCCCAATTATATTTTAAACTCAATTCTGAACAATTACATATACGTGGGCTATTAATTAAGTTATCTTGAACAAGGTCACAGCCACAATTTTTATAAACTATTTCAATTCTATCTTGAAATAGTTTATACTGAAAATCAGAAAATTTCTCTTTTAACAATTCAAGGGATTCTTCTATAGATAATACTTCATTATTAAATGCTTCTTGGTATATTTTTAATGAATAAGAATCAGAACAACTTTTCGCACATTCCTTCAGAAAATAATTAACTTCTTGAATGTTTCCTTGATCTATATAATTATTAACTCCCTTAAACCAAAATCTCAAAAATCTTTCTTTTGTATCTATTCGTATCACCTCCTACTCGGACACTTCATACAGCATTTTTCTCTCCTCTTCCTGATGATTTTTCAGCTAAGTCCAATCCTCCATCCATCAAGTAATATATTTGCTTCAACCTCTTTTAAAATACAGAGCCCCTTAATATACTCCGCTAAGACTTTAAGATTAGCTATCTAGTAATTTCTTATAAATTGATATTATATCTTCTTTATCTGGACTACGATATGTATTTCCAGGACTACCACTTGCCAGTGCATCCTCAGCCATTTTTTCCAAATTAGCTAAGTAATCATTTTTCTCAATACCCAGTTCCAGTAGATTAGGTATTCCCACATCATTGCAAAGACTTCTTATCAGCATCACACCCTTAATAGCCAGTTCTGGAGCAGAACCATCTATACGATTATTCGCCATAGCCCTAGCAAGCTCTGCAAACCTTTTCTGATTACCAGTACAGGCAAATTTCATACAATCACCAAGCAAAACTGCATTTGAAATACCGTGAGGAATATGAAATAAAGCACCAATAGGTCTTGACATACCATGTACTAATGTTACAGAAGAGTTATTAATAACAAGTCCTGCCTCTGTAGATGCCAACATAAGTTGACTGCGGGCTTCCATATCATTTCCATCCAGATAAGCTCTCTTTAAATACCTGGATATTTTTCTAATAGCAGACAAAGCTAAATTATCAGTAAGGGGCTGATTTTTAACAGAAGTATATCCCTCAATTGCATGAGTTAAGGCATCTAAACCAGTAGCAGCAGTGACAGAAGCTGGTACAGAGATAGTTAATTCAGGATCTACTATGGCCATCTCTGGCATTATATAGAAACTGGCTATCAACATTTTTACATCTCTTGAGGTATCATTAATGATTGTATATCTTGTAACTTCGGAACCTGTACCTGAGGTTGTAGGTATAGCTATGACTGCTGGAATATTATTTTCAACTTTATCCAGCCCCATATAATCACTTATCTTCCCAGGATTTGCAACCATAATTCCGATAGCTTTAGCTGCATCAATAGGACTACCCCCACCGATAGCTATTAAGAAATCACAATTATTATTTTCATAAATTTGTAATCCTTTTTCCACATGTTTATCATCAGGTTCTGAAGTTACATCATTATAAAGTACAGGAAATATATTATAATCTCTAAGAAATTCCATAACCCGTTTAACATAACCAAGCCTTACTGCAGAATTACCTGTTACAATTAAGGGTTTATTCCCATAACTGACTATCTCCTTTAAGGCTTGATCAAGGACACCTTCTCCATAAAAAATAGATTTAGGCGTTAGAAACCTTGCTGCTTTCATATAATCGCTTTACCACCTTTCTCCAGATCAAATTATTCAAAATAAGATATAAATCCCTGCATCCACATTAAATATTAATTTTAAATAATATCTTCCTTTAAGTCAAGATCTTTTTTGAAAACCATCTTACCGGTCTTAATTGCACCACTGGGACATACATGATTACAGAGGTGACAGCCGACACATTTTTCTTCAATCACTACTGGCTGACGAACTTTTGACCAGCTTATCGCCTGGTGTCCACCATCGCGACATGATATATAACACCGTCCACAACCAATACACTTTTTCTGATCTATCTCTGGATATAAAATAAAATTCCGATCCAGTTTATCAGCAGATACAATATTATCGAGGGCTAACCCTAGCAGTTTTTCCAGACTCTCAAATCCATTACTGGCCAGATAATAACTCAATCCACTGATCATATCCTCAATAATACGATATCCATACTGCATCACAGCAGTTCCTACCTGGACATTACGTGCACCAAGTAGTATAAATTCCAGGGCATCCTGCCAGGTTTCTATCCCCCCAATCCCACTGACAGGCACATTATATAAGTCAGGATAACTGGCTAACTCATATATAAATCTTAAGGCAATAGGCTTTATGGCTTTACCAGAATAACCGGATACAGATGATTTACCATTAATAACTGGAGCAGGAGCCATTTTTTCAATATCTACTGAAGTTATACTTTTGATAGTATTTATAGCGGCCAACCCCCTTGCCCCTCCCTCAATAGCTGCTAAGGCAGGTGGTATCATACTACCCAAATTAGGAGTCATTTTTGCTAATACTGGTAGATCAGTACCGGCTACAACTGCTTCAGTATAAGACTTAACCAGTTCAGGGTTTTGACCTACATCTGCTCCTAATTTGTTATCAGCCATCTGGGGACAAGAAAAATTACATTCTATAATATCTACTCCAACCCCTGTCATTAATTTTGCCAGTTGGTTCCATTCTTCTTCACTCTGTCCCATAATAGACGCAATTAAGATCTTATCAGGAAAATCCCGTTTGATTTTTTCCATTTCCAGCAGGTTTTCTTCCAAACCCTTTTCAGAAGTCTGCTCCAGATTTTTGAAACCAATAAAAGACCTACCTTCTTTTTTAAGCTGGTCAAATCTAGGTGAAACCTCATTAGCTACAAAAAAACCAACTGTTTTAAAAACCAATCCACCCCAACCTGCATCTAAAGCCCTGGAAACCATTTCATAATTACTGGAAATCGGTGATGAGGCAAGAAAAAAAGGGTTTTCACACCTAATTCCACAAAACTCTATTGATAAATCCTTAACTGCCATCATTATTCACCTTCTTTAAAATACCTAATTCCAAATTAGACAGAAAATTATTTATGCTGCTTATTTTTATAGGACTATCCAATCTTCCCCTGATACAGGCTTTTTCACAATTTCTCTGCTCAAAACAAAGCTCTGAACAAGTCTTATCTAGAAAGCCGAATTTCCTATATTTTGCTTGAGCCCCAGGGAAATTCTCAAACCGTATTGAACGAATAATACTGGCAGAATCAATATTAGCTGGACAAGCCTGTGTACATGGTGGATCATAACACAACAAACACCTTGCAACTTCCTGTTCAGCTAGATCGAAGGTTAACTTGCGCATTTCTATCACCTCTTGGTTATTATTCATCCTTCTATATTAACTCTCTTCAGTTACTTGAATTTTATATTTTTTATTTATTAATTAAGTGTCTGGCATAATATTCCACTGGCCCAACATACCTGATGACAATCCATTATGCAAATAGTGCCTATTTTAATCTTGCCAGCTTACCGTTTAAGGCTCCTTTTAACAAAATTACCCCAGCCTGCTTCCCCGAGGAATTCCCCATCTTGATATACAACTCTACCTCTTGAAAGAGTCATAATTGGATAACCGTCTAGTTCTACCCCTTCCCAGATAGTGTGGTCTATATCTGAATGCATTTTTTCTTGAGTAATAGTAAATTTCTTTTGCGGATCATAAATTACCAGATCAGCATCAATATTGGGAACGATGCTACCCTTACGGTCAGCACAACCAAATATCTGAGCAGGATTTGTAGAACACAATTCTACAACTTTATTAAATGAAATTCTCCCTTGATTGGCCTCACTTAACATATAAGGATATAGGTTCTCTACTCCCATACAGCCATTAGGGATCTTGCTAAAGTCATCAATACCCCAGTCTTTTTCTTCACTCTGGAATGGGCAGTGATCAGTTGCAATCACTGATATATCTCCCTTTTTAATTCCTTCCCAGAGGGAATCCTGACTTTCCTTACCCTTAATAGGTGGTGAACATACGTAATTTCTACCATCATCTCTCTTATAAACTTCATTTGTAAAATGCAGATAATGAGGACATGTTTCTGCATATATTTCATAGCCCTCATCACGAGCTTTAGTGACTTCTTCCATCCCCTCTTTATTGGCCAGATGAACTATATAAACCGGGGCATCCAATGATTTAGCTAAATGTATTATCCTTTTGTCAGCCTCTGCTTCTACAAATTCAGGACGGCTTTTATAATGATACCAGGCAGAAGTTTTGCCTTCAGACAAATACTTTTCTACACGGCGCTCAGTAATATCTGCATTCTCAGCATGTACTGAGATTAATGCTCCAATATCCTTAGATTTTTCCAATAGATAAGCAAGTACCCCATCATCAACCATTAAACCTGACTTTTTATAGGCCATAAATGTTTTAAAACTGGGTACTCCATACTCTACCGCATCTTCCAATTCTCTAATTACATCATCACTAAGATCAGTAATTGCTACATGAAAGCCATAATCCACACATGCCTGAGGGGCACACAACTCTTCTCTGCCTTTTATAGCTTCCATTAGTCCCTGACCCTTATTCTGCATAACAAAATCAAAAACTGTTGTAACCCCACCACAAGCAGCTGCCCTTGTACCAGCCTCATAACTGTCAGCAGAAATAGTCCCACCAAAGGGCATTTCTAAATGGACATGAGCATCCAGGGCACCTGGAAGGATATATTTCCCCTCTGCGTTAATTATTTGATCTGGATCATACTTTATATTTGTTCCAACCATTGCAATTTTCTGGTTCTCTATTAATAAGTCTGCCTGATAACTATCTATAGCCGTAATAATAGTACCATTTTTGATCAATATAGTCATAATCATGCCTCCCCAAATAATTTTCAACATAGATAATGAATATTTTCAATTCTAATTTTTCCAATCTAATAATTGAATCCAGTAGTAAATCTTAATAATAAATCACTACTGGATTCTCTCCCTATATTTTAATATCTAAACTTCTACTAAGCTGCTTCTCCTTCTGCTTCCAAGCCTCTTTCTTGATCTGTACCAGGAATTAGATTATCAAGGATTAAGCCACAAATAGCCCCAACAGCCATCCCTGTACCACCAATACTATTGATTATATCTGATAACCAGGGAGCACTTTCAAATACCAGTGGATGGGCACTAAAATAAGTTGGTAAACTCAATCCCATAAATAAACTAAAACCAATGATCATCAGATTCCTCTGTGAACTCATATCTGCTTTGGCTGTATGTGATAAACCAATAGCAGCAATTAAACCAAACATTGTAATATAAAGTCCACCAACTATAGGCATGGGGATACTGGCAATAAAACCACCAAACTTACCGATTATACCTAACAAAATCAAAACAACTACACCAATATTAACAACATACCTACTGGCTACTTTTGTCAAACCAACCAGACCTATGTTTTCTGTATAACTAGTGCTGGCAAAACCACCCAATAATCCTGTAATCAGACAACCCAGGCCTTCACAGCCGATACCATTACTGACCCTTTGAGGAGTTAGTTCTGGTCCCTGACAGACTTTATTCATAGCCTGATAGTCACCGTAAGATTCAATAGTAGAAGCTAAATAACCAGCCAGAACAACCAGGAAGAAACTCAAACTAAATTTAGGTGCTCCCCAGGGCATGAATATCTGGCCAGGTGTTCTAAACCAGGGAGATGCTTGCAATGTTTCAAAACTAACATAACCTGCTGATTCTGGACCAAAAACCCCTGTATAAGTTAACACTAGAGCAACCACATAGGCAGCAATTACTGACAGTAGAACCGGGAATAAAGAAAACAGATTTTTATTTTTACCAAGTACAAAATTAAAAAGAAATACACCCACAATAACAATCCCAGCTAAAAACCAATTATTGCCAGCTATTGGTGCACCAGATTCATACAGGGCTAGACCAATCAAAGCAATAGTGGGCCCAATCACAACTGGTGATATAAACTTCTGAAGTTTTCCTATCAATCCACTAAAACCAATAAACATCTCTACTAAAGCCCCCAGTATAATAGCCCCTGCTATATACTGCATTGATACTGCTCCACCAGCAGTAGCTGCTATAATCGCAAAAAATGGACCAAGAAATGAAAATGAAACCCCTTGTATAATCGGCAATCTTGTACCAAAGTTAACCTGAATAAAAGTAGCAACTCCAGAACAAAGCATAGCAGACGCCACCAGAATTGCCAGTTGTGTTCCGCTCATCCCAAGTGCAGGTGCCAGTAATAATGGAACTGATATTGTAGCACCAAACATTGTTAAGACATGCTGTAATCCCAGTCCCAGAGCAGTGCTAAAGGGTTTAGGCACATCATCCAGAGTATAAACCATACCATTATCAGCCAAACTTAACTCCTCAACATCAGTAACTCTTTTAGTAGTCAATGCTTCTTCAACCATTTTAACCAACCTTTCATAATAAATTTTTGAATTACCATTCTAATTCCTCAAAGGCCTCTTCACCAGCTTCAACTACTTTTAAATAAATAGCTGCATTACCTACCATAGCCCGTTTCAAGAAATCGGTTCTAACCTTATCATAAGGTGTATGCGCATATTGTTCCTGCATTGGAGAATATCCAATAGTAGGCTTTTTATCAATTCCGGCAGTTTTACTGGCATCAGTTCCAAAATCCCAGTACCCATATTTAACTGGTTCACCTAACTCTTCTAGAGCAGAAGCAGCAGCTTGTAAAAAAGGATGATTTTCACTTGTTTTCCATGGATACATCTCTTTATCAACTTCATATTCAAGACCCATATAAGATGTCTCTACAGCTGACTTAACCTTTACATCTGCTTTAAATTCATCATCCTCTGCTGATATTTCCTCTATTAATCCTTCTATCTCTTTTAAAGCAGTTTCAGCACTCTCACCCGGTATAGTACGTCTATCTATCGATAACATACATTTATCAGGAACGATAGATAAGGCCCCTGGTGAACATTCAATGATATTCAGAGACAATGAAGCCTGACCCAGGTGTTCATCCTCTGGTAATGACGGATATAACTCGTCTTTTATCTTCGCAATTAAAGGCATAGATTTATAAATAGCATTAATTCCCAACCATGGTGCACTACCATGGGAAGTACGACCATAGACAGTAGCCAACATCTCAACCCTTCCGCGGTGACCGCAGTACAGCTTTAATGATGTAGCCTCAGAAGATACCATTGCATCATAAGTAAGACCTTTTTCTTTAAATGTCTGATCGATTAAATGGACCATACCAACCATTTCTGCTGGTTCTTCCTGTACTACACCAGTAAACATATAATTTCCCTTAAAATCATATCCTTCTTCTTTTAACTTAACTAAAACACCACCTGCATAAACCTGGGCAGCTTCTCCACCTTTAACATCTGAGGCAGCACGTCCATGAATACATTCTGCTTGATCACTATTACCATCCTGGTCATCCACTGCACAGATATCTATCTCCCCCCCATAGGGATTATAACCTTCCCAGTTATTAGCATCCCCTGGGCTGACATGATCCAGATGTGAGTTATACATAATTGTTGGTCCTTCTTTACTTCCTTCCACAATTCCAACAACATTACCCATATCGTCTCTAAACACCTGGTCATAACCCAATTTCTCCATCTCGGCAATTAATAAATCAGCTACATCTTTTTCATTCCCACTAATACTTGGAGTTTGAATTAGTTTTTGCGCAAAGGCTATAGCCTCATCATTAAGACTCTCACTAATTTCTTTTAGTTTCATAATAATTTCTGACATAAGAATTCCCCCTATTTTAGCATTTTATCCACTTCACTAAGGACCCTGTCCATAATTTGCATTGCTTCTTTTATTTCTTCTTCCTTTATAATTAATGGTGGTGCAACAATAATAATATTTTCATGTGTATAGGTAAAAAATCCCTGTTTTATTAATTTAGACAAGATCAGAGGCATTATTTTCCCGGGATCCTGTCCATAAGGAACCAGCGGTTCTTTGCTGACCTTATCTTTAACCAGTTCTATAGCTGAAAACAACCCAATATACCTAACATCACCTACTGAAGGATGTTTTTCCTTCAATAATTCCAGTTCTTCACCTAAAACCTTCCCCCTAAGTTTACTGTTTTTGATTAAACCCTCTTCTTGATACACATCAAGTGTAGCAATACCGGCTGCACAACCCATTGGATGACCACTATAAGTAAGTCCACACATCAAAGTAGTATCATTGAAAAAATCAGCTATATCTTGGCTGACAAGTACTCCACCTAAAGGTAAATAACCAGATGTAATCCCTTTAGCAAAGGTAATTAAATCAGGTGCTACACCCCAATTATCACAGGCAAACCATTCTCCTGTTCGTCCAAAACCAGCCATAATCTCATCACATACCATCAGAATTCCAAATTCATCACATATCTCTCTAACACCCTTTAAATAATTTTCAGGGGGGATAATAACCCCATTACTACCTGTAACGGTTTCCAGAAAAATTGCAGCCACACTATCTCTTCCTTCATAAATAATCTGTTCTGTAAGCTGCTCTAAATAGTAATTACAAGCTTCTTCTTCATCTTTAAAGTCAACAGGACTACGGTACAAATAAGGATCAAAAAATTTGATAAAACCAGGGATTCCTGGTTCAGCTGGAAATCTCCTTGGTTCACCAGTCAAATTAGCTGCTCCATAAGTAGCTCCATGATACGAGCGATACCTGGAAAATATTTTGTCTCTTCCGGTAAACATCTTGGCCATTTTAATGGCATTTTCATTTGCATCAGCACCTCCAATAGTAAAGAAGACTTTTTTCATATTCTTAGGTGCAATATCTAATAACTTGCTGGCCAACTCAGACTTAACATCAACAGCAAATCCCGGTCCCATATAGGTCATCTTTTTAGCCTGTTCTTGAATAGCTTCAATTACTTTCATATTTCCATGGCCAATATTAACATTAACCAGTTGTGAAGACATATCAAAATATTTTTTACCGTTTGAGTCCCAGAAATAAATTCCCTTGGCCTTTTCTACCACAATCGGATCAAGATTTCCCTGTGCTGACCAGGAATGTAGATTTTTAAGTAAATCTATTTCCTTAATAACTTTCGAATCTTTAAAATTGTATTTTTTCATCTTTTCACCTCTGAATCCTTATTCATGTTAACTATATGTTATATTTAGACAATTTATGTTTTTTATTATAGTTCCTTGTAACTTTGTTGTCAAGTATATTTGCCTATTTTTCTATTGTATACATGTTTTATGTTATTTTTGTGTTATATTTTTGTTCCATCACCAATAAATATTACACAAAATTAATATGGCTAAAGGCTGTAGCCTCTCACAATTTGTAAAATAATAAATTAATTTCGTCTAAATAATATAGCAAGGAGTGAAGGTAGTGAAGATGTCATAGAACTAACCGGGTCCACATAGAAATAGGGGCGGATGAAATACCTTAATAATCAGGTTGATTTTATTTGCTAAAATCACGAAAAAAGCCAAGATGATTATAATTTCATCTTAGCCCTTTTTATTATTATAAATTATCTTTTTTCCATTTGATAAGACCATAACTATATCATTTTCCTGAATATTGCCGGAATTGTTAGCATTAAGGGCTGTACTAGGAAGGGAATAGAGGGAGGGTTTTCTATCAATAGCCAACAGTAAATATAAGGCATCTCCATCTTGAAATATAGCATTTATTAATTTTTGCTCTTAATCAGTAACATATTATTACTTCCAATTATATATTCTTTGATTATCCAATTATCTTTAATTTTAAAGTAATTATAAAATTCATCTGCCTCAGATACTATTAGAATTACACTAGATTTTTGCTTTAAAAATTTATTGACTTCATCTTTAGTCTCAAAGATATCATCATAGTAAATTCCATTATAAAAAATAAAGCCACAATCATTATTATGAGAACCCCACAATGCTACTTCCTCATTAGCTATTCTTAAACTAACTAAATCTTCTGCTAAATAGCGTTCACTTTTAACTAGATTAACCTTTGGCATAATTATAACTTTCATCAGTAGAATTAATACAAGTGAAAAGCTTACAGTGACTATAAATACTTTTTTATTGCTTTTTTGAACTAATAAAGAAATAAAAAGCAACCCCTCAATAATTAAAAACAGTGACAAGGATTTAATAACAGTAGTAAAACCATATTTTTGTATCATTGCAGAACTAAAACCTTTTGCCAATAAATTGGGTCCTTGTAAAGTCAAAAATACCCCTACTATCAAAATAAATATACCAAAAATTAATGCTGGAATCTTTAGCCCTTTTAAAGATTCCAGTTTTTTCTTAGAAAACTCACTAAAATACCAAGCAATCAAAAGGGCAAAAGCAGGGTATACCTGTAATAAGTAAACTCCCCTCTTACTCCCTATAAAACTCAATATAATTAGAATGCTTAAAAACCAGATACAATTAAACCCTACTATTTTGGGTAGAGTATCTCTTTTCTTCCATAAATAACATGCAGCAGGAATCAAAAAAATAGTCCAGGGCAAAGCCTCAATTGGAAAGTTAACAAAGTAATAATAAAATGGATTCGGATGCCCCTGTGTTCCAGTAGAATATTCAAATAACTGCTCTAATACTGTTACCTTAAAATAATTATATCCTGCAACTTTAAATACTAACGCAATCCACGTTCCTACTACAACAGCAAAGTATAAAACCCCTCTGATCCAGGCAATATTCTTTAACTTAGCTAATTCTTTAGTTAGAGCTGCATAAATCAAAATAACCACTACTGGTAATAGGGCTACTGGGCTTTTAACTAAAGAAGCAGCTCCCATTAGCAAGAATGCTAAACAAGATTTCCAACAACTGTCCTTATCTTCTAATTGCTCATATAATAATATCATAGCTATAGTAGTACAGAAAATAAGTGGTATATCTAGATTAACTCTCATAGCATACCAGAAATAGTTAACAGTAGTAGCCAATCCAATCCCTGTTAATATTCCAACTCTTCTACCTAACTTACTTCCATAATAATAACTTAATAAACCAACCAACAGACTTCCTAAAATAATCCCAGGTAGTCTAACTGTTGTAACAGTCATTTTACCAACTAGTGCTGAAAATGCTGCAATTATTCCAAAAAATAATGGTGGTTTCTCATAATAAATCTCTTGGTTTAAATGAGGAATAATCCAATTCCCTTCCACTAACATCTCTCTAGCCACTTCTGAGTAACGTGGTTCATCAGGAGACCATAGATCATAATTCCAAATATTAAAGAGATATAAGCTAAAGACAATAACAGTCAATAATAACACATATATTAAGAATTTTTTATCATAGTTAACCCTTTTTATCAACATAAATCCCCCTAAAAAATATTAAAACTCTCAATTATTACTTACATTTTTGGCCTTCATTATTCCTACTTTAGCCTTCTGTTTTTCATTATTTTTCTTGATTAAGACTAAATTCCTTAAATAGATAAATGAACCTGCAGCCTGTCCTAAGATAAAAACTGGGTCTTTTTGATGGATAGCATAAGTTAATAATGTAAGACTACCTGCAATGCTTAAATACCAGAAAACATCAGGAACAATACTTTTTTTAGCTTTCTCTGATGCTAACCACTGAATAATAAACCTTAAAGAGAAAATTACTTGTCCAATTAACCCTATAACTATCCACAGCATTAATTATCTTCTCCTTTAATTTGATAACTTATCTGCCTTTTTTTCATCCATCTTACAGCTAGAGTATCCTTTAAACCAACCCAAAGACGATTGCTAATCCCATATTTAGATTCACCCTCATGTCTAGGATAATGTTTAACTGGGACTTCTACAACACTATAACCTTTCATCTTAGCTAAAGTGGGAAAGAAACGATGCATTCCCTCAAACAAATTATAGTCCTTAACCACTTCACTCCTAAATAATTTCAAAGGACATCCTGTATCAATAATCTCTTCACCAGTCAAGTAATTTCTAAATCCATTCGCGATCTTAGATGATATTTTCTTAATAATTGTATCTTCTCGGTCTACCCTTACTCCACAGACTAGATCATATTCTTTAATCTTAGTTAACAACTTCATAATATCTGCTGGATCAACTTGTAAATCAGCATCTAATGTAGCCACCAACCTTCCCTCAGCCTTTTTAAAAGCTGCTGCAAAAGCTGCGGTTTGACCATTATTCTCAGTAAAGTGATATACTTTAAGCTCTTCATATTCTTCAGCTAGCTGGTCAAGCAACTCACTACTCCCATCAACACTCCCATCATCAATATATATAATTTGAAAGGATTCAAACTCATTACTTATTGCTTCTATAATCTTTTCAGTTAATGGTCTTAAATTACCATATTCATTATAGACTGGTGCAACTACTGATAATTTCACTTGATAATCCTTCATAATATCGCTCCTTACTGTAAAATATTCAATATATACTACCTGGAATTATATATCTTTCCGAACATACACTGCTAAATCTATTTATTTATGCCGTGAATCAATCAAATCCTGTGCATACAGAGTTTATTCATTTATTATAAAATTTCCTAATTCACAAAATTAACAACATCATATATATTTTACATTAAAAAAATTAGACCAAAATTAAAAAAAGATTAAAAAATTTTAATAAAAGCCTTTAACTTTTTAATATGGATTAAAAACTTAAGAAAAGAAAAAAGACTTACACAAAAAATTTAGGAAAGAAACTAAACGTAGTTGCAATTACTCCAAGAAATAAAAAACCTTAGCCCCAGGGAAATAGAAAAGCCATGATGAAATTACAATCATCATGGCTTTTCTTTAGTATTCAGCAAAGATTCCGTAAATAATTTTTTGAAATCACCTTAACCGCTAACCGTGGCATTCCTTAATCTGTTCTGGACTGCATTCTCCAGGTTTTCATCAAGAAAAACCTCTGGTTTATATCCAGAGGTTTTTTCGCAAGTTATTTTCGTCCCAATATGTAATCTATCTCATTAATTTGTTCTTTAGATAATGGACCAAATTCCATAGCTCGTGCATTTTCTTCAGCCTGCTTTACATTTCTAAACCCGGGAATAGGAATAGTGTTATCACCTACTGCCCAGATATAGGCCAAAGCACCCTGTACAAGACTACGGCCACCACTTGTTAATATCTCCCTTGCTGAAGACAATTTATCCAAGAACTCCTGTTTAGGCTTGCCATCTTCAAAATACTGTACCCATTCATGACCAGCACCCCTTACGTCATTTTGGGGGAGTTTTGTATTTATATTAAATTTACTAGATAATAGTCCCATAGCCAAAGGACTTCTATTGATACTTGCTAAATTATTAGATTCACATATATCAATTATAGCTTCAGCACTTTCAAAAATATTTAAATTGTGTTCAATAGCACTGCAATTTTTTCTGGAAGCGAACATTCTTGCACAATCTAAAAGGTCTGTGCTCCATGACGAACTTGTGCAAGAGGGTTTGATTAGAGCTTATGAAATTCTTAGAGTTTACTCTAAGTCAAGGGTTTTATGCTACGTTTCCCTGATATTACTTTTCAACACTCCCCTATAATATTTAATCTTAAAATTAACTTTATCAAGACAGTCATTAAATTCAGTTAATTGTTCTATTACCTTTTCTTGATGCTTCTCCAAAATTTTTATACTTTGCGAAATAGTATTATCTCCAGTTAAAACTAAGTTAGAAAACTCTTTGATATCTTTTAAGGGCATACCAGTACTCTTCAATTTTTGTAGCAAGTCTATCCAATCCAGGTCATTTTCATTATAATCTCTATGATTAGCATTATCTCTTTCTGGTTGTAATAAGCCTATTTTTTCATAATACCTTAGTGTATATGTAGTTAAACCTGTTTTTTGGGAAAATTCCCTTATTTTCAAACTGATCCCTCCATGTCAATACTTTTCCTGCTATATTAACAATATCATTATAACACCTTATTACTAAGCCAATTCTTTATATCTTCGATTATCCTTTCAAATGAGTTATCATCAGATGATAAATTTAAAGAATGATTATAACCGGGATATAAATAGTAATCGATATTAGTCTTGCCTTTTGCCTGGAGAGATTTTACCATCTCAGTTGCTTTTGTTGGCGATACTGATTGATCTTCTTCACCTTGAAGAATTAATACTGGTGTTTCAATCTTAGCAAGCAACTCTTCTTGATCAAGTGACAGCATTTTTCGCCACCACAAATAACCATGATTGCTCATGGAAAGTTCAAAGGGTTCATGTGACAGAATATGTTCTGCAAACTGTTTAAATCCTTCAATGTTTCTATTTAATTCTTCTTTGCTTAATCCACTAAATTTCATACTATACAAAAGATCATCAAGAAAAAACCTTCCACCACTGCCAAATACCACTGTAGCATCGATATAATCTGCTTGTGCAGTAATAATATTTGCTACTATCGCTCCTTCACTACCACCCATGACAATTATTTTTGAGTAATGATAATTTTTACGCAATGTGCAAATTACTTTATCGAGATCAGATGCACGCTGTTCCGGATGATCATGCAAAAGATAAACCTCAGGACAATCTTTTCGTTCCACTTCATCACTATAACTGAGAGCCTCGGTGATTCCGTATTTCTCAACTGTCAATAAGTCGGCATCGAGATACACCTTCCTTAGCCTGGGGATTGCTTTGATTTTTCTAATACTATTACAATCTGATCCTTGTAGAATAACAAGGAGTGTCCTTGTATGACTCTTAGGGTTTTTTAAATGAAGATAGTATTGAACAATTGAGCCGTCATCACGCTTGACTTCAATTGGATTTAATAATATTGACTGTGATTCGGAAATTTTTGCATTACCTAATTCATCGGTACTTACCACGCTGCCACCGGTATGCATTTCATTCTGAGTGCATTGCCCGGTAGCACTATTAACTAAAATTAATATGAATATAAAAAATGCCACAAATAATTTTTTTAATGATTGAAACATAATATTTCTCCTCATTTCATAGTAAATTTGGGTACAACTCTGATAAAGCAGATAGATAACATATCTGAAGCAAAAGCAGCCCTTGCTTCTCTGTTTTTAAATATTCAATATCATTTCATACTGGTCTATAAAATTTTCAAACCTTAAGTTTTGAAGAAATTTAAAGATACTAAGGCATTTATTATCAATATTAATAAAATTTACATTTTGTAATTCTGTGTACTGTATTAATCTTTTTAAAATATTATAAGCAATTCCTTGGCGACGATAATCCATATGAACTGATAACTGAGGGATATCCCCTGTGATTGTATCAATTATCCCATATCCAACAGTATCTTCAGCAATTTGTGCAATAATTACCTCAAATGAATTAGAAACTGCTATAATTGACTCAATCGAATTTTGCCATGACGGTTTAAAATCCCAAAATGATTTAAATAACTTCCAATTTATTTGATCAATATTATATGATTCATATTTTACAGAGGAAATCGGTATATCTTTAATAAAATTCTTCTCACGTCGAAAACATGAAAAAGTCCTAGTGATTAAAAAACCATGCTTCTTATAAAGATTAACTGCTGGTTTATTAGATTGAATTACTTCAAGTAAATAATTCTCAATATTATTATTATGAAGAATGCTTAAAACCTTGTTAAACATATTACTTGTAATACCTTGTTTTCGATATTCGGGTATTACTCCTGTTCCACAATCATATACAGTAGTTTTACCTTTCCAATTACGAATTCCGTTGAGAATAAATCCTATTAGTTCAGTACCTTTAAACGCTCCTACAGAAATTTGAGCAGAGTAGCCTCTCCTTTGTAGCATATTATTAAACTTCCATAGAGGCAAATTAATTTCTACCTGATAATCTGAAAATGCCTTTACAAAAACATCATGTAAAATTTCAATGCTTGTGTCTTCTAATGTTTTAAAATTTAACATATGTTAATTCTCCCTCTTAACACTTTTCTATAAGCCAATAGAACTATATACATGTTATCAAAGGACTATTTTCTATCAATAGCAAGGAATAAATATAAGTCATCTCGAATATTTCAAAGATAAATATTAGGGGTTTTACGTTCATTACTTTTATTTAATTCAAAGAACTTTTTTACTAAAAATGGTATTTTATATTCTATTTTTCTTGCTTCCTGTGGACAATTTTTTACACATGACATACAACGTATACATTTACTATCATCTATTTTCAATGTTTTCTTATCTATAGCTTTCATAGGACATAGTTCAACACAAATTTGACAATGATTACATCTATTTGTATTTAAATATGGTTTTTTTATAAACTTTTTAGATCCATATTGAGGTAAAGAAATTATAGGTAAAATTATAGATAACAAATGAGAAAATAAACTTTTATCGATATCTAATTTTATTTCTGGAATATCTTTAATGTTACTATTTTTAATAAATTTACTTAATATTTTTTCCCCAAATTTTTTAGCTTGATTAAGATCCTGCTTATCAGGTCTCCCATGAGCTATTCTAAATTCTTTACATGAGTAAGAATGTTCACCTATAAATGAGGCTGCACCAATTATTTTAAAACCTCTTTTTCCTAATAAATCTTTTAACTGCTCAAGAGCTAACCCTTCATCTATATTACCATATACAGACACTAATATAACTGGTTGATTTCCTTTTAATTTTTTTAATATTGAAATCAAAAAATCAGGAACCCTTCCAGCATATACTGGTATTCCAATAATTAATAATTCATTTTTTTGAAACTCCAGATTAAATCTTTCACGATTATTTGATTTTGTTAAATCTATTTCCCGAATTTCTTTGATATTTAATCCTTTAGATATAGATTTAATTATTTTTTTTGTTGTTCCAGTAGCTGAAAAAAATATATTAGTCAATTTATCTATTTTCATTCATGTTTCTCCTTAAATTAATCATATTTTCAAGCTCAAATGAAATCTTTTAATTACTTTTTAAAGATCTTAAAATTGTAGTAATGCTATCCAATAGTAGATTCACCTTTTCTTCTGAAATACCACCCTTATAATAACTTGCTGATAAAGTTAAACAGTCATTATATGTACCTATTCCCAGCATAAAGGCAGGTGAATGAAAAGCTGGTGTTATTAAATATATGTCGTCTATAGCTATGTTCCCAAAATATAATAACTTAGAACTCAAAATACCTAGATTAGAAATCATTGGTGTACATTTACCAGTCTTCTTTATACTATTCCAATCCTCATTTATAAAATTTTTTACAGTGTTAAAGCCTTCTTCCATCATCAAATCACTACCTATAGTTCCGTGAATATCAGGTTTTCGGGACATAAGATTTTTCATAGCAGATTATTACAACATTTTACTATTATGTAGCAACAATTCCTATAAATTTATTCTAAGAATATCTCCATGTTAGCTACACTTCTTTTATATATTCTACAATCCTATGTAATAACCCTGCAAAAATAACAACTTTTTCTAGTTTATGCTATTAGATTTAAACAATAAAAAAAACAGAGACAATTTAAATGTCTCTATAATAAAATAACTTTCCTCTAATTCTTGTTTTAAATTGTCTAATGAAATATATTTTTATTATCATAACAAATTATTTTATAAATAGAGTAAAATAATAAAGGATAAACTAACCAACTTAACAATATAAATTTAACTCCCTTTTTAAAATCAATATTTATCCCACCATAATCCTGAATTATATAAACAATTGAATAAATCAAAAAAATCATTGAATTTATAACTAAACCGAAAAAATATATTGGAATAATTCTAGCCAATTTGATCACCTCAAATCTTCATAATCTGGATATACTGGACTGTAAATAAAGCAGCGTATACTCAACTCACTTATTTACTTTGTGGAAGGAAAATAGTAAATGTACTTCCTTGATTTACTTCACTTTCAATTTTAATACTACCATGATGAATTTTAACAATCCATTGACAAATTGACAAACCCAATCCACTACCACCACTAGCTCTTGAGCGAGATTTATCTACCCGATAAAATCTATCAAAGATATAAGCCTGGTCTTCTTTAGAAATACCAATACCAGTATCTTTAATCTCAATCTTAATCTGATTATTTTGAGCTTTAGCGCTAATATATATCTTTCCTCCGCCAGGTGTATATTTAATAGCATTATCTAAAAAATTTATTAAGAGCTGAGTTAACATACTCTGGTCACCATATATTGCAAGGCCCTGTTCAATATTCATTGCTAAATTTATATCTTTTCTAAGTGCTAACTCTTGCATTTCTTCAACCACTATTTCAAGTAGTTCTGTCAGGTCTAAATTCTCATTTTCAATAGATAATTCCTTGGTATCACTGCGAGCTAACAATAATAACTGTCCTACTAAGTGACTCATATAGTCAGTCTGCTTTTGAATAATCTCTAAGGCATGTTGGCATTCTTTAAGAGAGCGCCCTTCTTTCAAATTTTCTTCACTATGTGCCCTAATTATAGCAATCGGGGTTCGTAATTCATGGGAAGCATCACTGGTAAACCTCTTCTCTCTACTAAAAGCCTCTTCCAGACGATCTAATAAATCATTTAAAATAGCTGTTAAGCGCCCTATTTCATCATTATCATTCTCGGCTATTATTCTTTTTGAAAGATTACTATGACTTATGGCTTGGGCAGTCCTACTAATCTGATCAATAGGCTTTAAGGCTTTATAGGCTAAGAAATAACCACCACCACTAGCCAATAGTAAAGTTAATGGTATCCCGAATATCAATATAGTTATCAACCTATTTAATGTGGCTACTTCATCAGCTAAGGAACTTGCTAATCTCAAATACCCTATATTTCCTTGTTTATCTTTAGTTTCTACAGTTACTACTACAAAATCATCACCATTCCCTCTAATTAAAAATTTAGATTGAGAAGGATTAATTATTTTTGGAGTTACTTTTTCAATGTTTTCTCCTAAAATCAACTCTCCAGCTTGATTATAAAAAGCTCTAATAATATCTTTATGAACCATCTCCTCTAATTCTTCTTCTAGTTCATCTGAAAATGTTTCATCCTCATCATCATCTTCTTCTTCCTCTTCTTTAGCTTCTTCTAAAACCATCTCTGCCTGGATCTGTAGTTGATTTCTTACTCTATCAATAATATAATTTTTCATACTCAAATGAAGTGCTCCACTGAATATTATTAAAACTAAAGCTAAGATAATAATATACCAGAAAGTAAGCCTAACCTTAATTCTTGAAAAAAAATTCTTTAGTCTATTAATCATTACTCCATCACTCTCAATCTATAGCCCCGTCCCCTAACAGTCTCTATTAACTTTTCATCAAAACCTAGATCAATTTTTTTTCGTAAATAACGAATATACACATCCACAATATTAGAATCACTACCATATCTATAGTCCCAAACATGTTCCTCTATCTGGGTTCTACTAAGAACTTGTCCGCGATTTTCTAACTAAATATTCTAAAACGGCATACTCTTTAACAGTTAAGTCAATATCTTTCCCTGCCCTACTTACTTTATGGCTAATAGTATCTAATACCAAATTATCTGCTTTTAAGACATTATTACTTTCTCCTAGCTTTCTTCTAAGTAAAGCTCTAATTCTAGCTCTTAATTCAGCAAAAGCAAAAGGTTTGGTTAAATAATCATCTGCACCTATATCCAAACCTAACACCTTATCTTCTAATGAATCTTTAGCTGTAAGAATTATAACAGGAATTTTATTACCTTCCTCTCTTAATTCTCTTAATACTTCTATCCCACTTTTGATAGGAATCATTAAATCTAAAATAATTAAATTATAATGTACTACAGTGGCTAAATCTATTGCTTCTTGCCCATCATTTGCTATATCAACTGCATAACCATCTTCTTTTAAACCCTTCTGTAAAACTTCTGCCAAATGATATTCATCCTCAACTATTAAAATCCTCACCTCCATCACCTCCCCTTTCTCCACTTATACTCTATTTCCCCAAAAACAAATTTTCATATTTTCAAATTAAATTCATCTTTAGTATTACACTATAATAATTTCTATACTTATATTATACTGTTATCAATCAAACATAGCATTTATTTTTTATTATAAGGGTCTTTTTCAAAAAATATCAGTGACTTGTATCACAACGGCTTTTCGAACATACACTATAAAAACATCCTAATCTACAAAATTAATAACATTATATATATTTTACATTAAAAAAATTAGATTAAAATTAAAAAAAGATTAAAAAATTTTAATAAAACCCTTTAATCTTCTCAATATCAAAAAATAAATGACCACAATCTGCTTTAACGCAAACTATAGCCATTTTAACTGAAATTTCCGTTTCCTTATTAATAAAGAAACAAAAGATTCATATTGAAACTTTAAATCAAGATATTATTCACAATGAAAAGCAATGTTTCTGGTCTGATTCAACTATATCAATTAAGTCATTAAGCTGGTCAATAAAATAATCTGGATTTAATTTCATCACTTCTTTTAATTTAAAACAGGTATAAGAAACCAGAACTGTCTTGATACCAGCATTTTTTCCACCAATAATATCTGATGGACTATCACCAACCATTAACACCTCTTCTGGTCTAAGTTTTAAACTATCCATGATTATTTTGAACCCTTCTATATCAGGCTTGGGTTTATTAAGGTCATCTTTGCTTAAATAGATATCAATTTTATCCATTAAGTTAAACATTTCTAGCCCATTTATCAAACCACCCCTACCTTTATTAGTTAGTATAGCAACATAATAACCCTGATCCTTCAAGTAGTCTATTGTTTCTAAGCCAGTAGGAAATATCTTTAATTTATCACTAATCTGATAATAATAATGACGATATGTGTTAACAAGCTCCTGACAATTATTTCTTCCAAATCTCTCCATCTGTTCTTTTAAAGGTCGTCCCCAGACATTATAAATCTCAGTTGGTAATATATTATAACCCAATACTTTTTTAATAGCATAGGTAAAGCTTTCTATAATCATATCATTGGTATCAAAAAGAGTACCATCAAAATCAAAAATTACTGCCTTTAGCATAATATTTTGCCCCCCTCTTCTCCCATGAATCCTTCAGCTAAATCCAATCCTCCATCAGGCAATATATTTACTTCAATCTTCATTAATAGACACATCCTTTCTCTTTAACTTATTTGACTTATTCAGGACTTTATAATTATATTTTATTACTTTCATTTTATCATAAAATATTACAATAAAACAACATCTGAGAATGGGCTTAACTTTTACCCAGTATAATTACTTCCAGGTTTTATAACAGACAAATATATTTACTGAACGACTCTAAAATTCTCGGGAAGCATGAACTTGACCTCAATGACCTGATACTGCAACCTTAATGTGTGATACTGGGAGTGCTGGGTCAGTGCAACTTTGTGGTAAACCATCCCATACGCAATAAAAAGAAGAGTCAGAACTATGGAATTTCAATATTTAATCTTTAATAAAATAATTTACAAGCTATAATAACAACAATAAAATACTTCCTACAATTGTAAAATACTAAATCAAAAGATATAATATATTATAGAAATACATATTATTTGCTTGCTTTCTGGAACAAAAACAAATTAATTTCGTCTAAATAAATAGAAAGGAGTGAAGGTAGTGGAGATATCAGATAAAGAACTTATCAAGAGATTCAGAAATAATGATGAAAGTGCCTTTGAGGAACTTGTGCTCCGTTATCAAAAAAAAGTATATAATACTGTACTAAGAATGTTAAGCAATCTAGATGACACCAGCGATATTACCCAGGAGATATTTATTAAGGTATATCAAAACTTAGAAAAATTTAAAGGACAGTCTAGTTTTTCTACCTGGTTATTTAGTATTGCCGGCAATCACTGCCGGGATGAATTAAGGAAACGTCAGAAAGAGTTGAAACATCGTAGTCTTGATAGTATTGCTGAAGAAAGAAAGGAAACAGAAAGGGTAAGTAATAATAGTAACTATCAACCTGAAGAAAGCTCAATACAAAATGAACAGTTTAGGGATATAGAAATAGCCTTAAGCAAGCTTAGTATTGAATACAGAGAGCCTTTAGTTCTCAGGGATATTCAGGGATTTACTTATGATGAAATCTCTAAAATCCTTAATCTACCAGCAGGTACAGTCAAATCAAGATTATCCAGAGCTCGCTGTAAGCTTAGAGATAAGCTATCAAAAATATCAAGAAGGAGGAAAGAGATATGAGACATGAAAAAATAAAGGAATTACTGCCCCTATATATTGATAACAGTCTAAACAAAGAGGAATATACAATCATGGAAAAACACCTTGAAGAATGTGAAGAATGCAGGGCAGAGCTAGCCGAATATCAGGAAAACTACAATCAACTGACAAACTTAAAAAATATCGCCCCACCTGAAGACCTCCTGCCTTCTATTATGAATAAAATCAATAAAAAAGATAAAAAAGAGAATAAACAGGACAGTATAGTTAATAGATTAAAAAAATACTTTTTCACTCCCCTTCGAGTCCCGGCCGGGCTGGTGAGCACTATTGCTATCATTGCTGTTATTGCCCTGACTTTTGTCCTAAATAACCCGGGTAATAATATCGATCAGCAGAACTATTTTAATCCTTCAGATAGTAATGGATACGGAGGTATTTACAGGCAATCCTCACCGGAAATAGCTACCCAGGAAATAAAAATGGATAAAAACCTGGCAGCTGCCCCTGATAATAAAATTAGCACTGAACAGCGTAAAATAATAAAAACCGCCAGACTAAACCTTGAAATAGATGATATTCAAGTGGCCCACCAGTATATTGTCGAATTAAGTAGGCAATATAACACTTATATAGCTGACTCCAGGGAATGGACAGATGCAAATGACAGGCGTTTTAGCTGGTATCAGCTGCGGGTTCCTGCTGATAATTTTGATCCAACCTTAGAGAAATTAAGCAGTGAAGATTTTGCCAGTGTTAACTACCAATCTATTTCCACTAATGATGTTACCGAGGAATATATCGACATAGATATCAGACTGGAAAATTATCTGGCCCAGCAAAAACGGTATCAGCAGTTACTGGATAAAGCCAGTACTGTGGAAGAAATACTCAATATTGAGAAAGAACTGAACCGGGTCCGCATAGAAATAGAAAGACTAAAAGGACGGATGAAATACCTTGATAATCAGGTTGATTTAAGTACCATTGAAGTAGAATTTGAAGAAGTTAAAAACCTGCCAACTGACTGGGGAATTTTTAAAGCACTGCAAAATGCCCTGCATAGAATGACAAATAGCTTCTATAATATGATAGCCAGTATAGGGGCAGCCTTACCTTATCTCTTAATAGGATTACTTGCCTATTACCTTTATAAAAAGAAAAGACAGTAAAAATTAAAGTAATATAATAAAATGGTGCTTGAATTTAAGCACCATTTTATATACCCTACTATAAAACATCAAAAATTAATATCTATTTAAACATTTTAAAATATTCTTCCACAGTAGGGAATCTACCCAGTACAGCAGCCATTGCTGCCACATGGGCGCTACCCAGGTATGTTTTCGAATCAGCCGGTCCAATCCTGGACTGGTAATTACGAGTAGTTGTTGTTAAGGCAGTAGAACCAGAACCAATACGACGTTTATTACCCATACAAAGTCCACAACCCGGCATGATAATAGTAGCCCCGGCAGCTGCTAATTTAGTTAGAGTCCCATCTTCAGCCAGTTTAGAATAGATATCTAATGAAGCTGGTCCAACAACAAAGTTAATATCATGTGGCACCTGATGTCCCTCAATAATCCTGGCTGCCGACCTGATGCTTTCGATATCACCGCCTACACAACTACCTATAAAGACCTCATTTAATTCAGTGCCAGCAACTTCTGATAGAAAGGCTACATTATCCGGGTGATGTGGTTTAGCAACTAATGGTTCAGTAACCCTATCTAAAGGTATTTCAATAGTAGCGGCATATTCAGCACCCTCATCGGCCCTTAATAATACCGGGTCTTCAAGGTATTCTTCAATGGTCTTGATTGTATCCCTGACTGAAAGAGAACTATCAGCATCACTCCTGGATTTCAGGTATGCTAAATTATTTTTAATAGCCTCAATTGTTTTTTCATCAGAAGGAATAGTACCAGCAGAGGCACTCCTTTCTGCCACAGCATTGGTCATAATATATCTCTCATCAGAGTCTAAAAACTCTAGACCCTCCATCTCAATTATTCTCCCATTATATACTGCTTTCCCAACTGTTTTTTCAGCAAAAACTACTAAGGTAGATACCAGGTCACGTGCTGTTATCCCTTTAATAGGTTTCCCTTTAAAAATAACCCTGACAGATTCGTCCATGGTTAAATCCTGTTTGCCATATTTCATAGCCCCAGCAACAATATCAGAAGCAGCGGGGAAAGATAAGCCCCTGGGGGTTCTGGTATGTGAGTCCCCACCAACTATAACATCTATAGGGAGGACAAATCTATTACCAATGGTGTGAATAATACCTTCACCAGGTTTAAGACAAACACCACCCCTGGCAGTAATAAACTGATCAATAAAACGATGTCTATCCCTTTCCTCACTGGAAGGACATTCACCTGTATGACAGAGGGATTGGACTACAAATTCGGCGCCGAACTTACCCCCAGACATAGATTGATATTCTTCTATTGTCATCGGCCCGGTAGTATCCTGTGAATAAACCCCCCTGATTCTTACCTCAGCAGTCTCACCAGGGAGAATACTCCTTTTACCATCCAGTCTGTTCCGGGCAACTATCTTCTGTGCTAAGGTCTGTTTTGGTCTATTGTTACTTGTTGTCATATTTTTATTATTTTCATCTGTAATAGCTATATCATTATCCTTACAATATTGCACAGCCCATTTCTGCAGTTCATTACCAGCATCAAAGTAAGTCATACCACCAGCAGCAATCTTATTTAGTTTATATTCAACCGGCAGTTCTATCTCTATTTCATTACTTCCATTTACCAGCAGCCTCTTCTTATTTAAATCAAGCTCCAGACTATCACCTTCATTAATTCCATCAGTATCAGCAATAAGCGGTAAAATACCAGAAGCTATTAGAGAATTCTGGAAAATAGGGGCCATACTTTTGGCTATTACAACCCCTCCCTGTTTTTTCTCTGGTTCACCAACAACTGATTTTCCTAAGACCTGTAAAACAGTATATGTTGCTGACTTACGGGAGGAACCCTCTCCGAGGGCCTCACCAGCTACCAGGATAATATCCTCAGATTCATTATGCAGTTTATCTAGTCGATCAAGGAAATCCTCCTCATCTTCCCTACCCTCCATGATAAACTGAGCATGGCGGGGTTGGTCTGTTCTGGAACCAGCATGTTTTGAAGGACTGAGATGTCCGGTAGTAATATTATTACCTACCTTGATACATAACCCCTGATAAGACTCAGGGAGTTTCCAGCCAGCAGCAAAACACCTCTCTGCCCAGCTTTTGATTAATTCTTTTATTTCAGATATCTTAGAACTCATCTTAGTCAGTCGGTCAAACTCTTCTCTATTTACCAGCACAGTGCTCCTCAGTATTTCAATAATTTCATTAATAAAAACCCCTTCTTCAAGCAGGTTGACTAATTGTACAGCAGCAGCTCCACCCTTCATATCCTCTAACAGGCTTAAAGCCGCTTCTGCTGAAAGATAAGGTGACTTCAGCTGGCCTTTAACTATCTCTGCCAGCCCTTCTGCTTTAAGATATGAAGAAGGGAAAGTACCCCTTCTAACTTCTTCAGATAAGAGTCTAATAATTAATTGACTCACCTTTTCTGTCTCAAAAATCATATAATCTACCTGATCAAGGCCCTCAATCATTAAGCCTTTAATCAAAACAGTTACTTCACTCTCTGTCAAAGGACGTGGTGGTAGATTATAATCCCTCTTTCTCTTTAACGCCTTCTCTTTATAATTGTCTAGGACCAAAAATAGTTTTTTCCGCATACTACTCTCCTCCAACATTTTATATTATATAAACTTATATTCTCTAAAATTATATAATAAAATTATTATTTTTACAAATAATCGTATATTGTTAACCAATTGATTATTTTAGTTGACAAATAATCATATTTATATTATTATTATAGCTGTATTATTTAGGGGGTGCTAGCAAATCAAAGATATCAATAAAATATTAGAGTTAAGTCAAAAGGTTATTCAAGGTAAAGACATCAATAAAGATGACGCCGATTATCTTAGCAGGCTTAAAAAAGAAAACATTAATTTTTTACTTATAATGGCAGGCATAATATGTGAGAAATTCAAAGGTAGGCAGGTAGACCTCTGTTCAATTGTAAATGCCCGTTCCAGTAGATGTAGTGAAGACTGTTCCTTCTGTGCTCAGTCTATTTACCACCAAACAGATATTAATACACATCAGCTTTTATCTAAAAAAGAGATATTAAAAGCAGCCTACCAGGCAGAAGCAGCTGCTGCAGATCGTTTCTCCCTTGTTACTACTGGACGAGGGATTGATGGTGATTTTGAAAATATTATAAGTATAATCAAAGAAGTGAAGAAAAAGACTAATCTCAAGCTCTGTGTTTCACTGGGACTCCTTAATAAAGAGGCAGCCCTTAAACTAAAAGAAAGTGGTGTTGAACGCTACCATCATAATCTGGAAACAGCCCCAAGCTATTTTGAAAAAACATGTACAACCCACAGCTATCAGGAAAGAATTGAAACGATACATATAGCCCAAGAAGCAGGTCTAGAGGTCTGCAGTGGAGGTATCCTGGGACTAGGTGAATCCAGAGAACAGAGATTAGAAATGGCTTTTCTATTAAAAGAACTTAGGGTTGACTCTGTACCACTTAATATCCTAAATCCCATTCCCGGAACACCCCTAGCCGATAAAGAATCCCTTCCTCCTCTGGATATTTTACAGACTATAGCGGTATATAGGTTTATCCTACCCAAAACAGACATCCGTTATGCCGGTGGTAGGGAAGCTAACTTAAGAAACCTACAGGCACTAGGTCTAATCGGAGGCATCAATGGCATGCTAACAGGAGACTACCTTACAACATCAGGTAGAAAGACAGCAGAAGATATTGTCATGATTAATGACCTTGGGTTTGTTAAATAAATAATTTAAAAAGGAAGTGTTAAATAATGAAAACAAAAGAAATGGTTTTAGTGGCTATCTTTGCTGCTTTAACAGCAATTGGGGCTTTTATCCGGATTCCTCTACCCTCTGTTCCTATAACCCTACAGGTATTCTTTGTCTTTATGGCTGGCCTTATACTGGGGAAAAAACTGGCTGCCTTAAGTCAGCTGCTTTATGTATTTATAGGTCTAATCGGAATCCCTATCTTTACCGAAGGGGGTGGTCCAGGCTATATCCTTAAGCCTTCATTTGGATATTTACTGGGCTTTATTGCAGGAGCATATGTTATCGGAATGCTCACTGAAAATGGAGAATTAAACTTTAAACGTTCAATTATAGCTGGTTTAGCTGGTATAATCGTAATTTACACCATCGGTGTACCATACCTTTATATTATACTTAATTATGTTGTGGGCGCCAGCATTACTATCAATAAAACACTACAGATAGGGCTTTTTACATCACTACCAGGTGATATTATTAAATTACTTATTGTCTCACTCATTGCCCCAAAGATATACAGGAGTCTGCAAAACTATTAAGACAATTGAATGTTAAAGGAGAATAGTAACCCCTCCTTTAACATTCAAATTCGAAGCAGCAGTAAATTACCCTTCTACTGTAAATCCTAATTTTTTCACCTCTTCTATTTCTTTTTTATCAAAAATACTTAAATTATGTTTTTTATACCGACCTATAGATTTAACTTTTTGGGGTAATAGATATAATTTGTTTATATTAACCTGATCTCTATCTATTTCTAAAAAATTCAACATTTTGTTGATTTGTCCTTTAGGATTTGAACACAACTCATCAAAATTAATTAATAAAAAGTTTTTTACCAGGGTTTGTTTTGCATTATTGATTGCCTGATTATTTGCTTTTATCCAAAAGTTAAGTAGAGCCTTGGGTAATTGTGCTGAATCTTTTGGCATTACTATTCCAAATAGTTTGCCAAACCAAATAAGGTGCAAAATGTTTTTACTGTATGCCATATCTAGTCCATGCCTGATAACATGTATATATTTATAGGACTTAAAATATTCTTTCATATGTTTTATAAATAAATATGTTGCTGGATCCTTCCAACCCCAGCCTAAATGCTGCGAATTATCAATTTGATTGGATTTTAATATATTAACGATTCTATTTATGCCCCATAAGCCTGATAGATTATTGAAAAATACACAATCCCTTGCAGCCTCAATAATATACACAATTTCCGTATGGTCAGGTTCAAAGGAGCCAGTCATAATCCTTTCAAAAATTTCAAATCGTTTCATAATCTCCTTGTTATTTTCTTCATTATTTTCTAAAAACCATTTGGATCTGTTTAGCAAAATAACAAATGATAAATTATCATTTGCATCATTTAAATCATTACCAATATAATAATTCATTTGTTTCAAAATTTCTGCTATAACCCTAGTTCCACTTCCTCCAACACCCCCTATTGCCACTGGATTAACAAATATCATATTATCTTTTTTATCTCCTATTCTTTTTATTTGATTATTAGGCATTGTTTTATCAACACTTTTATTAATATAGTCAATTATTGCTTCCACTGTATAAATATTCGACATTTATCTCCCTCCTCTTTCTATCTTACTAACATCGTATTTAATTTTTTAAAAAAGGTTAATCTTCTAAATAAAGCTATCTATTAATAAAAACTTCATCTGCCAAGAAATAATCAATATCTATTACTAGCTATCAAGTAACAAAATATTATAACCCACATAATATATACTGAAAAATAAGAAATAACAATTCTTCCAAAAAATCATACACTATTTAAATATCCTTCTTAATAAATATATTATGAACACCCATTTTAAACAATTATAAAAAAATTTTTTCCATAGAAAAATAAATTTTTCAGAAGAAAAGAAAACCTAAAACTTTTTTTTAATTAAATAAGCAATTTTCTTTCCAGTCTAAATTATAAAAATAATTAATGCTAGATTTTAAGAGAAAGGAGAAACTTATGCATCCATCATCATTAGAAAACATGCAAAAATGTTACGAAAGATATATTTGTAATGATATATGGCGTCAAAAGACAGCTATCAGTGTTATCGATATAGGGGGAGCAAATATAAATGGCAGTTATAGAGATATTTTTTCTAATCAAAGATTTATATATAAAGCAGTAGACCTAGAAGAAAATGTTGGTGTCGATATCGTGTTAAATGAACCATATAGCTTGCCTTTTAAAGATAATAGCATTGATATTGTATTATGTGGTCAAGTTTTTGAACATGTAGAATATTTTTGGGATCTTTTTTCAGAAATTATTAGAATACTAAAATCTGATGGAATCTTTTTTCTAATAGCCCCATCAGCTGGACCTATTCATAAATTCCCAGTAGACTGTTTTAGATATAATCCAGATGCCTATATAGCTTTAGCCAAACGTGAAAATTGTTTTCTTATTGATTGTTGGCGTGATAAAAGAGGTCCCTGGAAAGAATTAGTTGGAGTATTTAGTAAAACTAAAATCAGTAAATTTCAATATAAACCAGGGGATAAATATGATGAATTTTGGGTAAATGATTATAAAAGAGATTTGCTGCCAATATTCAAAGTAGAGCAAACAATACAAGATAAAGAAACAATTAAAGGCTCTTTTTTTTATTTAAATGTATTAAAATATCTCCATAAGGTAATAAAGCCCAAATTTTATATAGAAATCGGTGTGAAAAAAGGAGATAGTTTTAAATTATCACAAAGTTTATCATATGGTATCGATCCTGAACCTGAAATAGATAATAATCTATTAAATAAAAATAAAATTTTATTTAGAATGACAAGTGATAATTTTTTTGAATTTGTTGCTCAAGATGCTTTAAAAAATAAAAAAATTGATTTAGTATTTATTGATGGAATGCATCTTTTTGAATTTGTTTTAAGAGATTTTATAAATATTGAAAAATATTCAAATAAAAATACAATTGTTCTTATAGATGATATTTTTCCTAATAATCCTATTCAAGCAGGACGAAAGAGACAGACAAAGGTTTGGATGGGTGATGTGTGGAAAATACTTTACTGTTTAAAAAAGTACCGCAAGGATTTAGATTTTTTGTTGTTGGATACAAAACCTGGTGGACTATTAATTATTAAAGGATTAAATCCCAGGAATAAAATTTTAGTTAATAAATATAATACCATAGTAAACGAATTTAATAATTTGAATAACAAGCAACTAGATGAATGTTTGAAATCCCAGTTAGAAAGAAAAGATGCTATATCCAAAGATCATTCGAAAGCATTTTTCAATTTTATAAACCCACAAAATATAAATATAGATAAAAAAACCAAACCTTTAATATCTGTTATTGTTGTTGCCTATAATATAAATAGAGAACTTCCAAGGACTTTATATACTATGCGAGATATATATCAAAAAGGCATAAAGGATGAACATATTGAAATTATCGTGGTAGACAATGGTTCTAAAACCTTGTATGAAATTCCTCCAAATTATAAAAATGTCAAACAAATTGTTATTAAAAATCCTTCAAAATCACCGGCACATGCTTTAAATGTCGGAATCGAGCATGCTTCAGCTGATTTTATTTGTACAATGATTGATGGAGCAAGAATGCTTTCACCAGGCATATTTCATTATGCCTTAAAAGCAAAAAAAATGTATCCAAGGGTTATTGTATCTACTTTAGGGTTTCATTTAGGAAAAGAAATTCAACCCCAGAGTATATTAAAGGGATATAATGCATTACAAGAAGATTTATTACTTGATTCAGTCAATTGGCAGAAAAACGGCTATCGCCTTTTCTCAATAAGTACATTTGCTGGGTCAAGTCAAGATGGCTGGTTTTCACCTATATCTGAAAGTAATGCTTTATTTATGACAAGAGATTTATGGAAAGAATTAAATGGTTTTGATGAACAATTTGTTTCTCCAGGTGGAGGGCTTTTGAATTCAGACACTTATGCAAGAGCATGTGATTTACCAGATACTCCGCTAGTTACTTTACTTGGTGAAGGAACATTCCATCAGATTCATGGGGGTATAGCTACAAATAATATAAACCTTGATTCTATTCTAAAAAAATTTAGAAACGAATATAGAAGTATTAGAGACAAAGATTATACTAAACCTCAAAAAAAACCTATCCTGCTAGGAAAACTAAATAACAATCTATGACCTATTCTTTTGAATTTTTTTCTAGAAAAATAGAGTTAGTAAAACATAAGAATAGCTAGGCATTTAAATAACCTAGTTATTCTTATTATCTATTTCAGATATTCATTTATAAAAGCTCCCCTAAATTCCTCTAAATTTTTACATCGATTGAAATCTACTCCACAATCATGCATACACCAGGGTTTATTTTGTTTGGGAACAACTACTTTATACCCAGCCCTAATAAATTCTATGCTTTGGGAAAGATCGTAAAAATGCCACCCAGTAAAAAGATCCTCTCTCCAGGGTATATTGTATTGTGTAATCATTATTAATCCATCTATGCATTTTACACTTTCATAAGAACCTTTTATTTCCTTCCATTCAAAAGAAGCAAGCTTTCCGGTCATGGTGTGTAATAGTTTTCCATACTTGTGTGGTGACTCTCCCCACAACCCACTATCTGGAATACTTTTTGCTCCTACAACCCCAATCATTCCTACATTTTTATCTTCTTTGAAAATCCTAATAATATCATTAATAAAGTGTCTATTGATAATATATGTGTCTTGATGCATATAAACCTTGTATTTAGCAGCTGTTTTTTCCATTGCTTTATTATATTCCTTTGTAAGGTATTCAGCATTTTCTATGCATATCTTCTCCAATTCGATACCAGCAGGAATAATTAATGAATCCAGATATTTTAACGAAGTATTATATTGTTTTATATCATTAACACATGTTATAAAACATATTTTCCCTTCATTTATCATCATTTGCACCCCTAATAATCTAAGTTTATTCTAATACAATTAATTTACTATTAAATCAAACTATTTATAAAAACAGAGCATTTTTTGATTTCTAGGATGTTTCCAGTCACCTATATACTCCACACTCAAATCCAGACCATCAACTAAAAATTCAAATACAGAAAAATGATAATGGAATGGGTCCTTATCAATATAGGATGTTACTTCTTCACTTTGTTTTATTGCTTTCAAATTAAATTTATCTTTAGTCTCAAAAAAAGTTGCGTAGAATTTGCCTTCCTTTTTCAATACTTTATCAATATTAATTAGACATTTAAAAATATGGTTTATAGGTAAATGAGTAAATACAGATTGGGCAAGTGCAAAATCAAATTTTTGTTTAAAGAGCTTAAATTCAAAATCTCCATTAACCATAAGATTAACAGTTTTACTAATATGCTGTTCCTGTAATTCAATTTTTCCAGCATTTATTAAAGATGGATTGATATCAATCCCATAATAATTTCCAGTTTTCAAGTATTTAATAAAATGAATTCCACCCCTCAAACTACCACAGCCTACATCAAGTAATGTTTTTTCCGGTTTTAAGCCGTTATTCAAAAGCCAGCTATAC